>CAJTWE010000020.1 GCA_910579955.1 uncultured Ruminococcus sp. | reverse complement strand
TTACTATGGAGTGTTTCGCCGTCTGCGGACGGCGACCGGCATTTTTTGAAAAAATTGCCGGCTCAAAAAAACTTTTATTGATTTGTACGCTTTTTTACTTACTACGCACAACACAAAAGCACCATGCCGGCTTGTCCGCCGAAAACATGGTGCTTTTTTACTTTATGATACGAAAATCAGGTGTCGAATTATTTTTTTTAATCAAATCAAAAATCGAACTTCAAAGGACTTCGTCCTTAGAAAATATTCTTCTTACTTGTTCTTAATAGCAGCCTGAGCAGCAGCCAGTCTTGCGATCGGAACACGATATGGTGAGCAGGATACATAGTCCAGACCAATGTTGTGGCAGAATTCGATAGAGGAAGGATCGCCACCGTGCTCGCCGCAGATACCTACGTGGAGGTTCGGGTTAACCGGCTTACCAAGCTCAATTGCCATCTTCATCAGCTTGCCTACACCAATCTGGTCGAGTCTTGCAAACGGATCAGACTCGTAAATCTTGTTTGCATAGTAAGCATCCAGGAACTTACCAGCGTCATCACGTGAGAAGCCAAATGTCATCTGTGTCAGGTCGTTTGTACCGAAGCAGAAGAAGTCAGCATCCTTAGCGATCTCATCAGCTGTCAGAGCAGCTCTTGGAATCTCGATCATTGTACCAACCTGATACTTCAGATCTACACCTGCTGCTGCGATCTCAGCGTCAGCAGTTGCAACTACGCTCTTCTTAACGAACAGCATTTCCTTAGATTCGCCAACCAGCGGAATCATGATCTCAGGTGTAACATTCCAATCCGGATGAGCAGCCTTAACTTCGATTGCTGCACGGATAACTGCCTTTGTCTGCATTACTGCAATTTCCGGATATGTTACTGCCAGACGACAACCACGGTGACCCATCATTGGGTTGAATTCGTGGAGAGAAGAAATAATAGCCTTGATGTCCTCTACAGACTTGCCCTGAGCATCAGCAAGAGCCTTGATGTCAGCTTCTTCTGTAGGAACGAATTCGTGAAGCGGAGGATCCAGGAAACGGATAGTTACTGGGCAGCCTTCCAGTGCTTCGTAAAGTGCCTTGAAGTCGCTCTGCTGCATTGGGAGGATCTTCTCCAGTGCTGCTTCACGCTCTTCAAGTGTTTCAGAACAGATCATTTCACGGAATGCATCAATTCTGCCTTCGCCGAAGAACATGTGCTCTGTACGGCACAGACCGATACCATCAGCACCGAAGTGTCTAGCCTGCTGAGCATCCTTAGGAGTATCAGCATTTGTACGAACACCAAGCTTCTTGTACTTGTCAGACCATTCCATGATCTTGCCGAAGTAACCGCTGTCTGTGTTTGCTGGTACAGTTGGGATAGCTTCGCCGTAGATGTTACCTGTTGTACCGTCGAGAGAAATGTAATCGCCCTCAACATAAGTTCTGCCAGCCAGCTCGAACTTCTTGTTTTCTTCGTCCATCTTGATTGCGCCGCAACCAGATACACAGCAAGTACCCATACCACGAGCAACAACGGCTGCGTGAGATGTCATACCGCCACGTACAGTCAGGATACCCTGAGCTGCAACCATACCTTCGATATCTTCAGGAGATGTTTCCAGACGAACCAGAACAACCTTTTCGCCCTTTGCAGCCCATTCCTTAGCGTCGTCAGCTGTGAATACAACCTTACCGCAAGCTGCACCAGGAGATGCTGCCAGTGCAGATGCAACTGGAACTGCCTTCTTAAGAGCAGCAGCGTCAAACTGTGGGTGGAGCAGAGCGTCCAGAGACTTAGCATCGATCTGCATCAGTGCTTCTTCCTCTGTGATCATGCCTTCTTCTACCAGATCACAAGCGATCTTGATAGCAGCAGCAGCTGTTCTCTTACCATTTCTGGTCTGGAGCATATACAGCTTCTTGTCTTCGATTGTGAATTCCATATCCTGCATATCTCTGTAGTGATCTTCCAGAGTCTTGCAGATGTTTGTGAACTGCTCATAAACCTCAGGCATTGTGTCAGCGAGCTGCTGAATTGGCTGAGGAGTACGTACACCAGCAACAACGTCTTCGCCCTGTGCGTTCATCAGGAACTCACCCATGAGCTTCTTTTCGCCTGTTGCAGGGTTTCTTGTAAATGCAACACCAGTACCGGATGTATCACCCATGTTACCAAATGCCATCATCTGTACGTTTACAGCTGTACCCCAAGAATAAGGGATATCATTCATCATTCTGTATACGTTAGCTCTTGGGTTATCCCAGCTTCTGAATACGGCTTCAACTGCGCCCATCAGCTGCTCTACAGGATCTGTTGGGAAGTCGCTGCCGATCTTTGCCTTGTACTCATCCTTGAACTGCTCAGCCAGAATCTTCAGATCTTCTGCTGTCAGGTCAACGTCCTGAGTTACGCCACGCTCTTCCTTCATCTTGTCGATGAGCTCTTCAAAGTACTTCTTACCAACTTCCATAACTACGTCAGAATACATCTGGATGAATCTTCTGTAGCAGTCACGAGCCCAACGCTCATTACCGGACTTAGCAGCCATTACTTCTACAACATCTTCGTTCAGACCCAGGTTGAGGATTGTATCCATCATACCAGGCATTGATGCTCTTGCACCAGAACGTACGGATACCAGCAGCGGATTTTCCTTATCACCGAACTTCTTGCCAGTGATCTCTTCCATCTTGCCGATGTATTCCATGATCTGAGCCTTGATATCATCATTGATCTTACGGCCATCTTCATAATACTGTGTACAAGCCTCTGTGGAAATTGTGAAGCCCTGCGGTACTGGCAGACCCAGACCTGTCATTTCTGCCAGGTTTGCGCCCTTACCACCGAGAAGCTCTCTCATTGTTGCGTTACCTTCTGTGAATAGATAAACATACTTCTTCATTTCGAGTTATACCTCCGTTTTTTCGTTATAACCGGTAATGCTGTCCGTGGTATGTCCGGAAAGCGTGGTAGAGTCGCACATCACCCTACCCAAACCAGTCGTATTTTTATTATACCATATTATACCTAAAATTACCATACCTTTTTTCCAAAAAATTTAAGACAATTTTTTTAGCAACTTGTACAAAAATTACAAATTCGATGCTTTTTTCAAAAATAACTCTTGCAAAATCTTTCAAAATTTGTAATAATATATATGTATAGCATTTTATGGCAAAATCCATTTATGCAAAATATCTTTAAGAGAGGAAGTTTTTTATGAATCAAGCTATTATTCTTGCCGGAGGTCACGGCAAACGCATGAAGGCTGACATTCCAAAGCCCATGCTTGAGATTCTTGATGTACCAATGCTTGGCTGGGTCATCAGAGCATGTGAGGAGGCAGAGGTTTCAGAGCTGTGTATAATCACTGGATATAAAGCTGAATATATTGAGCATTATATAAACGGAAAATACGAAACAGCATTACAGAGCGAGCGTTTAGGTACAGGTCATGCTGTGATGCAGGCAAAAAGTTTTATTGAAAAGAATACTGAGGGCAACACACTTATTCTATGCGGCGACGCTCCGTTTATGGATGCCGAAACAATAAAGAATGCACTGGAGCTTCATAACGCTCAAAACAATTCCGTTACAGTAATTACAGCAGAACTTGATAAGCCTTATGGATATGGAAGAATTATCCGCAGCGAAAGCGACGGTATTTCTGAGATAGTTGAAGAAAAGGACGCTTCTGCGGCACAAAAAAAGATAAAGGAAGTAAATTCGGGAGCTTACTGGTTTAAAACAGCTGATCTTTTGGAATTTTTATCAAAGCTTACACCTCAAAACGCACAGGGTGAATATTATCTCACAGACACAATAGGCATTGCGATTGCAGAAGGAAGAAGAGCCGGCGTATATCTTACAGAAAATACAGACGTTATACTCGGCGCAAATACACGAAAAGACCTGCTTATGCTGCGTGAAAACGCAAGACAGAAGGTCATTGAAAAGCATATGGACGGCGGCGTTGATTTTATATGCACTGACGGCGTTATTATTGGTACTGACGTTGAGATCGAAGCTGCGACAGTTATTCAGCCGGGAACTATTTTAAAGGGCAAAACTAAAATAGGTTCTCATTGCAAGATCGGTCCAAACTGTATAATAGACAATACAACTATTGGTCAGCACTGCAAGCTAAACAATGTACAGGCTTATAATTCTGTAATTGAGGACAATGTTAAAATAGGGCCTTTCGTACATATAAGACCGAATTCTTATATAAAAAGCGGCGTAAAAATAGGCGATTTCGTAGAAGTAAAGAACTCTACTGTAGGTGAACAGACATCTATCGCACATCTCACATATGTAGGCGACAGCGATGTAGGAAAGAAAGTAAACTTCGGCTGCGGTACTGTTACTGTAAACTACGACGGAATAAGCAAACAGAGATGCGAGATCGGCGACAGCTGCTTTATCGGCTGCAACACCAATCTCATCGCTCCTGTAAAGCTTGGAAACGGCGTTTACACGGCGGCTGGTTCTACTATCACAAAGGACGTTCCGGACTATGCGCTCGCTGTTGAAAGAGGGCAGCTTAAAGTCAAAGAGGGCTACAGCCTTAGAAAGCTGAAAAACAAACTCTTTGCAGAAAAAGACAAGGCTAAAGATAAGAATAATAAAAAGTAATAGAAACAAATGCGGTGCTGATATTTTTTCAGTACCGCATTATGCAGGTTATAGATAGGTTGAGAGGTAAATTATGAGTATTTTCGATATTTTTAAATCGCTGGAGGAAGAGCGTTCAAATAATGCATCCGGTAAAATTTCATGGATAATAGCAGGTCTCGGAAACCCGGGACTTGCATATACAAATACAAGACACAATGCAGGATTTATGGGACTTGATGAGCTTGCAAAAATGTGCAGTATTGACGTAAAAACAAAAAAATTCAAAGGTGACTGCGGTGACGGTACAGTAGGCAAAGAGAGATGTCTACTCCTAAAGCCCGGTACTTTTATGAATTTAAGCGGCGAAGCTGTATCAGCAGCGGCGGATTTCTACAAAATTCCCCCTGAGAGAGTTGTTATAATTTATGATGACATAACTCTGCCACCGGGTAAGCTGCGTATCAGACGAAAGGGAAGTGCCGGAGGACACAATGGAATGAAGAGTATAATTGCTCTTCTGGGTACAGACGAATTTCCAAGGATACGCATCGGCGTTGGGGCAAAGCCACGCCCTGACTATGATCTTGCGGACTGGGTGCTGAGCAAATTTACCGAGGATGATACAAAAGCGCTTGAACCTGCTCTGCAAAATGCAGCAAAAGCAGCAGAGCTTATCGTTCAGGGAAAAATAGACGAGGCTATGAATAAATTCAGCAGTAAATAAAACAGCAAAAGCAGAATACATAAATCAATAAATTTTTTTGATTTTTATATCTTTTAATCTGAATTATATTCGCAGAAAGGAGCGAAAAATGAGCTTTTTTGAAAATACATTCCAAACGCTTTCCGCTTATAAAACACTTGACAACTGCATTCAGAACAATACATCTCCTGTGTCACTTACAGGGCTTTCCATTGTTCACAAGGCACAGCTTGCACTTGTACTTGCCAAAAAAACCGGAAAACCAGTACTTATAATATCACCAGACGAAAACGAGGCAAGACGTATTTGCAGCGACATAAACACTATGTCTCCATCAGAAGCATCACACACAGCAGCTCTTTTTCCTGCAAGAGAACTTGTTTTAGCTCCTGTGGAGGGAATTTCCGGCGAATTCGTATGCGGACGACTTGCAGCGCTTTCCGATGTTATAAATGGTTCATGCAAAGTTGTATCTGCATCTATAGAAGCAGTAATGCAGCCTGTTATACCAAAGAAGCAGCTTGAAAGCATTAGTATATCGCTTTCCGTAGGAAAAACAGTAGAACTTACAGAATTTACAAAAAGCCTTCTGAATATGGGATACGTCCGTGCCGATACGGTTGAAGGTCAGGGGCAGTTTGCTGTACGTGGTGCAATTGTAGATATTTTCCCTCCGCAAGCTGTAAATCCTATTAGAATAGAGCTTTGGGGCGATGAAATAGATACTGTTTCAGAATTCAGCACAGAAAGTCAGAGACGTATCTCTGCACTTGAAGAAGTGATTATTCCTCCTGCCAAAGAGGTCATATGCGACTATGTCAGTCTCTCTGAAAAAATAAGTATCCTTGCAGATTCTCTACGTGGAAAACGTGCTCCTGCCGCAAAGGAAATTCTGAAAAATGATGCCGCCGCACTTCGTGACGGTCTTAGCCTAAGCAATATAGATAAATATATACCCATTATATATGACAAGCTGCCGCTTATATTTGAGTATGATTTTGGCTGCATTATTTTCAGCGAGTTTTCTGGCTCTGTTGGTACAGCAAATAATATATCTCAGCGTTATCAGGAAGATGTGAAGATAATGCTTGAAGAGGGAACCCTTTGCAGCAAGCTTACAGGTCACATGGCAGAGCTGCCTGTTATTCAGCATGAAGCTGAAAAATGCGGCTTCTGCATCTACGCAAGCAACTTTTTACAGGGCGGGGAACACGTAGACTTTAAAAAGCTTATCTCTGTAGATGCGTTCCAGTCCGCACCATGGGGCGGTGAAATGCGCCAGCTTACAGAAGATTTGCAGGAGCTGTGCGAAATGGGCTACTGTATTATGCTTGCAGCAGGAAGTGAAAAAACGCTGCCAATAATAAAAAGCGATCTTGAAAAGGATGGATTTTCATGCAGTATCGCCGATGAAGCCGCATCGTGGAAAAAGGGGCACGTTTATCTTATGACAGGCAGCTTTTCCAGCGGATTTTCCTATCCTGAGATAAAAACAGCTCTTATAACTCAGGCAAAGGCACTTCGTTCAAAAAGCAGAAAGCCAAAATCAGCTCCCGGAAAGGAACTGCGTTCTCTTGCTGACCTTTCAAAAGGAGATCTTGTGGTTCATGCTCTCCACGGAATCGGACGTTTTGCAGGTATAAAAAAACTATGCCTTGAGGATATAACCAAAGATTACATAATGATCCAGTATGCAGGAAATGAAAATCTTTATGTTCCTGTCACTCAGATGGATCTTGTTTCAAAATACATTGGTTCTCGTGATGACACCGGCGTAAAGCTGCATAAGCTATCATCCTCCGAATGGCAGAAAACTCGAAACAATGTAAAGCGTGCAGTAAAAGATATGGCAAAGGAGCTTACAGCACTTTACGCTAAACGTGAACAGGCAAAGGGCATTGCTTTTGAACCCGACGATGAAGTTCAGCGTGACTTTGAACAGCGCTTTCCATATATTGAAACAGACGATCAGCTTAACGCAATAGAAGAGATCAAGGCAGATATGGAAAATATCCGCCCTATGGACAGACTTCTTTGCGGAGATGTCGGCTTCGGCAAAACTGAGGTCGCACTTCGTGCTGCCATGAAATGCGTACTCAGCGGCAAACAGTGCGCTATATTAGTGCCTACTACAGTACTCGCAATGCAGCACTACCAGACAGCTCTCAGAAGATTTGAGGCATTCCCTGTAAATATAGAGCTGCTGTCAAGATTCCGTACTCCAAAGCAGCAAAAAGAAACTATAAAACGTATGGAAAAGGGAACCGCTGATATTATAATCGGCACTCACAGAATCGTACAAAAAGACGTAAAATTCAAAAACCTTGGCCTTGCCATCATAGACGAAGAACAACGTTTCGGCGTTGCGCATAAAGAAAAATTTAAGGAAATGTTCTCCGGTGTGGATATTCTCACACTTTCCGCAACGCCTATTCCACGAACTCTCAATATGGCAATGAGTGGTATACGTGATATGTCCGTTATTGCAGAAGCCCCACAGGACAGACATCCTGTACAGACCTATGTTTTAGAATACAGCTTCGGCATGATAATAGGCGCTATTGAACGTGAGCTGAGACGTGGAGGTCAGGTTTACTATATCCATAATCGTGTGGATACTATTGAGTTTACTGCGTCAAAAATAAGACAGGCTTTACCGGAAGCCCGTATAGGCGTTGCACACGGAAGAATGAGCGAAAACGAAATGTCCGAGATATGGCGGCAGCTTGTAGAACAGGAAATAGACGTTCTTGTATGTACAACTATCATTGAAACCGGCGTTGACGTTTCAAATGTAAACACACTTATTCTGGAAAATGCTGACTATTTCGGGCTTTCTCAGCTTTATCAGCTAAGAGGACGAGTAGGACGCAGCAGCCGAAGAGCATATGCATATTTCACATTTAAAAGGGATAAATCCATTTCGGAAGTATCTGCAAAACGTCTTGCTGCTATGAAAGAATTCACACAATTCGGAAGTGGATTCCAAATCGCACTCCGTGACCTCGAAATAAGAGGTGCAGGAAGTATTTTAGGTGGCAGACAGCATGGTCATATGGAATCGGTAGGCTATGATATGTACCTAAAGCTTCTCGGCGAAGCTGTGGCTGAGGAACGTGGAGAAAAACCGGAAAAGGCTGCGGAATGTATCGTTGACGTTCAGATAAACGCACATATTCCGGAAAATTATATTGAAAGTCTGAGTCAGCGCCTTTCTATGTACCGTAAAATAGCTGCTGTTGAAACGGAAGATGATAAGCTGGATCTCCTTGATGAGATCATAGACAGATACGGAGAGCCGCCGTCAGAAATAATGGGACTTATTTCCGTATCCCTTCTCAGAAACCGTGCGGCAAAGCTTGGTATTACAGAAATAAATCAGCGAAATGACAAGATATATTTCTTTATCACCAATCCATCACAGGAGCAGGTAACAGCTCTTGCTTCGGAATTCCGTGGCAAAATTATATTCAACAGCCTGAAAAAACCATACATAGGAGTTTCAATTTCAAAGAATATGAAGCCTCTTACCCTTATAGAAAAAGTAATTGAAGTGATGGAATGATGAAAATTAAAAATAATACTAGACATAATGAATCTGTTGTGATATAATATGTCTATATAAATACATATAAAAAGGAGTATGCAAAATGAACATCATAAAAAGAATTTGCATAGCTTTCACAGCAGCTGTATCCATAGGCGTACTTGCTGCGTCCTCTCTTACAGCTTCTGCCGCAGAAAAGTCACTTTCTCCTGTTTACTCTGCACCTTATACTGTATTAATGGGTATAAATGCAGATAAAGAACTTTGGGATCAGAAAAATGATAATTCTGAAGCTATCTCTTATGACGGAGATTATAGTGTTTCCTACGATTTTCAGACAGGTGCAAGCTCTATAACAACATTGGTTCTTGACACTAATATTGACTCCGCTTCTATACCAGATGCAAAGATAACAGTAAATAGTATCTATATAGAAAAGTCTGAGGGATATAATGTTGACGTACCGTTTGATGCTTCAAAAGCCATACAGACAAAAAATGCCAACGGCTGTCATCGTCTGAATATACTCTATAATTTCGGCCCTGATGCAGCAAAGGCTATAGCTACAAATTTCCCTGAAACTGCTACTATGTATGACAAACTGGTAATTGATTTCAGTATTTCCGGCGTTGCTTCCGCACCTGTTACAACAACTACTGAAATAACTACTGCCGAAGTTTTCCCTGCAACAACAGTAGGAACGCAGGTCGTTACCGGAACTGTTACAAACACTGTTTCTCAGACTGCCGACCCTGGAGTTATTGCTATTGTTGCCGCTGGTACAGCAGCAGCAGCACTTGCAGCAGCTGCCTTTACAGCAAGAAGAAAGAGAAAATAATTTTTAATTTATAAAAATAAAAACAAAAGGAGATACTACAATGAATGTTTTCAAAAAGCTTATAGCAGCTGCGTCTGCTATCGTTTCTGTAAGTGCGTTTGCATCAGCTTCTGCTGCTGTTTATGCTGACGAAACTACTACAACTACTGATGTAACAACTACAACTGTAAGTGAACAGGCAGATACAACAACATCTGAAACAACTACAGATACTACTGATACATCAGAAACTTCCGACACAACAACAACTACTACCGCACCGGTAAAGTATAAGGCATGGCTTTCTTTCAACGGCGGCGGCAACATCCAGAGCGAAAATGCAGTGGAATTTTCTACAAACGGCACATATACTGTAAAATACAAATTTTCTGCCGAAGATGCAGCAGCAGTTATTGACTCCATAGTTCTGGAAAGTGATGTAACTACAGAAACCGCAGCTGATTTCAAATTTAAGGTAACAGGTATAAAGATCGGTAAAGACGAAAACCTTACCACAAATTTCAGCTTCGACAGCACTGCTTCCGACGCTTTCACTACGGACCAGACTTCCAAGACATATCTTCTGAATATTATAAACAAGGATCAGGATATTGAGGATTTAAGCGTTTCTGAAGATTTCAAGGCAAATGCAGATGACATTCTTTTCGTAACATTTACAGTAGAGGGTCTTGCCGAGCCGGAAACAACAACTACTACAACCACTACAAGAACTATTACTTACAGTGGTTACAGCAATAACGGCTACAATAACAACACTACCACCAATACAGTATCAAAGACTGCTGACGAAGGTGTAATTGCTATTGTTGTTTCAGCTGTAGCAGCAGCCGCTCTTGCAGCAGGTGCTTTCACTATAAAGAAAAAGAGAAATTAAAATTTAAAATAAACTAAAAGCTCATATAAAATAAAAAGTCGCTATCCTATTATCAGGACAGCGACTTATTTTTTGCTCAAGATTTTCAATCAGTAATATTGTCAATCACGTCATCAATAGCATCCTTGACATCATCAACACAGTCACAAGCACTGTCGCAAATGTCATCAAGGTCATCATCTGAACAGCAGCAGTCCAGACCTTCAAAATCACAACAGCTGTCCGCAGCGGACTTCTTCTTTCTCTTGGAAAGCATCATAAGAGTTCCCATAACAACAGCTCCTGTTGCAAGAATGATTGCTACAATTGTACTTGCCTTCATAATAATACCTCTTTCTCTGCGGACATTCTATTGACAGTTACGGCTCCGCAGTACCTATTTTCTTCTGTTAAATTTATTATACCACATATCTTTTAAAAATACAAGCGTTATTCACGCATTTTTCAGAGAAAATCATAAAAGCAACACCTTATTTTCACATATTGCCAGTAAGATGCATTAGCACTGATATAACTGCTATTGGAGCAGTTTCGCACCTGAGAATACGATTCCCAAGCCATACGTTATATATGCCTGTATTCCTTGCTTTTTCTGCTTCCATCGGATCAAGTCCGCCCTCACTGCCAATAAATACAGCTATATCACGAACATTTTGAAGCGGCACTTCGTTAAAACGCACGCCTCCCTCTTCGTAAAAAAGCATTGCTGCATCAGCCTGTGACATCTCGGTTACAGCTTCGTCAAAGGTTATCATATTTGCAACCTCCGGAATAATGCCTCTGCCTGACTGCTTTGCTGCGGACTCTGCGATTTTCTGGAGACGTGAAAGCTTTTTCTCAAATTCTTTTTTTGCAGGACGTGCAACGCACCTTCTCGTAAGTACCGGAACTATTCGTACTGCTCCCAGTTCTACGGACTTCTGTATAATAGATGAAAGCTTATCAGATTTTGGAATTGCCTGATATAACGTAATATTCACCGTAGGCTCAGCAGCACAAAGCTCTGAGGATATCACCTCAAGAACCACCTCATCAGGCGTTATAGACGTAATTCTGCAATGATAATCTCTGCCCTCTGAGCATACAGTAAGATCGTCTCCAATACGCATACGCAGCGATCTGCCAATATGATTAGCGTCTTCTCCTGTTATACAAATAATATCAGAGGATACCTTTTCAGTAAAAAATCGTGGCATTTCTTCTCCTTTATCTAATTAATAGCTCCATAAATCTCGTTACTTCGCAGACCTGTTTCTTCTGCTGCTTTTTTACAGGCTTCACGCTTTTTCATGCCCTCTGCTGCGTAGCTCTGTGCAAGACGTGCAGCCTCTTCAAGAGTGTATGTTTTTTCTTCCATATCTGCGGGCTCATTTGCACCTGATATTACAAGAACATATTCTCCTCTCGGTTCACGCTCTTTGTAAAGCTCCTGAGCTTCTCCCAAACATGTACGGATTACCTCCTCATGCACCTTTGTAAGCTCTCTGCAAAGAGATATACTTCTATTCGCACCCAGCGCTTCCGATAGGTCTGCAAGCGTTCTAACAAGCTTATGAGGCGCTTCGTATAAGATAATAGTTCTTGTTTCCCTTATAAGACGTTTAAGGCGCTCTGAACGTTCCTTTTTAGGTACTGGAAGAAATCCCTCAAATACAAATTGTCCCGATGCCTGTCCTGCCAGAGCAATAGCCGTTACCACCGCACTTGGCCCGGGAACTACCGTTACAGGTATACCCATTTCATAACAGAGCTTTATAAGCGGTTCTCCGGGGTCAGATATACAGGGCATTCCTGCATCTGTGACTATACCGCAGCTTTCACCACTCTCTATTCTTTGAGCGATTCTTCTCGCTCCCGCTTCTCCGCTGTGCTCGTGAAAGCTAACCGCAGGAGTTTTTATATTATAGTGACTTAAAAGCTTTCTTGTAACTCTTGTATCCTCTGCGGCTATGAAGTCGACCTCTTCAAGCATTCTAAGCTGCCTGAGAGTTATATCCTCCAAGTTGCCGATAGGCGTTCCTATTATGTAAAGAGTACCGCTCATCTTTTTTTACCGTCCTCCCGTGGAAATGGCTCATACAGCCTGCGTATTTCTTCTGAATCTCCTGCTTCCGTTCTAACATAAAGCTGTGGTTCTACCTGCATAAACGGCTTACTGCCTTTTTTCCCCTCAAGCAGAAACAGCCAAGGCGCACTTTCAGGATTTTTTGAAACAAATCGAAGCCGTTTCGGCTCAATACCATTTTTTTTCATAGCATCCATGCAGTCGGGCAACCGCTCCGGTCTGTTACAAATGCATAATCTGCCGCCAAATTTCAAAAGCTTACAGCCGGCAGCGCACACATCATAAATATTGCAAAGCACCTCATGACGTGCAATTTTCTGAGCTGTAAGGCTGCTTTCTATTCCTGCTTGATATGCCTTGTAAGGCGGATTGCATGTGACAAGATCGCATTTCCCAATTGGTGCATCTGCCCATAGGGTTTTCAGATCTGCAAGTACAGGCGTTATTCTGTCAGCGCTAATGCCGCTTTTTTCAATGCCCATTCTAAACTGTTTTATGCCTTGCTCCTGTATCTCTACGCCCCAAACATGCTTTGGAGGATCATTTCTCTGCATTATCATTGGAATTATACCGCAGCCTGTGCCAAGGTCAACTGCAAGATCTTTCCTCCGCCAGCCTGAAAAGCTTGCCAGAAGAAAGGCATCTGTGCCAAATCTGTGTTCTTCGCTTGAATAAACATATACTCCGCCTGTCAGCGGTTCGCATCTAAGCTCCATAGTATCATCCTTTAATTGATAGTTCAGAGGTTCAGATAAGCTTTAGAATATCTGAAATTTTCTTTACCGAAATCGTAGCATTCGCACATATCTGCTGCCATTCCTCAGAAGGTGTGGCAGGATCGTATACACCTGCTGTAAAAAATCCTGCCTTTTTCGCTGTGAGAACGCTGTGCAGGGCATCTTCTGCCACAAGTATCTGCCTTTTGCCAAGACCTAATTGCTTTGCACCCTCATAGTATATGAGCGGCTCTGTTTTCCCGACTCCAAGCTCTTCTTCTGTAATAAGAAATTGTATCCGTGACGTTAAACCCAGCCTGTCAAGAGCAGCTCTTGCGAGTTTAGGATAAGTTGCAGTAGCAATACCATAGGATATGCCCAGTTTATCCAGCCCTTCAAGAAACTGTTCTGCTCCGTCCTTCAAGGGCAGAACACTTACATACTGCTCTGCTGCCATTTGTTCTATCTGCTCTCTGATCTCATCAGGAGTAACAGGCAGCAGGAATTCTCTTACAAAATAATGAGAAAAGTCATCAATAGTCATTTTCTTAACTATTTCGGATATATTTTCAGGTGGCGATATATTATACATTTCAAGAAGCTCTATATCTATATTATGCCACACATTCATAGAATCAAGGAGCGTACCGTCAAGGTCGAGAATAGCGCCTTTTATTGTGTTATGTTCCATATCTTATTATATTACAGCTTGATGAATCTCTTCTCGCCGTTTGCATCACACAGGAATATAGCCTTAGGTCTTGCCCAAATGTGCCCATTCTCAACATTCTTATAAACAACAAGCTCTTCATTTGTCTCTGTGTGCTGTGCAATAGTGAGGATCTCATACTCTCCGCCCTTATAATGACGGTATCTTGCACCGATTTCAACAGTTTCCTGCTCTACGTTTTCAACAGGAACTCTCTCTGGCTCAGGTGTACCGTTTACAATGTCATCCTCTACAAAAATCATGCTGGAGAATGGCGGCATTTCAATAATAGCATTGCCATTTTCCATTCTTGCAGGAACACCCGACAGAACGTCAACAAGACTTCCGCAGTTCGGACGGAAATTCAACCAGTAAGACTGATCGTCCAGATTCAGCGCAACGTAAACATTTCTGCCCTCATATTCTCTTCTGAACAGGAGCTGACGGTTCTGAACATTTACAGTCTCAAATCCGCCTGTTCTAAGCTCAGGATATGCCTTATAAACTCTGCCAAGCTTTACAATATGACGATAAAGATCCCTATCGCCTGTAGCTTCAAGCTGAGAAAGATCAAGACATGGTCTGAGGCCGTCATCAGAATTATTTTCATGTTTGCCTTCTATGCCATATTCACTGCCATAATAAACGGACGGGATACCAGGCATACAATACATAAGCGTATAACAAAGCTTTCTGTATCTTGCATCTGTGAGCTTGCTTGCCAGACGGTCTACATCGTGGTTATCAACAAAGCTGTAAAGCTGGATTCCCTTGTATATACCGCCATTGCCAAACTGACGATTTATAGAGTAATTGATCTCCCAATAGTTCTTGTCATTATGTGAAGAATAGATTCCCTTATGGCACTCATAGTTTGTTACACTGTCGAGCATTTCAGGGTTTGCCCAACGGTTATAGTCGCCGTGAATGATCTCACCCATGAGCCAGAATTCAGGATTTCTGCCCTTGCAGAAACTTCTTATCTGCTTAAAGAAGCCAAAGTCAACGCAATCAGCCGCATCAAAGCGAATACCATCAATCTTAAATTCATCCATCCAGTAGCCAACAGCGTCAAGAAGGTGATTGCAAACGTCCTGATTATGGAGATTAAGCTTTACAAGATTATAATAGTCATTCCAGCCCTCATACCAGAAAGGATCGCCGCAAGGGCTGCTGCCGCCGAAATTAAGACCTGCAAACCAACAACAGTAAGGAGAATTCTGTCCCTTTTCCTGAACGTCCTTGAATGCCCAGAAATTACGTCCTACGTGATTGAATACACCGTCAAGGATAACACGGATACCGTTTGCATGAAGTTCATCACAAATTTCCTTGAAAAGCTCATTTGTTCCCAGTCTACGATCAATAAGCTTATAATCAGTAGTATCATAGCCATGTTCAGCAGATTCAAACACAGGGCCGAAATAAACGGCATCTATCTGCATTTCAAGCAGATGAGGTATCCATTCCCTGATTTTTTCAAGGCGATTTACTACTTCTCCTCCGTCGTTTACCTTAGGTGCTCCGCAAAATCCCAGCGGATAGATGTGATACATAATAGCGTTGTCATACCAATGCATTGTTATAAACCCTCCAAATTTTATTAAAAAAGTTATTTCTTAGAACCTTCCAGAAAATACGCCGCTTCCATGTCGGCAACGTTAAGCGCCAGTGCAAGCGGAAATTTTTCAAGAGCCTGCCCTACAATCCCTTTATCCTCATTTCCAGAAAATCCCATATGATAGCGTATTGCAAAAGCTTCCTCCCGTGAAAGCCGCATAAAACCTGATACTATATATACCGATTTTTCGCCGTGGCCATAGGGAAGCTCATCGTGAACTGTATAATAGGGGACTCTCTCCCATACACCCTGAGCATTTTTAGCATTACGGTAATCTACACCGTAAAAATTCACCTTACAGATATCATGAAGAAGCGCAGCAATTGCAATGGATTCTTCAGAATAGTCCATACCGTAAAGCTCCTTTGTTCTGGGACGGCTTAGGTAATCCTTCAAGCACTCATAAACGTTGAGGCTATGCTCCACCAGACCGCCCTCATAAGAACCGTGGTAACGTGTACTTGACGGTGCAGTAAAAAAATCACTGCTGTCAGAACAAAGCCACGCAAGAAGCTTATCAGCTCCGGCACGTTTTATGTTTTTTTCAAAAATCTCTATGAATTTATCCTTATTAGACACGATTTCACTCCCTTTAAACAGCATACGTCTATCCTATTTTACCATAAACAAAATCAAATTGCAAGCAATAATATAAAATTGTATGAAAGACAACAATTATAAAAGGCAATATTTGTATATTTATGACAAAAAAGAAAGCTGCCGTAACAAAACAGCAGCTTAATGCTTAATAAAATTATCTAGTTGTTTCTGTAGTTGTATTTTCAGAGTCACCGGGAATTATGTCATCTACAATGTCACCGGCATCTGTCACAATGTCCTCTACCATATCTCCGGCATCTGTTACAATATCACCGACAACTCCATTATCTGTATTATCGTTTCTATTGTTTTCTGTAGCCTTTTCGGTTGCGGAGGTAACTTCCTCGGTAACCTTGCTGCTCTCTGTAGTGCCCTTTGAATTTACATCGCCGTCATTCTTGCCGCAGCCGGTAACAAAACACATAAGCATTACCGAGGCTGCTGTAAGTGAGAGCCATCTCTTCATAGTATTCACCTCAAATTTTCGGTTTAAAATTATTTTGCACCATGTGCAATGTGGAAATAGTATGAGTTTTCCATAACGTTTTATACTATGAATCTAACTTTTTAACATTGGTAAAATATGCGAGATTACGTTCTTTTCCCAGTTTCCGGAAATAGTTTTCCATATCCTTTCCAAAGTGTTTCAACAAAGCTTTCAACAACAAGTTGAAACACTGTTTCTTTAGAATTACAAATATTACAAAAAGATTACTGCTATAGCTGCTATTTTCAAAGATTGTATTCAATTTGTAATCTTTTAGCTGTATACAACGTAATACAGGGCTTTTGTATTTCAACACACTGTTGAAACAAAGGTTGAAAAGTGAATTTAAGGTGTTGAATCCTTGGGAAAACCTGTTAAAAAAAGCTCAGTTTTTAACGCTGAGCTTTTTTTGCATTTTTATTAGTCAAACATATCTTTCAGCTTATCGAAAAAGCCTTTTTGTTTAGTGTTATTCTTTTCATCGAGTGATTCATCGAAATCCTTTAAAAGCTCTTTCTGCTTCTTTGAAAGCTTTTTAGGAACTTCCACAGATACAGTTACATACTGATCGCCACGTGCATCACGATTAATATACTTAACGCCCTTGCCTCTAAGTCTGAACTTAGTACCGCTCTGAGTGCCCTCATCAATAGTATATGCCACGCTGCCGTCAATTGTAGGTACTTTTATCTCTGCTCCAAGGGCAGCCTGTGCATAAGTAATGGGCACTTCGCAGTAAATATCATTGCCGTTACGCTTAAACAGCTCATGCTCTCTTACAAAAATTGTAAGGTATGCATCGCCGCTTGGACCGCCGTTTGTACCTGCGTCGCCCTTTCCGCTGAGACAAATAGATTGACCGTCGTTTATACCGGCAGGGATCTTTACCTCGAAATTGCTTGTAGTACGGAATCTGCCTGCACCGCCGCACTTTTTACATGGATTCTCTATAATATGACCCTTACCATTACATGATGAACATGTAACCAGAGTTTCCATAGTACCCAGAAGTGAACGTCTACGTTCTGTTCTGTGGCCGCTGCCTCCGCAAGCAGTACAAGTTACTTTCTTACTGCCTGCATCTGCACCCGTACCGCTGCAATTAGAACATTTTTCCAAATGCTGTATACTTACAGTTTTTGAAACGCCCTTACATGCTTCTAAAAAGTCTATAGTAAGATTTACCTTTGTATCTCCGCCTGCTCGTGGGGCATTAGGATTTGAGCGTGTTCCGCCGCCAAAGCCTCCGAATCCGCCGCCAAATCCGCCAAAAATACTGTCAAAGATATCGTTTATATCGCCATAGCCGGCAGCTCCGCCGCCACCGCCATAGTTAGGATCAACACCTGCATGACCAAACTGATCATATCGTGCCTTTTTATCGGCATCAGATAATACGCCGTATGCCTCGTTTATCTCTTTGAACTTTTCCTCTGCTTCCTTATCACCCGGATGCAGATCCGGATGGTATTTTCTCGCCATAGTCTTAAATGCTTTTTTTATCTCGTCATCGGAAGCGCCTTTTTTCAGCCCGAGGACCTCATAATAATCTCTTTTTTCTTCTGCCATGTCTTTACTCCTTAACATGACAACGCGGGACGAATAATTTTTCCTATCCGCCCCGATTGCCTTTATTGCTTATTTACTGCGGATTTTCCGCTTATACTTCTTTAAAATCAGCATCTACAACGTCGTCGCCGTTTGCGCCGCCGCCTGCATTACCTGCGCCCATGTCAGGACCTGCACCGCCCATATTGCTCATATCAGGGCCGCCCTGCTGCTGGTACATCTTAGATGACATTGCATAAAGTGCCTGCTGAAGTGCGTCAGACTTTGCCTTTATATCTGTTGTATCGTTGCCAGAAATAGCATTTTTCAGATCTGCCATTTTAGCTTCAATATCACTCTTATCAGCAGCGTCTACCTTGTCGCCAAGCTCTGCCATTGTGCTTTCACACTGACCAATAAGGCTCTCTGCCTGATTCTTTGTATCTACTTCATCACGGCGCTTCTTATCTTCCTCAGCGTAAGCCTCAGCTTCCTTTACAGCCTTGTCGATGTCTTCCTTAGACATATTTGTTGAAGCTGTAATGGAGATATTCTGTTCCTTGCCTGTTCCAAGATCCTTTGCAGAAACGTGTACAATACCGTTTGCGTCGATATCAAATGTTACTTCAATCTGCGGAACGCCTCTTCTTGCAGGAGCGATACCATCCAGACGGAATGTACCGAGCTGCTTGTTATCTCTTGCAAATTCACGCTCACCCTGAAGAACGTTGATATCAACGGCTGTCTGATTATCAGCTGCTGTTGAGAAGATCTGGCTCTTCTTTGTAGGAATAGTTGTATTTCTCTCAATGATCTTTGTGCATACGCCGCCCATTGTTTCAAGACCAAGTGACAGAGGAGTTACGTCCAGAAGCAGCAGACCGTCCTTAACGTCACCGCCAAGTACGCCGCCCTGGAGAGCTGCACCAAGAGCTACGCATTCATCAGGATTGATGCCCTTGAAAGGTTCTTTGCCGAGCTTCTGACGAACAGCTTCCTGAACAGCAGGGATTCTTGAAGAACCGCCTACCATCAGAACCTTGTCAAGCTCAGAGGCAGACAGACCGCTATCAGAAAGTGCCTGCTGAACTGGGCCCATTGTAGCGTCTACAAGATCACGTGTAAGCTCATTGAACTTAGCAACTGTAAGAGTCATGTTCAGGTGGAGAGGAGTGCTGTTTGAATCAACTGCGATAAACGGAATGCTGATATCTGTTGTTGTTGTTGAAGAAAGCTCGATCTTAGCCTTTTCAGCCTCAGCCTTGAGTCTCTGCATAGCCATCTTATCGCCTGCAAGGTCAAAGCCTTCCTGAGCCTTGAATTCCTTGATCATCCAGTCAATGATTCTCTGGTCGAAATCATCGCCGCCCAGACGGTTGTTACCTGCTGTAGCAAGAACCTGCTGAACGCCATCGCCCATTTCGATAATGGATACGTCAAATGTACCGCCGCCGAGGTCATAAACCATAACCTTCTGGTCGCCTTCCTTATCAATACCATAAGAAAGGGCAGCAGCTGTAGGCTCGTTGATGATTCTGCGAACGTTCAGACCTGCGATCTGACCTGCGTCCTTTGTAGCCTGACGCTGTGCGTCTGTAAAGTAAGCAGGAACTGTGATTACAGCTTCTGTAACAGGCTGACCAAGATATGCTTCTGCATCATTCTTGAGCTTCTGGAGAATCATAGCTGAAATTTCCTGTGGAGTATACTTTTTATCGTCAATATTTACCTTATAATCTTCGCCCATGTGACGCTTGATAGAAGAGATAGTCTTATCAGGGTTTGCAACAGCCTGGCGCTTTGCGATCTGACCTACAAGTCTCTCACCTGTTTTAGAGAAGCCTACAACTGATGGAGTTGTTCTTGCACCCTCTGCATTTGTGATAACTACAGCGTTTCCGCCTTCCATAACTGCTACGCATGAGTTTGTTGTACCAAGGTCAATACCAATAATTTTTCCCATAATAAATTCATCCTTTCGATTTCAGAGCTTTTGCCCTCATTTATATAATTTATATTTTTTTGCTTTAATTATGCCTTTACCGCAACAACGGCAGGTCTTACCAGTCTGTCGCCAAGTGTATATCCTTTCTGATAAACCTCACAGACTTGATTTTCCTCGAACTCTCCGTCTTCAACCTGTCTTATAGCATTGTGAAGATTCGGGTCGAATTCTTCGCCGAGTGGAGAAACCTCTGTAATTCCCAGCTTTTCAAAAGCCTTTTTAAGCTGACTATATGTTAGCTCAACGCCTTTTTTATATGTTTCATCTGAACACTCTGCTTCTACTGCTCTATCAAATGTATCAGCTACAGTCAGAAGCTCCTTTATGCAATCTGCCTTTGCATCGCCGTAAATCTTCTTTTTTTCTTCGGAAGTACGGTTACGGTAATTCTGATACTCTGCCATGATTCTCAAATGCTTATCTTTAGTTTCTTCAAGCTCCTGCTGAACCTTTGAAAGTTCGGCTTTCAGAGAATCAAGCTCCGAAGCTTTCTCAGAAGAAGCTTCTGCCTTTTCTTCTGAATCGGTGTTATTCTTTTCAGAATCAACAACTTCATCCTTCATAAGCTCTTCAAGCTCTTTATTAGTCATTGTCATCTTCCTTTCCCTCACCCTGATCCGATAAGAAACGGGTAAGCTTTTCTGTAAAATAATCTATATAAGGTATTATCTTTGCATAGTCAAGTCTCACAGGTCCTATAACACCCAATGAACCGGCGGTCTTGCCGCCTTTTTGGTATTTAGAAACTATCATACTTGAATTTCCTATTGCAAAGCCCTGATCTTCTTCTTCTCCGAACATTACCTGAACTCCACTCATGCTGTCATCAAGAATACTGCTAAGCTCGTTCTTATGAGAGATAAATCTTACTATCTCACTTTTATCAAGATCTCTATAAGTAAGGAGGTTCTGCTCTCCGGTGACTATTACTTCATTTTTCTGGAGATCACGCGACATCTCACAAATACCCTTGACAAGAGGCGAAAGGGCAACCATATATGTCCCCATTGCGGTTATAAGCTGATCAAGCCTTTCATCGGAAAGCTCTGATACAGACACGCCCTCAAGGTTTTCCTCCAGAAACTTTTGAAGAAACTCCATGTGCTCCTGCGTAAGATCAAATTCCATACGGCAGGCTTTATTTTTTATCTTGCCGTTTGATGTTATGAGCAATACTACATATAAACGCTTACCCGTTGGAATTACCTCGACCTTTGATATTACTGAATATTTTGGCGCAAGGTTTGAAACTACTGTAGCACATTTGGTGATCTCTGCAAGTGCGGTCGACGCACTTTGTAAAAGAAGCTCTTCTGTTAAAAACTCCTCATCACCCAGCATTGCATCAAGACGTTCCTTTTCTTCTTTGGCAAGCTCTCTTTGACCTAATATCTCTTCTATATAAAGCCTGTATCCGCTGAATGTGGGAATTCTGCCTGCTGATGTATGCGGCTGTTCCAAAAGTCCCAGTTCTTCAAGTATTGCCATATCGTTTCGCACTGTAGCTGCCGATACCTTTATCTCAGGCATCATGGATATTGTTTTTGAACCTACAGGCTCGCCTGTTTTTATATAGTTATCAACTACTGCCGCAAGTATACGCAGCTTACGTGAATCCACTGGTCTTCCTCCATTCTGGCAGATTAGTAATCTAAGTGTTAGCACTCATACTCTCTGAGTGCTAATATAAATTTATCACACCCGACCAAGAATGTCAAGCCATTTTAAGATTTTCAGCGTTTTGCACAATTTTCCTCATAATACCAGCGTATATTTAGGAGCATATATTTATCTGCGCAAAGCGTATTGCATATATTATATAATAGTATAATAATATAATATATAATAATAGTATAGCATTATAAAAGCATTTATTCATTGCTAAAAAAATGATTCCTGTGAAAATACGCACAGAAATCATTTTTACGATAAATATTACAAAAAAGCAAGCTGCCGGACTTATGCTCTTCTAAGGCTCATTGCTCTTTTAAGCGCAATTGCAATCATATAAGCTACTGCCACGGACGCTATATCTTTAATAAGATAAGGTGCAGAAGCTATCATAAAAGCTTCTACAGGAGAAGAGCCTGATACAAAAGCAAATTGCAGCGCACCAAATCCATGACAACATACAAGCAGTCCAACAACAGAAAGTATACCTGTTAATATCCTGCTCTTATTTACAGCAGCGCCGCAGAGAGCTACCATTCCCAAAAATCCCCAAAGATATCCGCCGGTCACGCCAAAAAGCTTTGCAAACCCGCCGGTAAATCCAGAGAATACCGGAACACCTACTGCACCAATGGCAAGATAAACTGCAACCGATATAGTACCGTCTTTCCAGCCCAGTACAAAACCTGTAAGCGCAATGGCAAAGGTTTGAAGTGTTACAGGGATTCCACTTGGCAGCGGTATAGATATAAGACTGCACACAGCGATTATTGCAGCAAACATCGCAATTTTTGTCATACTCTGAATAGATTTACTTTTCATAATTATGAATCTCCTTCTATAGGAATATTTTAGGCACACCAATCCTATGCACTTATTTTAACACATTAAATCGGTGATGTCAATCAATATTTATGATCATATATCAAAGCCTATTTAAAGCCTATTCTAAAGCCTGCTCTATAAATATATAATAAACATAGCTATTTTTCTGAAACTATTTTTATAGAAGAAACGCCCTCCCTAAGAAGAAGCAAGCTAAGCTCTGCCATATGCGTAGGCGATTCAGGGCATTCATTACTTAACCAATGTCCTATCAAGCCAACGCAGCCGGTAAGAGCATATGTCGTGACATACTGCAAATCGTGTTCGGAAATATCAGCAGGCGCAAATGAATGCAGTGTTTGAATACCCTTTTCTCGTACCAGACTTTCAATTGTGCGGATAAAAGCTATATCTCCGTTCGCACCCATAAGAGCAGAACAAAGCGGCGCATTTTCCGCTAAAATAATAAATATCTGTTCCAGAAACTTAAAAAAATGATCGGTACTGAATTCATTCTGCCACTCCTCCGCAGCAGCAAGCTTTAACCGTTCAAGCAGACGGTGTTCAGTCTTTTCAAGCAAGTCGTAAATATCGGTATAATGCAAATAAAATGTCGAACGATTTATATCAACCAAATCGGCAAGCTCTCGTACGGTAATGTTTTTAATACTCTTTTCTTTAAGAAGCGTGACAAGTCCATCTAGAATTAGCTTCTCTGTGCGCCTGTAACGACGTTCCTGCAATTGTGATTCTTTCATAGTAAGCTCCTTTTTATTAGACACTATGTTGATTAGTAGACAATAAACTAAAAATCAACGGTTGTATTATTTGTTCTCTTATATTATAATATAAACAGGACGAAAAAGCAACAGTTTTACAGTTAATAGACAAATGACTATTAATTGGTGATAAATATTAGCTCTTGCTTGCCGTTCATAAAATATAGAAAGGACTGCGTAAACATGCAGAAAAGTGATTCCGTACAAAAAACATCTTTTATCAAAAAGCACTTCAAAGCCATCGCATCGGCGGCAGTTGTGCTTATCCCGACTATTTACACAACACTGTTTTTAGGGTCTATGTGGGATCCCTATGGCAGCATCGACGATCTGCCGGTAGCTGTTGTAAACAATGACCAGCCGGTAGAATACGAGGGAAAAACTCTGGACGTTGGCGGTGAGTTTGTAAAGAAGCTCAGTGACAACTCTCAGCTTGACTTTCATTTTGTAGATGACAAAAAAGCAACAGAAGGTCTGGCAGACGGTACTTATTATATGGTGATAAATGTACCATCCGACTTTTCTGAAAATGCCTCCACACTGATGGATGACACTCCTAAAAAAATGACCTTGCAGTATAGCACCAATCCGGGTACAAACTATATCGCTTCAAAAATGAGCGAATCTGCACTTACAAAAATTGAAAAAGAAATATCTGCCAGCGTAACAAAAGAATATGCCGAGACTCTGTTTGAACAGCTCGGAAGCATCGGTTCAGGTATGACTGATGCCGCAGACGGTGCCGGAGAATTAAAAGACGGAATGAAGAAGCTATCTGACGGCAATAGTGCCATTACCGATAATTTAAATATATTAGCAGAAAGTACGCTGACTTTTACAGACGGAGCAAAGACTCTTGAAAACGGTCTTAAAACATATACAGATGGAGTTGTAACCGTAAACAGCGGCGCTGGCACGCTGGCAGACGGCATGAAGGAGCTGTCGGATGGTACGGATTCTCTTGCAGATGGTGCATCGGCTCTTAAAAACGGCACAAGCGACCTTTATAATGGCGTTAGCGCTTATACAAATGGTGCAGCTTCGGCGCTCTCTGGTGCACAGCAGCTTCACGGAAACAGTGACACACTGCGCTCAGGTGCAGCAGATTTGAAAAACGGTACAAAAAAGCTTCAAGATGGAAGTGCTGCAATGACTTCCGGATTAAGTCAGCTCTCATCATCATTGAGCAGCAGTCTTTCAAAAGAAAATATGGCTCAAATTCAGCAGTTAGATGATGGATTAACTCAAATCCAAGAGGGAATTGCAAAGCTAAACACTGCCATTAACAATAATGATTCATCTGATACAAGCGGAACTCTTCAAACGCTCACTCAGAGCCTAAGCAATATTGGTTCGCAGGCTCAAGATGCCGGAGTGCAGCTTCAAAGTTTACAGACAGCAATAGCTTCTATGAAGCAGACACAAGCTTTCCAATCACTTGATGCAGCAGCACAGCAGGAGCTTACAGGATGCTTTTCAGGCCCTATAACCTCACTTGCCTCTGATATTCAGAATATCGGAACAGAAGTAAGCGGTTTATCTCAGACATTACAGAACATGGATATTTCTGGTTCTGATGACAGCATGACAACACTAAAAAAAAGCGTTGCAGAACTTGAAAGCGCAGCAAAAAAAGCGATACCGGGTGCACAGAAGACTATTGATTCTCTGTCAAGCGGTATGGAATCAGTACAGCAGGTTGTAGACGGACAGCTTTTGCCCGGTGCACAGCAGATCTCCGCAGGTCTAAGTCAGCTTTCTGACGGTTCATCAGTGCTTTCCGGAGGTATTTCTGCCTACACTGGCGGTGTATCAGACCTTCAAAACGGCTTGGAACAGCTCAATGCAAACTCGGATCAATTAAATAATGGTGCAAAACAGCTTCGTGACGGTGCAAACGAGCTTACAGAAAAGCTGCCGACTCTGACAAGTGCCGTTTCTCAGCTGAAAGACGGTTCGGAGAAGCTTGCAAAGGGTACAAAAGAACTGGCTGCAAACAACGAAGCTCTTCTTAAAGGTGTATCACAGCTTTCTGAAGGTGCAGACAAGATACAAGACGGTGCAGGTAAGCTTGCCGATGCCTCAGCAGAAATGGGCGATGGCATTACTGCGGCTTCCGATGGTACTATAAAATTACAAAATTCACTGAGCGATGGCGCAGATGAGATAAATAGTATAAATGATACAGATTTGACATACGATATGCTGTCAGCTCCGATTTCATCAGAAGAAACTTTTGCCGCTCCTGTTGAAACAAACGGCAATGCTATGGCTGCATATATGATGGCTGTAGGTTTATGGGTAGCAGGACTTGCATTTTGCGTAATGCTTTCACCTCACGAGCAGAAGATAAAAGGTCCAAATGCGAAAAAGGCATGGGCAGGTCAAATTGCAAGGCTCTGGGGTCTTGCAATATTGCAGGCACTGATAATGGTATTTGCGCTTATGCTATTCAACGGATTCCGTCCCGACGATCTTATAACGGTAATTATAATAGCTTGTCTGTCCTCGATAGCATTCCTGACATTAGAATATTGTGTAAACTTCTATCTCGGAATAGTAGGCAGCTTTGTGCTTCTGGTATTCATGGTGCTTCAACTCAGCGGCTGTGCAGGTACGTATCCGAAGGAGCTTTCTTACGGATTCTATCAGTTTATCAATCCGCTTATGCCGTTCACATATACAGTACACGGCTTCCGCAGCGGTATAGCTTCCGGACTCTCCATTACAGTTGATTGCATTGTTTTATTGTCAATAGCAATCGTATTTGCGGGACTGCTGCTTTTCGGTTTCAAGAGCAGACTCGAAAAACAGGAAATGGAAAATATGAAGCAAATAACAGCTTCCAGTAATCCAGTACATGCATAATATAAATATATCCCTCTTACTTAAAACAGTGAGAGGGATAATCCTTAAATCATAAAATCATAATTTTAAATGATAAGCAAACAAAAATTTACACGGATATTTAGATATTTTATAAATATAAGTGTTTTTATCTGTACGAAAACAAATTCGCATTTTAAATACTTACTTATGCTTGACATTTAAAAAAAACAGTTCTATAATATAAATTAAAGTCAGAAATATAATATATTCTGGCAAATCCATCATAAAGGATGTGGTGTAATATGGGCGAAAAGCTGGTAGAAGAGCTTGAAAATCGGACGGTGTTTACTATTCCTGTAGACATTCCGCTGGTGGGTCCCATAGAAATTCATGAGTCCATTATTGTAATGTGGGGGATCATGGCTGCAATAATGATAGCTGTCCTCCTGATGACCAGAAAGCTGAAAGTTGTACCGGGCAAGGCTCAGGCTTTGCTTGAAATGGGTGTCAACTTTGTTTATGACTTTTTTGGTGCAAACATGGGCAAGGCAGGCAGACGATATGTGCCTTATTTAAGCTCTGTACTGCTGTATTTGTGCGTTTCCAATGTTATAGGTATGTTCGGATTTGGGCTAAAACCGCCTACTAAGGACATAAACGTAACTGTCGCATTTGCTCTTTTGAGTATCATTCTCATTGAAGCTGCGACATTTAGAGGTCATGGCGGTGCTGGAGGATTTTTCAAATCATTCCTCAAACCTATGCCTATTATGCTCCCTATTAACATAATGGAAGTTGCTATCAGACCACTGTCGCTGTGTATGCGACTTTTTGGTAACGTTCTCGGTGCATTCGTTGTTATGAAGCTTATTGAACAGGTTTGCGGTCTCATTGTGCCAATGGTGTTCAGTATGTATTTCGATGTATTCGACGGCGCTATTCAGGCATATGTATTTGTATTCCTTACGTCACTGTTTATAGGTGAGGGAATCGAAGAAGAAAACGAAAGACTTAAAGCAGCTGAAAAGCATAAAGCTCTTGCTGCAAAATAGGAGGTTATATATTATGGGTGCTATTGCTGCTGGTATTGCTGTCCTCTCCGGTATTGGTGCAGGACTTGGTATTGGAATCGCTACAAGTAAGGCTACTGAGGCCATTGCACGTCAGCCGGAAGCTGCCGGCGACATCAATAAGGCTCTGCTCCTTGGTGCCGCTCTTGCAGAAGCTACTGCTATCTATGGTTTCGTAGTTGCTCTGCTGCTTGTTCTTATGAAGTAATTTTAGGAGGTTATACATTATGGGTGCTATTGCTGCTGGTATTGCTGTCCTCTCCGGTATTGGTGCAGGACTTGGTATTGGAATCGCTACAAGTAAGGCTACTGAGGCCATTGCACGTCAGCCGGAAGCTGCTGGCGACATCAATAAGGCTTTGCTCCTTGGTGCCGCTCTTGCAGAAGCTACTGCTATCTACGGCTTCGTAGTTGCTCTGCTGCTTGTACTTATGAAATAATAGGAGTTGATTTTAGGTGCTTGAATTTAATTTCTGGACGATTTTATTTTCAATTATAAATATTATAGTGCTGTTTCTGTTCCTGAAAAAGTTCCTCTTCGGCAGAATAAATGCCATACTGGAGGAACGTGCAAGAGTAGTGCAGAGTGAGATTGATAAGGCAAAGGAAGAGTCTGAAAGGGCTGAAAAAATTCGCAGTGACTATGAAATGTCTATGTCATCTGCTAAGGAAGACGCCAAAAAGATCATTGCAGACGCTCAAAAAACTGCAAATGCTCAGAGTGCCGCTATCACTCATCAGGCTCAAGAAGAAGCTAACCGCATTGTTGAAAGCACACGAAAAGAGCTGGAGATCGAACGTGAAAGATCTGTTGCAAGTGCACAGAATGAGATCGTAAGTCTTGCTATGGAAGCAGCTCAAAAGGTTCTTGAAAGAGAAATGGACGAAAAGGATAATCGTGCTATTGTTGATGCTTTCCTTGCAGAGGAGGAATAAACGTGGATCAGGTGACAGAGCTTTACGCAAAGGTCCTTACTAGTTTGGATATACCTCCTGAAGATATAGAAAAAGCGGACGAGATCATCACTTTATCCAGCGAGCTTTCAGATGCTTTGCAAAGTCCTGTTGTTTTGCTTTCCGAAAAGGACATAGTTATTGAAAAGCTTTTTCCCTCCTCGCTCCATAGCTTTTTCAAGGTTCTTTGCAGAAACGGTGAATCCAGTAAAGTACGTGAGATATTCAGCTCATATCGTACTCAGAATCGAAGTGCAAAAGGCTGTATTTTGGCAGTCTTAGAATATGTTACACCTCTTACCGAAGAGCAGAAACTGCGTATGACCGAGCTTGTAAAACGCAAGACAGGCTATGAACAAGTGGAGCTTGAGCTTGTTTGCAATCCGGAAATTATGGGTGGATTTATTCTAACTGCCGGTGATTACAGATATGACAGAAGTACAAAGAAAACAATGACAGAACTTAAAAGAAATCTGATTCGCCCGGGAGCTTCCGATAATATTAATAGAAATAAGATAGCGCCTCATACTATGAGAGCTACTCTTGAATATGTAACACCGCCTACAGAGGAACAAAAGGTGCGTATTATCGAGTTTATCAGGAAGAAGACCGGTTATAAAGAGGTTGAACTTAACCTCAGGGAAAATAAAGAGCTTATCGGCGGTTTTGTGCTGCATGCCGGCAATTTACGGTATGACCGAAGTGCTGCACGTGAGGTGGCACAGATGCGCAGAGAGCTTATGCGGAGGTGACGGCAATGTCAATGAATGCCAGTGATATTATTTCTGTGCTGAAAAGTGAAATTGCGGATTTTGACCGTAAGTCAGCACTTATGGAGACTGGTACAGTAGTGCGTGCAGGCGATGGTATCGCTACTGTATTTGGTCTGCAAAAGGTTATGTACGGTGAACTTGTGGAATTTGAAAACGGTACACGAGGAATCGTACAGAATATTGAATCTAAAACCGTGGGCGTTGTTATGCTGGGAAGCGATCGTGGTATTACAGAAGGCTCTCAGGTAATACGTACTAAAAAACGTGCCGGTATCGGAGTATCTGAAAGCATGATGGGACGTGTTGTAAGCGCACTTGGTAATGCTATTGATGGCGGCCCTGATATCATTGCAGCGGATTTTTATCCTATAGAACGTGAAGCAGCAGGCGTTGCAGACAGAAAATCTGTCTCAGTTTCACTGCAAACAGGTATACTTTCTATAGATTCAATGTTCCCGATAGGCAGAGGTCAGCGTGAACTTATTATAGGCGACAGACAAACGGGAAAAACTTCTTTTGCTGTTGATACTATTATTAACCAGAAGGGCAAGGACGTTATCTGTATATACGTTGCGATCGGTCAGAAATCCTCTACTGTTGCAAAGGTTGTCTCTATGCTGAAAAAGCACGGCGCTATGGATTATACTATAGTTATGGCTGCTTCTGCCAGCGAACCTGCTCCTGTACAGTATATCGCTCCATATTCCGGTACTGCTGTGGCTGAATATTTCTTGGATCAGGGCAAGGACGTCCTTATTGTATATGACGATCTTTCAAAGCACGCTGTAGCTTATCGTACAATGTCTCTTCTGCTCCACAGACCACCGGGACGTGAGGCTTATCCGGGCGACGTATTCTATCTTCATTCTAGACTTCTTGAACGTTCATGCCGTCTTGATGAAGCACACGGCGGCGGCAGTATTACCGCTCTGCCTATTATTGAAACTCAGGCAGGAGACGTTTCCGCATATATTCCTACAAATGTAATTTCTATTACAGATGGTCAGATATTCCTTGAATCAGAGCTATTTAATGCAGGTATGCGTCCTGCTGTAAACGTTGGTCTGTCTGTAAGCCGTGTAGGCGGCGCTGCTCAGACAAAGGCTATGAAAAAGGTATCCGGAAAAATGCGTATCGACCTTGCACAGTTCAGAGAACTTGAAGTATTTACTCAGTTCAGTTCGGATCTCGACCCTGCAACACAGGCTATGCTCGATCACGGTCACGTACTTATGGAGCTTCTGAAACAGCCGCTTTATAATCCTATTCCTCTTTGGGAGCAGGTTGTGATTTTGGCTGCATCTTCAAAGGGCTGCCTTGACGATATCCCTGTAAAAAATATACCCGAATTCAGAAACGGTCTTATAAATTATATAAAAGCAAATCACAATGAGCTGGCAGATTTTATACAGACAAAGGGTACTCTCTCAGACGAACAGCTCTCTGAGATAATAAATATCACTCTTGAATATAAAAAGCAGGTGAGCTGATATGGCTAATATGCATGAGATAAAGGAGCGTATAAAAAGCGTAAGCGACATTAAAAAAATCACAAACGCAATGTACCTCATTTCATCATCAAAGCTTAAAAAGGCAAGAAAAGATCTGGATGCAACAGAGCCGTATTTTGAAAAACTCCTGTACGCTATGAGGAGTATACTTTCAAGAATGCCTGAAGAAGCCGATGAGCTTAAATTCTTCGACAAAAGACTCCATATTCCCACTGAAAAACGCAGTAAGCTGATTATTGTAATAACAGCCGATAAGGGTATGTGCGGTGCGTATAATCACAATGTTATAGCAAAGGCTGAGTCAATGATAAGCGATACGGGTATGAATTACTTGTCTGTCATGGGTCAGGTAGGAAGAATGTACTTCCAGAGACTGGACAAAAAAGATAATGTTACCCTTGACAAAAGCTTTTTCTACACCACACAAAATCCAACACTATACCGTGCAAGAAGCATTGCCGAAGAGGTTCTGGAGCGTTTTCATAAGGGCGAAGTCGATGACGTTTACATTGTTTATACCGATATGCAGGGCTCTTCTGAATATGAAGTAAAGGTTCAGCAAATACTTCCGCTGGATGTTACGCACTTTGTAAAAAGCGACGATGATATTACCAAACATCATGAAGCTGAGTTTTATCCTAATATTGAGGCCGTTATGCGCCATCTTATCCCTAATTTTATGAAAGGTTTGATTTACGGCGCAATGATCGAATCATTCTGCTCAGAACAGCAGGCTCGTATGAGCGCAATGGATTCAGCTACCACCAGTGCCAAGGATATGCTGCACACACTTTCTCTGCAATATAATCGTGCAAGACAGGCGGCCATCACTCAGGAGATAACAGAGATTTGCAGCGGAAGCGAAGCACAGAACTCAGGAGGTAATTTCTAATGAATAAGGGTAAAATAGTACAGATTCTCGGCCCTGTTGTAGATGTAGAATTTGAAGTAGGCAATATGCCTATGATACGTGACGCACTCGTTATCGACCATGATGGTAAGGACTGCGTTATGGAAGTCATGCAGCATATGGGAAACGGTGTAGTTCGCTGCATTTGTCTTTCTTCAACTGACGGCTTTACAAAGGGCATGGAGGTTATAAATACAGGCGGTCCGATAAAAGTTCCTGTAGGCCCAGCCACACTCGGAAGAATGTTTAACGTTTTAGGTGAAACTATTGATAATAAAGGACCTGTTCAGACTGACATGAGATGGGAGATCCACAGAGACGCTCCGTCTTTCCGTGATCAAAGTCCTGTTACACTCATGCTGGAAACAGGCATCAAGGTAATCGACCTTCTTGCACCGTATGCAAAGGGCGGTAAGATTGGACTTTTCGGCGGTGCCGGCGTAGGCAAAACGGTTCTTATTCAGGAACTTATCAGAAACGTTGCAACTGAACACGGAGGATATTCCATATTTACCGGAGTGGGCGAACGTTCCAGAGAAGGTAACGACCTTTGGCATGAAATGATGGAATCGGGTGTTATAAACAAAACAGCACTTGTGTTCGGTCAGATGAACGAACCGCCGGGATCAAGAATGCGTGTAGCTCAAACAGGACTTACAATGGCAGAATATTTCCGTGACCAAAGTCATCAGGACGTACTTTTGTTCATTGATAATATTTTCAGATACATTCAGGCAGGTTCAGAGGTTTCCGCACTTCTGGGAAGAATGCCTTCTGCGGTAGGATACCAGCCAACTCTTGCAAATGAACTTGGCGAGCTTCAGGAGAGAATCACTTCCACTAAAAATGGCTCTATCACCTCAGTTCAGGCTGTATACGTCCCTGCGGACGACCTTACAGACCCAGCACCGGCTACTACATTTGCACATCTTGACGCTACTACGGTACTTTCAAGAAAAATCGTTGAACAGGGTATCTACCCTGCGGTAGATCCGCTTGAATCTACGTCAAGAATCCTTGAACCAGACATTGTAGGCGAAGAGCATTACAGAGTAGCAAGAAAGGTTCAGGAGCTTTTACAGAGATACAAAGAGCTTCAAGATATTATTGCAATTCTTGGTATGGAAGAACTGGACGAGAACGATAAAATTGCTGTTTTCAGAGCGAGAAAGGTTCAGAAGTTCCTGTCTCAGCCGTTCCATGTAGCGGAAGTATTTACGGGTCAGGCTGGTAAGTATGTACCTGTTGAGGAAACTGTAAGAGGCTTTAGAATGATAGTTGACGGAGAAATGGATGACTATCCTGAAAATGCATTCTTTATGGCAGGAACTATTGATGAAGTCATAGAACGTTCCAAAACGGAGGTCGGTTTAAATGGCTAAAACCTTTCATTTAGAGCTGCTGGCATCTGACAGACCTTTTTATGTCGGAGAATGCGAGCATCTTGTATATCCTGCAAGTGACGGACTTATGGGTATACTTCCGGGACACGAAACACTTATAACAGTAATAGAACCCGGTGAGATAAAATATAAGGTTGACGGTGAGTGGCGTTACTGTGCCATAAGTGAAGGTTTTGCCGAGGTGCGCAAGGATTATGTACTTATACTCGGCGACGCTATTGAACTGCCTGATGAGATAGATATAAAACGTGCTGAGGAAGCTGCTGAAAGAGCTAAAGAGCTTATGGAACAGAAACAAGGCATAATGCAGTATTATCACACTCAGGCGGCACTTAACAGAGCCATGAACAGACTTAAGGTTTCCAGACGACATAATCATGAAATATAAAAAATAAAATTAAAAGCGCTGTTGCAAGTAAAATTGCAGCAGCGCTTTTTATATATACAGAGCAATTTAACACTGCGTTTTTGTGCAATGATACAAAAAGGCGGTTTTGAAAAAACTTTTTTCTAAAACTTGAAGTTTTTACTTCAAGTTTTTGTTTTGTCGGGACTATGTTTGAAAGGAGGTTTTTGAAATAATTAAAAATATACCTTAAAGAAAGGAGTTGGTTCTTATCATCAAAGACGAAATGGCAGTTAAATTTTGCTGCTGTTACGCAAAACTTGGCAATATCGCCGAAGCTGCTATTATGGCAGGCTGTGAACGTGATGACGCTCTGGTGTGGGGCATAAACGTTCTCAGAAAAAAGAAGTACTGCCGGCTTACCTCAGAACTGCGGCTGCTTTTTTCTGCCGAAGCTAAAAGTCAGGTAATGTCTGGACTTGAGAGACTTGCATTCGGAGATGCACGTGACGCTGCTTTACTGGTTGTCGGTGATGAACCTCCAAATGAAGAAGAGCTTAAAAAGCTTGACCTTTACAATGTCTCGGAAATAAAACGTGTAAAGGGCGGCGGTGTGGAGGTAAAGCTCTTCGACAGACAAAAGGCGCTCGAAAAAATGATGGAATATGCAGGAAGTGCTGATCAGAGAGCTGCTGCTAAGAGCCTTTTGAATGCACTGGCAGGAGCTGATAATGATGATGTTTAAACCATTTTCTCAGAAACAAAAAACAGCTCTGACATGGTGGGCTGAACCTGAAACTGCCGGATTTGACGCTATAATTTGTGATGGTGCAGTCAGAAGCGGAAAAACGCTCTGTATGTCTCTGGGATTTGTACTGTGGGCTGTTACGAAATTTGAAGATGCAGATTTTGCCATATGCGGAAAAACTGTAACATCACTGAAAAGAAATGTTGTAACACCGCTTCTGCGTACTCTGACAAGTCTTGGGTTTTCGTGCAGAGAACGAACCGGTGCAAATTATGCGGATATTTCTATGGAGGGAATGGGTTCTGGCAGATTCTACTTTTTCGGAGGCAAGGATGAAAGCAGCGCCGCTCTTATTCAGGGTATAACTCTTTCAGGCATACTCCTTGACGAGGTAGCGCTTATGCCACGCTCGTTCGTAGAGCAAGCTCTTGCAAGATGTTCTGTCACCGGCTCTAAGCTGTGGTTCAACTGTAACCCAGAAAATCCTTCACACTGGTTTTATCGTGAATGGATAAAAAAAACAGAGGAGAAAAACGTCCTCTATCTGCATTTTACAATGAACGACAACCCCTCTCTTACAAATGAGATACGCAAAAGATATGAACGGCTTTACTCCGGCGTATTTTATGACAGATTCGTTCTTGGAAAATGGACACGCATAGGCGGACTTATATATCCTATGTTCAGCAAAAGGATACATCTCAAAGAACCATCCGAAGCCTGTACAGAATACTGCATATCATGCGATTATGGTACTGTAAATCCATCCTCCTTTGGTCTTTGGGGAAAATGCGGAGACATTTGGTACAGACTAAAAGAATATTACTATGATGCAAGAAAAGAGGGTATTTCCCGTACAGATGAAGAACATTACAGAGAGCTTTGTAATCTCGCCGGTGATCTTCCCATTAAAAATGTGATAATAGACCCATCTGCCGCAAGTATGATAGCTTGTATCGAAAGGCACGGAAGGTTTAAGGTTCTTCGAGCTGATAACCGTGTGCTGATAGGCATTCAGCGGACAAGTGAGGCTATTTCTTCGGGAAAAATTATGATCTCTCCTTCATGCCGTGATATTATCAGAGAATTTTCTCTCTACTGTTGGGATCAAGATGCTTGCAGCGATGCCCCCAAAAAAGAAAATGACCATGCAATGGATGACATGCGATATTTTGTAATGTCGGAGATCGCAGGTGATAAGACAGGCGGTTTCTTCGCTTGCAGCGCTAAACGTCATCATAATAAAAACACAGAAAGGAGGATGTAAATGAGTTTATTTCGTAAAAAAGATCTGCCGGTAAAGCCTAAAAATCAGCAGCTTCTGTATTCTGCACCGAGACGCAGAATGGACAAGCCTATGAGCTGTAATAATGGAATACATGAAATAAAGCTTTACAGAAATCTCAGACATGCTGTACCTATTCTGGATGCTGCAATTCAGAAAATAGTACGTCTGACTGGCAGCTTTGAGTTAAAATGCAGTGACGCTGCATTTCAGAAGCGCCTTGACTACTTCTGCAAAAATGTACCTGTAGGCGCTGCTATGAGTTCACTTCAAGCATTTGCAGATATTTATCTTGACAGCATGATAACTTTCGGAAACGCTCTGGGTGAAATGTGCATTGATCCTAAGACAAGGAGTATTTCTGCACTAATATGCGCTGAGCCTGATGAAGTTATTGTAAAGCCCGACAAAAATCCCGGAAGCTGCAATTTTTTCTATCCCAAAAAAGAAAGCTGCGACGAGATGATGCCTCTTCCGCATCCAGAAAGAATTCTCTTTACAGCACTTTCTCCCGCTGCCGGAGAAATCTACGGAACATCGCTGCTTCGTGGCTTGCCGTCACTGTCGGATATACTGCTTCGAATCTATGAATGCATTGGTCAAAATTATGACAGATGCGGAAATGTTCGTTATGCCGTTGTGTATAAGCCGGGAAACGATCCCTCTGACAGAGCTTATGCAAGCGAACGTGCTGCGGCTATTGCAAGAGAGTGGAGCGACGGCATGGATGCTGCCTCCTACGGTGATGTAAGAGATTTTATTTGCGCAGGAGATGTGGAAATAAAGGTAATAGGTGCTGAAAACCAGCTTATGTCTACAGAAATTCCTGTAAGACAGCTTCTGGAACAGATGATCGCTAAGCTTTCAATACCTCCATTTTTGCTTGGACTTAACTGGAGCTCAACTGAAAGAATGAGCACGCAGCAGGCTGATATTCTCACATCAGAGCTTGAATATTACAGGCGACTTATCACACCTGTATTATCTAAAATAGGCGAGACATTCCTCAGGCTCAACGGTTCAGATGCCGAAGTAGAGGTTGTGTGGAGCAATATAAGCTTACAGGATGAAACGGAGCTTGCTCTGGCAAGACTGAGAAATGCTCAGGCTATGGAAATCGAAAAACAGCTCGAGGCTGTTTAACTTTAAATTTTGTAAATCTTAATCTTAGTTCGTCTTAATTTTGAAAGGAGTAATTTTATGTATAATAATGTTCGTCTTGAAAAGGGTCTTTACCATCTGTCAAATAAGAGCTTTACTGAGGCTCTGGAGGCTCTTGACCCCTCTAATCAGTATATCGACACACCTCTTGAAAAGCTTGACGCTTATGAACGTCAGCTGAAAAGATTTGACATACGTATCAGCGGAGCTGATTGCGACCGTGTGGAGAAGTTCTTTACCTCTACAGAAAGCGCTGTGCTTTTTCCTGAATTTATACGCAGAGCTATACGTCAGGGTATTGACAGCTCAGTACTGTCTGATATTTCAGCTGTAAATACAGAATGCTGCTCTTCTCAGTATATGGGCTGCGCTATTGATGATAATGTTTCATATGACAGTGTGACAGCACAGACAAACGCTCTGCCTATTACCAAGATCACTGAAAACAACTCTCCGCTTTCTCTTAACAAATACGCTCGTGCTATACATATCTCATATGAGGCTGTTCGCAAGCAGAGACTTGACGTTTTAGCTGTTATGCTCAAAAGTGTAGGTGTAAAGCTCGGCAATGCTGTTGTCAAAGCAGCTGTTACAGTTCTGAAATCCAGTGCAGGTTCTTCTACTGCTGCTGCCGGCTCTAATTTTGCATACAACGATCTTGCTAAGCTCTGCGGCAAGTTTAAGGACTTTAATCTTAATACTGTTCTTGCATCTCCTGCCATTCTGGCTGAAATCCTTACTATGGATCAGATGCTGGAAAGCTCTTCCGAAAATCCCGGTGAAGCTATGCTGCCATTTGGTGCACGTATCCTGAAAACAGCTCAGCTTGACGATAAGACTATTATCGGCATAGACAAGGATTTTGCCCTTGAAATGGTAACAGGCACTGATATTATCATGGAAACTGACAAGCTTATTGATAATCAGATGTCTACTATTACAGTTTCTCTCCAGACAGGATTCCGTACCATTATGAATGACGCTGTTCATATTCTTACTAAAGCTTAAAAAAGGAGGAGCATTTTATGGAAATAACACCTGAAATGCTCACACAGCTCAACACCTTTACCCGCCGTGAACTTACGGCGGATGAGGTGTATATTTTCAGAGTGAGACTGTGTGACAATGAAATAGACCGTGACGGCGAGAGATTTTCTCTTGACGCTTTGGAAACTATGAAAGAGCTGTTCCTTGGAAAAACAGGTATATTTGACCATAATCCGTCGGGTGAAAAGCAAAGTGCAAGAATATTTATGACTGAAATAGTAACTGATGATACTATCACTACCAGAGCAGGAGAAGCTTATACTTCACTTTGTGCGTACGCCTATATGGTGAAAACAGCAGGAAACGAAGACCTTATTCGTGAGATAGACGGAGGTATAAAAAAAGAAGTAAGCGTCGCTGTAAGTGCGGGTTCAAAAACTTGCAGTATCTGCGGCAGAGAAAGACGACTCTCGCCATGTACTCACGTATTCGGTGAGGAATACGGCGGAAAATACTGCCATACAGTGCTTTCTCAGATAACTGACGCTTATGAATGGAGCTTTGTGGCTGTACCTGCTCAGAGAAATGCAGGAGTTACAAAACATTACGGCGAAAACCATATGGATTCTAAATCCGCCGAGCTGTCACACGAATTGGAACAATGCAAAAAAATGCTCCATGAAGCCGAAAAAAGCGTGAGGCGTGATGTTATGCAGCTGCAATTTTGCTGCGGAGGTGCTGTTGGAAAAGCATTTTCAAGGATAACCTCACAAATGAATATAAAGGAGCTTCTGGAATTCAAAGAAGAGCTGCTCGTTTTACAGGATAAAAAGGCTGAGCCTCAGCTTTCGGTTAAATCAAAAAACAACGGCTGTGATGATAGTGTTTCGTCGTTCTTCACGAGATAAGGAGGCTTTATCATGAATATTGAAAAGGTAAAGTCAGTTTTTCTAAACTTTTTGCAGAAAAAAGACGCTTCACCTTATATTGCCTACATTGAATCCGGTATGAATAAGGCAAAAGAACGTTTGCGGCCTGAATTTGCAGACGCTCCTCCTGAATGCATAAACTGGTATGCAGCGGCAGAAGCACTGCTGATGTATACAAACGCAGAATGCGCAAGAGATAATACTGTATGCAATGAATCAGGTACAGCTCTGATAAATCGTGAAACCGGAAATATCAGAAAATCAGCTGAGAATTTTGCAGACCATTGCCTTAGCCTTTGCAGCAAGTATCTCTATGACGACAAATTTGTTATGATAAGCACCAAAAAGGAGGAATTGCCCTGTGGTAGACGCTGTTCTGAGTAAAATAAAGGACGCTCTTGAGAAAACGTGTCCATTTGAAATCAGACCTTCTCACAGCTGCTTTCCCATACCCAAAAACAAACCCTTTATAATTATAGATGTCGACAACATATGCACCAATAATGCTCAGAATGAGGGAAACAGAAAACGTTTCCCTCTTACAGCTGATATCTGGATAAGAACTTATGTTCCTTTTAAGTACGGTGTTTCTGAGTTAAGACGCATTGCGGCGGCTTACATACTGCCTGTTATGTCCGAGATGGAATGCTGCATAACGGGATTTTCAGAGGGCGGTAAACATGACAAAATACCTGAGGGCATGCATAATCTTGATATTAAATTCAGGATAAGCGGAGTTTATACTGCTTATAAGGAGGTAGAATGATGAGTACTGTAAAAAGCGAGCAGTTTTTTTCGCCTCCATCAAAAAGCTTTAAAGCAGAACTGGGAGATATTATTCTTTATGTAAATAAATGGCAGCTGTGCGGACAAAGAATAATTGCAGAACATTCTGCGGTAAATGGTATAAATCTTGTTACAAATTCCTCTGAACGATTTAAGCGCCTGTACCTTGATGGAATATGGGTAAACGATGAGTCTCCTGAGGGGCTTATCATAAAGCTTGATGAGCTTATTCATAATGACACATCATTTACCGTAAACCTGCAAAATATAAAATTCACGGAATGCAGATTGATAAAATATACCGCTTGGGAAGGAAGCTTTGAACCTTATATAAATTTAAAGCTGGAGCTTATTGCTGTTTCTTCCCCTGAGGAGGTGGCTTCCGATGGAGGATAATAGTGTTTTTATTACGGTTTATACCACAGATGAAGAATATTATCGTTTTGAAGCAGTAAAGCAGTTTGTATTTAAAAAGAATAAATACATGCCGTATACAGAGCTTTCTGTTACCGTAATTGATAATGAAAATATACTAAGCCCTAATGCTGTTATCTCAAATGTACGTTTCGTTCTCGGTCATAATATACTGCATATGGGCATTGCTGATATTGCAGATCATTTTACCGAAAACGGTGTTTCTTTTATAACTATACGCTCACGTGGATATACTTCTCTGCTGCTAAATAATCAGATGGTGCCGGGAATTCATTCAAATATGTCTCTCGAAAAGCTTATGACCTCCTATTACAAATTTCCGTATACGATTTCGTGGGAAAATGACAGTAACTCCTGCAATTATATATACGTTAAGGAACACAGATCCATGTGGGACAGCGTTATAAATTTGGGCTACAAGCTTTACAAAACTTATCCATATATAAAAGAAGCAAATAAGATAATGCTTCGTCCGCATAATAATCCGGCTTCTGTAATATTTGAAAGAGATAAGGTTCTGAAATATGGTACATCTGTGAATACTACCGGTATACTCAGTCATCTTCATATGCAGGATATAGAGGGAAATTATGAAACGTATAATCTTGAAAATCCTATGGCTGAAAAACTGCTTATTGTAAGACATAAGCAGATACCATTTGACAAACAGTATCTTAATGAGCCTGATATGTCTATGAAGCTTACCTTTGCACTTGCTTCAAAGGCATGGAAATCAAAATATGTCACCATAAACGGCAGATCTCACCTTGATATAAACGACCTTATTGGAATGGAAGGTTTTTTTGGGGAACAAAGGGTCTGCGCCGTTATGATAAGCGGAAGCTCAAAGGGTATTCAAAGTACGTATTATGTTTATGAGGACGAATTCAGTACAGCTGTGTGACACATGTATGTCTGGGTGCATATACTGTTAATAAGGATGTGGTGTATATGCGCTTGCCATGTATTCCTCTTTCTCTTATAAATCCCTGCGAAAAGGCTGTGATTTCTTCATTTCATATAGGCAGCGCTCTAAAGGACAGACTTTATTCCCTTGGTATGATACCGGGAACAGAGGTAATGTGCCTTTATAAAAGAGAGGGAGGTCTTACTGCCATAGGTGTACGAGGGTCTGTTGTTGCCATAAGACTTAGTGATGCAAGAGCCATTCTTGTAAATAAAAAATAAAATTATAAAAAAGGCTGTTGCAGTTTGAAAAAATCTCTCTGCAACAGCCCTTTTTTTGTTACTTTCTTTTCGGATAAGGATTCTTTTCATCTGTCAGACCAACCAGATAATCTACGCTGACATGATAAAATTCTGCAAGCTTTATTGCAAATTGCAGCGGCAGCTCTCGTTCCATTCGTTCGTATTTGGAGTAGAGAGACTGATCGCATAATAAATATGCAGAAACTTGTTTTTGCGTTAAATCATAATCTTCACGCAAGTCACGAATTCTTAAATACATAATATCACCCTTTTTATTATATATAAGTACAAATCGTCCTATAGAAAAATTGGACAAATAGTCCTATACGTGAAGCGAAAATAATTGTTAAATATGCGAATTGAAAAATAGGACTATTTGTACTATAATAAGAAGTACAATATAGACTTTAAAGAATAATATATGCTGTCTATTGTATTAAAAAGGAGAAGATGTATAATGAAAAGGAAACTAATTATGTTTGCTGCTGTTTGTATAAGCATGGGACTGCTTGCAGGCTGCGGAGATACGGATAAAAACCAGTCTTCAAAAGTTGAAAGTTCATCAGAAGAAGTTACAGAAAAAATTACAGAAGAGATTACAGAAGAAACTACGGAAGAGACAACAGAAAAAATAATAGAAAAAATCACAGAGGAAGTTACCGAAAAAGCTACGGAAAAAACTGAAGAAAACGTTTTAATATACGAATCAGAATATGTAAAAATCACATATTTGGGTGAAGATGAAAATTGGATGGGTCCGCAGCTTAAACTTAAAATTGAAAATCTGTCAGATATAAACTTGACAGTACAAGTAAGAGATGTATCTGTAAACGATATGATGGTAAACGCTATTTTTTCATCAGATGTTGTAGCTGGAAAATCAGCAATAGATAAAATCTCATTTATGAAAAGCTCTTTGGAAGAAAATGGTATAACCGATATGGAAAAAGTTGACTTTTCATTCCATATTGTTAATAGCGATACGTTTGATACAATTGAAGATACTACAATAGGTTCAATGACAATCATAGATTAAACAAAAATAAAAACGAACGAGCAATAATTAAACTCGTTCGTTTTATTTTTTGCAATAATGTTTATTTTAAGATTCTTTTAAGAATACCGCTTTATACTAAAAATATGTTAAAGGAAACTCGGTATATTACCTATCTTGAAAGGAGAATCCTATATGAAAAAATCATTCGCCCGAAATGCTGCTGTAGGCGCTTTATGCCTTGCACTTCTGAGCAGCGGAATCAGCATTCCTGCATCCTCTGCATCACTTGGAGATGTAAATGCAGATGGAAATGTAAGCATTGCTGATATTGTATCTCTTCAAAAACACCTCGTAGGCAAGGGAAGTCTTTCTTCTGACGCTAAGGCTAATGCTGATATGAACATCGACGGAAGAGTAAATGTATTTGACTTGTCAATTCTCAAAAACACAGTTTCAAATCCATTTGCCGATACTGTTAAAATCCACCTCAGTGACAACGGTATCACTGTTGAAAACGACTCCAAAAGCGTTGTTTCCGTAAATGGAAATATTGTGACAATTTCTGCATCAGGCAAATATATAGTTTATGGCACGATAAACGAAGGTCAGATACTTGTAAATATCCCTGATATTACTGCCGACGCAGCTGCTGCTGAAATCACTCTCAATAATGTTTCTATCACAAACAGTACAATGCCTTGTATTTATACACAGAGCGCTGATAAGGTGAAAATAACCGCTATAGGTGAAAATAATCTTACTGACAACGCTACTGCTATGCGTACTGATACACCGGGATGTATTTATGCTCTTACAGACCTTACTGTTACGAAAAACAGCGGCGGTAGCCTTAATATCACATCTTCATTTAACAGAGGTATTGACTGCAACGAGGATCTTAATCTCAATGGCGGCAATATCAATATAAATACAGATGTAGATACACTTTCTGACTGCGATGCTATTAAGGCTCGTGAAACTGTTTCTGTTGACGGTGCTAATATAACTATCAACTCTTCTGCTGACGGTATCAAATCCAGCAAGAGAAATGTTGAGATCTTATCAGGAAATATTGAAATAAAAGCTGGCAATGACGCTGTTCAGGCTGCTACATCTATTGATATTTCAGGAGGTACTATTATTGCAGGCGGTGACAGGGGTCTGAGACTGGACGATGGCGGTCTTTTGAATATAACAAGCGGTAATGTTATTGCTACTGCTACTGACTATCAGATAACAGATACGGCTTTGAGTGCGGCTACTATTGATATGAGCGGTTCTACTCAAAATATAATGCTTCTCGACTTTGCTGCAGAGCAGACAAAAAATCAGGCAGTTACTCTTACAAGCGGCGGAAAGACTGCTTTTGAAATGACGGCGAATAAAAAGTTTACATACGCTCTTATAAGCTCTGACCAGATCGCTAAGGGTACAGCTTATAATTTATCTGTTGGAGGAGTTTTACAGGGCCATACAAACGGTACTGTAACTGATTTTAATATGAACTCTGCTTCTGCGGAATTTACTGCTATTGCTGCTGCAAACGGTTCTTTAATTACTGATGATAATATCGCAGCTTCTATTGTATACAGTGGTTCTGGTGTTTCTGCTTTGAATGCTTCCGGCGCTAGGGTAGCTTCTCCTTCAAATCTCACGATTTCAGGCAGCAAGGTTACTATTACTGAGCCTTCTATAATATCTGTAAGCGGTTCTTCTGAGGCTGCTCAGGTCGTTGTTGACTGCGATAAAACCACTTATCCTACGGGCATTGTGGAGATCGACCTTACGGGCGCAGAGCTTTCGAATAATTCTGCTGCTCCTATTTATGTAAAGCAAATAGGCGATGAAGTACAGATCGTTGCTAAAAGCGGAACAGTAAATACTATCTCTGACGGCAGCAGCCACAGCGATACAAACACTGACGGCGAAGCTATTCCTGCTGCTATTTATGCTGAAGATGACTTGAAAATCAAGGGACAGGGTACACTTAATGTAAACGGCAATACTGAGGACGGTATTGTTACTAAAAACGACCTTAAAATTTACAATGGTACTATAAACGTTACTGCTAAGGATGACGGTTTAAGAGGCGGTGACAGTGTTACTATTGGAAATGATACTGCAACTGATTACAGCGGGCTTAAACTTACGGTAAATGCGTCTACAGGCGACGGTATCAAGGCAAATGATATGGATACAGCAAGCGGTAAGGGCTTTATCACTGTAAACGGCGGTACTGTAAATGTTACTTCATCTTCTGATGGATTCCATGCTTCACAGAATCTGAATATCAACGGTGGAGATGTTACTATTAAAACAACCGGTACATCGTCTTCTACAAACGATGCAAGCGCTAAGGGTCTGAAAGCAGGACGCACTGATGATACAACAGGAACTTCTGTAACTGGCGTTATAACTATAAACGGCGGTCATATTGACGCTGATACAAAGGACGACTGCATTCATGCAAGCGGCAATGTATATCTTTACGGCGGAATAATGGAGCTTAATTCCGGTGACGATGCTGTTCACAGTGACGCTGATCTTACAATAGGCAAGGGAAATAATACCTTTGACGATCTTACTGTTATCGCAGAAGCGTGCTATGAGGGTATGGAAGCTATAAATATCACTCAAAACAGCGGCAGCGTTGTTATAAACTCTACTGACGATGGCTATAATGCTGCCGGCGGTGCAGACGGTTCAGGCAATATGGGCCCCGGAGGTTGGGGCGGCGGCTGGGGAGGCGGTACGTCCTCCGGCGGCAATTACTCCATAAATATAAAAGGCGGATTTGCTCTTGTAAATGCAACTGACGGCGACCATGATGGTTTTGATTCAAACGGTTCTATTACTATAAGCGGTGGATATATAATCTCAAACGGCAATGAACCTATTGACAGTGATGGTACTCAGACATATACAGGCGGCGTATATGTTAAGGATACAGGTTCAGGCGGAATGGGTGGCATGGGCGGCCCTGGAGGAGGAATGGGCGGTTCTTCTTCAATGACTCAGTCTGTTTCTGCTTCTCTATCTGCAAGTGCAGGTACAAGAATAACAATTTGCGATGGTTCGGGCAATGTAATAGTATCGTTTATTGCTGACAAGAGTGTATCGAGTGTTATTGCAGGATGTATAGAATATACTGGTGCGACTGTTTATACAGGCGGTGAGCTTTCAGGGGCTACGTACTTCCAGACAGCAGATCAGACACAGCTGGCGGCTTATGGCGGTAAACTTACAGGTGGTACAGCGGCTACAGGCAGCAGCAGCAGTACAAATCCGTGGGGCATGAACTAATAAATAACGCAATCAATCAATAAAAGTTTTTTTGAGCCGGTACCCCAAGGGCACTTCCGTTGGGCGCATTTTTTCAAAAAATGCCGGTCGCCGTCCGCAGACGGCGAAACACTCCATAGTAAAAAATATGGAGTAACAAAAGCAGAATAAAAACAAAATTTCGCATTCAAAAGAAGGCTTTCTGTCTATGTCAAGTACAAGACAGAAGGCCTTCTTTTAGTAAGCGGTAAGAATAATATGCGAAATTTTTTTACATAGCAAAAGAGGGAGCATAGCGACCAATTTTTGCGGATGGTTTAAGTCTCG
>CAJTWE010000019.1 GCA_910579955.1 uncultured Ruminococcus sp. | reverse complement strand
CAGAGGTTCATTAGGGTGCTCTTGAAAACATCCTAAAATCTATTATACGAGGAAATCAAAATGGAAGAAAAAATTTATTGTTCTCACTGCGGTTCTTTTATCGACACAGACGATTATGAAGAGTTTAATGGTGAAATTTTATGCTCCGATTGCCTGGACGATTACACAACAGTCTGTGATTGCTGCGGTGCAAGAATCTGGAGCGAAGATGCCGAGGGCGATGATTACACCAGCCTTTGCAGACAATGCTACAACTACCACTACACTCGCTGTGAAGAATGCGATGCACTCATTCACAACAATGATGCTTATGAGTACGATGATGGCTATTTTTGCCACGAATGCTATCAGAGAATACGCAAAAACGCAGCAATCCATGAATACGGTTACAAGCCTGAACCGATTTTCTACGGTGATTCTAACCGTTGTTTTGGTGTGGAACTTGAAATCGACGGAGCAGGCAAGGACGATGAATATGCAGAAGAACTTCTTGACATTGCAAACATGAGAGAAGAACATATCTACATCAAAACCGACGGTTCACTTGATGATGGTATGGAAATTGTAAGTCACCCGATGTCAATTGAATACCACAAGGATTTTTGCTGGGAAGATATCATGCACCATGCTGTAGGACTTGGTTATCGTTCACATCAGACTTCAACCTGCGGACTTCATGTTCACGTCAACAGAGATTCGCTCGGTGAAAATCGTGAGGAGCAGGACGAAGTGATTTCAAGAATCCTGTATTTCGTGGAACATCACTGGAATGAAATGCTGAAATTTTCACGACGTTCCGAGTACGCTATGAATCGCTGGGCTGCAAGATATGGCTATGAAAATTCGCCAAAAGCAATCATGGACAAGGCTAAGAAAAATTGTGGTCGCTATGTTGCTGTCAATCTTTGTAACTACCACACCATTGAGTTCAGACTTTTCAGAGGCACTTTGAAATACAATACCCTTATCGCAACGCTGGAACTGGTCAATCAAATCTGCGAACTTGCTGTACTTATGAACGATGAAGAAATTGCGAAACTTTCTTGGTATGAATTTGTGGCAGGAATCACCGAACCCGAACTAATTCAGTATCTCAAAGAAAGACAGCTGTACATCAACGAAAAAATCACAACAGAGGAGGAATTTTAATCATGTGTGCATTATTCGGCTGGCTTAATTACAAGCATACTATGTCTCATAAGGTGCTAAAGAAACTTACACAAGCACTTGCAAATGCTGCTGAGGAACGTGGTACGGATGCTGCTGGAATCTCATATATTCGTGACGACAAAGTTGTCATTTACAAACGCCCGAAGCCAGCTCATAAGATACGCTTCAACGCTCCTGACGGCACAACAGCAATTATGGGACACACTCGTTTAACCACGCAGGGCAATCAGAAATTTAATTTCAACAATCATCCTTTTTACGGTCATGCAGATAAAGAGTTCTCTTTTGCACATAATGGAGTTTTGTATAATGACGTTGAACTTCACAAAGAAAAAAATTTGCCTGATACTCATATCGAAACCGACAGCTACGTTGCAGTTCAGCTCGTTGAACTGCAAGGCAAACTTGATTTTGATAGCCTGAAAAATATGGCTGAAACTGTTCAAGGCAACTTCACCTTTACAGTTCTGGACGAGGATAATTCACTCTACATAATCAAGGGCAGTAATCCCATGTGCTTGTTACATTTTGAAATGCTGGGACTTTACGTTTACGCTTCAACAGAATCCATAATGAAAAACGCTTTGAGAAAGGTCAATATGCTTAGTTTCCTCTATACCAGAATCGAAACAGCTCATGGGGATATTATCAAGATTGACAAAAACGGCACTATCACCCGTTCCGAATTTGAGGGAAAAGAAGATTTTAGATACGCTTCTTTCATGGGATATTATGATAACTGGGAAGACGATTATTATAACCAGCACGAACAGCTCCTCTTGGATATGTGTAACTGCTATGGTATTGATGAAAATGATGTTATCCTGCTTCTTGATTACGGCTACTCTGCTGATGAAATCGAGGATATGCTTTGTGATTACTCACTCATTACCGATACTGTCAAAGCAATCAAGGATGAAGAAGATTATGATGATTTCCTATGCGAAATCTGAATGTAATAAAATATATCCCACCTAACTATTTCATAAAAAATAGAAAGGTGGGTTCTCTTATGAACGAAAACAAATTACCGGAATTTAAAAGCAATGATGAATTGCCGCTCACATTAAATGCAAGGGATGTGGCAGGATATCTCAATATCTCGCTCTCCTGTGCATATCAAGTGATGAATGCAAACGGTTTTCCGGTTCTTAAAATCGGCAAACGCCGCATTGTTACAAAAGAACATTTTCTTGAGTGGATTCAGAATGCAAATGGCGATATTCTTTAATTTTGGAGGTGTTACGATGGCAAAGAAAGCAAATAATGAAGGTTCTGTCCGAAGACGTTCCAACGGCACTTGGGAGGGTCGTTATTCGGATGGTGTTACATCGGATGGCAAGCAGATTCAGCGTTCTGTTTATGGCAAAACGAAGAAAGAGGTAACAGACAAGCTGCATACGATTTTCTTTCAGAAACAGCAAGGTATTTATGTAACACCAACAGTTGTGACAGTGCAAATGTGGCTGGAAGAATGGCTGCACAACTACGCACATATTACGGTTCGTCCCTCAACCTATATTTCCTACGAGGGCTACATTTACAATCATATCATCCCGGGGATTGGCAATTTGGTTCTGCAAAAGCTTACGCCGCCGCTTGTCCAAAATTTCTACAATGACAGATTCCTAAATGGCAGGACAGACGGCAAAGGCGGACTCAGTTCCAAAACTCTAAGGAATATGCACAATATGTTTCATCAGGCTTTGGAGCAGGCAAAAATCAACGGACTTATCATGCATAATCCCAGCGATAATGTTATCATTCCGAAGTCACCTAAAAAGGAAATGCGTGTGCTTTCCGTTGAAGAGCAGATGCGTTTGCTTAGTGTTATCCATCTGCACAGACTTGGTTTTGCCATCAAATTTGATTTGGCAACAGGTCTGCGTATTGGCGAACTCTGTGCCCTGAAATGGACTGACTTGAATTATCAAAAGCAGACTGTAAAAATCAGCAGAACCTTACAACGTATTAAAACCAATCACCTGGAACGTGAAGAGCTGGATGACTTGGAAAACATGACAATGATTATTGAGGGTGACGTTAAGACAAGCAGCGGTTTTCGTGAAATTCCGATTCCCGATAAAATTTGGTCAGAACTTATGATGCACAAACAAAGGCAGCAACAAGAGTATACGACCTACGGCATTCCGATTCTCCCGGATGGGTATGTGTTTGCTATGCCACTTGGAACTTGTGTTGAGCCGAGTACTATGAGAGATGCATTGAACTTTTTGTTAGCTGCTGCCAATATTGAGCATGCTAATTTTCATTCTCTGCGACATACTTTTGCAACCAGAGCTGTGGAAAGCGGTATTCCTATCAAAACGCTTAGTGATATTTTAGGCCACTCTCAGGTGCAAATCACAATGGATTTGTATTGTCATTCCTCGCTTGACCATATGAGGGATAGTATGAATTTGATGATGGGTATGTTTTGAAAATATGGTGCGGAGCCGATTTGGCTTCGCATATTTTTTAATATATAATTTTCTTTTTACATATTGTTTTCTTTTATCATATGTTAAAATTCAAAACAACACAAATATATCCATAATTATTAAAAAAGCGAGGTAAAAAGCTATGACTACTCATATCACACCTATTGTAAAATGGGCAGGTGGAAAAACACAGCTGCTCGGAGAAATGACATTGTTGCTTCCGACAGAAGAAATTACTACATATTGCGAGCCATTCCTAGGCGGTGGAGCAATGCTGTTCTGTATTCAGCCTGGAGTTGCGTACATCAATGACATCAATTCAGGATTGATGAATGTGTATAACGTCATCAAATATTATCCTGAAGCCCTAATTGCAGAACTCAGCGGATATGAAAACACTGCTGAATTCTACTACAACATCAGAGAGATAGACCGAGATTTTGAACGTTTTTCTACACTGTCCGCAGTGAAGCAGGCTGCAAGATTTATTTACTTGAATAAGACCTGCTTCAATGGGTTGTATCGTGAAAACAAACAAGGACAGTTTAATGTTTCCTATGGAAAATACAAGAATCCGAATTTTGTGAACGCCGCAGGAATTCGTTCTATGAGCCAATATTTCAATGCTGCAAATATTATTTTTACATCTGTGGACTTTTCACTGGTTTTAAACAACCTGCCCTCAGGGTCGTTTGTATACCTTGACCCATTGTATGACCCTGTTTCTGAAACGTCAAACTTTACAAGTTACACGAGGTATGGTTTTACCAAGGAAGACCACATACGTCTCCGTGAATGCTGTGATACATTGACTGCAAGAGGAATTAAGTTTATGCTTTCAAACTACGACACTGACTTTATTCGAAATTATACATAAAGATTTTGACATCATATATCAAAAAGCAGAGTGCTTGGGTGTACTCTGCCCGATTGCTATCTATATCATAATATCACTGCTAAATTCGATTTACATTTTATGCCTGTGCAGATGCGCTTTTCTTGTAGTTTTCCAGTGCATCAAAAATCTTATGATACACTACCTGATTCGGATAACGTCTATAATCTGCAAAAACGGAAATTCCGGCATGATAAAAATGTTCTAAAATTGCAGCGGCACAGCCGGCACTCCTGCTCTGACCATACTCGCACTGACAGATGATATCCATTCCACTGCTATATGCGTGATAAACAAATTCTGCTATTTTATCAGCTTCAGAAAAGTAAGTATCATAGGTATATCCTTTGTCTTTAAGGACTTCTAAATCAAGATCGTCAAGTTCACTGTAAAAAACATGGTCACATACACCGCTGTAATCCACATGCGTGTAATCCTTATCAATTCGCTTGATTGCTGGGTCGTAAAAGCTGATAACTGCTGTGTTTGCAGGAAATTTATCATTAGAAATAATTGCTTCAATTTCTTCTCTGGAATAAACAGTTATATGCATAAAATTTCTCCTATCAATTTACATTTCTTTCGTCTACCTATCCAGATAACACCTATAATGCTCACTGTAATCATAGCGCACACAAACATCAGTAAAAATTTCAAAGTCGTTCTTGATACTCTTAATGTAAACGGAATCAATATTCGGATTCATATAAATGACTGGCTTTCCCTTATTCGTAATCTCAACCCTTCCCCTCGGATAGTAATTGTACGGCTTATTACATCCTTTCGGTTTTACGAATTCCCATAGCTTTTTATGGTTATAAGTATCACCTGATTTGGCAATACCATCTGTTTGTGTTCCGTCAAATGGAAAGGAATACAACTTACCATCTATAATCCAGAATACGCCCTTAAACATTTACCCTCTTCTCTGAACCATTGCATTATACAATCCATTCAGCAATGTAATCTTGCTAAGAACCTCTTTTGCAATATTTTCTTCCGACAATCTTTCATCATCAATTTTATATGTATAACTGAGGAATGATTCCATTCCATCTTTATCATGAGCGATCAGCCAATCACAGAATTCAGCAGTATCATTATTATCAATTTCAAATTCAAAACCACCAATAACCCACTTCATTCCATAACCCTTAATTTTTTTCAATTCTGATTCTATAGCAGTGCTATTCTTTGCAATTGTCTTACAAATCTGCAAACGGTCATAATCGCCCTTTCTACCAAGAAACAAACTAATTTCAAAACCCTTTCTGTCAAACAAACCATACTGTATGCAGGCATGTTTTGTAAAGCCGTAATCAAATTCTTTATATGGAGCAATTTCCTCCGGTTTCTTGCCATATCTGACAAGCAGCCATGAATTGATCTTTCCGTTAAAGCGGTTAGGTTCAATTTTTGTGGTAATATGATTCTTATTTTCGTGGCAACTCAGTCCCAGCTTTACAACGTCACCATAAATCATTTCATGCAGTTTCAGCATTTTGTTTTGAAGTCTTTTTCGTTCTTTGATCATTGCTGTGCTTTTATTAGCTGAATTTTCCTCTGTAAATATCATATAATCAACGTTTGTAAAATACATTTCAAATCCTCCTATCTGTTTCCTCTGGGATACACTCTTTCAATACCAGTATCCGTAAGTTTTACAATATCATTATAAATCAGTATATGTTTTTTGTCATACCAACCGGAGTGATGATAATGACCTGAAAACCATAGTTTAAAATTCATTTTCTCATCAAGCTCATCAAAAAAATCTGTCAGTCTGTTTGACTTATAATTTGTATCCAAAAACAAATCCTCTTGTATGCGGCTTGGCAGCGAATGCGTAATCATGATATCTGCTTCCCAATTTGCAGATTCCAGTACCTGTCGTCCGTGCTCCATTTCTTCCTCATTTGGCAGTTCTTCTTCCCACATGGTAACGCCAAGTTTTCGATACTGCTTATCATGACTTTCCGCACCGCCAAATACAAAGATGCGTTTCCCATCAATTTCAAACAAACTTCCTCTGCAAAGATGAAAGATATTGTCTGTGATTTTCTGAATCTTGCCGCCTTTCCATTTCTCTACCGGATAATCCTTCAACATATCGAAATTCTCATGATTGCCGTCTATCCACAGCGTTGTCCAAGACTTTTTGTCAAGCCATTTCAGCCAGTTTTTTTCTTCTTCGGAATCACACCAACGCAAGCCGAAATCACCGCAGATAATTACATAATCCGAACGTGTAAGTTCATTTTGCATAGTAAAGCAGCTCGTAGAAAATTTGTGTATGTCATGATGTCCATGCAAATCGCCTGTGATAAAAATCATATAATCAGCTCCTAATTACACTTCATTATTTGATTGTAATACTTTGAAATCAAGTTGGCAGTTCAATGGAATCGTTCCGATTTCTCCATATCTGTTTTTAGCAATAATGCATTCGATTGTGTTATCAAAATGATAGTAAGATGGTTCATTGAATTTCGGATAAGAATCCCGATAAAGAAACATAACAGTATCTACAAATTGTTCAATACCTAAATCTTCTCTGAAATCCTGCAATATTGGATGACGATCAGTGCGATTATCTATTCCTCTACTAAGTCGAGATAATATAACTATAGGAACATTTAGTTCCTGTGAAAGTTTCTTTAATGCGGAGCCAATATCCATAAACTGATGAACTCGATTCTTTTCCTCTGATTCAGACTGTATCAACTCCAAGTAGTCTATAATGACTAAATCTATATTTCCCAAACTTTGCAGTTTTTCTTTCATCTGTGATACTGTAAGAGGAATATCATCAATAATATGTATGGATGATTTATCTTGTATGTTATATTTGACATATGCCTGTTTTTCAGACATTTCAAATGAAAAGTAAACAACATTTTTGTTGTAATGCTCTGCTTCATATATTGCAATATTCATTGCAATAGTTGTTTTGCCCACACACGGACGTGCAGCTAATGCAATGAGAGCAGGTCTGTTTAGATGTGATGTTATTTTTTCTAAGTTTTCTATATGCATATATTTGGTTCTATTCGTATGGCGTATATGCATCAGTATTTTTCCAAGCCAATTCTCACCCTCTTTTGTGCTGCACTTCTCACAGGTACAATTTCCCCAGCGATTGTCATGCCAGTGATTGCCCTCTTCCAAACGAGCATCACCGGTAGCTTCTAACATTTCAGCCAGTTCCGGTACAGCGAACTTTGCACGAAGAATGTCCATCATAATATCATAGGAAATCTCGTCCCAGTTTTTCGGAAGATTGGGTTCTTTCTTGCCCATTTGTTTTGCTCTGACAGGATTTTTCTGAAGTGTATACTTGATCCTGTCTGCATCTGAGGAACATTTCTGCGCCTGAAACGCTGCCTCTGCATTGGGATATACCAGCCCCTTATATGTAAAAGGGTGCTGATAAAAGTTTGAGAGAAAATGATATTCTCCTCTGAACGTTGTAATCTTGTTCATTGTAATTACTCCCTTTCTTAATCCAAGCGAGTTAGCGACAGCACAAATGTATCACTCTGATGAATTGACATTGGTGTCTGATAATACACAAAAATGCCATCATCACATCTGCCGAAATTATCATATCCACGGCACTCCAGACGGATTTCATTTCCGCTTTTCCAGACGTTTGCAACATACATCTTCTGACGGCTGACAACTCTGGAAACGCCATTGATATTACGTGTGCCGTCCAGTCCCCATCGGCTTCTTGCTTCACGGGTATCCGGTCGAACAATTTCCAGTATGTAGTGATGCCCTGATTCCACTGCGTTTCGTTCTATACGCCGTTCCTCGTGATGCTTTAAATGATTCAGATCAGCAGTAATGGATTTCTGCGATGATGTTTTGTATTGTGATGTTAGCCTCTTGCTGGGTTGGAACTGTGGTGTAAGTCTTCTGCTCATGAATGTTGCCTCCAATGATTAGATTTGTTTGCCTTTAAGACCGGTAAAATCATATCATACTGCCAAGCGTGTTTCCGAAGATTCGAGTGGGCTTTTGAAAATTCTCTGTTTTGTACAAATTCAAAGAAGTTAATTATGTAAATTATATACATAGATATAATTTGATTATTAGATTCAAGTTTTTATTTTTTAGTCTGATATTTCCATATTGCATTATCAAGCATTCTTACTGTAATTTCAGGACGTTCTTTTTGAAGCACTAAAACCGTTTGAGATATTAATGACTGAATATCCTCAAATTGTATATCAGGATAGTAATTATGAATAAAGCGTTCTATCCAACGATCAGGTTTGCACAAATTTGCATCTCCTGCTAACATATATAAATAGCGAAGCATGATACCGCTTCTTTGTCCATGTACAGAACAAATTTGTTTATTTAGCTTTTCTTTATCTTTAAAATTTTGAAAGTCTCCTACCGTGTCAATATTATTTAATTTCATAATACGTGCAACTTCAAGTGATGCCTGTGCCTTTAAAATACCGTTCCTTGGAGACGTTCTTTGCCTATTTTTCAAAACCTCACTCGCAAATGCTTCCACATCATCAAACTGTTCTGCATTATGCAAAAAATCAGAAATCGTGTGCTCACTCTTATCGGTTCCTCCATTGTCTATTTCAGCAAAAGTTTTTAATTCCAAATTATAATAATTCAGATACCTTTTCCAAACATTTCTGGTGGAAGAATATCTAGCTCCAATTGAAAAAACTGCATCTAAAATGCAAATAGGCAGAGATCTTTTAAAGTCAAGATTTTCATCTTTTGAAATTCCTTTAAGAATTTTTTTGCAGCACTCAATGTACGCTTCTTTCATTTCATAAATCATAATAGTATTCCTTTCGTTTTTACAATAACTTTATTATAACACATTTACCTGTACAAAAATCCGTACACACTTATTTATAAGGCGAATCTCTCACAACCTTACAAATCCGCTCTCTTAGCGCTAGCGGCTGAAGTATCTCGCAGGTGTCTAGGAACTGCAACGCCCAAACGTACATACCATTCGGATTTGCATAAAGCGATGCTGTAAAGGTTTCATCATTGTTGGGCACAATTTGAATATCTGTTCCGAATCGCATGATAACCTGATCCAGAATATATTTGTGACATTTCATTTTGATTCGCACTGGCTTTCCGCTATACATAAAAACTGCATTTTGTATGTATTCATTCAAGTGAAAATTAGCAGGAAGAGGTTGTGATTGTTCATCCATAAGCTGAATATCCTTTATCCTACTGATATGATAATGACGAGGTTCTTCCACGCCATCCCAGCCGCAGATCAGATAATAACTCCCATCATAGATCACCATACTGTAAGGACTAACGATGTGACGATGGCTGCCTTTCTGATGCAGTTTCTTGTCAAAACCATATTCCGTATAAATAAATGATACTTTCTTTTGATCGGAAATGGCTTTGTCCAACATATCAATATTGTGAAATGTTTCCTTATTCGGTGTTTTGGCATGATCACGGCAAATCATCAGAGAGTTATATAATTTACGTTTTGGCTTGCTCAACAGATTTTGCAGTTTTTGAATCAATTCCATAGAATGCCTGGCTGGAATTGTGTTATTTGCGTAAACACTGTCCATCAGCAATCTGACTTCGCTGACATCAAATATTCTTTCCCGCAGATAATATCCCTCCTTATTTTCTTCAAACATGGAAATATCGTATCCGAGCTGATTTAGTGCGTTCAGACAATCGTAAACTGTCCGGCGGTCGATTTCTCTATCATACAGCAGTTTCATTTTCGACTTGATATCTTTCATACTGAGTATATTCTCCGCATCAGAATACTCCCATAGAATTTGCAGCAGACAGATGATATTTGCTTTTGATGACGGCATGGCTTTCCTCCTGTTTTTTCAAAATTTATCTGACATAAAAAATTATCTTCTAATTTCATTGTACTATTATTTGTACAGCAAGTCAAGAAAAACATTCAATAGAAAAAAGTGCAAGACTCGTAAAAGCCTTGCACTCTGATACATGTTTTCTATATTCTGCAATTCAAACAACACAGAAGTTTTCGCATTTGACAAATTCCTTTTTCCTGTGATATTATAATTGCATCTAAAATCGGTTTTAATTCAGGACAAATATGAAATTGAAGTGCATTCTTCGACATTTTCACTGCTCCCAAATGATGCGGTATCATTTCACGCATAAAATCACAATCTATACGATTATCTGAATATGCTTTACTCATCTCTGCAAACATGACCTGCATAATTTTTCTTGTTCTGCATTGATAGAAATCTACAGACTTACAAGAATTTTCTAATTTTTCGCAGAAACTTTCAATTTCCAGCATACTTTCAATGCTTTTTGTTTGTTCTGAAATAATTCCCTTTGCAATATCCTGCAATTTTTTATTTTCAGTATAGCATAAAACGTTTTTTGACATTTCAATTGCCGCTTTATGGTGTGGTATCATTTGCACAATAAAGTTATGGGATATACTATTAGTTAATTCTGCTTCTGTCATTTTTTTAATCATTTCATTTAAAATTTTCTGATATTTATTCAGATAACAATCCGCAGAACTGCTTAAATCGTACTCTTTTTGCATTTTTTCACCCCTGATATATTATATTCATACGTTTGTACTGAGGTTAAATATTGAAAAATGCATTATATCAATCTCAACTATAATGATGAAACAGCACAGTTTTATTTTTTCTTAATGGACAAATTCTACTTCAAATTAAAATCCCTTCAAAATGGTCCATCTCATGCTGAATAATCTGCGCTTCAAAGTCTTTGAATGTCTGCTTTTTCTTTTTGAACTTCTTGTCCCAATATTCCACTACTATAATATTATAACGTTTTGCCGGACGCTGTCCTGTCAGTGACAAGCATCCTTCCTCCACATTGTAACTCTGCTTAGAACAGTCTACAATCTTTGGATTCACCATAATCAGATATTCCTTGCCAATCTGTGCTACTAAAATGGTTTTCCGTACACCAATCATATTGGCAGCCATACCTACACAGCGTTCTGCATTAGCCTCAATCGTATCCAGTAAATCTTGAATTGTCTGTTGGTCATCTTTTGTTGCCGGTTCTGACTTCTGGCTTAGAAAAATTGGGTCTGTTACAATTTCTTTTATCATATTCCTGCTCCTTTGGATTTTTACTGATTGCTTCTATTATATCATATTTTTCCTGTATAAGCAACAAAATGCGAAGTTACATATATAACTCCGCATTCTACTCTTTTAATTTATAATAAATATTCTTATACCTCTCACTCAAAAAATCTCTGTAACCTCATCAAAATCAACTCATATCAAAATCCCGTAAGGGTACGGTAAGGGTATGGAATCCTATTTTTATTCAAATGGACAAAAAGATATCCTCGTAAATAACGCATTTACGAGGAATTTTGGTTGCGGGAGCCAGATTTGAACTGACGACCTTCGGGTTATGAGCCCGACGAGCTACCGAGCTGCTCCATCCCGCGATATATTATATAAGCCATCAAATCAAGTTTACATCTCACATCTGACGACTTATATAGTATACCATAAGCCTGCTCATTTGTCAAGCAAAGAGCATGCTTAACTTTTTAAAAAAACTTAGTGCACATCAAACATTACTTTATTAATCTAATTTATTCCATACGCAATACAACTCCGCACACCAACATTAAAATAATAATATCTGCTTTCAAACTAACCAAAGTAAATATAAGCTTTATATATCACATTTTCTATCCATTAAAACATAATTTATCTCGATATTGAGAAGGCGTAAGATTTGTATTTTTCTGAAAAAGTCTCATAAAGTACTTTGTATTTATATATCCGCATCTTCCTGCAATAGTATTAATGTCATATGATGACGTGCAAAGAAGATATTTTGCAAAGAGAATTCTTGATGCTATACAATCTTGATTATAACTAATGCCAAAAAAGTTTGAATAAAGATGTCTAAAATGAGCTATACCAATATTTATATTTTCACAAAACGTATCCAAATCATATTCTTGAGTCGGATTTAAATAAAGCTCATCCCTAAACTCACTAAACACTTTATACTGCAAACTCATTCGCTGACGTGATGTAATTGATTTTTTCTCATCTATAACTGATATAATATCAGATAATTCAAATTTGAAATTTAGTCTCGATGGATCAGAAATAATTCTGCTAACACATTCATATGAATTCATTCCAAACACTTTAACATAATTTGTTTCATGAAGAATCAAAGCATTCAATTTATCTGATATAAGTTGATCAAAACCTTCTGAAAATTCACCTATTACCGCACACGCAAATGTACCATCTCCTATTCTCCCATAAACTGCATTTTTAGTTACGGCAAGTCTTCTTAAAGATTCAGCAATTTCCATTGTTATAGCGAGTTTTTCATTTTGCCTTTCAATTCCTATGCCCACTCCAAAAAGTCCGGTTTTTAAAACGACAAATAAAAGATTCTGTTTGGGTTCTGCTGTAACCGTGACAAGCTTAACTGCATTTTCAAAACCACTTATGTCATATAAACCCGTTAATGAATCGTACTGTTCTGAAATATTTCTGCACTGTGTAAGGTAGCGTATATCATTTTTCATCCTCAAAAATTCCAAAGCATTGGAAATTGATCTCTGCCAATTTATAAACACACGATCAAAACCATCAGGTGTATCATATCTTAAAATAGTATAACCTAGTATTCTGTCTGAAAAAAACAGCGGACTTAAATAATATGCAGAAGGCTTATCAACATATGAAAATAGATCTGCAATATTATACTTATTAAGTAAAATGGAATTGCCACATCCCCCTGATTTTATCAAACTAAAACAATTTATAATATCTTCATTCGGTTGATCGTCATACCACTTTTCAGGCAAACAAATATAAGCTTCTCTCGCATTACGATTCAAATAAAAGAACTCTCTAAGCACTTCAATAAATTCTTTGATCGACACACACTCTATAAGCTTTTGATCCATCTGACTAAAAAGATTAAGAAAGTCTTGTACCTTCTGAACTTGAGATAACATTATATCATATAAAAGTCCATTCTTTGATACACCACAAAAGCAGCTGTTTCCTTTTATCAGTGTTCCATGAACTGATAATGAATCATCAATATTTTTAACATTCTGCACACCTGAAAGCTGAGAATAAATTTCTCTAATAGCTTTTCGTCCTACATTTTCACGATTTCTTTGATATGTTGTAAGTAGTGGAAAGTGGTTCAATCTATCGCCCACATTTTCAAAGCCGACTACCGTTATATCCTCCGGCACACGAATATCATATTTAAAGAATTCATCAATAAGTCCATATGCCATATAATCATTCGCACATATAACAGCTTGAGGAATTGGAATTTCCTTGTTTATATAACGCCTTGCAAGCTCAGCGCCTGAGGTCATCCAAAAATCGCCGAAATAAACCTTTTTTTCATTATAAGGAATATTATGACTTTCAAGCGCTCTTCGATAACCATCTACACGAAAATAAGAAACATCTACACTCCTGTGTCCTGTAATAATATCAATATCGTTAAAGCCATGTTCTTCTATAAGATGCGATGTAATATCATAAAAGTCATCTACATCACTTGTATCAATATGTATAAACTCAGGAAGAACAAAATCGGGTAAAAGTGCGCCAATAGCAATTATAGGTTTAGAGCTGCACAGCTTTAGCTTTTCCAGTATAATTTTACGAAGGCGTTCATTTAATATAGATTCTGAAATAAGAATAAACGCATCAATATCCGGAGACATAATAAAATCATAAATATCATTCTCAGCATGTAAAGTAGATGTTTTTTCAGAAGGATTATAAATATTGCTTATAATAACCGTATCGTATCCACATGCTTGCGCCTCATTGATTATACCGCTGAGATAACGACGCTGTTCAGTATCATAAACTTGTGTTGTTATTACTGCTACTATAGGTCGTATTTTTTTATTATCTTTCATAATCTCATCTCCATTGTACTAAATGATATCACACTTTCTAAAAAAAGTCAATGAAATAGTACATATTGTATACCAATAATACATATAGTGGGTTGACGATATAAAAAAAGAGCAGTAAAATAATAATAGAAAATGCACTATACAAAAACTGTATTGAATTTATGCATAATCCACAATAACTCAGGCTGATAATCAAGCCCTTACTGCCAAGGAGGAATCTAAAATGAAACTAAAAAAAATAGTGGCTGCAATAACAACTTTTGCATTGACGTTCGGAATGTATACCTCTATTCCAAAAATTGTACAATCAAGTACATTCGAACCTATCAATGAGATAAGCAGCCAGCTCAAAATCGAACCTTTTAGCGCAAGTGCCGCAAGTAACCTCAGACGTCCGTGTTCAGCAGAAACTCCAATGTGGATCATACACATTGATTCATGGAACTATGCTGACCCTGCAAAGATCATTGATCTTATCCCGGAAGATGTGCTTCCATATTGTGTATTCAATATTTCCCTTTCTATTAACTGGGATAACACAAATCATCAATGGCTTATGGTGCAGGATGGATATGAATGTGCAAAATCTTGGATAAAAACCTGTGCCGATAAAGGCGTTTGGACAATGATACAACCTGCAAGCGGCGGTCAATGTCATTTTCCGGATTATGATTCAAATGGAAATATTATAAACTTTCCAAATAAAGGACAGTTTGTTGCAAATGATGGAAACGACCTTGAAAATTCTGTTTTCGCAGAATTTTTCCGTGATTATCCAAACTTTATTGGATATAACTACTGTGAACAATTCTGGGGATTTGCTTCACAGGACTTCCCTATTACATATCAGCAGCGTTATCAGCATTTTGCAAAGCTTCTTGAACTTTGCAATAAATATGGTGGTTATCTTAATATCAGCGTTTGTGAAAACCAATGGGGTACAGCACTGAATCCAATTGGTTTATTGAAGCAAGTTCCAGAATGGAATCAGGCTTGCTGTAAATATAGCGAAAACCTCATTCTCGAAGAAAAATATACGCAGTATAGTTATATTGCTGATATTGAAAGTGAAGTTTATGGTGCGTATATTGCTGGTTATTGCGGAAACTACGGTGTACGATGGGATGATACCGGATGGTCTGATGCTCCATGGTCAGAAAATCCCACAAAAAATCAATATCGTGTTTCTACAAGTTTGCCGATATTCTTCGAACGTATGGTTCAAAACGGTATGACTGTTATTGATGGTCCGGAACTTGTATGGGCAGAAGATTTCAAAGAAACATGGGGAACAACCGACAGTGAAGGTTACCATGAACGTGGCTGGGAAATGTACGATCAATATCAAAATGATATTATTGATATTTTCCGCAAAGTGCAGGATAAAACAATCCGAATTCCTGATCGTAAGGAAGTAATTGACCGTACTAAGGTAGTTGTAATTCAGGATATGAATTCCGGAAATGATGAGAATAAATACAGTACTTATCCAACGTTATTTGAAGGTCTATACAGAATTTCAGACGACGGCAATCTAAGAGATAATCACAATCCATTCAAGAGCACAGGTCGCTATCAAACAATTCCTACAATTGTCGGCTTTGCAGATGATCTTGCAAAATCCATTCCAGTACAGGTAAAGCAATCAGAAATTGCTTCCAGATGGCCTACAATTGCGGCAAAACAAGATGAATTTAACAAGCTTTATGCCTCTGATTATTGGGGTAATTGCTATGTAGGACGAAATGAAAATACATGGACTGCATACAACCCTAATAAAAAAGGTGAGGCAGCAGGAGGCGTACTTTCGCTAAAATATAATACCTGCAAAAATGTTGATCTTTCATTTACAGCTTATGGTTCAGCAGTAATGAATGAATATTCTGACCATATTGACTTCTATCTAAACAATTATGATGAGGATGCAAAAACTGATTTAAAAACAACTACAATTAAAATCGCAGGATGCAAGTCTGAACCTAAAATCACTTATCAAAAAGACAGAGGTGTAAATCAAGCTAAAACTTCTATTGCCACAAGCTATTCAAATGATACTTATACAATTACAGTAAAGCACAACGGACCTCTCGATCTCTCTGTAAGCTGCTCAGGAAATGAAACTAACAGACAAACAGCTTATAAAACTGCAAATCTTGTTGAACCTGATTTTCCGGATTTTTATGAAGGCGAACGTCAATATGAAGGCGAATTCTTTGATACAAAAAATGTTGAAGGTAATGTAAATAACGGATGCAAAAGCGGTATAACCGGATATTGGGGTCAAGGCTTTTTGAAATTCGGCACAAAAGCCAATGCAGCAGTAAAAGACACTGTTACAACAAAAAAAGCAGGAACTTTTGATATGAATCTGCGTTACTCTGCAACTGCTGATATTAAAAACATTGATCTTTATGTAAATGGTTCTAAAGTAAAGACACTTTCACTTCCAAAAGGTTCTTCTCTCAGCGATTGGAAAATGGTAACAGAAAAAATTACACTTAAAGAAGGCGATAATAAAATAGAACTAAAAGCTAACGCAGCTCTCCCGAGTACGGTTTATCTTGATTGCTTTACAGTAAACGGTGACTTTGGCGATGCTTCCGGCCCTAAAACTCTAAATGGTACACTTATTAAAAATCTTACAGTAAATGATACTAAAAATGCTTCCAACTGGTCAATTGATGATAGCGGTAGCTTTGGCACAGGTTCTTCTTTATTCGGTGACCGTGATATTACAGCAACATCCGTACCTAAAAATCTAACAGGTGCAGAAATAATCAACACAGCATGCGACTCAAAGATGTATACTAATGATTTAGGTACATTTACAGCAGGTGCGGATATTACTGTTTATACAGCTATAGATAGTCGTGTTGTACCAATTCTTCCGGAGTGGCTCGGCAACTGGGAAAAAACTGGTGAAACAATTACAGCAACAGGCGATTTGACATTTGAAATTTACAAGAAAAATTTCAATTCCGGCGAAACAGTTACTCTTGGTAAAAACGGAGGAACTGGTGATAATACAAACTATTTTGTTTTGGCAAAGCATAAAGAGATAATTCTAAATGGAAAACTTATAAAAAATCTTCAAGTATACGACACTGAAAACGGTTCAGACTGGTCAATATACAATAATACAGGTTCAGGTTCTCTAATGTTTGGTGACCGTGATATTACAGCTGTAAACTTCCCTGCTAATCTTGTTGGTGCAGAAACTATAAAAACAGCTTGTGATTCAAAAATGTATACTAACGATTTGGGTACATTTACAGCAGGTGCGGATATTACTGTTTACATAGCTATGGACACACGTGTTGTATCACTTCTTCCTGAGTGGCTTGGAAGCTGGACTAAAACAGATATCAATATGACTTCAAACAACGACCTGACATTTGAGTTTTATAAAAAAGATTTCAAATACGGCGAAACTGTTACACTTGGTATTAACGGCGGAAACGGCAACTGTGTAAACTACACCGTATACGTAACAGAACAGATATCTGCTGCAAAGGGCGATGTAAACTTAGACGGCCGCATCAATATATTTGATCTTTGCTTAGCTAAACAGGGATTCAAATATGGTTTTGATAATGATTCTTCAAAATATGCAGCAGACATAAACGATAATGGCAAGGTTGAAATATCAGATATCATACAGCTGCAAAAGTATATTCTCGGTATAATAAAAAAGTTTAATGCTTAAAAATACATTTTGCAAATAAAATTAAGCTCTACAAAAAACCCGATTTCGCAAATGCGAAATCGGGTTTTAAAATTCTAATAAACTGCAAGTAGTCAAAATAATATTAACTCATTCTTCTAATATGTTTCTCTGATAAATCCTTTGAAATTCCATCATCGTCATATAAATCATACACAGCATTTTTATAACCCAAAAGTCTAAGAGAGTTCATATCAATGCCATCGACAGAAAGCGCACTATTTGCAAACGGAATGGCCTTTCCTTTACGAATGAAAAATACAAGTTCATTAAGCTCGGCAGAAATATAATGGTGACCAGCAGGAAGCAATTCTGTTTCAATATCTTCAAATGTTCTCATCCTGACAAGCATCATTTCCTCAGGAAGCCATACATATCTGCCAGTTGCATTTTGCTTGTACACTGGGGCAAGCATAACCTCGTTTCCAAGAAGAAGCTGATCGTCAACTGTTTTGGAAATATCATCGTCAAATTCAAAAGCAACAGGTCTGAACATCATATCATCGCTAATAACGGCTTTCATATACTCGCTGTAAAGATACGGAATAAGACTATATCTTATTTGAATCATATTTTTACAGCTTTCCATATTATCAAATAGATAAACCTCTTGATTGCGTGTACCAAGTGCGGAATGATTTCTCATAAGCGGAGTAAAAATCGCAAATTGAAGCCATCGGAGAAGCAGATCTTCAGTAACATCAGAACCGAATCCTCCAAGATCAGCTCCTGTATATAAGAATCCTGTCATATTAAGATTACAGGTCATTTGTATATTCATAAGCAAATGTGACCACCATGAACGGTTATCCCCTTGCCACATACCACTATAACGATGCATTCCTACACTTGATGAACGTGAAAACATAAGAATACGCTTATCAGGACAAATTTCATCAAATGCATCCGCAGCAGCTTTTGTCATATTATATCCAAAAAGATTGTGAACTTTGTCATGACATACTTTCTCGCCATCCATATCATGATAAAAAAGTTTATAATCCTCAGGATGATTAGCAAGGCTATTAACAGCATCTTTCAGCTCAAAGTATTCATTGATACCCATATTGGTCTTTGAAAGCTCTATCACTTTTTCAATGGCAGATTCAAGACGTTTTTCAGTATAGAAAATTGCAGGCTCATTCATGTCATTCCAAAAGCCTTCTATTCCCATATTTATCAGATATTCATACTTGCTGCCAAACCACTTACGTGCATCGCTATTAAGCACATCCGGAAAATGTACACGTCCAGGCCAAACAGCAGCTACAAAATCTTTTCCGTCTTCATCCTTACAGAAATATCCTTTCTGCACGCCCTCTTCATAAACATCATAGCCATTTTCAATTTTTACACCTGCATCAATTATAGGAACAAGTCTAATGCCAAGATCTTTTATCTCACGTACAAATCCGCTAAAATCAGGAAAAGCTTCTTTATCTATAGTGAAGTCTTTGTAACGTTCCATATAATCTATATCAAGATAAATCATATCAATTGGAATATTATTATTTCTATAATTTTCTGCTACACTACGTATATCATCAGCAGTTTTATAGCCCCATCTGCTTTGACCGTAACCAAAAGCCCACTTTGGTGCAACATAACTTCTTCCTATAAGCTTGCGGAACTGTCTTACAATATCAATTTCACTTTCTCCGTTTATCACATAAACGACCATATTATAGTCATCGGCTGTTATTGTAAGCTCAGAACGTTTTTTAAAGCCAATATCTAATTCAATTTTCCCTGCATAGTCAAAAAAAACACCGAAAAGCTCTTCGCCTGAAACAATAATAAAATTATGAGCGCCATAAAGCGAAGTAGTATCTTCCTGATGATGAGGATTATCCAGATTGTTGCTGACATACTTCCAGCCACGTTTATTTATTCCACGTGACTGTTGTCCAAGACCATATACAATGTCACTCTCGCCCATCTTATAGTAAAAGCCACTGCATTTATCAAATGCAAAATATGGAAGCTTCTTTTTCGTATCAGTATCAGGAATATTAAGAGCTACAGCGTTAGTTTCAATAGGCTTACCAAAAGTATATTTAGTAATCATAATAAATTTCTCCTTAATCGTTTATAATTAACTACTCAAACGAATTATAAAATGCTGATAGTATATTATTATATACTATTATAGTATACTATTTTTCTGATATTATATATATAAATTAAAAGAAAAAAGTTCCGGGTATATTTAAAACCGCATACCTATAAATATATGCAATTTTTTATTCAGCTTTATCAATTTCAAAATCTTTTGATTTTAAATCCTCATCATTCTTCCTTCGTACGGTAGAAGCCACTGCCACACATACTGTTTTAGCACCACAAGATTTAAGTATTTGAGCACATCTATTCAGTGTACTTCCAGTAGTAAGAATGTCATCGCATATTATAAGGCTCATACCATCAAGCCTTCGTTTGCCAGAATTAAAACACAAAACATTTTTCTCACGTTCCTCTGCATTCAGAGTATGCTGTGGCTTATAACCCTTTTCTTTTATAATACAATTTTTCATTACTGGAATACCTGTAACTTCTGAAATACTCTCAGCAATAATTTCAGCTTGATTATAACCTCTTGCCAATCTTTGATATTTCTCCATAGGCACAGGAACTATTCCATCAAAGCTAAGCCAATTAGCATCAGCTTTTATAAGATTTCCAAGCTTTTCGCCTGCAAATAAGCCAAAATTTTTACTTAACGCTCTTTTCAAATCAAGAAGGGCGTTTTTTGTCTCATTTTCATAATAGGATATTACAAAAGCCTGATCGTATTCTAAAAGGTTCATACAAATACATTCGTCCTGTCTTTTACCACATTTTGGACAAAGCTCACCTGTATCTATCAAAACTTTCTTCTCACACTCATCGCACAAATACTTATTCCACATTATAAAACCATCACAACATGGACAGCGATTCGGATAAATAATATCAGCACAGAATCTGCTTATTTTCTGTAATGTTTTCATTCCTTAATCATCATTTAACATGTGCCCCCTATTTTTAATATCCGACATCATCATAAGCAATACAAGTATAACGCACTTTTACAGCCTTGTCAACCCTATTATGATTAAATAGAAGAATTTACTATAAGCAATCAATATAATATTGCAAATGTAATCTTAAATATTGCATTTTACATCAATGTTATCTAAAACTTGTTGACATTATTTTTATAAAGCAGTATAATATTTATAGTTATTAAACTTTTATATAGTGCAATAAGGGAGGAAAAATATGAAATTGTTTTCAAAAATTGCGGCTTCTGCCCTGTCTTTGTGCATGGCTGCAACATCAATAGGAGTGGGATTAAGTAATACATCCCCAGCATCTGCAAAAAGTGGAAGTTGTGTGGCTGAATATCTTGACAGAGGTATTTCTGCTATAAACACAGGTTCAGGAATGCTTGTAAGCTGGCGTTTTCTGGCAAGCGATGACGAAAGCTCGGTATTCAATCTTTATCGTGACGGAAAGCTGATATATACAAGCAACTCCGGCAAAGCTACCTGCTATCTCGATGCAAGCGGTTCTGCTAATTCAAAATATCAGGTAGAATCTCTTGTAAACGGAAAAGTCGTTTCCACATCGAATTGTTCTATGATTTCAGGAAACAGCTATTTTGACATACCGCTTGATCTTCCGACTGCATCTGGCTATACATACAGCCCTAACGATTGTTCTGTAGGTGATGTAGACGGTGACGGTGTTTATGAGCTTTTCGTAAAATGGGATCCTTCAAATTCAAAAGACAACTCTCAAAAGGGTACTACCGGCAATGTTTATATCGACTGCTATAAGCTTACAGGTCAAAAGCTGTGGCGTATAGATTTAGGTGTGAATATCCGTGCAGGCGCACATTATACTCAGTTCTACGTTGCCGATTTCGACCTTGACGGTAAAGCTGAAATGACCTGCAAAACATCAGACGGAACAATTGATGGACAAGGCAATGCGATCGGCGATAAGTCTAAGAATTATCGTAATAGCAGCGGCTTCATTATTACAGGTCCTGAATATTATACACTCTTCGATGGTGCAACAGGTAAGGCTCTTGATACGATCAACTATGAGCCCGGTAGAGGCGATACTACAAAATGGGGCAAAAGCAGCGACAAAACCAATCGTGTAGACCGATTCTGGGGAGCTGTTGCTTATCTTGACGGAGTTCATCCAAGTGTTGTAACAGGACGTGGATACTACGGACGAATGACAGCTACCGCTTATAAAGTTGAAAACAAAAAGCTTGTTAAGCTTTGGGCATTTGATACCGGTACAAGTTCAAGTGCCGCTGGATATGGCGACGGCAATCATAATAGTATGGCAGCAGACGTTGACGGCGATGGAAAACAAGAAATCATCAATGGTTCAACCTGTATTGACGACAACGGAAAACTTCTCTGGTGTACAAATCAGGGACATGGTGACGCAATGCACTTAGGTGATCTGCTTCCTGACAGAGCCGGTCTTGAACTGTGGATTTGTCATGAGGATAAGCCATACGGTGTATCTCTGGTTGATGCCTCAAACGGTAAAATCATATTCCACAAAGATGGTTCAGGCGACACTGGACGCTGCTGTGCCGATAATGTTTGGAGTGGAAATAACGGCGCAGAATTCTGGGGTCTTAATAATGATGTTTTTAATGGCAGCGGAAATACACTTTCATGCAGACGACCTGCAATAAACTTCCTGAGCTACTGGGACGGTGATTTGGAGCGTGAAATACTCGACGGATACACAGATTCTCCTGCAACTATCGCCAAAATGAAGCAAGACGGAACACTAACTACACTGCTTTCTACAGACGGATATTATACATGTAATACAACAAAAGGTACACCTTGTCTTTCTGCTGATATATTCGGTGACTGGCGTGAAGAACTTATTGTAAGAGCTGCCAACTCTAAATCCGTAAGAATTTATTGCACACCTTATACAACAGATTATAGAATCACAACTCTTATGCATGATATTCAGTACAGAACACAAGTAGCCGGACAGAATACCGCATATAACCAGCCTCCACATCTGAGCTATTATCTCGGCACTGAAAAGGGTGTTCCTAAGAGAGAAAATGTTCAGGTAATGAAGCCTGGTCAGGTTATTCCGATTGATCCTATAAACCCATTGACTGAAGCAACTCTTATAGAAGGCGCTGTATATACCATACAAAATGTAAACAGCGGTCTGTATATGGAAGTCGAAGGTGCTAAAGATGCTAATGGTACTAATGTACAGCAATGGGGCATCGGAGATACTCCAGCAGGTCATAATACATGGAGAGTATTATCAGCTGGCGATGGTTATTATTACCTGTATCCACAAATCGGCGATAAAGTTTCATATGCTCTTGACGTTACAGCGAAAAAACCTGATGATGGTACAAATATAGAAATTTATAAGTCCAGCTTTAACGACGCACAAAAATTTAAGTTTATGAAGAATGCGGACGGTCAATATTTTATTGTAACCAAAGTAAGCGGCGATAAGTCATGCGTGGCTGTTTCATCCGCATCAAAGAATTCCGGAGCAAGCATAATTGAATGGACTATGAACACTTCAGATACATCTCAAATGTGGGTGCTTAATCAAGTTGACCAAGTCGGATGTAAAATGGATACTTCAAAAGAATATACATTCAAAAATATGAACAGCGGACTTTACATGGAAGTTGCCAATGCAAGCGCACAGGATAACGCAAATGTTCAGCAATGGGGCATAGGTGATGCACCTGCTTCTCATAACACATGGACACTTAGACAGTTCCAGACTGACAGCGACCTTTACTACATCTATTCCAAGCTTGCTGATGGAAGAACATATGTTCTTAATTCCACAGGTGCAGATGACGGTGCAAATATTGAACTTCTTACATATAATAATAAAACAAGTTCAATGCTCTTTAAGTTTATAAAAAATCCTGATGGCTCTTATTACATCCAGCCGAGAACCGGAAGAGATTCAAAGGTTGTTGAAGTTGCAAATGCTTCAAAGTCAAATGGTGCTAATATAGGTCAGTGGTCAATAAACGGAAATCCATGTCAAAAGTGGAATCTTGAAACTTATGAAGTTACCACCACTACTACAACCACGACAACAACAACAACTACTACTACTACCACAACTAACAATATAACAACTGACACTACAGAAACTTCTGATATACCTGTAGAAATAATAGGCGATGTAAACTTAGACGGCAAAATGGATATGATAGATGTTGTTATTATACAAAAGTATCTTGTAAACATATCCAATGAAATCAAAGGAAACGCTGATTTAAACGGTGACAATCGAATTAACATATTTGATTTGAGTATTGCTAAAAACATTGTTATGAATTCATTATAATAGAACGATTATAAAAAACTGCTCCTACGGTATGATAAATACCGCAGGAGCTTTTTAATGCAAACTCTATAGTCAATCTGCACAAATAACGATATGTTAATTTGTCTTAAATGCAGAATTATCTTAAAACCTCTTGACTTAGAGTCTACTCTAAGTTGTATAATATTATCAAACACTATAGGCAACACTTACTCAAAATTTTAATGAGAATTATTAAGTATTGCCTATATAATAAAAGGAGGAAAACTATGATTTACAAAGATTTTCAGGACATGAAGCTATCAAATCTGGGGCTTGGCATGATGCGCCTTCCAACTATTGACGGAGACGATGCAAGAATTGATGATGCAAAAGCTGAGGAAATGATTGACTATGCCATGAAAAACGGTGTCAATTATTACGACACTGCATGGGGTTATCATAGCGGAAACTCAGAACTCGTCGCAGGAAAGATTCTGTCAAAATATCCAAGAGAAAGCTACTATCTTGCTTCTAAATTCCCAGGATATGACAATTCCAATATGCCAAAGGTAAAAGAGATTTTTGCAAAACAGATTGAAAAATGCCAGACACCATACTTTGACTTTTATCTGATTCACAACGTTTATGAAAGTAACATAGATGATTATCTTGATCCAAAATTTGGAATTCTCGACCATCTTCTTGAACAAAAGAAAAACGGAAGAATAAAACATCTCGGTTTTTCTGTACACGGCGATCTGAACGTAATAAAACGTTTTCTTGAAGTTTATGGCAAGCACATGGAATTCTGTCAGCTTCAGATAAATTACATGGATTGGCATTTCCAAGAGGCACAGGCAAAAGTAGAACTGATTCAAAAATGGGGCATTCCTGTATGGGTAATGGAACCAGTACGAGGAGGAAAACTCGCTTCTGCTTCTGAAAAAATGAAAAACTTTATGCAAAAGATGCGTCCAGATGAAAGTGTAGTAGGCTGGGCATTCAGATTTTTGCAAGCAGTTCCGGAAGTAAAGGTCATTCTCTCAGGCATGTCAAACATGGAACAGCTGAAAGAAAATATTGCAATCTTTTCAGAAAATAAACCGCTTAATGATGAAGAATTCAACCAAATTGTTGCCATTGCAGACGAGGAAACAAAAATTGGAGGTCTTCCATGTACAGCTTGTCATTACTGTACAAGTCATTGTCCACAGGAACTTCCTATACCTGAACTCATTGCGCTCTACAATGAACATAAAATAACAGGCGGAGGATTCCTCGCACCTATGTCGATAGGCAGTATGCCTGAAAACAAACGTCCTGCAAATTGTATTGGATGTGAAAGCTGTGAACAAGTTTGTCCTCAGCAAATCAAGATTTCTGAAATGATGAAGGAATTTTCCGAAATGCTCGGAATGTAATCTAATTTAAAAGGAGAAAGCTTATGTCAACACTTACAAATGCAATTTCAAAACCACGCCTTTCAATAAAGGTACAGACTTTAGCTGCACTGCTTGCAGTTATCGGTGCAGTAGCTATACCACAACTCTTTCATGTTATGGGAGCTGTTTCAGGTCTCGGAACTGCTCTGGGTGAAACATTCCTGCCAATGCATCTGCCTATAATCTTTGTAGGACTTCTGGCTGGACCTTATGCCGGCGCTGCTGCTGGTCTTTTAGGACCTCTTGTAAGCCATCTTATGACAGGTATGCCCGGTTCAATAATGCTGCCATTTATGATGATAGAGCTTTGCGCTTATGGTATTTTTGCTGGACTTCTCAAAAATACTAAAATGCCTAACATTGCAAAGGTTCTCATAGTTCAGTTTGCCGGACGTGCAGTTCGTGCTATTGCAATTCTTATTGCAGTTTATGCACTTGGTAATGAAAGTGTAAAGATTCCTGTTATCTGGAATAGTATTCTTACAGGCATTCCCGGACTGGCACTTCAGTTGAGCCTTATCCCTCTTCTAATGTATAGAATTGAGAATCTGAAAAATAATGATTAATGATCTTGAAAAAGCAGTAAAATTGCTTAAAAAAAATCAACTGACATTTGCAGCAGTAAGAGAAAATGAAAGCATTACAAGTACCAAACGAGGCGTAAAGCCCTTACTGGAACTTCTTGAAAACAATATAAATCTTTGTGGGTTTTCCGTTGCTGACAAGGTTATTGGAAAAGCTGCTGCATTTCTCTATGTACTGCTTGGTCCTGATGAAATAAGCACCGATGTTATAAGCGAGCCCGCACTTTACGTACTTAAAAATAACAATATAAACGTTCATTATAACACATTAACAAACGCAATACGAAACCGTAACAACACAGAATTTTGTCCAATGGAAACAACTGTTATGGACACTAACGATGCTTACAAAGCACTTGAACTAATAAAAAACAAGCTAATAGAACTATCAAAGTAAATTTATGTATTTATAATAGTAGCAAAAGCTTTCATTTTCAGTAAAACATCACTGACTATGAGAGCTTTTTTGAATTGTTTTTTGAATTATCAATTGAATTCGGAGAAATAATATGCTATAATAAATGCAACGTGCTTACTATTTGATTTATAAGCAAAGCAAATCAGGCTCGCTGAATATCGGGCAACTATAATTCATTTTGAGGTATCGGCTATGTATAAAATACTAATTGTCGAAGACGATTTTACTATCGCTTCTTTTATGAAAAAACACCTTGAAAACTGGGGATATTATGTAAAATGCACTGAGAATCTACATGATGTACTAAAAGAATTCACAGAGTTTGATCCACATATTGTACTTATGGATATAAAACTGCCATTTTATAATGGATATCATTGGTGCAGTGAAATACGTAAAATTTCAGAAGTGCCTGTTGTGTTTATATCCTCGGTAAATGATAATATGAATATCGTTATGGCTATGAATATGGGCGGTGACGATTTTATTGCAAAACCTTTGGATCTAAGCGTTTTAACGGCAAAAATACAGGCAATGCTGCGGCGTACATACGATATGGGCAGCAAAATTCCTGTACTTGAACATAAAGGGGCGGTTCTGAATTTGAATGACACCACCCTTATGTACAATGGTCAGATAATAGAACTGACTAAAAATGATTTCCGAATTCTTCAAACCCTTATGGAAAACAAGGGAAAAGTTGTAAGCAGAGATACACTTATGAATAAACTCTGGCAAATTGATTATTATGTTGAGGAAAACACTCTTACAGTAAACGTAACCAGACTTAGAAAGAAACTCGAATCCGCAGGTTTAATTGATTTTATTAAGACTAAAATCGGTTCAGGATATATTATTGATTGAGGATTTTATGAAACTGTTTTTTGAATATATTCGTAAGTTTAGAAAAGAAGCTTTTTTATTTTTTCTGTTTTCACTTATATTCTTAGGCATCTTTGCGTTATATGATACTTATATCGAAGCAGTGATCTATGCATTCTTAATATGCACACTCATAGGACTTATTATCGTATGCATAGGATTTATAAAATTTAAAAAGCAGCATATTCTGCTGAAAAATATCTATAAAAATTTGCCTCTGATGACGGAGAATATTCCCAACCCAGAAGATCTAATTCAAGAAGACCTACAGAAAATCATCGAAAAACTTTCTGAAATAAATCATAAAAGCGTGAACAATATCAAAGATTTACAGAAAGACATCATGGACTATTTTACAGTATGGGTACACCAAATAAAAACTCCAATTTCTGCCATGCAAATGATTTTACAAGCAGAAGATACAGAAACAAGTCTTGAGCTGAGTGCAGAACTTTTCAAAATTGAACAATATGCCGAAATGGCTCTTCAATATATAAGACTTGACAGCCATTCCAATGACCTTTTTATCAAACATCATAATCTTGATAATATTATAAGACAAGCTATCCAAAAATACGCACCGCTATTCATCAGACGAAGAATAAAACTTACCTACTCCCCTGTCAACGCCGAAATACTTACAGATAAAAAGTGGTTGCTTTTTATTATAGAACAACTTCTATCAAATGCTGTAAAATACACATTAAAAGGCAGTGTTTCCATAAAATATGAAAATGAAATCCTCACTATTTCTGATACGGGAATAGGAATCACCGATGAAGATATTCCAAGAATATTTGAAAAGGGCTATACGGGTCTTAGCGGACGAAAAGATATTACATCCACAGGACTTGGACTCTATCTCTGTAAAACAGCAGCAGATAAATTAAACCACCGTATATATGTAAAATCTGAAATTGGAAAAGGTTCTGCATTTTCCATTGACCTTAGCAGAAAAAATATAGATATTGAATAATTTTAAAATCTGTTCTTACTAAAACACCTTCTTACAAAAATGTCACATAAAAAAGCCGAAATGTCACACAAATCAATGTTGTACATTCGGCTTTTGCGCTATAATAGACTCATAACATTTTTACAGTTTTAAATGCCTATGATTCAGGCATACTAAAAAAGGAGGAATAAAAAATGTTAGTTTTGGAGGTAAAAAGCCTTGAAAAAATCTATACTACACGTTTTGGAGGAAATCAGTGTAAAGCTCTGTCAAACGTCAATTTCTCTGTAGAAAGCAGAGAATATGTCGCAATTATGGGCGAATCAGGTTCTGGCAAAACTACTTTGCTGAATATTTTGGCAGCTCTTGACAAGCCCACAGGCGGAGAGGTTTATCTTGACGGAAAGCCGCTTTCAAAAATCAAAGACAAGGAACTTTCATCATTCAGACGTGAGAACCTAGGCTTTGTATTTCAAGACTTCAATTTACTTGACACTTTCAGCCTGCGTGATAATATTTTTCTGCCGCTTGTACTGTCAGGCAAGAAGTATAATGAAATGCAGAAACGCCTACGTCCAATTGCTGAAAGATTAGGTATCAAAGATCTGCTAAACAAATATCCTTACGAGGTGTCAGGAGGTCAGAAACAGCGTGCAGCAGTAGCAAGGGCTATCATTACTGAGCCTAAGCTCATACTCGCAGACGAGCCTACAGGTGCTCTTGATTCAAAGTCTACCGACAGCCTTTTAGATGTATTTTCAGACCTCAACAAATTAGGACATACCATTCTTATGGTAACTCACTCCTCAAGAGCTGCAAGCCGTGCAGGGAGAGTTTTATTTATAAAGGATGGCGAGGTATTCCATCAAATTTATAGAGGAAACTGTACCAATGAGGAAATGTATCAAAAGATCTCTGATACCCTCACTCTTCTTGCATCGGATGGTGATAGAAAATGAGTGGAATGTTTTATCCAAAGCTTGCATTTACAAATATACGAAAAAATGCAAAAACATATCTCCCCTATATGCTGACCTGTATATTTACAATTGCTATGTATTACATAATGAAATCCCTGTCACTTAATGATGGATTGAATGATATGCTGGGTGCATCAACAGTTGCATATACACTTGAGCTAGGCAGTAATATTATCGCTATATTTGCTATTATATTCCTGTTTTATACAAACAGCTTTCTAACTAAAAATCGTAAAAAGGAATTCGGTCTTTTTAACATTCTCGGCATGGAGAAAAAACACATTGCAAAGGTGATGGGATTTGAAAGTCTATATACGACACTTATAAGTCTTACAGGTGGTTTTATCGTAGGAATACTTCTTGATAAGCTTATGTATGTCGCTGTTTCAAGGCTTATTAAAGCAGATATTTCATTAAGCTTTTATATTTCTGAAAGAGCAATACTTAGCACTCTCATACTTTTTGGAATACTATTTTTCCTGATCTTCTTAAATTCACTTCGTCTGATACATCTTTCAAAACCCATTGAGCTTCTTAAGGGCGGAAGCATAGGTGAAAAAGAGCCAAAAGCAAAATGGATCTTAGCACTACTTGGAGCAGCATGTCTTGCCACTGGATACTATATTGCAGTTACAGTAAAAAATCCTATAATGGCTTTAAGCTTATTCTTCATTGCAGTTATTCTTGTTATAATAGGAACATATATGATCTTTACATCAGGCAGTATAGCATTTCTAAAAATCCTTAAAAAGAACAAACGATACTATTATAAAACAAATCATTTCATTAGTATTTCAGGCATGATGTATCGAATGAAGCAGAATGCTGTGGGACTTGCAAATATCTGTGTGCTTTCAACTATGGTGCTTGTTATGGTATCTGCTACTGCATCACTAATTATTGGTACAGAAGATATTATTTTAGAACGTTATCCATATCAGATAAGTCTTCATCAAGTATCAGGCGATCAAAACAGCTTTGATGAATTAAAAAATGTTACAAAAAATACTGCTGAAAAGGCAAATGTCAAAATAACAAATGAAATCTCATATTCAGCACTTCAATTTATGATGGTATATGACGGCAATGATACTTTTAGCAGTGGTACTGATAATGATCTTGGTATGATAGACAATGTTTATAACATTTTTCTTGTACCTGCTGAAGATTACTCTGCATATATTGGAAAAGAAATATCACTTGCAGATGATGAGGTAATTTTCTGGTATAATCGTAATAGTTACGATAACGATCATTTCAACCTCATGGGTAAAACATATAAAATAACTGAATTTACAGATGATTTTTTGGGTAATGGTGATGTCAGTGCAGACATATGCCCAACATATGGCATTGTAGTTAAAGATTTGTCTTTAATTAAAGAAATTGATGCAAAGCAAAAAGAACTCTATGGCGACAATGCAAGTAATATTGACTATTTCTTCGGAATTGATATAGAAGGAGATTCTAGTTCACAAAAGCAGTTTGCAGATAGACTCGAATCTGCTTTATCAACTAAAAGCTCTAAGTATAACTTAGATTGCAGAGCTTCAAAAAGCAGTGGAGTTTACAGCTTGTATGGAAGTTTGTTTTTTCTCGGAATATTCCTTGGACTTCTGTTTACAATGGCAACAGTGCTGATAATATATTACAAACAAATTTCAGAAGGAATTGACGATAAAAAACGATTTGAAATAATGCAGAAAGTAGGTATGAGCGAACAGGAAGTAAAAGGTTCTATACGTTCACAAGTACTCACAGTCTTCTTCATGCCACTTATAGTTGCAGGAATACATGCAGCATTTGCATTTCCACTGGTAAGAAAAATTCTTGCTATGCTTCAACTTACAAATGTCAATCTTTATGTACTATGTACTATAGGAAGCTTTCTTGTTTTTGCACTCATATATGCTTTGATTTATACTTTGACATCAAAGGTATATTATAAAATTATTAAAAAGTAAAAATATTCAACAATAAACTCGCTCTCAAAAGCAATGAAGCTATTTGAGAGCGAGTTTTATAATTTATTATTATTATACAATGGAAGAAAGATACTGTTCAAGTCCTCCAAATATGGCAAATGCAACCTTTTGCTGATATTCTTCTGTTTCAAGAAGAGCAGCTTCATCAGGATTTGAAAGAAAGCCACACTCCACCATTACAGTAGGATTTTCACTGTAATAGCACAGAAATAATTCCTTACCGCAAAGCTTTATTTCACGCTTATTTTCAGGCTGTAAAAGCGAAACAAATGAATCCTGAATGGATTGTGCAAGCGCAGAACTTCCTTTAATCTGATTGGAATAAAACATCTGCGCACCGCTGTATGATGGATCTGTAAATTGATTCTGATGTATAGAGATGCAAACTGCATTATCATATTTATTAAAAAGAGCCAGCCTATTATCCATATCTGAGCTTTTTTGATTTGCTATTCCTTCAATGCCATCATCATGTATTGAACGATCGGTATCTCTTGTAACTTCTACATTATAACCACAAACTTGCAGAAACCTGCGAAGATGAAGCATAATATTAAGATTTATCCCCTTTTCCGGCGTACCATTTACTGAAGAACAACCGCCATCCATGCCGCCATGACCAGAATCCAGAATAATTATCGGCTGTTCTTTAGATTCTTTTATCACAGATGTGAATTTTGCATTTTCCATTATCTTGGTAGTACCGAAATAAGATGCTGTGATTCCCACTGAAATGGCAAGGCACAGTCCGGTTACACGTTTTGCGATCTTTTTAACCATTTTATTCATATACATACTCCTTGCATTCGCTTTTTGGTATATATGTATGTATGATTATATTTTTTAGAACCTGTATCAAATAATATTAAGATGTTCCACTAATAATTATAGTCTATGAGCATATTGATTATCAAGTCTTTTTTTGAAAAATAGAAATTCATTTGCAAAAAGCACACCTTGATTGGTTTGCTCAGCCTGTCGAAAAAGTCAAGTGGAGTGGACAAAACAGGGATATTATGGTATAATAAAAGAAAAGCAACCGAGGATGAATAAGTTTGAAAATAGTCCATCTATCCCAAGATTGTAAAAAAGGCATAGCAAAGCAAGCCATGGTGAGATGGCTTAAAAAAATATTTAACGGAAGTTGTCAGGCGAAATCAGCAACTTCATCTTTGAAGATATAACCACGTTGACGAAGAAGAGCAAGGCCTTCAGCTTTGGATATAACAACAGAGTGTTCAGTAAGCTTATCAGCCAGATAGCCTTTAGCAGAATAGGGTTCGCATTTAGAAAGTACGTTCCAGATAGCGATCAGGAGCATACGGCATAATGCAATAATCGCTTTTTTATGCCCACGGCGAGCCTTAATTCTGCGATAGCGTTCCTTGAATTCGGGATGTTCTTTTGATTTAAGTAATGCATTAGCAATCTGAACCAGCAAAGGTTTCAGATATGAACCGGCACGGGAAATACGTGTAGATTTCACTTTCTGTGCACTGCTGTCATTACGAGGGCAGCATCCAGCCCATGAGACAAGATTTTTAGAAGTAGGGAAAACAGACATATCCGGACCAATTTCTGAAAGAAGACGAATTGCTGTCAGGGGTTCTTTAGAGAATCCCGGAACAGTACGAATAAACTCCAGAACAGAACTGTACGATTCAGCAAGACGAAAAATTTCAGTATCAAGTTCAGCGATACGCTTTTCCTGTTCATCAATAAAATCAAGACAGATTTTAAGTTTGGCTGCCTGTTCAGAACAGATAGCTCCATCAATTGCTGCCTGAATTTCTTCCATGGGATGTTTACAGTTTTTGTGAATAAAAGGTGTCACATCAAATTTAACATTGGGATTATCAAGAATCTGCTGAATGATGGAACGAGAGGATTTACCAAAGACATCCGTAAAAACATCATCAAGTTTCAGATTTGATACAGTGAGGCAATTGAGGGCACGATTTTTCATTCCTGTAATCTGATAAGTCATTTTCATGCGAAAACGCAACAAATCACAAAGATGACGAATATCAGGCGGAGGAATAAAACTTGGTTTAATCATGTCACACATAAATAAATCACAAATCCACTTCGCATCTTTACGATCTGTTTTGTTACCCTTCTGAGGTTTAGTATATTTTGGATGAGCAAGCGTAACCCAGCAGGTTTTCTCAAGGATATTGAATACAGGAATCCAATATTTACCTGAAGATTCCATGCAAACTTCAGTACAGGAATATTTAGCAAGCCAAAAAGAAAGTTCCTGTAATCCTTTTGAAAATGACGAGAAACGAGCTTGTTTGTATTCAGTACGGTTATCGGCATCGGTGATTCCGATACAGGCATAAATCCAGGTTTTATGCACGTCAAGACCACAACAGTTCTTACGGAAGATTTTAAATGCCATGTACACACCTCCAAAAAATATTGAGTGGAACGGCATTTTGGTGCCTTTCACAGAAAGGCAGATTATAAAAATGCGAAAAGCAACAATATAGGAAAATAAAAGATGTCCAAAGTGTGGAAGCGTCGAACAGCAGGTGAAAGTCGGTTTCAATGATTCTGGTACTCAAAGGTGCAAATGCAATATTTGCGGTATTCGATATACGCTTGAGCCAAAACGAGTTGCATATCCCGAAGAAATAAGACAAGCAGCAATAAAAACATTCTATTCCGGAGTAAGTGGTCGAAGAGTTGGTCATATTTTTCATATGAGCAAATCGAACATATATAACTGGATAAAAAAACTAAATAATGATGTTGAAAACTTGCCCAATCTTTTCGAGCTTGATGAATTATATTGGTTTATAGGTAAAAAGCCACGTACAGAAACGCACGAAAATGCGTATATTTTTACAATGGTAAGCCGTGAGCCACGTCAGCTTGTAGGCTTTGATGTGTCAATGGAAAAATCGTCTAAGTACATTCAAAACATAGTTGATAATGCACCTGATGCAAACTTTTATTGTACTGACGGATATCTAGATGTCATTTATTCAGGAAAACATATCCGTAACGTTCACAATAAAAGCGATACGTTTACAGTTGAAGGTGTAAACGCAGATCTAAGACATTATATCCCTCTACTCGCAAGGCGAAGCAGATGTTTCTCTCGCTCTCTTGATACGTTGAAAGCTGTTCTCTCTGTATTTGTCGAAGCTTATAATCGTTTCCATATGGCTGTTTTTAAATTCAGAATTGCTAATCCTAATCGTGAATTCCCTCTTGGTTTGTTAAACTTTTTGTAATGTCCCTGTTTGGACACTCCTAAGTCAAGCGAGAGCTTGGCTTTTTTGCATAAATATGGTATAATAAAAGAAAAGAGAAAGGGCGGAGAAAGAAATGTTGACAACAAAAACAGAAGAACGAGGACAGTATGAAATGATATGTATAGAGGAAATGGTACCTGAGGATCATATGCTAAGAAAAATAGATGCAGCAATAGATTTTAGTCACATATACGATATGGTTGGAGATTTGTATTGTCCGGACAACGGAAGACCAGGCATAGATCCTGTAGTGCTGTTCAAAATGGCATTGATACAGCATCTTTTCGGCAACCCTCACTGAGAAGAACGGCAGATGAAGTAAAATTAAACATAGCTTATCGCTGGTTTTTAGGGTATCTTCTGAACGAGAAAACACCGCATTTTTCAACACTGAGCTATAATTTCAAGCATAGATATACTCCAAAAGTTGTAGAAAATATTTTCATCTGGATACTTGATGAGATCAACAATGCAGGATATCTTTCACCGGAAGCTGTATTTGTTGATGGAACACATATCAAAGCAAATGCCAATACAAAGAAAGTCGTAAAAAAAGCTGTACCCCAAACTGCAAAGATATACAGCTTATGAAGGAAATCAATGAAGAACGTGAAAACAACGGAAAGAAACCATTTGACGGTCCCAAGCCTCCTGAGGAAAAAGAAATATCCGAATCCACAACAGACCCTGAATGCGGAATTTTCACAAAGGCGAGCACAAAAAATGCATGGCATATACGGCTCAGACGGCTTGCGATAAGAACGGTTATGTTATGGATGTAACAGTAAATACGGGAAATGTCCACGACAGTATAGCATTTGACGGACTTTATGACAGACTAGTACAGCGATTTCCCGAAATAAATGCTTGTGTAATGGATGCAGGCTACAATGCAAAAAAGTAATTGATGATGGAAGAATACCCGTATTGCCATATAAAAGGCCAATGGGAATAAAAGATTTTTTTAGACCAAATGATTTTGTTTACGATGAATACTATAACTGCGTAATTTGTCCTGAGAATCAGGTTTTGAAGTTTTCAACAATCAATCGTGACGGCTACAGAGAATTTAAAAGCGATCCAAAAATATGCAAAAATTGTCCATCAAGAAGCGTATGTACAAGAAATGCAAAATATGAGAAAAAAGTAACAAAGCATATCTGGAGTGAATATCTCGAAATAGCAGAGGATATCCGCCATACTACGAAGTATAAGAAACTTTATGAGAAACGCAAAGAAACAATAGAACGTGTATTTGCGGATGCGAAGGAAAAATACGGAATGCGCTATACACTTTTCAGTGGCCTCTCCCATGTCACAAATTGGGTCAGGCTTAAATTTGCTGCCATGAACTTGAAAAAATTCGCAATTTACAAGTGGAATAGAGACGGAAAGGTCTGTTTTTATTTTGTGTTTTTCGGAAGCTTTCGCTTGATTTTGCTTTTTATTAAAATTTTAACCCCGATTCTTGCTCTGGATTCGGGGCTTTTTGGACAATCTGTGCACACCTTAATTGGTGTGCTTTTTAAATATTATTGTAATTCTTCTTTAGCTTTCGTAAGAGCAGCGGCAATTACCGCATCCATGTCATAGTACTTGTATTCACCAAGACGACCGCCGAAGATGATATTCTTCTCTTTTTCTGCGAGTTTCTTATACTCAGCATAGAGAACACCATTCCTTTCGTCGTTTACAGGATAATATGGATCATCTCCGGGCTTCCACTCGGAACTGTACTCACGACTTATAACTGTTTTTGGTAAATCACTTCCATTTTTATCCTTGCCAAATTCAAACCACTTATGCTCAATAATTCTTGTCCACGGAGTTTCTCTATCTGTATAATTTACAGCAGCATTTCCCTGAAAGTTAGGCTGGTCAAGAATCTCGTTTTCAAATCTTACACTGCGGTATTCAAGTGTGCCGAGGCTAAAATTGAAATAAGCATCAATAGGACCTGTGTAAACGACTTTTTCAGCCATAGCATCAAATTCAGCCTTATTGTCAAAATAGTCTACTCCAAGGCGAATTTCAATGCCATCAAGCATATTTGCAACCATTTGAATATAACCGCCTATAGGAATGCCTTGATAAAGTGCGTTGAAGTAGTTATTGTCAAATGTCAGACGAACAGGTAATCTCTTAATTATGAATGCAGGAAGCTCCTTACAATCACGTCCCCACTGCTTTTCAGTATAACCTTTGATGAGTTTTTCGTAGATATCACGTCCAACGAGAGAAATAGCCTGTTCTTCAAGGTTTTTAGGCTCACCTGTTATTTCCTTGCGCTGCTCCTCAATCTTTGCTGCCGCTTCCTCAGGAGTAACAACACCCCACATCTTGTTGAATGTATACATATTGAAGGGAAGCGAATAAAGCTCTCCCTTATAATTGGCTACAGGACTGTTTGTGAAACGATTGAACTCCGCAAACTTAGTTACATAATCCCATACTTCCTTATTGTTAGTGTGGAAAATGTGAGCGCCGTATTTGTGTACATTGATACCCTCAATTTCTTCGGTATAAACATTTCCTGCAATGTTAGGACGCTTATCAATAACAAGCACGCTCTTGCCTGCTTTTTTTGCTTCGTGAGCAAATACTGCTCCGTATAAGCCGGAGCCGACTATTAAATAATCATATTTCATATTTTACACCCCTGCACGGTTACCATACATCTTTTCATAGTAATTCTGATACTCGCCTGAAATAATAGTTTCCCACCATTCCTTATTATCAAGATACCACTGAATTGTCTTCTTTATGCCGTCAGCAAACTTTGTTTCAGGAAGCCAGCCGAGTTCATTATGAATTTTAGTTGGGTCAATAGCATAACGCATATCGTGACCCTTACGGTCAGCAATGTGAGTAATAAGGCTTTCTGGCTTGCCGAGTTCTTTGCATATAAGCTTTACAATGTCGATGTTCTTCATTTCATTGTGTCCGCCTACATTATAAACTTCGCCGACCTTGCCATTGTGAATTATAAGATCAATAGCACGGCAGTGGTCTTCAACATAAAGCCAATCACGAACATTAAGCCCTTCACCATAAATCGGAAGCGGTTTATCAGCAAGTGCATTAGCAATCATAAGCGGGATAAGCTTTTCAGGGAAGTGGTATGGACCATAGTTGTTTGAACATCTTGAAATTGTAACAGGAAGTCCGTATGTTCTGTGATATGCCATTACAAGAAGGTCAGCACCTGCTTTAGATGAACTGTATGGACTACTGGTATGAATCGGTGTTTCTTCTGTGAAAAAGAGGTCAGGTCTGTCAAAAGGCAAATCACCATAAACCTCGTCAGTTGAAACTTGATGATAACGCTGAATACCATACTTGCGGCAGGCATCCATAAGAACTTGGGTGCCAAGTATATTTGTCTGAAGGAAGATCTCTGGATTCTCTATAGAACGGTCAACATGAGATTCTGCTGCAAAGTTGACAACGATATCTGGATTCTCCTCCTCAAATAGTTTATAAACGCCCTCCCGGTCGCAGATATCAAGCTTTACAAATCTGAAATTTGGGTTGTCCATAACAGGAGCAAGCGTTGATAGATTTCCCGCATATGTCAGCTTATCCAAACATACAATTTTATAGTCAGGATATGTATTAAGCATATGAAAAACAAAGTTTGAGCCGATAAAACCCGCTCCACCTGTAACTATTATAGTCATATCTTTTCTCCTTAAAATACAAACTTATCTTCTGCAACTCTGCGAAGATGCTCGCCATATGGTGATTTTCCGTACATTTCAGCAGTATGTATAAGCTGCTCTTGAGTAATCCATTTTTCATGGTAAGCAATTTCTTCAGGGGCTGAAATAACCACACCCTGTCTGTTCTGAACAGTTTGAACAAATGAAGCCGCTTCCATTAAACTTTCCATTGTGCCAGTATCAAGCCATGCGAATCCACGGCCAAGAATCTGAACTTTTAATGCATCATTTTGAAGATACATACGATTTAAATCTGTTATTTCAAGCTCTCCCCTTGAAGAAGGCTCTACCTGCTTTGCCATTTCACTTACACCAGAAGGATAAAAATATAAACCTGTAATTGCATAGTTTGATTTTGGATTCTTAGGCTTTTCCTCTACTGACACAACATTTCTGTTTTTATCAAATTCTACTATACCGAATCTTTCAGGATCTCTTACATAATATCCAAAAACAGTTGCTTTTCCTTGGTTTGCATTTTTTACTGCCTCAATAAGATTTCTTCTGAACCAACCACCATAGAAAATATTATCTCCGAGAACCATAGCACAAGGCTCATCGCCGATAAACGCTTCACCTATAATAAATGCCTGAGCAAGCCCATCAGGAGAAGGCTGAACCGCATATGAAAGCTGTACTCCCATACTGCTTCCGTCTCCGAGAAGCTCCTGAAAACGTGGTGTATCCGTTGGAGTTGATATTATCAAAATTTCTCTTATTCCTGCAAGCATAAGTGTTGAAAGCGGATAAAATATCATCGGCTTATCATACACCGGAAGCAGCTGTTTGGACGTTACTTTTGTTAGCGGATAAAGTCTTGTGCCCGAACCGCCAGCGAGAATTATTCCTTTCATTTTCTGATACCTCATTTAATATGTAATTTCTTAAAGAACTTATCTTCTTTCTTTTTATATGATGTATAGAAATTACTCCAATGGTTATCCCACCACTTGAAGAATGGTTTCTCTAATAAATTGATCCTCAATATGTCAATAATAATACAAATAGCAAATATGACTAAAACACAACCAATTGCATAAAATGGCATATACTTGTCATTATAATGTCCCAAAATATCAAGCGTATCTTGCCAAAGCCATTGACGCATGGTATTACTATTTGCATGAATCAATAACACGCCAAATGTAGAAGCTGAAACAGTGTTGATAAACTTGTTACAAGGAATGTGCAAATTTTTGAAAAACAAGAACGCAAATACTCCAACAATAACAGCAAGAAATGTATTTGAATCGGTAACAAAATAAAATGGAATGAATTTATTAAGCTTTGTGCCTATCCATGTACATCCTACTACACTTGCTACTGAGAGAGCAAGTGACAAAAGCAATAAGATACCACAAATTTTATTGTTAGAGAACCATTTTTTTGGATACAGACGTATATACGATGCAATAAAATACAAAACCATAAACCATGAAACATAATTCATAGTAACGCCAAATGCACTCCCGTGTAATGTTCCAAATAAAATATAAGTAAAAAAGTTTAATAATAGCAAATAAAAATGCTGACGTTCATTTAAATTACGAATTAATATATTCAAAAATGGGATAAACAAATAAAATGTAATAAAGCATCCTGTGAAATTCTGTTGTATAGATGAGACAGGCAACAATAACTTTGTCAGATTCATCAATGAAACATTTTCATATCCACTTATAATGAAGATAAAATAGATAATTATTCTGTACAGCATTATTTCCAAGAGTAACTTTGTGAATTTCTTTGCTGTAATATGCGATTTACACATAAAGTATCCTGTTATCATCACAAAACAATTTATGCCAATCTTGCCATAAGCACCCAATATAAGCAAGAAAATAGATTTACCTGACATTGGATCAGCTGCAATAGAACCATCTATATCGGTTAAACCTGAGTTCACTACAAGATGATGTGCTACAATCAACAGCATTGTAATAATACGGAATAATTCTAAATTGGATTCACGCTGTTTAATAAGAGTTTTCCCTTTATTTGAATCATTTAATTTATCCATGCACTTTATATTCCCTTCTTACATCTGAGTATTATATCACAGATTCTATCAACATCATCCAAGCTTAGATCAGCATAGAGTGGCAAAGTAAGAACACGTTTACTTATATGAAGAGCAACAGGTGTATCATTAACATTATATTTACCATTAAAACACTCAAATGTGTTGGTAAGAGGATAAAAATATTTTCTTGCACCAATGCCATTTTCAGCAAGAACATCAAATATTTCATTTCTTGATGCACCAAAAATCTTTTCATCAAAAACTACAGGGAAATACGCATAGTTTGATTTTACATCAGCCTGAACACCGCACAGTTTAATGCCATCAATATTTTTAAGATTACTACGATATCTCTCAACAACTGCCTTACGTTTAGCAATTTCAGATTCAAGATGCTTTAGATTGCAAATTCCCATTGCAGCCTGAAATTCATTCATTTTAGCATTTCCACCTATATATGCAACTTCTTCAGGCCCATGAATACCGAAATTTTTCAGGTCATTAAGTTTCTGAACCAGATTGTCATCATGAAAACAAACAGCACCGCCTTCAATCGTATTGAAAACTTTAGTTGCATGAAAACTGAACATTGATGCATCACCGAATGAAGCACTTGATTTTCCTTTATACTCAACGCCAAATGCGTGTGCTGCATCATAGATAACTTTCAAATCATACTTCTTTGCAATTTTCTCAATTTCTTCTACAGCACACATATTGCCATATACATGAACAGGTATAATTGCGCAAGTCTTACCAGTAATCAAATCTTCTATTTTTGTAACATCAATAGTATAATCATTTTCATTTACATCACAAAAAACAGGAGTTAAACCATTTCTGACAATAGCATGTGTTGTTGATGCAAATGTGAAAGGTGTTGTGATAACCTCTCCGCTCTTTGGAAGATTCATTGCAGCAATTACATTTTCAAGTGCAAGATGTCCGTTTGTATATAAAGTTACATGAGGTACATCAAGCATTTTTTCAAGTTCTGCCTGAAGCTGCTTGTGCTTTACACCCATATTTGTCAGCCAGTGGCTGTCCCACAATTCTTTGATTTCTTCACAATATTCCTCATAGTCGGGCATTGAGGAACGGGTTACTAAAATTTTATTTGACATTTTAAAACATCTCCGTTATTTTTTATATTCGCAGATAACAGGCTTTCTTTTGCCAGAAGCAAGTACAGGAATCTCATCAACATATTTAATTGTAAAATCTGCGTCTTCACCAATAATAGAAATGACTTCAGATAACGTTCTTTTTTCATTAAAATCTTCCCTAGTATTAATTCTAAGCTCATAAACTGTTTTATCTTTTTGAACAAACTGCCACTGAGCTATTCCCGGAAGATTTTTTAAGATTCGTGCAAAATTCATTGGATGCGTAGGATTTCCCTTTGTATCATATATCAAATCAAGCCTACGTCCATATAATTTTTCTAAATAATCCCAACCATTCGTATTTTTGTTTCCTTTTTGCAAAATTGCCGTATCCCCTGTATCATATCTAATCAATGGAAAAGCATAATTATATAAATCTGTGATCACAATTCTGCCCAATTCACCATATTCAGCTGGCACGTCTTCATCAAGTTTAAGAATTTCAAAAATATAACTTGCATGATTAAGATAATAAATACTATCATCAATATGCTGATGTGCCATTATTCCTGCTTCTTCGTTGGCGTAACATTCTACTATAGGAATATTATATTTATTCATAAATTGTTCTTTAGTTACAACATTCAGAGCCTCTGATGTTGAAAACATAACTTTTATTGTTTTCAACAAAGTAATATCACCTTTACCTGATAAAAAATAATCAAGCAAATTATCGTACCAGCTTGCATATGCTCTGATAGCGATAATTTTATTTTTCTTCACAGTAAGGCACAATTCATTTAATGTTTCATCGTCCATCTTGCTAACATTAATTGGAAAGATGTTTTCTTTAAAAGATTGCGACTTTGTTTTACTTTGCCAGTTTGTCCATATTCTACATTGAGCAAGTTTTTCATGAGATTTAAATCCAACGCTTTCTCCAAAATATTTCAATTCAGCTACTCTTCTATGCCGTTTTCTTGAATCCTGAAATATTGCAAATGGAGTACCCGTAGAACCGCTTGTCTTTTGTAGATGAATATTTTCTGTTTCCTGCTCAGGAATGTTTTTTATAGGAACAGATATATTGTCATAATTTTTAATTAGTTTTGTTTTGTTAACTATTGGAAACTCGTATAAACTTTTGCCTCTATACTTTTTATAAAATTCTGAATATTGAGTTGCATGATCAAGAAGTTTGCTTAGATTAGATAACTGTATCTCTTTTCCTTTTTCTGAATCATCCATAACTTTTTTGATTTCATCATAATGCTTTCTTACTTTTTTGTCATGAAAAAAATCATTTGTCCAATATAATGTTCTTTTACAAAAACCATCAAAACTCATATCCTTACCCTCCAAAATCGATTAAAGAAACGATTTAATATTCGGTATTAATAATTTCGGTATCAAACGGAAGCAGAAGCATATTATCACCATTTTCACCTGTTACTTTGAATTCTGAAATAACAGCATCTACTCTTTCTTTAAGAAGTTCTGGAGTAGGTGCAACAATAAATATATTTGCTGCCATCTGACGCTGCGTTCCAAGACCGGCAACAATATCACCATTTTCATAATTAGGATTAACAGCAACTACGCCGTTAAATCTTCTGATCTTATCAATGCCTGAAATACAACTAATCTTACCTTCCTTTACAAGAGGAGAGAGTTTACAAGCCCATGCACCATGAAAATATGGATCAGCAAGTGTATTGATATCCTTATCACTCATCTTTCCGTTAAGTGCATAATTAATAAGAAGTTCCTTTGTGTCAATTCCTGTAAGCTCAGATACTATCATATGTTCCTGTGCACCATTAAGACGGAATCCAGGTTCATAAATATAGACAGAACCATCTTCAATAAATGATTGAAGGAAAAGTACGCCGTTTTCTACGTTCATGCCTCTAAGCATATTTTTGACCTTTTCATCAACTTCGTTTTTGTAACGTTCCATATGTTTTGATGGAAAAATATATGCAGAAGGAAGCTGTGTGATACCCTTTTGTTCTTTACTTGTATATCTATCGCACATTGCAACCATAACAGGGTTACCGTTCTGAATTACATAGTAAATAATAACCTCAAGTCCTGACATATATTTTTCAATGAGAAGCTTTTTACGTACAGAAAAACTAAGTGCCTTTTCAATAGCCACATCCAATTCTTCACGATTTTGACAAATTGAAATACCCTTTGAACTTGAACTGTCCACCGGCTTTACAACAACTGGATACTCAACAGCATCCAAATTATCAATTGAAAATTCCGGAACAACGGGAACATTATACTTGCGACAGGTATTTTTAAAATTATCTTTAGATATCATTATTTCAAATTGATCCATAGATGCAAAACATGGGTAATTAAGTATCTCACAAACCTTACAATATGATGGAATAAGTGCTTCGGCAACGCCTACAAGCACACCGTCAATATTCTCGGATTTAACAAGTTCAACAAGTCCATCTACATCCATTCCATCAACATTACATGGAACATCAGCAAATTTTTTAGCATAGGTTATCTTGTTATAGTCTGTAACATATGTTTTTATGCCCATGAGCTTAGCCTTTTCTATAAGGCTGATAGTTTCAGGATTTGCACCTATTATCAATAACTTTTTCATGTTTATGCTTCCTTCCTCTTTCTTTTATTAAAAATCCCTTTTACTGTATCGATAAGGTATTTATAACTATCAATATGAAAAATTTTTGATCCCCAAATATATACAACAACAGAAATAATAATCTGAATCAATAATGTCAATATATTGTTCAAACCAATAAACTGAACTAAAAACGCTATTGCACCCATCATCAGTGATAGGCAGATCTGCGGTAAAATATCCTTCAATTGATCTATATAACTGTAATTAAGAAGTTTTTTATTCGGCCATGAATTTATTATTTGACTTAAAAGTGATGTAACAAGCAAACTATATGCCATAGCCATAACACCGAACCACATAGTTATAACAATAGAAGCCAAGCCAACTATTTTTTTAATAATCTCCAACTTTAAAAATAAATCACTTCTGCCCATTGCCTTTATTGCATTAAGATTAGCTGTATGTATCGGATAGAAAGCGTATGTTATACAGAAAATTCTTAAAAATGGAACACATGGAAGCCATTTATCTGTTAGAATTAAGCTGACAAGCGGTTCAGCACAGACCGCAAGACCAATCATAATAGGCATCATGAGATATGTACTTGTCTTGATTGCACGTCTTGTCATCTGCTTCACACGTTCCGAATCATCCTGCTCTTTAGACATGGTAGGCAAAAGTACGCTATCAATAGAAGTATTTATATTTGTTACAATTAGATTTGGGAATTTTTTTCCTTGATTATAGAAAGCCAAATCGTCAGAAGAATACATTTTGCCTATAATTAACTGTCTTAAGTCATTATATACTGTGTCTAGCAAAGCGGATACTAATAGTTTCCAACCGTATGAAAAAAGTGACTTTAATCTTGAAAAAGAAAACATCATTTTAGGTCGCCACTTTACTGTTATCCACAATATTATTGTATCAATAAGAGTATTAAATAACATTTGAGCTACCAAAGCCCAGACTCCATAACCCATATAAGCCATTACAATGCCGACTATAGCAGCTCCAATTGTGCCTCCAAGAGTTGAAAAAAAGAATTTTTTAAAAAGCATATTTCTTGAAACATATGCTTGCTGAACATTCTTTACACCTGATATAATAAGCACAAGACTCAGAACTCTGACAATTGACGTAAGTTCAGGCATTTTATAAAATGATGCTATAAACGGTGCAGCAATGAACATTAACAAATAAAGCATTGTACAAACAATGATATTGAAATAGAATACACTTGAAAAGTCAAGATCATCTGCATCTTTTTTCTGTATCAATGCATTTCCCATGCCACTATCTACAAAAACCTGCATTATGGTAGTAAACACAGTTACAAGTGCTACTGTACCGTATACGGTAGGATCCAGCAATCGTGCAAGCACGATTGAAACTATAAACGTTACACCCTGTGCGCCACAACGCTCCATAAAACGCCAAATCAAATTTGAGATTACATTTTTATTTTCCATAGTTTTTCCTTCTATTTGCTATCGATTTTAAAGTCTTACACAAATTAGGCATATAATAGAGCATATAGTATTTCAAGCGTTCTTTATAGGTTAACATCTTATAAAATTCTTTCATCTGCCTCATTTTAGTCAAATTTCCACTTATCCTATAAATTGCAAATCTTCTATTATTAATTCCTTTTTCAACACTTTCATGTACAATATAATCCGAGTACTTGTCGAATGCTTGCAATCCATTAATTTCTTTTTCCAAATGTAAAATCTTTTTTGTAATATCTTGATTTTGTGCATTCCAACTACCAACAGATAATGAACGATAACATGACATTTCAGTATCTATATAATACGCATCTCCATGTAGCCCCATGTATAAAAAAAGTGGCAAATCACCAACATCCATCTCTTTTCTATATGAAGGCAAATTATAAATGTATTGTTTATAAATTTCTATAGGAATCATAATACTCGAAAGATGAAATTGTAATTGATATAGTGTCTGCGTATATAAAACTAGTGATAAATATTCATTTCTTTCAATGATTCCTGATTTTATTTTATCACATCTAGGAAAAGATGCATTTGTGGGATTACCATTTTCAGAAATAATCCTTGTTTTATGAAAACAAATTGAACAATTTGGATACTTTACCATAACTTCATATTGTTTCTGCAACTTATTTGGCTCCGACCAATAATCATCGCCTTCACAAAAAGCAATAAATTTTCCTTTTGCTTTTGGAAGCAAAAAAAGCTTCATTTTATTGACACCCTTTTGATATTGATTTTCTGTTTGATAAATTGGCTTAATAATATCAGGATACTTTTCTTCGTATTCTTTTATTATACTAGCAGTATGATCAGTAGATGCATCATCGTGAACAATTACTTCATATTTAAAATTTGTCTTTTGCAATATAAAACCATCCAAGGCATTTTTAATATATTTTTCATGATTATATGCAAGTACGAA
>CAJTWE010000018.1 GCA_910579955.1 uncultured Ruminococcus sp. | reverse complement strand
TGCTCGTTTTTGTGTTTTTTTGTATCTTTTAGCTCGTTTCGCCTCTTGTTTTACCTCTTCATCACTTATTATACACTCTTCTGCTTCTATATGTATTGATTTTATCTTGTCTGTTATAGCTTCTAATCTCTCTTTAATCTCCTTTGATAATCCTTTTTCTTCCTCTATTTCCTCTATATCATCTAATACATCACACAATCCTATAAATACCTTATAATAGCCTCGCTTGTATCGATTCATTCTTTTTAATCTCCTTATTTTAATATAACTGCTTAATATAACTACAGCGGTCAAATATTAGTATACCAAAGTATTTCTTTTATGTCAACTATTAATTTACAATAGTATTGCAGCATTTAACTAAGGAGTTGATCTCTATGTTTGAAGAACGTATCAAGGAATTAAGATTATCTTTGGGATTAAATCAGATTCAATTCGGCAGAAAGCTGTTTGTCTCAAAGCAATGTATCAGCAATTGGGAAAACGGCAACATTCGTCCATCTATTGATATGATAATAAAAATATCAAAAACCTTTTCTGTGAGTGCCGATTATATTCTTGGCATTTCCAATGAGCGCACTCTTGATGTAAGCGGACTAACAAATGAACAGATTGCGCATATTCAAAACGTTGTAAACGACTTGAAAGCGATTCAAAATGACGATAACACTTAATAATAATCAAAATAATACTCAAAACAAAAAGCACGACGTTTCTCAACATCGTGCTTTCTATTTATACATACATATTTAATTATTTCGCCTGATCATTGGAGAAATCAATTTCAAACGGATCATAACGCTTTATAGCAGCATCATTCACCTTAACGTCAAGTGCTTCTACCCAACCATCCAGCTTGTCCTGGAAAGCGTCATTATACATTGCTGATACAACGCCACGTTTCAGTGAATCTGTCCAGAGGTCATCCTCTGTCATACGTTTTTCAATGTCGTAACGAACTACGAGATAATGTGAGTTGCTTTCTTCATCGTAAACAACCTCTGGCTTATTCAGCTCTGCCTCTTCAAAAATGAAGTCATAAACAGCCTTGTTAGGAGAATAAGTTACATCCTCTTCCTTTGTATCCTCATCTGTTGTTACCTTTGCAATGATGCTTTCATTTGCATATGGAGCAGTAGTGGTTGTTGTTGTTGTTTCTGTAGTTTCGCCCTCGGAAGTTGTTGTAGCTTCTGTAGTAGTTGTGCCAATAAGATTGCCTTCTTCGTCTGTTGCAGTTGCAGCAGCTTCCGCAGCAGCCTGTTCAGATACAGAAGTTACATAAGCATTATACTCTTCCTTAACTTCATTCATCTTATCTTCAATTTTCTTTTCATCACTAAGCTTTTCAACAGCTGAGAAATAATCGTCAACCATATTCTCAAACTTAGTCTTAGCGTTGCCCTCAAGTGCCTCGCCGTTACCATCTACAGAATTAAAAGCAATATACTGTACACGTGCAGTATTATCTACATAATAATCATACACTTCATCTTCGGTAACGCCTTCTTTACCGTCGATATTATAGTAATGATAAAACAAATCGCTTGTCATATAAGTGTATTCCATAATATCATGTATTGAGCTTTCTGAAATACCATTTGATTCAAAAGATTCCTGATTCTCAGCCCAGAATGATTCCATAGTGCTGTTAAATTCCGCAGCAGTTTCTTCTGAAAGTGTGAGACCTTCTTCTTTGAACTGCTTTACTACAGCAGCCTGCTCTTTACAATATGTAAGCGCCTTATCCTGTATCCACTCTAAAGTGCTCATACCATCAATATTCTGCTTCTTTACAACCTCATCATCAGTTGTATCCAGCTCAGCATTCTGCTCTGACAAGGTTTGAACAGCCTCGCCATATGCAACATAAGAATAGTAAATATATACGCCTGCCTTAATTGGTTCACCGTTTATTGTAAGTGCATTTGCAGTACTGCTTCCGCAGGCTGCCAGTGAACTTAACATTGTTGCAGCGGCAGCAGCTGCTGCGATTCTCTTAAAGTTTGACATTTTATTACCTCCAAGTAATTTTCAAATACCATATTATTATACTATAAAACTTTCGTCAAGTCTATAGTTTTTTTGAAATTTTTTCAGATTCTCACATTTTTCACAAAGATAGCATTGCTTTTTCATGTATCATGAAGCCTACGCCACAATATAATGCATAATATAACATCATAACAGCTATTTATAACAGCCATATAGCAGCCATTTTTAATACAATTATTCATTATATAAAAAAACATCAAAATCTATTGACAATATACATTATGTGAGTTATAATAACAATATAACCTTATCAAGAGTGGCGGAGGAACTGGTCCTGTGAAGCCCGGCAACCTTTTGCAGAAATGCAAAAAAGGTGCTACATCCTGCGGTGTAAACCGAGAGATGAGGATTTCGTTTATAAACCGAAATCAAGCACTCGTCTGTCGAGTGCTTTTTATTTTTATGGAGGAATGATAAAATGAGTCGTTATTTATTTACATCTGAATCTGTTACCGAAGGTCATCCAGATAAAATCTGTGACCAGATTTCAGATGCTGTGCTTGATGCTATACTTGAACAAGACCCTATGGCACGTGTTGCCTGTGAAACTGCTGTTACTACAGGCATGGTTTTATGTATGGGAGAAATAACTACATCTGCAAAGGTGGATATTCCCCAGATTGCCCGTGATGTTGTAATAGATATCGGTTACGACCGTGCAAAATACGGGTTCGACGGATACACCTGCTCTGTTCTTACTGCAATAGACAAACAGTCCTCAGATATTGCCATGGGCGTAAATGACGCTATGGAAAGCCGTGGCTCTGATGAAGCTGATACAGGTGCTGGAGATCAGGGTCTCATGTTCGGATATGCCTGTGACGAAACAAAGGAACTTATGCCACTGCCTATTTCACTGGCTCATAAGCTTTGCTTGAAGCTTACCGATGTTCGTAAACAAAACATTCTCTCATATCTGCGCCCAGACGGCAAGGCTCAGGTTACTGTAGAATACGAGGATGGCAAGCCTCTAAGAATAGATGCTGTTGTTGTTTCTTCACAGCACGCACCTGAGATTCCATCAGAACAGATCTACAGCGATATTATGAACTACGTATGCAAAGCAGTTCTCCCTGCAAATATGATAGACGAAAATACAAAATTCTACATCAATCCTACAGGAAGATTTGTTATCGGCGGCCCTCAAGGCGACAGCGGACTTACAGGCAGAAAGATAATCGTTGATACCTACGGCGGATATGCACGTCACGGCGGCGGTGCATTCAGCGGCAAAGACCCGACCAAGGTTGACAGAAGCGGTGCATATGCAGCAAGATATATTGCAAAAAATATTGTTGCAGCAGGTCTGGCTAAGCGCTGTGAGGTTCAGTTCGCATATGCTATAGGTGTTGCTAATCCAGTTTCTATATTGGTCGATACATTTGGCACAGGAACTGTTTCTGAGGAAGTTCTTGCAGATGCAGTAAGAAAGGTATTTAGGCTTACTCCAAGTGGCATTATCAAGATGCTTGACCTCCGCAAGCCACAATACAGACGACTGGCTGCCTACGGTCATATGGGTCGTGAAGATCTGGGAGTAGCATGGGAGCGCTGTGATAAAGTAGATGAGCTTCTGGCTGCTGTTAAATAAACTTAATGCAAATATAATACAACTAATATAAACTTTAAGACAAGAGCGTTTCTATTTCGGAACGCTCTTTTTTCATGTATCCGGCGTTTTCATCAGAGGGACAAAATGTTGAATCATAACTGTAAAGTGCTACTCCCAAACCCATATTTTTTACAATGGATGTTTCCTTTGAGCTGACAGAGTGATCCGTTATCCATTCATCGCTTCCGCTGCCTGCATAAATGTCCTCTTTGCCCATTTTATAAGTACATATACCTATAATAAGCTCAGTTTCACTATTGGTCACCAGATTTTTCCATAGATTTGCGGTTTCTTCAAAAGGTGCTGACTCATTTTGCAGACCAAAATATATCTGGGGTACTATATAGTCGCAGTAACCTGCTTCACTACACCATTTCTGAACATCTGCATATTGTGTATTATTCCCTTTTAATGTACCCTGCGGACTTATTCCGAATAAAACATCCGGATTTTCATTTTTTACAGCATCATATATTGCCTTGACCATAAGGCTGCACTGCTCCTGCCTAAATTCAGAAAGATTATTACTGCTGCTTTCTGCAAAGGCTTCAGCATCAAAATCTGTGCTTGCCGTAGGGTAAAAATAATCATCTATATGAATACCGTCTACCTCATAATTTCTTACGATTTCAGCCGCACCATCTGCAATAAATTCACGTACTTCATCATACGCAGGGCACAGCCACCAACGGTCACCTATAAGCGATATATATTTATTTCTCGTTTCATCAGAGGAAAACCACTTTTTCAGTGTAAAGCTGTCATCCATTTCTTCCATTTGCACATCAGACTGACATCTCATTGGATTTATCCACGCATGAAGCGACATGCCAAGCTCATGAGCAATGTCTGTCATAATTTCAAGCGGATCGTATTCAATTTCACCGGACATGAAAAGTCCGCTTGAAAAAAGCTCTGATTTATAGTAAGCGTCACCAAATGCACGAACATGAACGTAAACCGTATTTACGCCTATAGACTGTGCATTCAAAAAACATTCCTTTACAGCGTCTTTAAACTGCTCTTCTGTTTTATTCATAAGAATATCAGGATAATCATTTACTGTGAACCACATGGAATGCTGTGGAGAAAAATTAAGCGGTTTGTATTGTTTAGAGGATTCATCAGATGCTTCTCCTATCTCTATACCAAGCTGTGCAGCCGTCTGTTCATAATCATAGAGATGAAGCCTTCCAGACGGCTTTAACTCCTCCACATTTTTAGAACAGCCCAAAAGAAAAATCGGCAGCACTGAAATAATTGTCATCACCTTAGAAAAACTCCTCATATTGCCAAACTCCTTTTTATTTCATTATATTATATATGAGAAATAAAAATGCAAAAATTATGGAAGAATTCTGTATTCGCCAACAGGCTGTACAAAGCAGAACAGTATAAATTCAAAAAATGGCAAATTGTTACCAAAAAAGCCAAAAGCCGTTATATTACTTGCAATTGTGAGCGAAAAATGGTATAATAAAAGTACGTATTATGAATGTGAAAACCGTATAATAAGGAGGAAAACTTATGCTTACTGACATCGAAATCGCACAGCAGGCAAAAATGAAAAAGATCGGTGAGATTGCAAAGGGTCTTTCTATTGAAGAGGATGATATAGAATATTATGGACACTACAAAGCAAAGCTCTCCGAAGCTCTTTTCAAAAAGCTAGAAAATAAACCAGACGGAAAACTTATCCTTGTAACCGCAATTAATCCTACTCCTGCCGGCGAGGGCAAAACTACTATAAGTGTAGGTCTTGCAGAAGCTATGGGACGTATAGACAAAAATGCTGTTCTGGCACTTAGAGAACCTTCTCTCGGTCCTGTATTTGGAATCAAAGGCGGCGCAGCAGGCGGCGGTTATGCTCAGGTTGTTCCTATGGAAGATATAAACCTGCACTTTACAGGTGATATGCACGCAATTACTTCTGCCAACAATCTCCTCTGTGCAATGCTTGACAATCATATGCAGCAGGGCAATGATCTGAAAATCGACCAGAGAAGAATAATGATCAAACGTGTTCTGGATATGAATGACAGAGCACTCAGAAATACCGTTATCGGTCTTGGCGGAAAGGTTGACGGAATTCCTCGTTCCGATGGATTCCAGATAACAGTTGCATCAGAAGTTATGGCTATACTCTGTCTGTCCGCTGATCTTGCCGATATGAAGGAAAGACTGGGTAAGATCCTTGTTGCCTACGATCTGGATGGAAATCCTGTTTATGCTAAGGATCTTGGAGCACATGGCGCAATGACAGCACTTCTCAAGGATGCTCTAAAGCCTAATCTTGTACAAACTCTGGAAAATACACCTGCATTTATCCACGGAGGCCCTTTTGCAAATATCGCTCACGGCTGCAACTCTATACGTGCAACACGTCTTGCACTTAAACTCGGCGATTACTGCATTACTGAAGCAGGATTTGGTTCTGACCTTGGCGCAGAAAAGTTCTTTGATATCAAGTGCCGTTACGGTGGTCTGACACCTGACTGCGTTGTACTTGTTGCAACAGTAAGAGCGCTTAAATATAATGGCGGCGTTCCAAAAGCTGAGCTTACAAATGAAAATCTCGACGCTCTTGAAAAGGGCATTGTAAACTTACAGGTTCATATCGAAAATATGCAGAAGTACGGTGTGCCTGTAGTAGTTGCGATCAATCGTTTTGCTACTGATACAGATGCTGAACTTAAATTCATTCAGGAATACTGTGAAAAGCTCGGTGCAGATTTCTCACTGGCAGAAGTTTTTGCTAAGGGCGGCGAAGGCGGAAAGGATCTGGCAGAACAGGTTTGCAAGACTATTGAAACCAAAAAGTCTGATTTCCATGTACTTTATGATACAAAGCTCTCTATTCCTGAAAAAATAGAAAAGATCGCAAAGGAAATTTATCGTGCAGAAGGTATTACTATTACAGCACAAGCTGCAAAGGCTATTGCTCAGATAGAAGCTCTCGGTCACAGCGATCTGCCGATTTGCATTGCAAAAACTCAGTATTCTCTCTCCGATGATCCTACTCTTCTTGGCAAACCTGAAAACTTCAAGATCACCGTCCGTGATGTAACTCTATCCGCAGGCGCAGGATTTATAGTTGTGCTTACCGGTAACATCATGACTATGCCCGGACTTCCAAAATCACCCGCAGCACTGCGTATCGACTGCGATAATGATGGAAATATCACAGGTCTGTTCTAATTAAGGAGCATTATGAAATACAGCTTTATAACGCACTCAGCAGAGGAAACTATAGCTTTGGCTGAAAAGATCGGAAAACTTCTAAAAGCAGGAGACTGCATAGCATATTACGGTGATTTAGGCGCTGGAAAAACAACCTTTACACGTGGTCTTGCTATGGGTCTCGGATTGCCCGATATGGTTTCCTCTCCAACATTTGCAATTGTAAATGAATATCATGGAAAAGGAAAAATCTCTCTATATCATTTTGATATGTATCGTATCGGAAACAGCGATGAGCTGGAAACTACTGGTTTTTATGATTATCCTATGGACGAAAGTGTTTTTGCTGTAGAATGGTCAGAAAATATAGAAGATGCTTTTCCCGAAAACGTTATCCGCATAAACATAAGCGGTGCAGGCGATGATATAAGAAAGATCACTATAGAAACTATAGAAGGAGATGAGCGCTTTGATAATACTGGGAATTGATACATCGGGAACAGTTGCAGCAGCTGCAATTTACGACAGCGAACAGGATATAGTTCTGGCACAGCAGCTTGTATATACAAAGCGTACACATTCGCAGGTAATACTTCCACTGGTAGAAAGACTGCTTGAAGATACCGGAATTTCTCTTAATGAGATAGATAAAATTGCAGTTGCAGCAGGTCCGGGCTCTTATACAGGACTGCGTATTGGAATTGCAGCGGTAAAAGCTATGACATTTGCTCTGGACAAGCCGTGTTGCGGAATTTCCACACTAAAAGCACTCTGTACCGGGGCGTGTCCTGCAAGCGGCGGAATTGTATGCGCTGTCATGAAAGCAAGAAAAGGTCTTGTTTATGCAGGAATGTATAACTTTGACGGTAGCGGACAATCTGCGCCACTTATAAATGATGCTCTCATGCCGGAAGAAGAGCTTCTATGCAAGCTTTCCGAATATGAAAAAGTCATTCTTACAGGTGACGGAGCAGCAAACTTTATTGATGAATACTCCCCGAAAAATGCATTTCTCGCACCAGCCGAAGTAAGACTTCAAAATGGTGCAGGTCTTTGCAGATGTGCAGTAAATTCGGAGGATCAAAAGCCCTGTGAGCTTGAAGCGAAATATTTACAGCTTGTAAAAGCTGAAAAGGATAGACTTGATAACAATATGAAGTGAGGTTTGATTTATGAAAATTTATATCGGCTGCGACCATGCAGGCTACGAAATGAAAGCTGCTGTAAAAGAACTTCTTGAAAGCAAAGGACACACTGTCGAGGATATGGGCGGTGACGGAGGTCGTGTTGATTATCCTGTAATTGCCAAGAAAGTAGGCAAGGCGGTTGTTTCAGATGAAGGTTCAAGAGGTATACTTATATGCGGTACAGGTATAGGAATGTCTCTGGCTGCCAATAAGATAAAAGGCATCAGAGCTGCGCTTTGTGCAGATCATTTCTCAGCAAAGTACACAAGACTTCATAACGACGCTAATATAATGTGTATGGGCGCACGTACACTTGGCATAGGCGTTGCACTGGAACTTACTGAACTGTTTGTGGACACTCCATTTGAAGGCGGCAGACACGCTACACGTGTTGATCTTATACGTGAAATGGAAGAGGAGTTTTAATTTACACTAACTGTATGTTTTGATATGATGCATTAAAGAATACATCATAATTTATGGAGGCAAATTAATAAAAATGAAACTGTTCATGGCAGAGGAAAAAGATTATCCTCTGATAAAAAAGCTATACAAGAAATCATTCCCCCTAAATGAAAGAGCACCGTTTTTTGTTATAAAGAAAAAAACAATCAACGGAAAATCAGAAATGCTTATAGCAAAGGAAAACGATCAATTTATTGGATTTTTTTACATTGTTCGCAATGAGGATCTGGTGTATCTGTTTTATTTTGCGGTGAATGATACACAAAGAGGAAAAGGCTATGGAAGCAAAATGCTTCAGCTGCTCAAGGAAAAATATCCGGGGAAAAATATTTTCCTTGCAAGAGAACAACTGGATACAAACTCCGATAATTATGATGAAAGAGTAAAAAGAAGAAATTTCTATATTCGCAATGGTTTTAAAGATACCGAGCTGCTTATAAAAGAAGCCAGCGTCATATATGACGTTATGGCTTTGAATGATGATATATCAGCTAAAGATTATGAAATACTGATAGATAATTGGAGCGGCAAATTTATTAAAACCTTTATTGATATGAAAATAATTGAGAAGAAATAAAAACGCTTTAATTGTTGATATATAAAAACGCTTTAATTGTTGATATATAAAAACGCCCTCTTAAAAGAGACATTCTTTTAAGAGGGAGCTTCCCTATTTATGATTATTATGCCTTATAAAACAAAAATCTGGTTTATAAGCCTTATTTTTAGAATGTACCGTAAGTTACAATTTCCTCAATAGGTTTTCTCAAGCCCTCAGCATCATGTCTGTCAGGTGCTTTATAAAGAGCATCCGGTGCAGCATAGCCAATAAGCAGAACATTCACAGGAACATAATTGTCAGGAATATTAAATTCGCTGCGAATGATCTCCGGCTTGAATCTGCACATCCAAAGTGAACCCAGACCTTGCTCAGTAGCTGCAAGGATCATATGGTCGGTAACGATAGTTGCATCAATCTCATGAATATTATGCCCATCATATTTACGTACCCATGAACATTCAGGCTCAACGCATACAATAATAGCACATGGAGCATTATATAGTCCCGGAATACCGGCAGCATTTGCCATTTTTTCCATACCCTCCGGAGTATTTACAACAAGGATTCTCTGCGGCTGAGCATTTACACCGGTAGGAGCAACACGTCCGCACTCAAGAATATAGTCAAGCTTTTCCTTTTCAACAGGAGTGGGCAAATAGCCTCTTACAGAGTATCTTTTTTTAGCAAGATCCAGTAAATTCATAATAATAGCATCCTTTCTGCCAACAAGTAGGCAAATAAAAAAACAGACCGATCGAACAGTCTGCTTTTTTATAATAAATTATATTAAGAGAGAGGTAGAAAATATTAATGCATGAATATAAATCTTATATATGATTCTATTCATACTATACATACTGTTCTATTTATATATTATATACCATATTTCAAATAAAATCAATATGCCCAGAAATAAAAATACGCAGAGATTATTTGTGCACTTTGTATAGTTGCAGGATTATATACAGCATAAATTTAATGAGAAGTAATGCATATATAGTGCATTAATAGTGCAATAAAAATAAAAATCACAATTTCAAAATTTTTTTGAAAAAAGGCTTGACAAATGCCAGAAAATGATGTATAATATAAAAGCTGATTAGTTATTAGCTTAAATTAAAAGTACGGAGAGATGTCCGAGTGGTTTAAGGAGCTGGTCTTGAAAACCAGTGATCCCGCAAGGGACCGTGGGTTCGAATCCCACTCTCTCCGCCATATTTTGCAGAAATACCCAAGTGGTGAAGGGGCTCCCCTGCTAAGGGAGTAGGTCGGGAAACCGGCGCGAGGGTTCAAATCCCTCTTTCTGCGCCATGAAACACGCAATTTTAGTTGCGTGTTTTTTGTTTATACTATCACGATTTGTCTGTATTTTTTTGTATTTAATATCTGCAAATTGAAAGAATGAAAGGAATAAAACTCATGAAAGCAGTTATAACAGGAGCAACCTCCGGTATAGGCAGAGAAATGGCAATCTATCTTTCTAAAAAAGGATGGGAGCTTATTCTTACAGGACGAAACACAAAAGAACTCGAAAAGCTAAAAAGAGTTCTCCCAACTAAAACAGAAACTATAGCCCTTGACCTTGCAAATCATGATGCAGCATTTGAGCTTTACAAATTCTGTCAAGGACATGATATAGATATGCTGATAAATAATGCAGGTTTTGGAAAATACGGCAAGTTTTCCGATACAGAGCTTGAAGACGAGCTTCAGATGATATCTGTAAATATTCGCAGCGTACACATTCTGACAAAACTGTTTTTACGTGACTTCAGAAGAAAAAATCGTGGAAGAATACTCAATGTAGCATCAAGCGCAGGTTTTCTCACTGGCCCTAAGATGTCTACCTATTATGCTTCAAAAAATTACGTAGTGAGATTGTCCCTGGCAATAGCAGAGGAACTGAGAAAAGAAAAAATTAACGTTACAATAAGCACACTCTGCCCCGGCCCTGTGAATACAAATTTCAATGAAAGATCCGGTGCAAGCTTTCTTATCATGGGCATGAACAGCCGTGATGTTGCTGAATATGCTATAGAAAAAGCTCTTGAGGGAAAATGGATAATCATACCGGGAACATTTATGAAGCTTTCCGTTTTTGCTGCACGTCATATTCCGCATTCAATACTGCCTGCTATTATAAGTACTATTCAAAAGGGCAGAGAATTTCTTAATTAATAGAAAAAATGGTAATTATATGAAAATACGATGAAACCCCTTGACAATAAAACGTCTATCTGTTACACTAAGGGTACAGAAAGGATGGTGTCCCATGCTCAATGCAATTGGTTCCGGAAAAGATCTGACAGAGCTTGATTATTACGATCTCGTTTCAGATATTCTGGAAAACGATGTGGTGCAGGAGCTTAAAAACTACCGTCACCATATTTCAACAAACAGATTTCAGCATTGTTTAAACGTCTCGTATTATAATTACCTTGTATGCAGGAAACTGCATCTGGATGCCGCTTCTGCTGCACGTGCAGGAATGCTCCACGATCTTTATTATTATGATACGAAAACCTATCGTAAAGGCAGCCACGAGCTTTCTCACGTAAAAAATCATCCTGATGTTGCTGTGAATAATGCAGGTGAACTTTTTATTCTCAATTCTACCGAAGAGGATATTATCACTAATCATATGTGGCCGCTAACTAAGGGAAGACCAAGATCAAAAGAAGGATATGTAATAGTAATCGTAGATAAATATTGTGCTGCGCTTGAGCTTATCGCACCTAAAATGCGTATGGCTATGGCAAAGATACTTCGCAAAAAAAGTATGGCATAATCAACTTAACAAAAAAGGCTGCTGCAAGGTTTTAACTTGCAGCAGCTGCTTTTTATATTTAAAATTCAAACTTTAAACTCAGCTTTTTGTATGCCTGTTTATGTATTTTGTTTCATATTTTGAGTATACAATACGCTGATCTCGATAAAGCCCATAATAACCCGAAAGCATATAGCTTATAGCAACGCCTATAAGAATATACCAAGGCTGCTGGAAACCAAATAGTTCAAATGCAATTAGCAAAGATGTAAGCGGACAGTTAGTTACACCGCAAAAAATAGCTACCATTCCTACCGCTGCACAAAGCTCCGGCGAAAAGCCTATTATCTGTCCAAAAAGGCATCCAAAGGTCGCTCCTATAAAGAAAGATGGAACTATTTCTCCGCCTTTAAATCCTGCTTCAATAGTAATGGCAGTACAAGCGATTTTCATAAGAAATGCATACCATACAGTTTTTCCAGAAAGAGCCTTTTCTATCATTGGCACTCCTGCTCCAAGAAAATCCTGATTGCCAAGAATAAGACTTATCGCAATAAGTATACAGCCAGCCACTACAATTCTTATGTATGGATTTTTAAGATATTTTTTCATAAGGCTATTTGTCTTATGAAGTGTAATACAAAAAATAACGCTTAATCCTGCACATAAGACACCTAAAAGAACTATAAAAAGCGCACCTTTTATACTAAGCCCCGGAAACGTAGCTTTTTCAAAGCTGTCATACTTTACTCCCATCAACACAGCAAGCCGCCACGCTGTAAGAGATGATATTGCACATGGCACAAGCGCTGCATAATACATAACGCCTACACTGCCTATTTCAAGTGCGAAAATGGCAGCCGCAAGCGGCGTTCCAAAACCAGCTGCAAATACCGCACTCATTCCGCACATTACAAGAACACGTCTGTCAGTATCATTCATTTTGAGAAGTCTTCCCATCACCGCTCCAAGGCTTCCGCCGATTTGCAGTGCTGCACCTTCACGTCCCGCACTTCCGCCTACCAAATGAGTAATAATAGTTGATACAAAAATCATAGGTGCCATCTTACCCGGTATTTCTGCCTCGGCATGAATAGAGGCAATTACCATATTCGTACCCCTGTCATTCTGTTCTTTAAATAATCTATATAGAAAAACTATAACTAAACCTCCCACAGGCAAAAAGAACATTATCCAAGGATAACGGCTGCGAAGACCCGTCGCTTCTGCCATACACAAAGCGAAAAGGCTGCCTATGCCACCGATAACAAGTCCTGCTATCAGCGACAATATCAGCCAGCGTATGAACAGACGCAAATGTGAAACACTATGAATAGTATACTTTAACGCACGTATTTGAGTATGCTTCAAAAAGCGTCCGACACTCATAATCAGTAATTCTCTGCCTTAACCATAAAGTAAGCCTGTGGGTGGCTGCATACAGGACAAATTTCAGGAGCTTTCTTGCCAATACATATATGGCCGCAATTTGCACATTCCCAGATAGTATCGCCGTCCTTGGAGAACACAAGATCTTCCTTTACATTTGCAAGGAGTTTGCGGTAACGTTCCTCATGCATTTTTTCAATATTTCCTACTTTTTCAAACAAAGCAGCAATTTGGTCAAAGCCCTCTTCCTTTGCAACCCTTGCAAATTCAGCATACATATCAGTCCACTCAAAATTCTCGCCCTCGGCAGCGTCTTCAAGATTTTCCGCAGTTGTTTTCATATCAGCGCCATACAAAAGCTTAAACCAGATCTTTGCGTGTTCTTTTTCGTTATTGGCTGTCTCCTCGAAAATATTTGCGATCTGAACGTAGCCTTCTTTCCTTGCCTTTGAAGCAAAGAAGGTATATTTATTTCTTGCCTGTGACTCCCCTGAAAAGGCTGTTCTCAGGTTAGCTTCCGTCTTAGTACCTTTGAGTTCCATAATAATATCCTCCGTTTAATAATTTTTATTGACAATCAGGACAAAGTCCACTGAATACGATTTGATGAGATTCAATTACAAAGCCTCTGTTATTTTCAATACTGTCACAAATATTAGCCTGATAAGGCATATCCACATCAAATACTCTGCTGCACTTCCTGCACTTGAGATGATAGTGAGGGGTTAGATTAAAGTCAAAGCAGTCCGCACCGTCTGGAATTGGTATATGCAGTATCTGCCCCTGATTTACAAGAAGTTTCAGGTTTCTGTATACTGTCGCCTTGCTTATCAATGGATTCTTTTGAGAAATAACCTCATAAACCTTCTCGGCATCAGGATGATTTCTCATATTAAGCACAGTTTCCAGAACAAGCTTACGCTGCTGGGTATTTCTGCTTTTCGGCTCTCTCTGCACCTTTTTGCTCACCTCGCTTTGTTACTATTGATAATAATTTGCAATTATATTATATCTGATTTTAATATACTTGTCAAGTTTTTTCTACGAAACCATTCTCATAACAGAGAAATTTCTAAATCAATATTAACAAAATCTGCATATAATAACAATAAAACACATAGAGAGGTGCAATATATGATAACAGCAATAACAGTAATAATAGTATTATGCCTATTGGCGGCAGTTATGCTTGCATATATTTTCTTATTTCCCTACCGCCCTTTTGAAGAAGAGCTAAAAACGTTTACTGTTATGGTATACCGCAAAGATAACATTCATTTTGACAAACAGCTTCTGGAAATTTTATCACAGCTAAAATGGACTGAGCCTTGCTTTTGCAATGAGATCTATGTCGTCCATATGAATGTGCCCGACAGCTGTTCTTACAACGTCCGCAGAATATGCGAAAGTAGAGAAAATCTTATTTACATGAGCATTGATGAGTTTAAAAACTCTTTAGAAAGGGATTGCAATTTGTCGAAAAAGATAGTATAATTAAAGTGTATGAAATATAAGAAACGGAGGTGAGGATTTGAACGTTCAGACACTGCATATAGAAGGAACTGTAGAGGGCGTTTTGTTTAAAAACGAAACAAACGGTTATGCTGTACTGGAACTCGACAGCGGCGGAGAGCTTATAACTGTTGTTGGCGAAATAGGCGATGTTGATGAAGGCGAACAGCTTATTTTAGAAGGAAACTATATAAACCATCCTCGCTTCGGCACTCAATTTCAGGCACAATACTGTGAGAGAAAACTTCCGGCAGATTCTATCAACATTCAAAAGTACTTATCTTCCGGTGCAATAAAGGGTATAGGTCCATCTCTTGCAAGAAAAATTGTTGATGTATTCGGCGCAAGAACACTTGAAATAATGGAAAAAGAACCTACAAGGCTGCTTGAAATTCGTGGAATATCCGAACAGAAATGCGAAAATATTGCAGCAGAAGTCAAGGAAATATTTGCACTTCGCAGTATCATGACATTCCTTGCCCAATATGGCATACGTTCAAAATATGCCATGCGTGTTTATAAAAAATATGGCAGCGGCGGACGTGATATGATCTGTGCAAATCCCTACCTCCTTTGCTCTTCCGGAATAGACCTTGAATTTCGCCGTGTGGAAAAGCTGGCTCATGATATGAACATAGCCGCTGATTCTCCAAATCGTGTTGCAGCAGGAATAGAGTTTATACTTTCATATAATACAAAAAACGGTTATACATGTCTGCCACTTGAAAAGCTTGAACCAAAAGCTACTGAGTATCTTAATATTTCCCAAAAAACATTCTACGATGTATATAATCAAGAGCTGAAGTCAGAGGATCTTTTTGAGTATATAAAAGGAGAATACGAGTATGTATATCTCCCTGAATACTATCGTGCAGAGAGATATATTGCCGACAGAATACGTGTACTTTGTGATTTCAGCACTAGAGATGAGCTTTCCAAATACGAAAAAATGATAGATGAAGAACAGCTGCGCCACAGGATAACATATGAAGGATTGCAGCGAGAAGCTATTGCAACGGCACTTTCAAGAAGCATTATGATAATGACAGGCGGTCCCGGTACAGGCAAAACAACCACTTTAAACGCTATAATATCACTTTATGAAAAGCAAGGTTGCAAGGTCATGATAGCTGCTCCAACAGGACGAGCTGCACAAAGAATATCAGACTTGACTGGATATCATGCAAAAACAATTCATCGTCTGCTTGAAGTTGAATTCGACATGGCAGGCGAACCACGATTTAAGCATAATGAGAAAAATCCACTTATATGTGATGTTCTTGTAATAGATGAAATGTCTATGGTTGATGTTCTTCTTTTCGAAGGACTTCTAAGAGCACTTCGTCTTGGCTGCAAGGTAGTTCTTGTAGGAGACAGTGACCAGCTTCCCTCTGTGGGAGCTGGCAACCTGCTCGGTGATCTTATAGAAAGTAAAATCGTTCCTGTCATTGCGCTCAAGCAGATTTTCAGGCAAGCTCAGGAAAGCTGTATTATAACGAATGCCCATAAGATAATAAACGGAAAATACCCTGATCTTACAAGAAAAAATGCCGATTTCTTCTTCTTTCAAAGGCTAGACCCTCAAAAAGCAAAGGATCTTGTTACAGACCTTGTAAAGGACAGACTTCCAAAGGCTTACGGCTTTTCTCCAACTGACAATATACAGATAATAACACCTTCAAGAAAAGGAACTTTAGGCGTAGTGGAGATTAATAAGCTTATCCAGCAGGTTCTCAATCCACCAATGCGAAGTGTTGCTGAGGTAAAATCAATGCTTTACACATTCCGTGAAGGTGATAAGGTAATGCAGATGAAGAATAATTACGACATAGTATGGCATAAGGATGACGAAGAGGGCACTGGTATATTCAACGGCGATATAGGAAAAATTCTAAGCATAAACAGACACAGCAGCGAAGCAGTCGTGGAATTCGACAGACGGCGTGTAGTGTATCCCTTTGAGATGCTTGATCAGCTTGAACTTGCCTATGCAATCACCGTCCATAAAAGTCAGGGCAGCGAATTTGATGCAGTGATCATGCCGATCCTAGATGGTTTTCCTAAGCTTTATTACCGAAATCTCCTGTATACCGCAGTTACACGAGCTAAAAAGCTGCTTATTATAGTTGGGTCACAAAAGACCATAAATCAGATGGTAGATAATAACCGTCGAACAAAACGCTATACGTGTCTAATGAACATGCTTACAGGAGACAATAAAAACAACATATAAACAGATAGATAAATATAAAAAGAGAAAGGAATAGTTATGGCAACAATAGATATCGGAATCGACCTCGGCACGGCGAATACCGTGATAACACTTGGCAAAAAGGGCGTTGTTCTCAGCGAACCGTCCGCTGTCGCATATGATGACCGTACAAGAGAAATAATCGCAATCGGACAGGAGGCTTATGATATGATAGGCAAAACGCCTGATTATATCAAAGTGGTAAGACCTCTTAGCAGCGGAGTTATTTCAGATGACCGCATGACCCAGTACATGATACAGGATATGATAGAACGAGTAACGGGAAAACGTCTCATCAAGCCGAGAATAATTATTTGTGTTCCGTCCTTCATTACAGATGTTGAAAAGCGTGCAGTAGTTGAAGCTGCAATGAGCGCAGGTTCACGCAAGGCATATCTGATAGATGAACCTATTGCCGCACTTATAGGTGCAGGCATAAATATAAGCCTTGCAACCGGTAACATGATAGTAGATATCGGCGGTGGAACAACAGATGCAGCCATCGTTTCCATGAACGGCGTTGTTACATCTCATTCTATAAAATCAGCAGGAAACACCATTGATGCTGCTATCATAAGATACATGCAAACAAAATACAAACTACTTATAGGTGAAAGAACTGCTGAGAATATAAAGTGGCAGCTTACAAATCTATATGACCCATGTGAAAACGTTACTATGTTTGCCAAGGGAAGAAATTTAGTAAGCGGAATGCCTGAAAGCGTTGAAATAAGCGAACTCGATATATTTGAAGCAATTGAAGATGAGGTTTCAAATATAATACACGCTATAAAAACGGTTCTTGAAGAAACGCCCCCAGAGCTTGTCGGAGATATTTATGAAAACGGCATACTGCTAGCCGGAGGCGGAGCACTTCTGGGAGGACTGAGCAAACTTATTGAACACACCTTGAAAGTGAAATGTGTAGTTGCTCAAAATCCTCTTAACTGTGTTGCAAAAGGAACTGCCATCGCATTTAAAAAGGTCGATAAGCTCCTTGATGGTTTTGAACATATCGGCGTTTACCAGTATCAATAAGAAAATACAAAAAGGCTACTGCAAGTTAAAACCTTGCAGCAGCCTTTTGACGTTTTAAGAAAAAATTATTCAGAAACCAGCTTAGAACCGCACTTTCCACAAAATTCAAATGTATACTTTTCATCGAACTTTGTTCCGCACTTTGTACACATACGAACGCCCTTGATTGACTGGAGTTCGTTTCTCATGCTGTTGATTCTTCTCTTTCTGTCATCAATATCAGCGCACAGAGCAGAATAATCACCGTTTGGGTTAGCATAATAGTGCTTGCCTATCTCCTGCATAACCTCTTGAATACGCTCCTGTTCGTAAGCTATCTTCTTCTTAAGATTGTTTGTCTCAGATGCAGATTTGGACATATCAGAAACGCCTTTGCTTGCACTGGACAGCTTGTCAAAAATACCTGCCATAGTAAATCTCTCCTATTCTAAATAATTACTATTTAAATTATACATCTTTTTAATGCAATTGTCAAGAGTGACTTTTTAATTGACATAAAAACAATTCAAATATGTATAAAAACATGATATTTGCTTTATATAGTATTTTATTAAGATACTAAGTTGACCTTTCTGTCAGTAAGGCATACGCAAATTATATACATCACAACAGCGTAAATAATACCAGCAAAGAAATCCCAAGAAGCAATATCCGCAGAGGGTCTTAATGCATACATAAAATAGCTCTCCTGCATAAATAAAATATGCACAAGTGTATTTATAGTACTTTCTATCATAGATATTATCCAGTAGAATAAAATGCTTAAAAGCACCTGTACGCCTACAGAATTAGCAGCAAAACGTGCAAGAGATATGCATCCCATAGTTGTAACTGAGAAGATCAGAGTTGATAGAAGATACATTATAAATCTACCTAAAATAATTAATATTTCATTATCAGTTTCAGCTAAGTCAACATATTTAAAAGTTGCAAAACCCACCAGAATCTCCCCTATATCAGACACAAAGTTAACGTCTGAAATAAAAGCGGCTATCATTAGACTGCATAAACTAACAATATAAAGCACGATAAACATTCCAGCTGTAAATATAAGCTTTGATAACACTATCTTCCACGTGGGTACAGGCGTTAAAAATATCATACCTTTTCTTCCAATATCAGAAGTATACGATAATAAACAATATATCCCTGCCGCAAAAGGCATTACAATTACCACAAGCGCTATGATAACAATAGAACCTATACCTGCCATACTTCCAACAAGCTCATCTTCCATATCCATGAAAGAATAAAAAAACACTGAAAGCGAAAGTAAAGCCCCAATGCCGGCTGTTACTATCAGCATTATAAACGAAAATAAACGATATCGTTTCCACTCATTTTTTAAAAGCTTTAACACTGTCTCATACCTCCCATAGCAATTGCCTGAAAATACTGAGTATAGATATGACGATAAAGCTCAGATACAGACATATTGTATTGAGCACGAAGCTGTGCCATATCTCCGTGAAAAATAACACTTCCTGCATTCATCATAACAACAAAATCACAGACGGTCTCAAGCTGATCAAGCAGGTGACTTGAAATGATAATAATCCTGCCTTCCAGATTTATCGACTTTATTATCTGTGCTACCTGCTCTTGCCCCAGCATATCTATACCATTGAGTGGTTCGTCAAGCAAAATAACTCCAGCGTCTCGTGAAAGCGTAGCTGCAACACGAACCTTTGCAACCATACCTGTAGACATTCCCGAAAGCTTCTGATGTGGATCAAGTCCCATAAAGGCTATCATATTCCTGTATTCATCACGCCTGAAATCAGGAAAAAAGTCCTCATAAAACGCACCCATGTCCTCTACATTCATATATCTGTAGTAAACAGGATGTGTAGGCAGATAGGCTATTTTATTCCTTCCCGATGTTCCGATTTTATTCCCACAATACGTTACAGTACCCGTATAGCTCTTCAAAAGTCCTGAAGCCGTTTTCATAAGCGTACTTTTACCGCAGCCATTAGGCCCTACAAGGCCGTATATATGACCGGGTTCAAAGCTGTAACATAAGCCGTTAAGTGCAGTCTGTGCGCCAAAGCGAACACTTACATTTTCCATTTGCAGCATTATACCACTTCCTTTCTTATTTCATTTATTATACTATTTTATACAACTTTTGTCAATCGGTAAAGCAAAAGACTGCCGCACCCAAAGGCGTGGCAGTCTTTAAATTAAACTAAGTTAAACAAAAACAAACTTATGCAAGCTCAGCAAAGTACTTGATTGTACGAACCATCTGGCTTGTGTAGCTGTTTTCATTGTCATACCAAGAAACAACCTGTACTTCATACAGATCATCAGCGATCTTGGAAACCATAGTCTGTGTTGCATCGAACAGAGAACCATACTTCATACCGATAACGTCAGAAGAAACGATTGGCTCTTCGTTGTAGCCATAAGACTCAGTAGCAGCAGCCTTCATAGCAGCATTGATGCTGTCAACTGTTACATCTGTACCCTTAACTACAGCAGTCAGGATAGTTGTAGAACCTGTTGGAACAGGAACACGCTGTGCAGAACCGATGAGCTTGCCGTTCAGTTCTGGAATAACCAGACCGATTGCCTTAGCAGCACCAGTAGAGTTAGGAACGATGTTAGCAGCGCCTGCTCTTGCTCTTCTCAGGTCACCCTTTCTGTGAGGACCATCGAGGATCATCTGATCGCCTGTGTAAGCGTGGATTGTGCTCATGATACCGCTCTGGATTGGAGCATAATCATTCAGTGCCTTAGCCATAGGAGCGAGGCAGTTTGTTGTGCAAGATGCAGCAGAGATGATTGTGTCATCTGCTGTCAGAGTGTTGTGGTTTACGTTGTAAACGATTGTAGGCAGATCGTTACCTGCTGGTGCAGAAATAACAACCTTCTTAGCACCTGCATCGATATGAGCCTGTGACTTAGCCTTGGATACATAGAAACCTGTGCACTCAAGAACTACGTCTACACCGATCTCACCCCAAGGCAGCTCAGCAGCATTAGCCTTAGCGTAGATCTTCAGAGTCTTGCCGTCAACTGTGATTGTACCAGCTTCGTCATCAGCCTCTACAGTGTGCAGACCCTCACCGATCTTACCACAATAACCACCCTGTGCTGTATCATACTTCAGCAGGTGTGCGAGCATAGATGGCTTTGTAAGATCGTTGATAGCAACAACCTCATAACCTTCTGCACCGAACATCTGACGGAATGCAAGACGACCGATACGGCCGAAACCATTAATAGCAACTTTAACTGACATTGGAATTTACCTCCTAAATTTTTATATTCTTATTGTACACCAATTCACTGAAAAATTCAAGCACTTTCACAAAAAAACAGCATATCACACATACAAGTTCTATGTTTTTATTGAAAGTTATAAACAATATGGTATATATTATATATAGTTATTACAAAGTTTTGGCATGCATAAAAAAAATTCCTTTTTCGCTTTCATTATTTAAAAATACATAGTATAATAAAAACATACAATATCGTAAAGAAGGGAAGTTTTCAGTCATGAATAACAACATGCTTGATTTTTTTAAGGCAGCATATCAGAACGATTCGTCCTGTATTGTGATACTGGACAAAAACCGTCAGCTTATTTGGCACAACGGCAAGCACGCCCCGTTCCAACTGAACGAGAACATTTCTGCAACTCTTCTCATTCCAGAAGGCGGCTCTGTTCAAAGTGGAGATTATTCTTATTCTGCGCACGATACTATGTACGACTATCATCTGACAAATGTTTCTGATGAGTACTACATTATCTCATGCAGCGATATTCCGGCAATTTACAGGGATTTTGAAAGAAAATACACAAGAGAATATCTTGAAAATATGATTGCCGAATCGAGAATAGAAGTTCTCAGCATTTCAGCAGCAGCAGCTCAGCTCAACGATTACTTTGAGGAATTTGAAGATGATCATGTTCCCCCTGAAAGTCTTAATGACCAGACAAATATCATAATGCAGAATTGTTCCCGAATACTGAAAAAGCACTACCTTTTAGAAGAGCTTTTGAAGTATTACGACGCTGACGAAACAACCGAAGAACTTATAAGCTGTTCTGATATCATCAAAACATTCGCCCAGCACTCAAGCCGAGTGATAGGCCCAAGAGGAAGTACAAAAATCATCTGTGATGTTCCGGATGAAGTTTATGTATCTGCATCATGGAAAAGAATGGAATATTTCCTGCTTTGTGTTATGATAGTACTGAGAAAGAAATACTCAGGCGTATATCAGCTGAAAGTATCTGCATGTCAAATGTATGACGAAGCAGTTATCAACATGAAGCTTATTCCTATCGGAGATGAAGAGCCTAGCAAACCTCTGCTAAGTACTTTCACACCTTTGTACAAAAATACACCTGTATACGAAATAGAAAACATGATAATCAGAAAGTTTGTCGAGCGCTACGGTGGATTTATTATTGATTCAACGGAAAGCAGCAGCAATCTTATCTCCATACGTATGCCGTCTGTTAATGCAGCTGCTGAATTAAAGCTGGCTGAACCTAAGAGCATAATATGCAATGAAAGCGTAATTACGCCTTATCATGCCCTTTTGTGGGAAATTTCCGATTTCCGATACTATTGATATAAACACAATGCAAATATGATATGCGTATAATGTTCATACAGTATACACAGTCAGTATAGAAAATAAAATCAAAAACGGTTTGGCAGTTTGAACACATGACTGCCGAACCGTTTTTTCTTACAATTATATTTTTTCTAAGGGTTCGCACTCCGGTTTTCTCGGGCGTGACATTAGCGCTGAAAGTGCTTCCTTAACATCTCCGCCTTCAAACAAGATCTTATAAAGCTGTTCTGTTATAGGCATTGTAACACCAAGCTTGCATGCAAGCTCTCTTGCCGCATGACAGCAATAATAGCCCTCTACAGTTCCAACCATCTTTACAGCTTCTTCAGGATCCATACCCTCACCGATAAGTATTCCTGCACGTCTGTTTCGGCTGTGCATACTGCAACAGGTAACTATCAGATCTCCCACACCGGAAAGACCGCTGAATGTTTCCCTTTTGCCGCCCATTGCAAGACCTAGGTTAGCTATCTCATGTAGTCCTCGTGTCATAAGAGCAGCCTTTGTATTATCGCCGTAGCCCAGACCATCACATACTCCTGCACAAAGCGCTATTATATTTTTCAGAGCACCGCCAATCTCACAGCCTATCACATCAGAACTAAGATATATTCTAAGCGTCTGACTGCTGAGCATCTCCTGCACCATTGCTGCTGCGTTTTGATCCTCACAGGCTGCAACAATAGTAGTTGGAACATCCATGCCCACCTCTTCTGCATGAGACGGTCCTGTCAAAGTTACTACAGGAATATCAGCAGACAGCTCTTCACGGAAAACCTGACTCAGGGGTTTGAGAGAATCTTCTTCAAGACCCTTGCCTGTATTTACTACGACCATAGGAGATGTTATATACGGAGCAGCCATTTTAGCAGTATCACGAACGAATCTTGACGGTATTCCAAATATTACCATGTCGCAACCCTTTATGCAGTCTATACTGTTTGTAAGCTCTATTTCAGAAGGTATATGTACTCCCGGAAGCTTCTGTTTATGTTCACCGTCTCTGCGGATTGCATCAAGCTCATCAGAAAACTTTGACCACACCTTTACATTGTGACCATTTCTGTATGCGGTAAGTGCAATGCAAAGTCCAAATCCTCCCGAACCTAAAATTGTAATATTTGCCATGTTACAGCCTCCTTTCAAGCCGTTTAAGATCAGTCCTTAGCAACCGATCCGCTCTTTTTAAATGAAAACCTATTCTCTGTACCGCTTCGCAGACGACTAATATTACTTCTATGCATAAATATTACCCATATGCCCATAACAGCAGCCATAATTGTATTGAGAATCGTATACCACAGCGGTCTTTCAGCGTAAAGCGCAAGCTGCAAAATAAGCGTTATTAAAGGACAGCAGGCTGCACTTATCATAGAACCGAGTGAAACATATTTTGAAATTGCCAAAACAACTGCAAAAATAATTATCATTAAGCAAAACGCTTTCCAGTCGATAATAAGAAATACAGATACTCCTACAAGAACGCCCTTTCCGCCCTTGAAACCATAATATAACGGAAAGACATGGCCTAATATCGCTGCAATTCCTGCAATATAGCCGATAAACTGAACCTTTTCATCTCCTGCAATAGACACATCCAGCAGATGACAAATGCCCTTTGAAAGTAAAACAGCTACTATGCCTTTGCCAAGATCTCCGATAAGCGTAAGTAGCGCACAGCCCTTGCCGAAGCATCGGAGAGTATTTGTAAGCCCTGCGTTTTTACTGCCATAATCTCTTATATCCTTATGCTTTATAAGCTTTCCGACTATGATAGCAGAATTGCAGCTTCCGAGCAAATAAGAAAGAATAACGGATAAAATGATCGCCAGTACCAGCATTACGTTCATAAATAAACACACCGTCCTTACTTGTTGTCATTTTTATCACGTTCACGTACGATAAATCTAACAGGTGTGCCAGTAAGACCGAATGCCGTACGTATCTGATTCTCTATATATCTTTGATATGAGAAGTGAAATAGATCCGCACGGTTTACAAAAATTACAAAGGTCGGCGGCTTTGTAGAAGGCTGAGTGATATAGTATATTTTAAGGCGGCGGCCCTTATCAGAAGGCGGCTGAACACGTGTTGTGGCATAAGCCAGAACGTCGTTAAGTCTACCTGTAGATACACGCATATTATTCTGCTGATGAACCATATCTATCATCTCATACAGTTTATGCACTCTCTGACCGGTTTTTGCTGAAATAAATATAAAAGGCACATACGACATAAAGCTAAAGTCATTTTGAAGCTTAGTCATATACTCATTCATTGTATTATTGTCCTTTTCAATAAGGTCCCATTTATTTACAACAACAATAGAGGCTTTTCCCTGTTCATGAGCATAGCCTGCAACCTTTGAATCCTGCTCTGTAAAGCCTTCCACCGCATCAATGAGTATCAGACACACATCAGCACGATCTACCGCCATATACGCTCTCAGAACGCTAAAATGCTCTATCTTCTCAGTTACCTTTGACTTCTTTCGGATTCCTGCTGTATCAATAAAAACAAATTTACCGTGTTCATTTTCAACAATAGTATCTGTAGCATCACGAGTAGTACCTGCAATATCAGATACTATAACACGTTCTTCACCTGCAATTTTATTTACAAGCGAGGATTTTCCTGCATTAGGTTTACCTATAATTGCAACCTTAACAGCATCGTCATCTTCTGCAAGCTCATCCTCAGACGGAAGCATATCCATAACAGCATCAAGCATATCGCCTGTACCATGACCGTGAGCTGCCGAAATCGGAAACGGATCTCCCAAACCGAGATTATAGAACTCATATATTTCCATTGGCGGCTCTCCGATAGAGTCGCATTTATTTACCGCAAGAACTATAGGCTTGCCGCTTTTTTGAAGCATAGCGGCAACATCGCTGTCATCAGCAGTAACTCCGCATCGAACGTCTGTTACAAGTATGATAACATCAGCATTTTCTATAGCAAGCTCTGCCTGTCTGCGCATTTGTGCCAAGATAACATCTGCTGTGTTCGGCTCAATACCGCCTGTATCTACTACCATGAACTGACGACCAAGCCATTCACACTTTGAGTAAATACGGTCACGTGTAACACCGGGAGTATCTTCAACAATAGACAATCTCTTTCCAATCATTTTATTAAACAGTGTAGACTTTCCAACATTAGGACGTCCCACAACCGCTACGACCGGTAATGCCATTTCTTTTCATCTCCTTTATTAGCTTTAAATCTCTATATTTTTTATAAAAATGACAAAGAGGAGAGACGAACTGCTCCGCCTCTCCTCCTCAAGTCTCAGATGACTTATTCAGCATCCATCTTCAGTACAGCAACGCCCTTATAGTAACCGCAAGCTTTGCAAACTTTGTGCGGCGCCTTGTACTCACCGCAATTTGTGCATACGCTCATTGCCGGTGCATCCAGCTTCCATACAGCAGAACGTCTTTTATTACGTCTTGCTTTGGAGACCTTATTCTTTGGTACTGCCATGTTGGCACCTCCTTCTTATTTCAGACAGTCACAAGTGGATTCATTCAAATCGCACCCACAGATATAACATAACCCCTTGCAATCCTCCGAACAAAGAATCTTTGTCGGGAGCATGAGAAGTAAGTCTGTTATTGCTGTCTCATTCATATCAATGCTGTCATTTTCAGCTACAATATACGAGTCATACGCACTGTTGTCGCTGTGTAGCGTCGGAACGACTGTATGAGTAAAATCATAAGTATGTTTCTGCTTAAAAGGTTTCAGACATCTGTCGCATTGGGTATCAAGTATACAGTCAACACTATATTTAAGTGTAACTATTCCGGCACGATTGGCAATTTCACCGCTGACCTTTAAAGGCTCAGCAAACTCATAGCCATGAATATCTGCCAGTTCTTCCAGAGCGATCTCATACTGAATCGGCTTTTTTAGTCCTTCTATCTGAAAAACTTCACGCAGTTGTAGGTTCATACTTCTTTCCTTTCACGCATTGCAACATTTATTATATACTAAAATGGGACAGCTTGTCAAGCTTTTTTTAAAAAAAGTCCGTAATTTCCGCTTAGCCAATGAACTTTGTAACAGAAGCCGGCAGCTCACTGTTGTCAGCAGACAGTGTAAATACAACTTCTACGTCGTCGCCAGTCAGCTTAGCAAGCTTGTCCAGCATTACGCCCAGAGCGTCAAAATCAGAGCCAGCGATCTTAAAGATACCGTCAACGAAAATTTCCTTAATATCATAGTTGCCTGCAAGCATACCTGCAACATAGCCGTAGAATGAATCAAAGCTGTCGATAGCGAACTGCTCTGTATCACACCATCTAACCTTATAGCTGATAGAGCTTCTAATAGTTGCACCCTTTTCAATGCAAACCAGACAGCCGTTTGTTGCACTTACTGCACTGTTGATCTTCTCAATGAGGATCTTAGTTTTGCCTGAGCCTTTTTTACCGGTAATAAGTTGAATCATAATTAACTCCTTCCGTGCCTTAGCGGCACTGTTTCATTTCTTATTGCGTTTATGCCAGCGGCTTTTGCCGCAAAACAGTTTTTTTAGTCAGCGAGCTTAGCTTCAAGGGCAGCCTTCTGATCCTCGTAACCCGGCTTACCGAGCAGAGCGAACATATTTTTCTTGTAGCTCTCAACACCCGGCTGATTGAACGGATTTACACCAAGCAGATATCCAGAAATTGCGCAAGCCTTCTCAAAGAAATAGATAAGATAGCCGAGGCTCTTCTCTGTTGTATCTTCAAGCTCCAGAATGATATTGGGTACACCGCCCTCTGTATGAGCAAGAATAACGCCCTCAAGAGCCTTACGGTTTACAACGGACATATTCTGATCGCAAAGGAAATTAAGACCATCAAGGTTTTCCTCGTTTGCTTCCAGATAAAGATCTGTCTTAGGCTTCTTGATATCAACAACAGTCTCAAACAGAATACGTGAGCCTTCCTGAATATACTGACCCATAGAATGAAGATCTGTAGAGAACACAGCAGCTGATGGGAAAATACCCTTATTGTCCTTGCCTTCGCTTTCGCCGAAGAGCTGCTTGTACCATTCAGCCATCATAACGAAATTCGGATCATAGGAAACAAGCATTTCAACAGCCTTTCCCTTGCGGCTAAGAATATTACGGATAGCAGCGTACTTATAGCAGTCATTGTTATCAAAGTCAGCCATATAATCCTGCTGAGCCTGTGCAGCACCTGCCATAAGAGCATCAATGTCGCAGCCTGCAACAGCAATAGGAAGCAGACCAACGGCTGTCAGAACAGAAAAACGTCCGCCTACATCATCAGGTACTACGAATGTCTCATAGCCCTCTGTATCAGACAGTTCCTTGAGTGTGCCCTTTGACTTATCAGTAGTAGCAAAGATATGATCCTTAGCACCGTCCTTGCCGTACTTCTTCTCAACCAGATCCTTAAATACACGGAAAGCCAGTGCAGGCTCTGTTGTAGTACCGGATTTGGAAATAACATTTACAGAGAAGTCCTTGCCCTCGCAAAGAGAAATTATTTCACTGAGATATGTTGGATTGATGCTGTTGCCAACATAATAAATATCAGGTGTATCCTTCTTCAAATTATTATAAAGTGTAGACTTTAAAAATTCAATAGCAGCACGTGCTCCAAGATAAGAACCGCCTATACCGATAACGATAAGGATCTCAGAATTTCCCTGGATCTTCTTAGCAGCGGCCTTGATTCTTGCAAATTCTTCCTTGTCATAATCTGTAGGCAGAGTCAGCCAGCCCAGAAAATCTGAGCCCTGTCCAGACTTATTATGCAGCATTGCCGCAGATGCTTCTACCTGATGACGAATTCCGGCAAGCTCATCTTTGTTCATAAAGTCAGCCAGATACTTGGTATTTAACTTTAAAGACATTATTCATTCCTCCATTTTTGTGGGATACACTTTCTTACATAAGCATACAAAAAGCCCTTTCCCACCAATTTACCTCTTATATCATACTATATTTTATCATCAATTGCAAGAGCTACAAAAATTCTTATTTACTTTGCACAATTTCAAAGCTACAATTTGCATAACTTGACCAACATTTTTTCCACAGCGCTTCTTATAGTCATAGCTTCCACGTCCTCAGTGGCAACAAGGTCTGTTTCAAGAAGCAAAGTGTCTCCGTTGTAAAACGCTATACAGCCTATCTTTCTGCCCTTTTCAACAGGAGCGCAAACATATTTAGGCAGAACAAGAACTGTTTTCAGAGACGTATCTGATTTAGGCACAACAAGACCTGAAAGGCCCTCCGCTTCCACATCAACATTTTCTGAAACGCCGCCTCGAACAGTTACAGGCTTCATAAATTCAGAGGAAAATCCCGGAATGGTAAGTACATACTTTGAAAATCCATCTTTTAAAAGCTGTCTTGCCAAGGCAAAACGACTATCCTCATCTTCTGCACCCAAAACAATTGCAGCACACTTCATATCATTTTTTTCAGCACCTGCCGCAATACACCAGCCTGTACCTTCCGAATGTGACGCTTTCCAGCCTATCATCCCCTCATAGGTATGTGCAAATGTATTTTCGTTTACAAGCTCTGTCCCGCCGTCACGAAGGAAATCACGCCATGTTGTAAAATATTTAGACAGGCATTCCATATCGGATAAAGCACAGCACAAAACGCCTAAATCTCTTGCAGTGCTGTATGACTCATCATCATTAAAGCCATCAGGGCTTGCAAACCGTGTATCATGCATACCAAGATCAAAAGCACGTGCATTCATATCCATAACAAAATCTTCTCTGCTGCCACTTATCTCCTCTGCAAAAACAGCTGCTGCATCATTTGCATTGCCTATTATAAGCCCTTTCAGCATATCCCCTACCGTCATGACCTCACCGGGCATCAACCATATTACTGCGCCCTTAGTACCATTCACACAATCTGAAACTGTAAGCTCTGTATCTGCATTCCACTGACCGGATTCGAGTTTCTCACCCACCAAAAATGCCGTCATAAGTTTAGCCATTGTTCCTGTAGGCATTTTCTGGCTGCTGTTTTCCTCATCTAAAAGCTTACCGGTGCTGCATTCCATAAGAGCATATGCCGCCGGTTTTGACGCTTCCTCTTCTGCATTAGCTATATTCGGATACAATAAAACCATGTGCAGCATACAAAACATCACTAAGATACTAATAATCCTTTTCAAAGAGCATCTTTCCTTTCGATATACAGGGAAGGAACTTCCGATGTTCTATTTTATGCGTCTGTGTGTTTTGCTATACGTATTTACATAAACAAAAAGAAAAAGCGACACCTCGTGCCGCTTTCCCCTCTCTACTATTCTACTCAATCTTTGAAAAATCAAGTTTACTTTACAATAAACTTATCAAGTGCTGCTATCAGCTTTTCCGGATCTTCAGTATGTGCCTGAAGCTTGATTGCCTTGGACAGATCCAGGCTGAAAATACCCATAATTGATTTTGCATCAACTGCATATCTGCCGGAAACCAGATCAATATCGTAATCAAACAGCATTACGGTATTTACGAAATCCTTAACGTCATTGATCGCCTTAAGTTCTACCATTGTTTCAAACATAATTAATTACCTCCCAAGAACCAATTTCTTAATGTCCCATCGTGGTTGTATTTATCAGAAAATTACGCAGATCCTGCAGAAACCTACTTGTTTTCTGTTGTACATAGCATACCACGATTTATTTTTTTTGTCAAGACGATTGCTTTATTTTCGTGATTATAGTATAATAGAATAGTCTCATGGATTCAGGCTTTTAGTCATTGCAACGAAAGCCGGTAAAATTTTAGTACATCAGATACTAATGGCGGTTACAATTCGTAACCTTTTATAATAAATTTGTAGGAATTTCCATAACATTTGCATTCAGGCATTTGCACGCCTGATGAAAGGAGGAGAATGTTTTGCTCTGTTATTTTTATACATTTGGCTGCAAGGTAAATACCTGTGAGACTGCCGGAATGGAAAGCCTTTTAAAAGAACACGGCTATGAAAGTACCAGCATACCTTCAAAGGCTGACATTGCAGTTATAAACTCATGTACTGTTACAGCTTCCGGTGACAGCCGTGTATGCAGTATGCTTCATAAACTCAAAAAAGAAAATCCTAATATGATAATAGTTCTCACCGGCTGTTATGCACAAGCATTTCCGGAAAAGGCAATGGAGCTTACAGAGGTTGATATTATCATTGGCACAAAAAACAGATCTGAGCTGCCCAAGCTTTTAGATGAATTTATCTTAACAAAACAAAAGATTTGTTCAGTGTCGTCTTATGGCAATAATGATTCATTTGAGCTGTTGAAATGCGATCATTTTTCTAAAAACACAAGAGCATTTCTTAAAATACAAGACGGCTGCAACTGCTTTTGTACCTACTGTATTATTCCCTACGCCAGAGGAAGATGCAGATCAATGCCGCTACATGAACTAAAATCTGCCGCAGAAGAGCTTATATCTTCCGGACATCGTGAAATAGTACTTTGCGGTATAAATCTTGCATTCTACGGTTCTGAATGGGGCGGTTCTATTCTTGATGCTGTAAAATGTATTTCGGAAATCGGAGACGTTCGTATAAGACTCGGTTCACTCGAACCGGAAAAAATAACGGACGAGATACTGTCAAAGCTTAAAGAAATACAAAACTTCTGTCCGCAATTTCACTTATCCCTGCAAAGCGGCTCGGATACTGTTTTAAAGCGTATGAACCGCCGCTATACTACAGCAGAATATGAAGGTTTATGTAGCCTTATAAGAAAGCATTTCCCAAATGCCGCTATAACAACAGATATTATGGTAGGATTCCCTGGTGAAACACCAGAAGAATTTGAGGAAACACTTTTATTTGCAGAAAAAATAGGTTTTTCTAAAATTCATGTGTTCCGCTATTCTGTAAGACCAGGTACTGCTGCGGCGAAAATGAAAAATCAGATTCAGGAAAACGTTAAAGCTGAAAGAATGCGTATTTTACAGGCTCTAGGTGAAAAACTACAGAAAAACCACCTTAAAAGTCTTATTGGACAAACTGTTCCTGTACTTTTTGAGCGTGAAAAAGGCGACGGTTTCCATACGGGTCATGCCCCTGATGGCACTGTAGTAAAAATTCCCGAAAAAAATACAAAAAAAAGTTTGCGTAAATCATTATTTTATGTTACAATAGAAGAGAGTGATGCAGCAGTCTGCTATGGTCACATATGTGACAGCAGTTCTGCAAATCCAAGCAAATCCAACATGAAGGAGTAATACTATGTCTGTTTATCGAATTTATGTAGAAAAGAAACCTGAATTTGCGGTTGAGGCTCAGTCTGTTTTAGGCGACCTCCAGACTGCACTACGTACAAACGTAACTGGCGTTCGTGTTTTCAATCGCTATGATGCCGACCGTCTCACACAGGAAGCTTTTGAAAAAGCTGTACCTACTGTTTTCTCTGAGCCGGCTGTTGATAATGTTTACAGTGAGCTGCCAAAGCTTACTGGCAATCAGCGTATGTTTGCTACAGAGTATCTGCCGGGTCAGTTTGACCAGAGAGCCGACAGCTGCGAGCAGTGTATACAAATCCTGCTCCAGGGTGAACGTTGCCGTGTACGTTCCGCACAGATCTATATCATCAGCGGAAATATTACCGACGCTGAATTTGACAAGGTAAAAGCTTATCTCATTAACCCTGTAGAACGACGTGAGGCTGCTATGGAACTGCCGGAATCACTTGATGCAAATTATGAGATTCCTACAACTGTAAAGATCCTTAACGGATTTATTGGCCTTACTGTAGCAGAGCTTTCTGACTTTATCAAGGAATACGGCCTTGCAATGGATCTGGAAGATATTAAGTTCTGTCAGAAATATTTCCATGATACAGAAAAACGTGATCCTACTATTACTGAAATACGCATGATAGATACCTATTGGTCTGACCACTGCCGTCACACAACATTCCTTACAAATATTGAAAATGCCGATATTGAAACTCCATATATCAAGGAAACATATGATGATTATCTGAGAATCCGCAGCGAGCTTGGCAGAGATGCTAAACCGATCACTCTTATGGATATGGCTACACTTGCCGTTCGTAAGCTAAAGGCTGATGGAAAGCTTAATGATCTTGACGAAAGCGAAGAGATAAACGCTTGTTCTGTTAAGATCAAGGTTGATATTGATGGCAGAGAAGAGGACTGGATCCTCATGTTCAAAAATGAGACCCATAACCACCCTACTGAGATAGAACCTTTCGGCGGTGCTGCTACTTGTCTCGGAGGCGCTATCCGTGATCCGCTGTCAGGCCGTTCATATGTATATCAGGCAATGCGTGTAACAGGTGCTGCTAATCCGCTTGTTCCTATTGCTGATACAATTTCAGGAAAGCTTCCTCAGAGAAAGATAACTCAAGGCGCTGCAAACGGATATAGCTCCTATGGTAACCAGATCGGACTTGCTACCGGTCACGTATCCGAAGTTTATCATCCGGGTTATATGGCAAAGCGTATGGAAATCGGTGCTGTTCTTGGTGCTGCTCCGGCTTCAAACATTAGAAGAGAAGCTCCACAGCCGGGTGACGTTGTAATTCTCCTTGGCGGTAAAACAGGTCGTGACGGCTGCGGCGGTGCTACAGGCTCTTCTAAGTCTCATACTGTTGAATCCCTTGAATCATGCGGTGCAGAGGTTCAGAAGGGTAATGCTCCGGAAGAACGTAAACTCCAGAGACTTTTCCGCAATCCATTTGTTACACAGATGATCAAGCGCTGCAACGACTTTGGTGCAGGCGGTGTTTCTGTTGCTATCGGCGAACTGACAGACGGTCTGAATATTGACCTAAATGCAGTTCCTAAGAAATATGATGGTCTGGACGGTACGGAAATAGCTATTTCCGAATCACAGGAACGTATGGCTGTTGTTGTTTCTGAACACGAAGCTGACAGATTCCTGCGTGAAGCAGCTAAGGAAAATCTCGAAGCAACTATAGTTGCAACTGTAAAGGCTGATCCAAGACTTACTATGAATTGGAATGGCAATGTTATTGTTGACTTGTCCCGTGAATTCCTTAATTCAAACGGTGCTCCTAAGTACACTGATATAGTTATAGAAGCTCCTAAGGTTACACCTGTAAACGCAATGGACGATTGTGCTGAAAGCTGGAGCGAGCTTATGTCCAACCTGAATGTATGTTCTCAGAAGGGACTTATCGAAAAGTTTGACTCAACTATCGGTGCTGGTACTGTTCTTATGCCTTTCGGCGGCGTATATCAGCTTTCACCGTCACAGGCTATGGCAGCTAAGATACCGGTTCTTCGTGGTGAAACAAATACCTGTTCACTTATGGGATGGGGCTTTAATCCTCTTATCAGCGAAAACAGCCCATACCATGGTGCAATGTGTGCTGTTGTTTCCTCTATCGCAAAGATAGTAGCAGCAGGCGGCAGCTGGCATCACTGCTGGCTGACATTCCAGGAATACTTTGAAAGAACTCAAAATACACCATCACGTTGGGGCAAGCCTATGGCAGCACTTCTTGGTGCATTCAAGGCGCAGCTTGAACTGTCTTGCGGATCTATTGGCGGTAAGGACTCCATGTCAGGTACATTTGAGAATATCGACGTACCCCCTACACTGGTTTCATTTGCCGTTTCTACTGCAAATGCAGATAAGGTCGTTTCCACAGAATTCAAGAAAACAGGAAGCACAGTAATTCAGATTCGCCCTAAATATGATGAAAATGGTCTGCCTGTATTCGATAGCGTAAGAGAATGCTTTGACAAGCTTGAAAAAATCATTGCTGATGGCAGAGCTGCTGCTGTTTGGGCAGTTGACTTTGGCGGTGTTGCAGAAGGTATCGCTAAAATGGCATTCGGTAACAAAATTGGTTTCAGCTTTGCTAAAAAGCTTTCTCCAGAAGAATTGTTCCAGCCATGTGCTGGTGCATTTATCGTTGAGCTTATCGGCGATGCACAGCAGGACGAAGAGATTATCGGTACAACAACTCAGGCGCAGGCAATCGCAGCTCCTGACTATACACTTGATCTTAATGATCTTATTGGCGTATGGGAAAAGAAGCTAGAACCTGTATTCCCATGCCGTATCAAGACTACCACAGAAGTTCCTGAGACTTATTCTTATAATCGCACAGAAACTCTGTCCGCAGGCATCAAAGAAGCTCGTCCTCGTGTTCTTATCCCAGTATTCCCGGGTACTAACTGCGAGTATGATACAGCAAGAATATTTGAGCGTGCAGGCGCAAGAGCTGAGGTATTCGTTATAAAGAACCTCTCTGCTGCTGCTATTGAAGAATCTGTTGACACCTTTGCAATGCTTATCAAAAATTCTCAGATAATCATGATACCCGGAGGTTTCAGCGGCGGTGACGAACCAGACGGCAGCGGTAAGTTTATCACAGCATTCTTCCGCAATCCAAAAATCAAGGACGCTGTTCACAACTTGCTCCAGAACCGTGACGGTCTTATGCTTGGTATTTGCAACGGCTTCCAGGCACTTATAAAGCTTGGCCTCGTTCCTTATGGTGAAATTACAGATATGAAGAATGATTCACCTACACTGACATTCAACACAATTGCACGTCACCAGTCTATGCTTGTCAATACAAGAATTGCTTCCAACAAGTCACCTTGGCTCTATGGCTGCAAGCCGGGAGATATTCACACAGTTGCAATTTCTCATGGTGAAGGCCGCTTTGTAGCTCCTCAGTCTCTCATTGATCAGCTTGCTAAGAATGGTCAGATCGCTACTCAGTACGTTGATATGGAAGGCAATCCTACAATGGATATCCATTTCAATCCTAACACATCAATGGCTGCGATCGAAGGTATCACCTCTCCTGACGGCAGAGTATTGGGTAAAATGGGTCACAGTGAGCGTATTGGTAAAAACCTCTACAGAAACGTTCCCGGTGAAAAAGACCAGAGAATTTTCCAGAGTGGTGTAGATTATTTTAAATAAAATAAAATTAAACTAAACTAAACAAAAAGGCTGTTGCAAATTTTAATTGCAGCAGCCTTTTGTTATTTTCATTATGAATCCATCCACTAATTGCCTTCCCCGAAAGGGAAGGTGGCACGGCTTTAGCCGTGACGGAAGGGTAAAACACGCCAAAGGTATGTTATTTTAACTCCTGCGGCAAATCATCAAAAGCTTTTGTACTAAAAAATTCACCGAGAGTAATGCCAAAACCATCGCATAAAATTTTCAAAGTAACAACGGAAACATTATGACGTTTTGAATCCAACAGAGAATATACTGTTGATGGCGTAACACCAGAACGATTTGCAAGTTCATTCGGCTTTATATTCTGTATTTCACAAAGCTCATAAATACGATTGACTATTGTATCTTTTACTCCCATCATAAATGCCCCCTTTTCTATTATTATTTTATCAAAATCTATGTTTTTGCGTATACGCACTTGCGTAAGCTAAAAATAAAAAACGCTTTCTGTCATGTATCCCAACATTAACAGAAAGCGTTTTTATTATGTAAAATTTTATTCAAGCAGATTTTCTCTCATTTGTGTCAGAATTTTCTTTTCACGGCGTGAAACCTGCACCTGTGTCATACCAAGTATCGCTGCTGTTTTTGCCTGAGTAAGATTCTGAAAATATCGCAGCTTCAAAAGCTTCTGATCTTCCGATGAAAGCAGTGCCATAGTTTGTCTGAGAGCTATAAGATCGCCGATCGCCTTGTCCGGTGCCGGAACAGGTATTTCCAGCTGCGAATCATCTCCGTCATCACCTACCGTCAGTGATATAGGTGCTTGTGTCACACATAGCGCCTGTGCGGCATCTTCTTCACTGACTCCTGCAAGCTCGCTGAGCTTTGACAGCGTTGGTTCCTGCCCATAATCCCTTATGTATGCCTCTTGAAGCCTCCTTAGAACCATGGCGCACTCTCTCATCCGGCGGCTGACTTTTATAGTTCCGCCGTCACGGAAAAGCCTTTTAAGCTCCCCCAGTATAACCGGTACTGCATAGGTCGAAAACTGTACGCCTCTTTCCGGATTAAAGCCCTTTACAGCTTTCATAAGTCCTAAGCAACCGGCTGAATATAGCTCTTCATATTCGATACCACGTCCACGGAAACGGTTTGCACAATGATGCACAAGCCCTAAATGTTCTTCCGCACGCACCTTATCAGCTTTCAGCTTGTCCTGCATGAAGCGCCCCTTAGTTTTTTACGCATTATAACTGTTGTTCCAGACCCCGTCTTACTTCGTACATGAACACTATCCATAAAGCTCTGCATAACAGCAAATCCAAGACCTGCTCTTTCTTCATTGGCAGCTGTAGTAAACAGAGGTTCCATCGCCTTTTCTACATCCTCAATACCACAGCCCTTGTCCTTTACTCTTATGTATATTTCACGGTCTGCAAGAAGCTTTATACAAAGCTCCACATCGCCTTCTATATTCCTATAGCCATGTACAATAGAATTAGTCACCGCTTCTGAAACAGCTGTTCTTATATCTGCAAGTTCTTCTATAGTAGGATCAGCTTGAACAAGAAACGCAGACACTATAGAGCGTGATGTCTGTTCATTCACCGATATTCCGGGAAAGCTTAACTTTACCCAATTTTCTGTTTTCACTTTACATCTTCCTTTCCGCTTTTGGAATGTTCTATTTTTGCAAGTCTTTCTATTCCAGAAAGCTTCATAACACGTCTTATATGTGGCGGCGGATTCCATATGGCAGTTGTTCCGCCAATACCTCCCATAACTTTACAGCGTCCTAAAATAAGCCCTATACCTGAACTGTCCATGAATGTAACTCCGCCAAAATCAAGTGCGAGTTTTTCCGGCTGTTCTTCTGAAATAGCTGTGTCTATTTCCTCACGAATCGTACGTACACTGTGATGGTCAAGTTCACCGCTCAATGATGCTATCAGACAGGAGTTATCGTTTTGAAGAGCTACTGTCATAAAAAGATCCCCTCCTTTGTTTTTTCGGTATGCTTACATTGTACAACCATATTTATGAGAAAGTTGTCGTAAAGACAAATCAACAGGCTTTTTCTATCGCAGAAAACGACAAAATACAAGTGAATAAAACAATACCGCACAAAGCTGCTGAAGCTGCTTTATGCGGTATTGCTTTAACTATTATTTAATTATTCAAGCGTAGTGTCTGTTATCGGAGATATTTCAGTTTCAATCGGGCTTACAGTAATAGTATTGTCTTTCAAAGTGCCTTCAACGGTAATGACCTTTGTACATCCATTGCCAAAAATGCAGTTAACACTGTAAGAACCGTTTTTTACAAGTTCGTCTGTGATATCAACAGCAAAATCAGCGTCTTCGTGCGCTTTAAGCCAGAGACGATTTTTAGAGTCACACTCTGTATAAAATTCCATATCCAAAGCATCGACCGCAATGACATCAAATTGCTCAGATCTCACACAATCTTCTGTACCTGCTTCGTCCTCAACTGCAATGTAGAATTCGTCATCATCAGTTTTAGACATAGAAGCAGTAATTTCTTCTCCGTTTATCCAAACCTTTATCTCTTGCCAAAAATCTGTACTTGCAGCAGCATGAATGCCTATTGCGGACACAGATAACAGCGCAGCGGCGGCAGCACATATAATAGCTGTACGTCTTTTATTTTTTGAGTTCATGATAATATTTCCTTTCTGCATATCACTTTTAATTTTTTCTCGAACGTTTTTTCCGACAGCTTCATAAAAGTCCTTATCAAGCGAAATTTCCTGTAATGAATACTCTTTTTTCCAGTTATTTTTCATGCTCAAACCCCTTTTCTGTCAGAAAATCTTTTAGCTTTTTTCGTGCACGATACAGCTTTGTTTTTGCGTTTGCATCAGATATGGAAAAACGTTTTGCCAGTGAATTTAAGGATTCGCCATAAAAATAATAGCGTATTACCAGTTCACGTTCAACAAAAGAAAGCTCGTCAATGCCATGTTGTAAAAGCGACATATCCTCAAGCCATTCTATAGAATCTGCAACATCAGTACCATCAGATACTATATCTTCAAATTCACAAAAATCAGGTCGTGCCTGTATGCTTCTCAATTTGTTTTTTGCAAGATTTCTTGCAATAGCCGCAAGATACGGACTTATAGGACGATTTTTATCCAGTATATCTAAATTCTGCCAAAGCCTTATAAATACATCAGATGTCATTTCCTCTAAATCCTCAGACGTACAATATCCGCCTACCATATTGAAGAGTATAGTATACACATAGCCCGAATAATCAGATATGAGCTTTTCAATGGTTTTTTCACTGTTTTTTTGAAGCTGTCTATAGATTCTTTTTTTCAACGTACTTCCCATCCTGTCTGAATTTGCAAATTCACTTATATATACACATCCAAGATAAAATGGTTACACAGATTTTGGAATTTTCTCAAAAAATCAAAAATGCCCTAAGTGCAGCTACACTTTCAGCTATAATATCCGCACCATATTTCATAAGTTCACCCTCCGGTGCGTAGCCGTACTGCACACCTGCAACATCTACATCGCATTCCTTTGCACCTAAAATATCATGCTTTCTATCTCCTATCATCAGTACTTCACGTTTGTTCTCCTCTGCAAGCCCCAGTCTTTCCATAGCAAGACATATCATATCTGCCTTAGTCTCATCTTCACGGTTTATCGAAGAGCCTGCTACTGCGTCAAATGCTTCTGCTATTCCGAAATGATCGAGTATTCTTCTTGCAAATATCTCCGGTTTAGAAGTTGCAAGTGCAATTTTATATCCTGAATTTTTCAAATCAAATAAAAGCTCTGATATTCCATCATATAATCTATTTTCAAAAATACCCTTTTCACTGTATCTTTCACGATATTTAAGTATTGCCGCCTCAGTATCCTCATACGAAAGTCCGCAAATCTCCTGATATGACACAACAAGCGGAGGTCCTATAAACGCTTTAAGCGTATCATAATCAGGTACAGGGAATCCACAAGATGTAAGTCCATATCGTACACAATTCAGAATTCCTTCTTCTGAATCGGTAATAGTACCATCGAGATCGAATAATAAAAATTTATATTTTTTCATAATACTTCTCCTAATAATCTCTACTAATAATATAGAATTGGGCAGCCTTTTTAAAGCTGCCCCTTTTATTTAAAAATATTTAAAAATACATATAAAGTTGGCACTGCATCATGCCGTTATAAAGCTTTCTGCGTTTTGAGGCTTTCTTATCAAAAAATGTCTCAAATTCACTGTCCGGTGAAATAACATAACATGGATGTTCCTTATCAGCAGGAAAAACACTTCCCATTATTCTATAAAGTGATTCCGCCGCCTGAATATCAAGCATTCTCTCACCATATGGAGGATTGCAGACTGTTATGCTATTCTGTATCGGTTCAAAGTCAGTTATATCACGCTGCTTAAGGTGTATTCTTGCACCTACACCTGCTTTTCGTGCGTTTTCCTCAGTAAGTTTTATTGCTTCCGGGTCGCAGTCAAATCCGTATGCTTCAAACTCAGCGTCATGATTTATAGCTGCAATAGCTTCTGCACGTGCATTTCTCCATACTGCATCAGGAATAACACCCCATCTTTCAGCAGAAAAGTGACGGTTAAGACCAGGCGCTATATGAAGTGCCTTAAACGCTGCTTCTATAAGAAATGTTCCGCTTCCACAAAATGGATCTACAAGCACGCTGCTGCTGCGCACTCTTGCAAGATCAATGATTCCTGCTGCAAGAGTTTCCTTGATAGGCGCAGCATTTGAATTTCTACGATAACCTCTCTTGTGAAGTCCTGCTCCTGAGGTATCCAGATAAATAACACATCTGTTTTTACGGATAGAGAACTGTATCTGATGAACGCTTCCTGTTTCAGAAAACCAACTTGTACGATAATGCATTTTCAGTCTCTCAACGGCAGCCTTTTTAATAATCGACTGACAATCAGGCACACTGTGGAGCTTTGAGTCAAGAGCATGGCCCTTCACAGGAAAAGCGTCATCTTTTCCTATCCAGTTTTCCAGTGGAAGCTTTTTTACACCCTGGAACAGATCTTCAAAAGAATATGCAGGAAATTCTCCCAGCTGTATAAGAACTCGTTCAGCTGTTGAAAGGCATAGATTAGCCTTAGCCAGAACAGAATAGTCTCCTCTAAAGAGAACACGTCCATCCTGAACGGTTATGCTTTCAGCTCCAATTTTTGAGAGTTCAAAACGAAGTGTACTTTCCAGACCAAAATGGCATGGGCAGCACATAAGAAATGTCTGTGTCATTATAAATACGTCCTTTGCTGTAATTATTATTGTTCGACTGGTGCATCTGTATTCTGAGTAGGCGGCTCTGTTTGAACAGGAACTGTTTCAGTATAGGTAGTAACTGGAGCTGAGCTTTCCGTACCTGCTGTAGTCGCCGCTGTAGTGGTGAGCATCCAGCAGCCTTCACATTTAGGTGCATTTGAAGATTTCCAGTAACCTACTCCTGCTGTCGGACAATTCGGTCCTGCAATTTTACCTGTTCTCTTGCAGACATTTCCCGTAACAACAGTATCACAATTTGGATATGATGATCCCGACTCGATTTGATTTGCATATTCACCAATAATATTTTGCCAAACCTGAGCAGATCTGAGACTGCTTGGAAGAGAATATCGACCTGTATAGCCAATCCAAACACCACTTACAAAATCCTCTGTAAGTCCTACAAAAGTAAGGTCTGTCCAATCCTCAGAAGTACCTGTCTTGCCTGCAACATGCTTGTTTTCAAGCTTTGCAGGAGAACCTGTGCCTGTGTTTACAACATTTTGAAGCATCTGGTTCATAACGTATGCGGTCTCCTCGCTTACTGCTCTTCTCGGGCTGCCGTCATCCTCATAGACAACTTTATCAGTGCCCTGTACTACCTTACTTACAATATGAGCATTGTAGTAAGTTCCGCCATTGCCATATGGAACATAGCCGTTTACAAGATTTTTAAGAGTTATGCCATACGTGAGTGCGCCAACAGACATAGGAGAGATTGCATTATCAGTAAGGCCATCCGGAGATGATGAGGCAAGTTTCAGTCCCATTTTATCAGAGGCAAAGGTAAATACTGCCTGAGGTGTAAGCCTATTGCATATCTTTGCAGAAATAGTGTTAAGTGATCTTGCCAGAGCATCAGAGGCAAATACTTTATTATAAGAATAATTTCCGCTGTAATTATCAGTACCATAGTTGATAGGCCAGTCTGAATCACCTATCTTCATAAGAGGTGCGTCTTCGATCATAGAACCCCATGCAATAACATCATTTTCAAGACCTAAACCATAAGCTGCAAGCGGCTTTATAGTAGAACCCGGCTGACGTGGTTCCATTGTTGCATAGTTCCAGCAAAGTGATGTTTTCTCACCTATGCTTCCCACAATTGCACGAATGCTGCCGTCATAATTCATTGCCACAAATGCAGATTCAGGATATTCTATTTCGTCAACTGTATACTGACCATCGCCGTTCGGGTCTCCATAATAAGCAACTTCGGCAGAATCCATAATGTTATCAAGATCTTTATACTTTTCTTCAACGTGTTCCTGCATGTCCATATCAACTGTTGTATAAATACGATATCCACCTGCATTTATACGCTCAATAGCTTCATTTGAAGATATATTATACATATCTTCCAGATATTCTGCTACCTCATAAATAGCGGTATCAACTATCCAGCTTGTAGAGGAGGCTGAAAGATATGGATTTTCCTCTTCGTCTGGATGCTGTGCTTTATACTCATCTGAGTTTGTAAATACAAGTTTTTCAGCAGCTGCTGCCTGATATTCATCATAAGTTATCGCACCGTTTTCATACATCTGTTCAAGAACGTAATACTGACGGCTTTTGTTTGCTGCCTCACCTGTGTTTATCCATTCACCTGTTTCCTCGTCCTGAGTTTCTGCAAATGGATTGAGTACCTCTGGGCTTTTCGGGATTGCAGCAAGACAAGCTGCCTCTGCAACACTCAGTTCGGAAACATCCTTTCCGAAATATTTTAGAGATGCACCCTGAATGCCATTGGTAGCGCCGCCGAAACCAATATAGTTAAGATAACTTTCCAGTATCTCGTCTTTTGAATAATCCTTTTCCAGTTCCATAGCACGGAATATTTCACGTATTTTACGTGACGGTGACTGTACGTCGTCACCTGTAATATTTTTTACAAGCTGCTGTGTAATGGTAGAGCCACCGATATTCGTATCGTAAATATGCAGGAACATATTTGCAAATGAATAGAATGTTCTCTTATAGTCAACACCATCGTGTACATAGAAACGTCCGTCCTCTGCATAAACAAATGCATCACGAACATGCTGAGGAATGTCCTCTATCTTCACCGGCACACGTTCAGAGGCATTATTTACCTCATAAAGACAAACTTCCTCTCCCTTTGCATTTGTAGCATAAACATACGTATTATACTGAAGCTCCAATTCTTCGATAGTTACAGCAGAAACTTCATCCTTAAAGTCCATAACATAAACAGTAAGTGCTGTAACAACTATCGTTCCGGTAATAACGCATATAAGAAAAAGTGACATTATAGTTGTCAGAAGTATAGAAAAAGCATTTCTCAGACCCGGAAAACGGCGCATTTTTGCTGCGGCGAGATTACCCTTATAATACGGATATTCAGGAGTACCGGTAGGCGGTTTGCTTCTGATCTCTTCGTCTGTTTCCTTTCTGTATCCGCCCTGCAATGACGTATTATTCACAGTAGACGGATCAGGCTTTTTTGGTACAGGTGCAGAGGCAGTCTGACTTGGATTTTGCTCTATATCACGTGGTTTTTTAACCTTTTTATTTTCCTGTATCGGTTTATTATTATTTTTGCGAGCTGTTTTTTCGCCATCAGGTCTTAGTTTATTTGTATGCGCAGGTCTTGCTTCGGAATGCTGCTTTTCCGAAGTTTTTAAAGGTTTTTTATTCACAGGTTTCCTGTTATTTTGTGGATTATTATTTTTTGATTTTTTATTTTCCATACGATCTATCCTTCCATAAGGTGAGTACATAAAAGTACTAAACTGACATCAATATATTCTTTTTTATTATACCACAAAAATCACCTCATGTTAAGTGATTACAAGAAAATTCCTTTAAAAATATACATAATGTATAAACTTTAATGTATGGTTAATACTGATTATGTTACTTATTGAAAAAGGAGGATAATTAAATGACAAAAAAACGTATCTGGCTTATGATTCTTACCGCATTTGTAATCTCCGTGGTAATAGTTTTTGGTTCAGCAGCGGCTGCGATTACGCATCCAAAACCCGAAGCTCAGGAGCCCACCGAAACTTCTATAACACAAACAGAAGTCAGTTTTATTCTTCGCATATGGAATGATCATCTGGGACTTTTCCGAGGTGACAGCAAAACCCCATACAGCGAAATTGATATGCCTTTGTATCTTCTTACAGAGCACGACAGAAAGCTGCTTGAGGAAGGCATATCCGCTAAAACAGAAGAGGAACTGCGTTCTTTGATAGAGGATATAACATCTTAAAGCCACGCTGCACAATAAAAAAATCGGCGTATGGAGAACATTCTGCATACGCCGTAAAACTATTCACATATTTGTATTTACACGTTAAATCTAAACAAAACAATATCTCCGTCCTGCATAACATATTCCTTGCCTTCAAGACGAACCAGACCTTTTTCCTTTGCAGCTGTCATAGAACCGCATTCCATAAGGTCATCAAATGATACGACCTCTGCACGAATAAATCCCTTTTCAAAGTCAGTGTGTATCTTTCCGGCAGCCTGCGGTGCTTTTGTACCTCGTGTAATAGTCCATGCTCTTACCTCAGGTGCTCCTGCTGTCAGATATGAGATCAGTCCGAGCAGACTATAACCTTCACGTATAATTCTGTTAAGACCGGACTCTTCAAGATTCATCTCCTCCAAGAACATTGCCTTGTCCTCTGCATCCATATCAGATATTTCAGCTTCTATCTTTGCACAGATAGGCAGCACTGCGGATTTTTCCTCAGCTGCTATATCACATACTGTCTTGTAATGAGGATTCGCATCTATACCATTTGTAAAATCAGCTTCACTCATATTTGCCGCATAAATAACAGGCTTTGCTGAAAGCAGCGGTGTTTCCTTTATCCAAAGGCGCTCTTCATCAGTAAAATCAAATCCTCTTGCTGATTTACCCTCTTCAAGATGTTCTTTGAGACGTTCCAGAAAATCAAGCTGACCCTGTAATTTCTTATCGCCCTTGAGCGCTTTCTTTGTACGGTCGATTCGTCTAGTCACAACGTCGATATCGGAGAATATAAGCTCTAAATTGATAGTTTCAATATCTCTTGCAGGATTAATATTTCCGTCAACATGAATAATATTCATATCCTCAAAGCAACGTACAACATGAACTATAGCATCTACCTCACGAATATCTGCCAAGAACTTATTGCCAAGGCCCTCGCCTTTAGACGCACCCTTTACAAGTCCGGCAATATCAACAAATTCCAGTGTTGCAGGAGTGAACTTCTCCGGATTATACATTTCTGCCAGCTTATCAAGGCGTGTATCAGGAACGGAAACTATTCCTATATTCTTTTCAATCGTGCAAAATGGATAATTCGCAGATTCAGCGCCGGCGTTTGTAAGAGCATTAAAAAGTGTACTCTTGCCGACATTCGGCAAACCTACCATACCAAGCTTCATAACAGCACCATCCTTATTTTTTATCATTCCGGATATATCCGGTTTATTTCAAATACATTTAACATTATAGCGTTTTTTCGCCTTTCTGTCAAGTGCAAAAAAGACTGCACATGGCATGTCATGTGCAGTCTGAATTATTACATTATTATTACTTTACAATATTACTTAGCGCCCGGAATTGAAGTATTTGCAACAAAAGCCTTTGTCAGTGCTACAGCATCCTGCATGCTTGCAGCTCCATCACAAGTATAGTCACATACAGCTTCCATTATGTTTGTTTTTTCTGTTGCCTTGAAGTACTTTGCCATAGCTCTAAGGTCGCTGCCGTTTATAACGCCGTTCAGAGAAGCATCGCCCGGATAATAGAATCTAAGATTACCCTGTACAGAAGAACTAGTGGAAGAAATATTCAGGTTCATTATATTGTCACCAGATGTAGTATCCAGCGGAACTTCTGCTACATAATAGCCATTGCCCTTATCAACTGCTGTCCACGCTGTACTCTTATTGTTGTAATAACAAGTACCGCTTACAGGTGACTTGAATGTAGCAACCATATAGCACATGTAGGTTACATTGATGTTTTTATTATCGCCGTTATAATATGTCTTAAAGTCAAGATCGGAAGGGTCATCCTTCTTTGTTGTAACGGTTGTTACTGTTGTAACATCTGGCTCATTGCCATAAAGAGTGATGCTCTGGAACTCTACGTTTTTATTATCAGGATAGAATACCATAGCCTTTACTGTTTCGCCAACCTTTTCAGGGATCTGATATGTTACGCTTACAAGACCGTTTTTATCAACCTTCTGATTTTTATAGTCTACCTGAACCCACTCAGTATCAGGATGCCATGTACCTACAGCGCAGGAAGATGTAAGATCATTTGACTTAACCTTATAAGTAATTACAGCATACTTAGCCTTACCCGGCTTGAACTCAGCAACTGCCTGAATATCTTTATCAGTGCCCACCTGTGTTCCCGTTGTAAAATCAACCTCTTCGCCGCCTACCGGAGGTGCTGTCGTTACATCGGGAGCTTCAGTAGTTGTAGTAACCACCGGACCTTCACTTGCATCGCCGCATACAGCGCTATATGATGTAATATCATCAACTGTCGGATACCAGCACTGCACCTGAACCTTTTGTCCAACCATGCCTGCTTTAATTTCAAACTCAAGATTAATTGTATCATCTGCTCCAACTGCTATTTCCCAATCGTTTGGAACCCAGTCGTATCCATTTGTGCTGTCTGCATATCCGATAGAACCAACTGCATTCTGTCCGGCAAAGCCGTCAGCTTTCAGAGATACAGTTACTTTTTTGCCTACATCTGCCGCAGTTATTGGCGATGTGATCTCAAAATGGCTTCCTTTACCAGTATCATTAGGCTCTATAGTCATTGTAAGCTTATCACCCACATCAAAAGCATACGCTTCCATAGGTGAAAAATTACCGCTTACACCTGCAACCGTACCTGTTACAACACAAGCCGCAGCAGCTACTATAGCAGCAATCTGTGTCCATTGACTTCTAGTTTTACTCTTCATGATTTTCCGTCCTTTCAAAATAATAATTTTTCGCTCTTTTTGTTGCAATATGCACAATTAGCTTTCACAGCATTTTATATTATTTATTATAAAACGAAATCCGCTTACATTGTTTAAATTTCAATTAACAAATTAAGTCTAATTGCTGAATTTTGAAATTTTTGTAAAACTAAATAATCAAAAATTGAACTATTGTATTCTTACATTCTTAAACTAAGCTTTTCAAGTATATTTTGTCTGGAATTTCCCATAAGCCATAAAACTAAAGCGTACATTAAAACAGCCCCCAAAATGCAACCTGCAAGCTGCACAATAGTACCATATGAACGCAAAAGCGACCTAAGAAGATACACCACTGCTCCACTCATAGCAGAAGCATAGATAACCGGAGTCATAGTTTTAATAAGTCCAAGACTTCCGCCAAGTTCACGCCTGAGAGCGACAACAGCAATCATAAACATAAGTACATAGCAAACACTAGTAGATATACTTGCACCAGTTTCTGCAAATGCAGGAAGAGGTATAAGCAAAAGATTTACTACAAGCTTTACCACAACTCCCGACAGCATAAGTTTTACAGGCAGGTCGGCTCTTCCTATACCCTGCATTATACTAAACAGCGGCGATACAAGACATAAGAAAACCATTCCGGGCGCTAACGCTGACAGCGCACGTGACGCAATAAAAGTTTCATCTGTATGTCCGCTATAAAGAGCAAGCATAATAGGCTCGGACAGAAGCACAAGTCCCAGTCCGGCTGGTATAGCAATAAGTCCTGCTGCAAGAAGCACAGAGCGAACCTGCTCACAGAGAGCATTTTTTTTGCCTTTTGCAAATGCATGTGCAGCACATGGCAGCGCACTCCTGCCAAACATATTTGTAACAGACGGAACAAGATTGAACACTGTCAGTGCCATGCCTGTAAAAGCTCCGTATACAAAAGCAGGAAACGCATTATCCGCTGCCATATCACCGAATCGCTTTACAAGCTCCGCTCCGCTGTGCTCCTGCGAAAAGTCAAGACATCTCATAACTGTACACAAATCTATAACAGATGTAAGAGTAGCTCCAACAGAACCAAGCGTTATTGGCAGCATAGTAAGCATAAGCTTTTTGGATATATGACGGCGTGAGTCGATTTTTTCACTGCAAATAGAATCTCTGCGTATTCCGTCGCCTAAAAGATTTCTAAAAAAGAAATATAAAAGTCCTGCCGCAGTTGAAACTGTCACACCAAGAACAGCCGCAGCAGCGGCAACTGAAAGAATATCCGTGCCATTTGGAAAATAAAACAGCACCTCTTCTTCATGCTCCAAAACAAATCCTGAAAGCCACAGTCCACATATTACTTTTACAAGAGCCTCCGCAGCCTGTGACATTGCAGTTGGATACATATTTTGCAGTCCTTCATAATATCCTCTTTCAACTGCACTCATACAGCCAAAAAGTGCAGATGGCGCTATCATAAGTATGGCGTACCACGAACTCATGTCTCCTGTTGTGTATATTGCAAATGGTTTCGCAGCAAATATTATTATTAGAGTAAGCGCTGCACCAAAACCAAAAAACAAAAGTCGGGCGGTGTTGCGTATTCTGCGGACGCTTCCAAAGCAGCCACGTGCTGCCTCCTCAGCGGTGAGTTTTGCAACAGCTGCGGAAAGACCCGTTGCCGATACGGCATATATCGGCAGAAAAAGCCCATAGGCACATCCAAAATATCCCATTCCAATTCCGCCAAGACGATTTGTAAGCGGTATTTTAAAAAGCGCACCCAATACTTTTGCCACAGCTGCGGATATCATGAGAATAAGCGAGCCTTTAAAAAAAGTCTGTTTTTTCAGGATGAATCCCTCCTTTTTATTATAAAAAATCAGTCAAATAATTTTTTAGGAAGATTTTTCTAAAATTTATGTTGCTGAAACGAAAAATATGTGCTATAATATAAAGTAAATAGAAATTATAGTAGGTAGGCAAGGTGTTGCCTACAGGAAAGGATATACAGACCTATGCGTTTTAAATTTTCTGACAATGTATCATCTCTCCAGCCGTCAGCGATTCGTGAAATATTAAAATTCACAAGTATGCCCGGTGTAATTTCATTTGCAGCCGGCAATCCTGCTGCTGAAGCATTTCCTACTGAAATTGTAGCTGAAATATCAAAGCAACTCCTTACTGAAAATCCTGTTCTTGCAATGCAGTACAGCATTACTGAGGGTTATCCTGCTCTGAGAACGCTTTTGAAGGAACGCCTTGCAAAAGATAATACGTATTGCGAAGGCAAAGACGATTTAATCATAACATCAGGCGCACAGCAGGCAAACGAGCTTGCATGCAAGGTACTGCTGAACCGTGGAGATACCCTCATCTGCGAAGCACCAAGCTTTATCGGTTCAATTAACGCTTTTAAATCCTATGGCGTAAATCTCGTTGGTATTCCTCTTGAAGACGATGGAATGAATATGGAGGCTCTGGAAGAAGCTATTAAAGCAGCTTCATCATGCAAACTCATCTACGTTATACCGAATTTCCAGAATCCAACAGGCGGCGTTATGTCTCTTGCAAAAAGAAAACGTCTTTATGAGCTGGCATGTGAATATGATATAGTTATTCTTGAGGATAACCCATATGGCGATTTAAGATATGACGGCGAAGCTGTTCCAAACATCAAAAGCATGGACACAGAAAATCGTGTTATATATTCAGGCACATTCTCAAAAATACTTGCTCCCGGTTTCCGTACAGGTTATGTAAGCGGTCCGGCAGATATAATTTCAAAAATGGTAGTATGCAAGCAAGTTGCCGACGTTCACTCTAATATCTGGGCACAGGCTATATGCGAGCGTTTTATGCGTACTGTTGATCTTGATGAGCATTTTGCAAATCTGAGAAAAATCTACCGCAGAAAGCGTGATATAATGCTTGATGAGATGGACAATACGTTTTCCAAGCAGGTGAAGTACACAAAGCCGGAAGGCGGATTATTCATCTGGTGTACACTGCCAGATGACTGCGATATGAATGCATTCTGCCAAAAGGCTGTGCAGGATTATAAGATCGCTCTCGTACCGGGAAATGCATTCCTCATAGATGAAAATGAAAAAACTACCTCATTCCGCATGAACTTCTCAACACCAACAGATGAACAGCTCACTAAGGGTACAAGAATACTCGGAGCTATGACAAAGGAAGTACTGGGAGAATGATCCCAGTTATATACAGAAAGGAAAATTACAATTATGGCTATCAATAGACAAGGTTCGTTTGACAACTACATGGTTACTGAAAAATATCTTTCAATCAGAAATACCGCAATTCACTACCCAGCAAAGGAACTCGGCAAATTCGGACAGGATGATGTTTACGGCATGGTAATAGATATGCCTATGAATCCGGTTCTGCTTTGTACACTGACAGTTTATGCAAACGGTGCTTGCAATCTCCATTTTAATAACGGCGCTGAGTACACAGGCGCTGCACTTCGTCATCAGACTGTTATACAACCAGCAAGACTTCTGGTAGCAAATGCTCATCATCTACTGCCTGAGGCATCTCTTGTAAAGAAATTCCCTCTTCCTATGGGACGACAGCACTATGTTCATATCCTCACTAAAAAGGGTATCTACAAGAGAGCTATAGATCCTATGACTGTTCGTCAGGATACAAAGGAAGCTCAGACTATTTACGTTCTCTATCAGCAGCTTATGCAGGCGCTTCACTCTGCACAACTTAAAGACCGTGCAGAAAACAACATATAAAATGAAAAGACAGCTTTTTTCAATCGTTACAGCAACGGTATTTTCAATAGTTACTCTCTCGTGCGTTTCATGCAGTTCATCTGATAAGAGTAACGCCGAAGAAATCACTACAGAGCCTATTGTTACAGAAGAACCAACAGTTCAGACGACACTGCCTGAAACGGTAAATATTGATCTGTTTGATATTAACAGCCTGCATGCCATTCTTATAGATGCTGACACAGGTGAGGTTATTGCTGAAAAAGCAGGGTATGATAAAATATATCCTGCATCTATGACTAAAATCATGACTGCTATCGTTGCTATAGAAAATTTCAACGATTTAAATGCATACGTTACAATACCGGAAGAAGCTGTTGCAGCCGCTAGTGCACTAGGTGGTTCTACAGCAGGTTTTTGGGGAGGAGAAACAATTACCGCCCTAGATCTTCTTTATGGTATATTATTGCCCTCAGGCTGTGAATGTTGCATTTCAGCAGGAATAATTATAAGCGGATCGGAATCAGCTTTCGTTGAACTTATGAACCAAAAGGCTGCTGAACTGGGCATGACAGGAACACATTTTGAAAATGCCACAGGGCTTCACAATGATAATCACTATTCCACTCCAAACGATATCGCAAAGCTTATGAGATATGCGTATAGCAATGAAATATTCAAACAGGTAGATACGACCTTTTATCACAGAGCTATTAATGGCAAAGCCTTCTCAAGCACAATGTTCACTAAAATACATGATATATACGGCAATGCCGATGTCATAGGAGGAAGAATTATCGGCGGAAAGACAGGTACTACTGATGAAGCAGGAAGCTGTCTTTGCAGCTATGCGGAAATTTACGGAAAAAGATACATACTTTGCACTACAAACGCTCAATACTCCGGTCTAAACGTTGCAGATGCAAAAACCGTTTATAACCGTTTGGGTCATGCACTTGATCCGCTATCTTAAACTCAGGAGGAAATCTTTTTTATGGAAGAAACAAATAAGAAAAAACTTATTTTCAGCGGAATTCAGCCTACGGGCACTTTTACGCTGGGAAATTATATAGGCGCTATCAGAAACTGGGGACCGCTTCAGGACGAATACAACTGCGTATACTGTGTTGTAGATATGCACGCTATTACAGTACGTCAAGAGCCTACTAAACTTCGTCAGAACTCACTGCAAGCATATGCTCTGCTCCTTGCATGCGGAATCGACCTTAACAAGTCAATTCTATTTATCCAGAGCCATGTTAAAACACATGCAGAACTTTCATGGGTGCTGGGATGCAGCACTCAGTTTGGTGAGCTTTCTCGTATGACTCAGTTCAAGGATAAAAGTGCACGCCATGCAGATGATGTAAATTCTGGTCTCTTTACATATCCTGTTCTTATGGCAGCTGATATTTTAGCCTATAATGCAGACCTCGTACCTGTAGGAGTAGACCAAAAGCAGCACCTAGAGCTTGCAAGAAATATTGCACAGCGTTTCAATCAGAAATACGGCGAATTCTTTACCCTACCTGAACCATATATTCCACCTGTTGGCGCTAAGGTAATGTCTCTCCAAGATCCTACAAAGAAGATGTCTAAATCAGATGACAATCCAAATTCCTGCATTTTAATTCTTGACGATAAAGATACTATCATCAGAAAATGTAAAAGAGCTGTTACTGACAGTGACACTGTTGTTCGTTACGCAGAGGGTAAAGACGGCATAAATAATCTTATGACCATCTATTCTAGCATTACAGGAAAAGATTACGCTGCTATTGAAGCTGAATTCGAAGGTAAGGGCTACGGGGATTTTAAACTTGCTGTAGGTGAAACTATCGCAGACCATCTGAGTCCTATGCAGGAAGAATTCAAGCGTTTATATGCCGACAAGGCTTACCTTAAAGAATGCTATACTACAAATGCTCAGAAGGCTCTCTCATATTCACAGCGTATTGTAAGCAAAGTATACCGCAAGGTTGGCTTTGTGGACGCAAGATAAAACTATAGGCAGAGTTCCGGCTCTGCCTATTTTATAGGAGGTTAAAATGGTAGATTTTGAATTTAAGGATTTTTACAATATAAACGACCTTGTAGAGATTGTAAAGCTTCTGCGCAGCCCAGGAGGCTGTCCATGGGATATAGAGCAAACACATGATTCTATACGTATGGACTTTATTGAAGAAGTATACGAAGCTATAGAAGCTATTGATAACGACAATACTGAGCTTCTTCGTGAAGAGCTGGGTGATGTGCTTTTACAAGTGGTTTTTCACACACAGATAGAGCGTGAAAAGGGTAACTTTGATCTTGATGCTGTATGTGATGAGGTTTGCAAGAAAATGATCATTCGTCATCCTCATGTTTTTGGCAAGGTAAAGGTTGCCGATACAGGTGAAGTTCTTGAAAACTGGGAGTCGATCAAACAGGAAACAAAAGGTCAAACCACATACACAGAAACACTTGAAAGCGTAGCTGTTTCACTGCCGGCGCTGCTTCGTGCTCAGAAGGTTGGAAAACGTGCTGCAAAATCAGGAGTGGATTTTACTGATACAGCAGAAGCCATAAAAGACATTCATAGCGAACTTGATAAGTTATCCGAAGCAGCTGCATCTGATAATATGAAGCTTATGGCAGACAGCCTGGGGGATGTTTTGTTTTTATGTGCAAATGCGGCAAGAAAGATGGGCCTTAATGCAGAAGAAAGCCTTACCGTCGCAACAAACAGGTTTATCAAAAAATTTGCTGACGTTGAAAAAAATACAACAATCGCTGGTAATACTATGGACGACTATTCCACAGACCAGCTTAATGAAATTTGGAATAGTATAAAACATAATGTTTAAAGGAGTAATAAATCTAAATGAGACTTGACAAATATCTAAAAGTATCACGTCTTATAAAGCGCAGAACAGTCGCTAATGAAGCATGTGATGCCGAAAAAATAATAGTAAATGGAAAAATAGCACGTGCCTCCTATGATGTAAAAGTTGGTGACGTAATTGAAATAAATATGGGTCAAAAAGCTTTAAAGGTACGTGTGGAAAAGGTAACTGAATACGTTACAAAAGAAACTGCATCTGATCTATATCAGATAATTTCATAAATAATAATTTAACTTAAAAAGCTGCTGCGGAATGATACATTCAAACCGCAGCAGCTTTTTTGATTTCTCAATTCATATTAACAGCATTGTTTCAGCTTCATCGTAATAGCATTTCAAATGAAGTGCTTTTGTTATGTAATATTATAGCACCACATGTAATAAGCAAAATTGCTATTACCACGATAAATATTAACATAATTCGCTTAAACATAGTACATCATCCTCGCTCCTAAATATTTTATTATGCTTTTGGAAATAATATATCTATATTATACCATATGCTTTCAATTATGTCAATAGTTTTATTAAAAAACAATTCAATTATTTCAAAGCATTTTTTAATATTATTACAGAGTCAAAAATACAAAAACGCCGCAGCCGAAGCTGCGACGTTTTAAATTTAAGCTATTGCGTTATTGAAACGCTTATGCAATTACTTGTTGTTAGCCTTGTATTCCCAAAGAGAACCTGGGATGTTAACCAGTGTTGGAATGATATCTTCCCACTGTGGATCAAGCATAGCAACATCGTTTGCATAGTACTTCAGGATGTTAGTTGCATCTGAAATATCAATTGAACCATCAGCTGAATCCTTACCCTGTTTGCTTTCTGTATCTACATCAGACAGGAAGTATGCCAGAGTCTCATAATCAGAATCTGCATCGCCTGTAAATGTAACATCAAGCACTGCCATTCTATATGCATAGTACTTCAGAGTCAGAGAAGCATCTGAAATTTCAACCTTGCCGTTCAGGTCGGAGTCACCCTTAACGCCAATGTAAACCAGTGACTTAGCATCGATTACGCTGCCGTTGTAATAACCGCTTACATAACCTCTGTATACACCATCATACTCAGCGCTATTTTCAGCGTCTGCATCATTGAACAGCTTCTCAGGTGTCAGACCATTAAATGTTACCTGATTGATGATATCAGTTTCAGTTGTAGTACCATCGTTCATAGTAACCTTAAGAATTACAGATTCAAACAGGTCTGTTGCCTTAAACTCTCTATCATCTACAGAGAAGTAGAAGTTTGGTTCCTTAGCAACAAATTCTATTGCACTTGAAACCTGACCAGAAGGTGTAGTCACTGTTGTGCTTGTAGTTGTTGTTGTAGAATCTGTAGTTGTTGTTGTAGAGGATGTAGTTGTTGTAGATTCTGTTGTTGTAGACTCTGTTGTTGTTGTTGTTGTAGAATCTGCTGTTGTTGTAGTAGACTCTGTTGTTGTTGTTGTAGAATCTGCTGTTGTTGTAGTAGACTCTGTTGTTGTTGTTGTAGAATCTCCAGTTGTTGTTGTAGATTCTGTTGTTGTTGTTGTAGAATCTGCTGTTGTTGTAGTAGACTCTGTTGTTGTAGATTCTGTTGTTGTAGTAGTAGAATCTCCTGTTGTAGTAGTTGTTGTTGTTGTTACCTCAGGAACTATTACATTGATAACACCGTTATTCAGGTTGAGATCAAATACTGCACCATCACTTGAATTAGAAGCTTCGCAACCCTTCTCATTGAAGTTCAGTGGGAATGGATAGTAAGCGCCGTGCTCAGCGTCGTGCTGGAGAGCAATACCAAGAGAATCTGCAAGTGCCTTAATAGCGTCAGCATCACCAATGGTGTATGTGAAGTCAATAAGAGCAGAATTATCAGGAGCTGTTACGATCTGAGTATCGTGAGATGCTGTTGCCTTCATAGCATCAATGTTGAACAGATGTGTATCAAATGCGCTGTATGCAGAACCAACTGCTGCAGAACCATCGCTCAGTTCAGCCATAAGCTCTGTATCCAGATCAACGATAAAGCCAAGTGTACCAGGATCGCCGATTACATAAGGAGAAACTGTTACCTTATCGCCAGCGTTTGCCCAATACTCACCAGCATACCAGCCAGCATCCTTAGGCTCATCATCACCCTTTACAATGATGTTTACAGAACCAGAAACGAGGTTGATATCAAGCAGTTCATCACTACCGTCTATCGCAGCCTGACATCTTGGACCTTCATCTTCACTTGGAATTGTTGTGTCGAAGATAA
>CAJTWE010000017.1 GCA_910579955.1 uncultured Ruminococcus sp. | reverse complement strand
TATCTCACTTGAGAGATATCTTGTTGATCTCATTCCTTCACTTCCTGAGAAGTAATAAATAACAAAATAATAAATAAAAATCTGCACGGCGTTTCTTGCTGTGCAGATTTTTTGTGGTGAAAATGAAAAATAATATATAAAAGCCTGTCCAATATGAACAGGCTTAAATGTTATATTATTACTCTTTGGAAATAATGTCTGTATCTTTTTTATAAATACTTTTCTCAGGAACTACACCTCTTACAGCTGAAAGAGGGTAAACATTTGAATTTGGGCATACAATAGTGCCGGGGTTAAGCACGCTGTTGCATCCGATCTCTACATTATCTCCCAGCATAGCGCCCATCTTTTTAAGACCGGTTTCAATTGTTCCTTTTTCATAACGGATAATAACAGGAGTTTTATCAGATTTTACATTTGATGTGATAGAACCTGCACCCATATGTGATTTGTAGCCAAGGATACTGTCGCCCACATAATTATAGTGAGGTGTCTGAACGTTATCAAATAAGATCACATTTTTCAGCTCAACAGAGTTTCCGACAACGCAGTTTTCACCAATCAGAGCGCTTCCTCTGATAAATGCACAGTGACGTACTTCTGTATTTGCACCAATAATACACGGTGCTCCAATAAAAGCGGTTGGGAATATGGTTGCCTTTTTATGTATCCATATATTTTCAGCCGGATTATCGTATTCATCAGGAGAGAGCGTCTTTCCCAGTTCAATGATCATATCACTGATTCCGGAAAGTGCTTCCCAAGGATATGTAAACTGTTTCAGGTAATTGCCCGCAATAGTATGTTCAAGTGAATACATACTTGATATGGTTATATTATTCATATAAAGCTCCTTATTTTTACCGAATTTATCGGTATGATTTTTACATAACGTATGATATCACATTTTTAATGATTTGTCAAGCATATGTGAACATATCAGAGCAATGAAAAGAACCACCGAATATTACTCGATGGTTCTTTTCATTTTGTGAAAGGGAAAATTTCTATGAAAAAATGTTGTGTTTAAATTTTACTCGCCAAGATGCCAGATGTCTCTATCGTACTCAGCAATGGTTCTATCGGAAGAGAAGTATCCTGCTTGACTAATGTTTATGAGCATTTTCTTAGCCCATTCCATTCTGTTTTCGTATTCCTTGAATGCAAGTTCTTTCTTTTCGATATAATCCTCAAAATCTGGGAATGTCATGAACCAGTCTTTGTTGATAAGTTCTTTTTGAAGTCTTTCCAGATGCTCTTTGCTGCCAACAGCAAGGAGTTCATCGCTAGTAATAAAGTCTACAGCAGCTTTGATGTTTTCATTTTCTTCGTAGTAAGATGAGGAATCATAGCTTGCGTCTGCATAACGCTTTACAACTGTTTCGCTTGAATCACCGAAGATATAGATGTTGTCATCACCAACAAGTTCATGAATTTCAACGTTTGCACCGTCTTCTGTACCAAGAGTAACAGCACCGTTCAGCATGAATTTCATGTTTCCTGTACCGGAAGCTTCTTTAGAAGCCAGTGAGATCTGTTCAGATATATCACAAGCAGGAATCAGGTGTTCAGCATTGGTAACGTTGTAGTTTTCAACCATGATAACCTTAAGGTACGGATTTACCTCAGGATCATTGTTGATTACTTCTTGCAGACAAAGTATCAGATGGATAATATCCTGTGCGATTACATAAGCAGGAGCAGCCTTTGCACCGAAAATAGCAGTTATAGGTGTAGATGGCTTCTTTCCAGCCTTTATCTCAAGATATTTGTGAATAATATAAAGAGCATTAAGCTGCTGACGCTTATATTCATGCAGTCTCTTTATCTGAATGTCAAAAATAGAATCAGAGCTGATTTCCAGATTTTGAGTACGCTTTAAATAGCTGCACAAATCTTTTTTGCAGTTTGATTTTATATCAAGAAGTCTTTTTAAAACATTCTCATCGTCTGCAAATTCAGCAAGCTTTTTAAGTTCGTCAGCATCTTTCTTAAATCCATCTCCAATAAGAGATGTGATAAAATCTGTAAGCTCAGGATTGCAATGCATCAGCCATCTACGGAATGTTATACCGTTTGTCTTATTGTTGAATTTATCAGGATAAACCTTGTAAAAATCAGCAAGTTCAGTTTCTTTCAGAATATCTGTATGCAGAGAGGCAACACCGTTTACGCTATATGAATAATGAATGCATATATGAGCCATATGAACACGGTCATCCTTGTCAATAATTGCAAGTTTCTCGCCTTCAAACTTTCTGCGGATCTTGTCATCCAGTATTTCAATGATAGGAACAAGCTGAGGTACAGCCTTTTTAAGATAAGCGATAGGCCATTTTTCCAGAGCCTCTGCAAGGATAGTATGATTAGTGTAAGCGCAAGTGCGGCTAACAATATCAATAGCATCATCAAGTTCTATGCTACGCTCACACAGCAGTCTTATGAGTTCTGGAATGACCATTGTTGGATGAGTATCGTTTATCTGAATAGCTGCGTAATCAGGCAAGTCATAAAGATTTGAACCTCTTGAAACGCATTCTTCAAGAATAAGCTGAGCGCCGCTGCTTACCATGAAGTACTGCTGGTATACACGCAGAAGTCTGCCGGCATCGTCGCTGTCATCAGGATAGAGGAAGAGTGTGAGATTCTTCTCAATGTCCTCTTTATCAAAATCAATGCCATCTTCAACGATGGATTCATCAACTGTTTCAATGTCAAAAAGATGAAGCTTATTTGTAAAGCTGTCATAGCCTGTAACGTCAATATCATAGAGTCTTGATGTTACAGTTAGACCACGGAAATCGACCTTATAAGTTTTATCTGTCTTTGTCAGCCAGCTGTTTTCTTCAATCCAAGGATTAGGTTCTTCTGTTTGCAGATTCTTTGTGAATTTCTGCTTGAAAAGACCGTAGTGATAATTAAGGCCAATACCTGCACCTGAAAGACCAAGAGTAGCTATAGAATCAAGGAAGCAGGCAGCAAGTCGTCCAAGACCGCCGTTGCCAAGTGACGGCTCTGGTTCAACTTCTTCAATTTCGCAAATATCTTTTCCATTTTCTGCGAGAACCTTCTTTACGTCATCGTAGAGGCCAAGGTTTATAAGATTATTGGAAAGCAATTTGCCGATGAGAAATTCAGCTGAGATATAGTAGATTTTTTTCTTGCCTGTAGGAGCTGTCTTATCCTTGGCAGCGCTTTTTACCATATCCAGCAGACCGTAATATATCTCTTCATTTGAGCAGTCTTTTATAGATTTACCGTATTTATCATTCAGTATTTTCTGTAGAACCATATTAAATTTATTCCTTTCCGATTTAGGTTTATAAATATTTGTTGTTATTATTATACTCTTTTTTTAAGAAAAATTCTTGCAAAATACAGCCTTTTATTTGTACGATACTATTATTTTTTGAAATTGTTTATAGTATTATGGTTGAAATATGATGTTAGATATAATATAATGTAATAAATTGATGTATGAAATGATTTATGAAAGAATGTGAGAAACTCAAATGAATTCTATGAAATACGAAAACTATTATGAAAACAAATCCCATACAACTCCTGATTTTCCTTATAATACATATCTTTGTTCCATACCTCTTGATTTTCCGGAAGTTGCAACTCATTGGCACAGCGAAGCGGAGCTTATCGTTATAAAAAAGGGCAGAGGTATAATAGAGATAGACCTTAAATTATATGATGCAGAGGAAGGCAATATGTTTTTGATATTTCCGGGACAGCTGCATTCTATAAGGCAAAAAAATCATTGTATTATGGAATATGAAAATATTATTTTTGAGCCGTCATTTGTAGGTGCAAATACGGATGATCTTTGTGGCGAGCTTTTATCATCGCTGTTTGACGGCAGATTTTCTTGTAGTGTGAAAATTGATAGAAATTTGGCATATTATGAAAAGGCGGCAGGGTGCATTGAAAATATAGATAGATTGTGCAGTGAAAAGAAATACGGATATCAGCTTGGTGTAAAGGGGAATTTGATTGAATTTTTCCATATAATTGTAAGCAATAATACAGAGTCTGTACCTATTGACCGCAATGATCGTTCAATTGAAAAAGTCAAGCTGATACTTTCATATATAAGTGAAAATTACACACATAAAATCACAATAGATGAAGCAGCAGCAGTCTGCTATTACAGCAGTTCTCATTTTATGAAATTTTTCAAGGAAGCAATGGGAGAGGGATTCATTCAATATCTTAATAATTATCGTCTTAGAATCGCTGCACAGTTACTTATTGCTACTGATGATAGTATTATTATTGTAGCGGAAAAAACAGGCTTTGAAAATCTTTCTTATTTTAACCGATGCTTTAAGAAACGTTTTGGAGTAACTCCGGGTCAATACAGAAATGGTATAAGATAGCTTAATTGTTATACTTTTTTCTGAGTGCAGATAGCGCACGTTTTTCAAGACGTGAAACATAAGACCTCGATATACCAAGCTTGCGTGCTATTTCACGCTGTGTAAGCGGCATAGTACCATAAAGGCCATATCTTTCAATGAGGATTTCTTTTTCACGAGGTTCTGAAAGTTCTTCAATGTAGCTATAAAGCTGACGTGTCTGCATTCGATTATCAACTATGTCATCAAGATTGCACCCATCGTCGATAACATCGGAAAGAGTAAGTTGATTTCCGTCTTTGTCTGTTTCTAAAGCATCGCCCATGTATACGGTATCTGCAAGCTTTTTCTGTACCCGAAAGCTCATAAGAATTTCATTTTCAATGCAGCGGCTGGCATATGTGGCAAATTTTATGCCCTTATCAGGATTAAATGTTGAAACCGCCTTTATGAGTCCTACAGTGCCTATTGAAATAAGATCTTCTTGATCACAAGCGGCAGCATAGTATTTTTTGATTATATGAGCTACAAGACGCATATTGTGAAGAATAAGTTTGTTTTTTGCTTCTTTGTCACCTTCGGCCATAAGCTGGAAATATTTCTTCTCTTCCTCAGCGGATAGTGGTTTTTTAAATGTTCCCGATTCCTCTACATGAAGAAAACATAGGAAAATGTGTTGTAAAAGCTCTATAAACACGTTTTATCACCTCTATAAAATTTATGCATAAGCAAAGATGTCCTATGCCGAAAAATCTGTTAAAAAGATGCAATTTCCAAAAAGTTTTGCAATATGGTTGACCCGTGAATTTTTTTATGATATAATATACTCTAATCTTCTTGTAAGTACTGTTTTATTAAGTATTGTTTTATAATGTAATATCAAACGCAAGCGTTTTTTATGTTAGTTGTGAATATGAAAGGAGCATATGAAAATGCTAAAGAAATTCACATTGTTTTTAAGCCGATATCCTCATTGGAAGCTCTTATTGTACTGGCCTGTATATGGACTTGCATTTGAATTTCTTGAATGGTATTCCGGGCCGAGAGTTTATCATGTTATGTACTCTTGCATTGACGATTATATACCGTTTAACGAAATTTTTGCAATACCTTATTACTACTGGTTTGTTGCTCTTATCTGGATACATATTTATACATTTTTTAAAGAACCGGAAGTTTTCCGAAAACTTATGCGTTTTGTTATGGTGACGCAAACGCTTGCTATTATAATATTTGCATGCTACCCAACGATACAATTTCTTCGTCCGGAAACCATGCCAAGAGATAATATACTTACAGATCTTGTATCGTATATGTACAGCATAGATACAAATACAAACGTATGTCCGTCGCTCCATGTGGTGGGAGGACTGGCAGTATGGTTTGCAGCTTCTAAGTGTAAATCTTTGCGTACAGCTGGATGGCGCTGCTTTCTGTTTATAAGTACGCTTCTTATATGTATGTCTACAGTTTTCTTGAAACAGCATTCTATTTTAGATATGCCTGTTTCATTAATAGTAAGTCTTATTGGATATGCAGCAGCATACGGAAAGTTTACAGAACGTATATTCAGTCGTAGAAGGGCAAGAGCTGCATAATTATTATAACTATAATAATTGCCACATGATCGTGATTTTTAGAAAAAATTCACTTTATCCCTTGACAATGTGAAAAAATACCTTTATAATAATAATGTATAGAGTTGTTTTGCGAGAAATTGAAAATCAAAAATAAAGGGGGTTATATCGCATGAAACTATACAAAAAAATTGCTGGTCTTATGCTTGCCGGTGTGATGACCATCACTGCTTCATCTGTCTGCATTCCTGCCATTACAAACGGCAATATGAATGCCATGGCAGCAGACGATATGAATGATGACTGGCTTCACGCTGAGGGCAGCCGTCTTTATGACAAAAACGGAAACGAAGTTTGGCTTACAGGTGCAAACTGGTTTGGTATGAACTGTATTGAATACTCTCCTCATTACCTCTACGCTGGTGATATAGATGATATGCTCCAGTCAGTTGCTGATAGAGGTATCAATGTTATTCGTTTCCCTGTTTCCACAGAGCTTCTCCTTTCATGGATGAATGGTACTCCATATCAAATAAGCGCAGGTGGTATGCAGGCTGTATACAATCCTCCTGTTGATCAGGACGACGGCAACGGCGGTGTTGTTAAGGCTGGTACTTACGGTAATCTGAATCAGGAATTCGTTGAGGCTGACGGTAAAACCCTTATTACAAGTGATCGTGGATTTGATATTATCCTTGATAAGTGTAAGAAATATGGTATAAAGGCTTTTATTGATGTTCATAGCCCTCATGCCGATAATTCCGGTCATAACTATAACCTTTGGTACGGCAAGGCAACTGCTGATGGTACTATGGTGACAACCGATATATGGATTGACACCCTTACATGGGTTGCCAATAAATATAAGGATAACGATACACTTATCGGCTACGACCTTAAAAACGAGCCGCACGGAAAGGGTCAGGAAGGTGCTCAGGCTGCAAAGTGGGACGGTTCTACTGATGAAAATAACTGGGCTTATGCTGCTACAAAGTGTGCAAATTCTATTCTTGAAGTAAACCCTAATGCTCTTATTTTTATTGAAGGTGTTGAGCAGTCACTTAGCGGTGCTTTGCCTGGCGACTACTGGGGCATGCCGGATAGACGTGACAATTCACCATACATCGGTGCATGGTGGGGCGGTAACTTCCGTGGTGCAAGAGAGTATCCTATTTTACCAGACAGCGGAACAAGTCAGATAGTATATTCTCCTCATGACTATGGCCCGTCAGTTTATGCACAGACATGGTTTGATAAGGACTTTACAACTCAAACTCTGCTTGATGATTATTGGTATGACACATGGGCATATATCAATGCTGAGGATATTGCACCTGAACTTATCGGTGAATGGGGCGGCCATATGGATGGCGATAAGAACCAAAAATGGATGACTCTTTTGCGTGATTATATGATTGATAACCACATTAACCATACTTTCTGGTGCCTTAATACCAATTCCGGAGATACTGGCGGACTTTGGAAGAATATTTCTTGCGGTCAGTTTGAGGGTACAACAAAAATTGATTGGGAAGAAGAAAAGTATGACCTTATGGAGCCATCACTTTGGCAAACTTCTGAAACCGGAAAATATATCGGTCTTGACCATCAGGTTCCTCTTGGTAAAAATGGCCTGTCACTGAATGAATTCTACAGCAGCTATGCTTCTACTGAGGGAAGTAATATTGATGGCGGCACAAAATCTAGCGGCGGTACAGGTACTACACCAAAGCCGACAGACCCTATAGATACTGTTTTTGGCGATGTTACAAATGATAAGAAGATAACCGTTGCTGATGTTGTAAAGGTTACAAAATATATTGTAAATGCTAAGGGCGCAAGTCTTGATAAGTCGGCTGCCGATGTAAATGCAGATGGTAAGGTGAATGTTTTTGATATGATTCTTTATAAAGAATATCTTAACGGAAGCATTACTAAATTCCCGGGAGATAAGGGCTGATAATTATGAAACGTAGTGATTATCTTTCATGGGATGAATACTTTATGGGAGTTGCTGTTCTTTCTGCTAATCGCAGTAAGGATAACAACACTCAAGTAGGTGCTTGCATCGTAAATGATGAGAATAAAATCGTTGCAGTAGGATATAATGGTATGCCTATTGGCTGTGATGACAATGATATGCCTTGGGATAGAGACGGCAGTTTTCTTGATACAAAGTATGCTTATGTATGTCATGCAGAGCTTAATGCAATACTTAACCGTAATGCAGGAAGTCTTAAAGGCTGTAGACTTTATGTTACCCTTTATCCTTGCAATGAATGTGCAAAGGCTATTATTCAAAGCGGCATAAAAGAGGTTATTTATTGTGACAACAAATATGCAGATACAGACAGTACAAAAGCTGCCATGATGATGTTCCGTCATGCCGGTGTTGAAACCCGTGAGTACAACAAAACAAGCCGTGAGCTTGTAATCAGGCTATAATTGACACATGAACTGCCGCAGATAAAAATGCGGCAGTTTTTTGCTGTGTTTACCGGCACACCTGAATGTGTACAAAAAATTAAATTTTAACTTTGATGATGTCTTGAAATTTGTGTAAGAATGTGGTATAATAGTTATAATTAGGTATTATACTTTAATGAAATTTTGGATATGCAAAGCAAGTAGGCTCTTGTATATCAACGATTATGCTAATATATTTTATTTGTAGGAAAGGAAGACGCTTGTATGCGTATACGCCATAAGCCTTGGGCAAAACCGGAATTGGAATCTTGTCCTTTTTATGTATGTGAACCTAAAGACCAAAAGGGAAGTTGGGATAAGCTTTTTTCAAAGAAACAGCCGCTTAGACTTGAACTTGGATGCGGTAAGGGAGGATTTATTTCTCAGGAAGCACTCAATCATCAGGAATATAATTACATAGCTATAGATATCAAAAATGAAATGCTGGTTCTTGCTAAACGCAAAATCGAAGCGGCATATGCAAAAGAAAACCTTGATCTTGATAATATTCGCATATTTATTTGTAATCTTATGCTCTTTTCGGATTATTTTTCAGAAAACGACAGGGTAGACAGAATATATATTAACTTCTGTAATCCGTGGCCACGTCCAAAGCATAATAAAAGAAGACTTACTCATATCAGACAGCTTGTGCAGTATAAGAATATACTTGATGGTGAAATATGGTTTAAAACGGACGATGACCTTTTGTTTGAGGATTCTCTTCAATATTTTGAGGAGGCAGGTTTTGAGATAACTTTTAAGACATACGACCTGCATAAGGAAACAGGAATTGAAAGTTTTATGACTGAGCATGAGAAAATGTTTGATGAAATGGGCAAGAATATAAAATTCCTTATTGCAAAACCGATTGCTGGAAATGATATAAATTTGTAAGAAAGGACTATCTAATCATGGCATATAATGAAAGAAAGTCAAAGCGTGTTTCCATGGAAATAGTTGCCGATGGTATGCAGGCTAATGAAAACCCTGCTGCATGGTACAGAGGCCTTGGATGTATTACAGCTAGTAATTCTTCAAGACTTCTTCTTGATTATAAGACTCAACATCCAAAGGAATATGAAGAAATGATGCGCTTGCTGTTTCAGAAGGATTACGGTGTGTGTCTGCGTCATATTAAAATAGAACTCGGTGCGGACGTTAATTCATCTTCTGGTACAGAACCAGCAACAAAACGTTCTATGGAAGAGCCGGCTGATGTTACAAGAGGTGCGAGCTTTCAGTTTGCTGCTGATGCAAAAGCTATAAATCCGGATATTACTCTTGACCTCCTTCGCTGGGGCGAACCGGCATGGGTAACCCGTGCATTTTCATTTAGTCAACAGCAGGGCTTTGAGGCACGTTATTCATGGTATCGTGATACTCTGCTTGAAGCTTATCATGTATATGGCTTGAAATTCGATTTTATCAGTGCAGATTCAAATGAAACTGATACGGCAGATGAAACATGGATACTTTACCTGAGAGGCAGACTTGACATGGAGCAGAATACTCCATATGACTTTCAGAAGATAAAGCTTGTTGCATCAGATGAAGTGGGAACACGAAATATTGCAGCACAAATGGTTGAGAATTTCAAACTGAGAAATGCAGTTGATGTTATCGGTCTTCATTATAATACATATGGCGATTCATATACAAATCTTCTTAACGAGGCATACGGAAAGGAAATTTGGTACAGTGAGGGAATTGCACCGTGTAATCTTTCGCAGCTTACTGTTCAGGCGGACGGTTGCGGCATCGCAGGTAAGGATGGTGCTATAGACGTTGCAAATCGTATTATAAACAGCTACTATAACGGCAAAATGTGTATGTATGAATTTATGCCAGCTGTTGCAGCTTATTATGACGGTTCATGCTATACTCCCAAGCATCTTATCTGTGCCAATGAACCGTGGTCTGGAAACTACCGCCTTGACAGCGGATTCTGGATGGCCATGCATTGGGGACGTTTTTCACCAAAGGGCTGGATGTTTGTAAACGGAGCTTGTTATGGTGACGGTGAAGAAAATCATTATATTACCAATACAAGCAATAACTTTATGACCCTTGTATCTCCTGACCGAAGTGAGATGACTATGCATTTCACAAATGAAGATACTGAACCACGTATTTATTCGGTTCTTGTAAAGGATATGGCATTTGACAATAAAATTCTTTCAACTGTAATTACTTCGGGACCAAAGCAGGGAGAGAAATATGATGCTAACTGGTTCGTTCGTGGTAAGGCAATACGTCCAAGTCACCGTGCAGGTGAAACATATCTCATTAAAGTACCTCCGCAGTCAATTATGACTGTAACCACTCTTGATACTGAATGGGTAGCAGGAACAGAAACATTCCAGAAGAATCCGCCTAAATCTGAACGTCTTGCTCTTCCTTATGCGGACAGCTTTAATTACCGTCCGGATGAGCTTATGGTTCGTGGCTGCTCACCAAGATATACAACAGATCAGGGTGGTGCGTTTGAGCTTGTTCACTCAGATCAGGATGGAGATATCATATGTCAGCGTATTACAAAGGGAAATATTCCAACAAACTGGCGTTTAAGAGGAACTCCTGAACCTATAACCTCTTTGGGCGATGATCGCTGGAGAAGCTATAGTGCAGAGATAGATGTACGTCTTGATAACCTTAATCCTGATAATTACGTGGGTTTAGGTATAAGATATAACTCTGCTGTAAGCTGTGAAGTAACATCACGCTGCGGATATAGTGCAATCGTGTATGCAAACGGTACATGGAAGCTTATTGATATGGATTCTGTTGCAGCAGAGGGCAGACTTAAACGTATTCCGGGAAGAGACTGGCATAGACTGAAACTTCTTGTACTTGGTGATTCTATTCTTTTCTTTATGGATGGAAATATGGTTTCGAGCTATCGTCCGCAATGTATAGTAAATTCAGGACGTGTAAGTCTTTTGAGCGCATATGAAATGAACACCTTCAAGAATTTAGAAGTAACTCCAATGCCTATTCTTCCACTTTATGTACGCCGCTGTGATTGCTTTACAGAGGGTATATTCTATAATGAATTCTGGGAAGTTGGCGCTTCCGAGAAGTATACTTTCTATAACCGTACTTCTATGAAAGCATTGGAAAATGCTGCATTTTCCTGTAAATTTACAGGTACAGGCATTTCTGTTATAGGTACTGCCGAAGATGCCATCTTTAATGTTACAATTGATGGTGAAACTGTATATGATGAACACTTTGTATCATATTGTGGACCACGTCAGGCTTGCTTTGTTATAGAGCAGCTGCCGCCGGGAGAACATACTATGTATGTAAGCTTGGTTAGCGGTGATTTTAAGCTTGATGTGCTGGAAATTCCTGAGAACCATGTTATGATGCCTGATATTCTTGTTGTAACTCCTGCGGCTTTGGCTGCTGCTGAAAAGCGTGAGGATGAGATTTACCAGATGCGCCTTGCAAAGGAACAGGCTGCACGAGAAGCAGCACGTACATTGGAGCAGGCTGTGGAATCATTATCAGATGAACCTTATGATTATGAGGAAGATACTGAGAGTGATTTAAATACGGATAATAGTGAAGATGCTAGCGAAAATACTAGTGAAAACGCTTCTGTAGATCATTTCGAAGCTGAAATAAAACATGAGGATGATATTACTGAGCAAGCTAGGGAAGAGATAAGTACAGAATCAGAAGATGAAAAAACTCAGGAATCGCCAGAAACAGAAGAGATCATTCCTGAATTTGAATCTCTTATAACACCGGTTCTCAATGAAAAGGAAGCTGAGATCATGGAATCGGAGAGTAAAAATGCGGACTCTTCGTCAGAAGCTGTACCCGTACAGGCTGATGTTTCTAAAGAAACAACTATATCTGATACAAAAGAAATAGCTAATGAAGTATATAAAAGTGTAACGCAGCAATCGGAAGAAGCTGCGCCAGGTAAACCTGTTCCCGTTCCACAAGTTAAAGAAGCACCACGTGTTCCATCTGTTTTAATTGAGACTGAGGAAGCACCTTCGTTCAGACCCGATTTTAATATTGATATAGACATTTGATAATAATGAAAGTGCCGCCGTTTAAGATTACGGCGGCATTTTTATGAAAAAATCTATGAAAAAATTTATGAATTATGAGTGTTTATATGCGTTAATGCTGAAAATTATCTTTAAGTTTGACATTTGAAGTGAAATGATATATAATTATTATTGTTTCAATAATATCGAAATGAGAAAGGATAATTACTATGACAAATTTTAAGAAAATAGCAGCTCTTATTTGTTCCCTGAGCATTATGGCAACAGTTGCAGGATGCGGCAATAAGGATGATAAAAAAGCAGCCGGCGAGTCTTATTCTGAAATTACAACAACAGCAGCTGATACAGAAGAAGCTTCTGAGGAAGCATCTGAAGCAGCACAGGAAGAATCAGTTTCAGATGATGAGGAAGAATCCCCTGCGGAAGATGCAGAAAGTGATGATAATGGTGATAGTTCTGCAAGTGGCGAACTTGATACTGATGGAACGGTTGGTTCTATGAGTTATAAATTTAGCTCTGATTGGACTGCTTCTGGTTCAGGTGATCAGCTCACATATACGCTCAGCGATTATTCTGGTGCTATTATCGTTCAGAGATATGATGCCGCTACAATGGGCGCTGATCTGAGTGAAGATGAAATGATCGAGCTGCTTGCTGATCAGAGTGAGAATGCATGGGCAGCAATGGACGGTATGGAAATAGTTTCAAGCGAATGGGCTGAGGATGTTATCAGTGGAAAGAAGTGCTATGCTGTAACATATACCTATGAAGTTGCAGGCGTTAATACTAAAAACATCTCCTATTTCTTCGCTAACTATACAGATTCTGCAAAGGATCTCTTTGCTATTACAGGCAGTGATCTTACAGGCGATTCAAATATTAATGAAATTGCAAATGAGGTTATGTCATCTGTTTCTTTTAACTAAGAATATTGATGTATCAGAGACATATCTTTATTGCAGATAAAATTATAACATAACAATATATAACCCCACAGAGTATACTCTCTGTGGGGTTAATTGTTTAATAAACATTTGATAGCACATTTTTTATTTTTTCTCTGCACTTCTAAGCAGCATGAATGTCATAATAAGCAAAAGAAGCGATGGAAGCGGTGAAAATGAAACTACGTTAAGATTATCATGTGCAATTATGGCTGCTGCTGTTTCAACTTGTTTTTCAGTTACAAATATTTCTCTAATAAAAAGCAGGATCCATGTTAATCCGGCAGCTGCGATACGTGTAAGAAACACATAGCCTATATTTATACTATTTTTTGCGATAGATGAAAGCTGCATAAGAACACATACTCCTCCAAATGAAAGCAGTGCTCCAATATATGGCAGAGTTTCTCTGCTGTATGGAAAAAGTTCAGTTATATGGCTTATTTCAAATATCCCTAAAATTATTTCTGAATACTGCTGCGTATTTGTATTGTTAATAAAAGGCAACTCTCTAAGTCCTAATAAACCACCAAACATTATTATCATGGCACATATTTTTAGCATAGCAGTACCACTTTGTACAGCTGCATCTGTTAATGAGGCTGTAAATGATTTTGAAGTAATAGATATATTTGATGTATTGTCATAATCAGCTTTTATTAAGCGGCTGATAAATATAAATATAATAAAATTTGATAAAAGACACGCAAGAAAAACGGCGAAAGCATCGCCTTTTTTATGTGCAAATAGAGAGAAGATAAAAGCAGGACCTCCGCCAAAACATACTCCCGAAAGAAGGCTTATCTGTTTTTTACTTAGATTCATTTTATCTTTTATAGAAATCATCATTCTTGTTCCTACAGGATAACCTGCTATCTGACTAAGAAGAAATATTGCAAGTACCTGTCCGCTGCTTTTGAAGAGATATTTTGCAGGTGCTTTAAACATTTTACCAAGGAGATTGTGGAAACCGCAGGAGATAAAAAGTTCGCTGAGTATCATCATTGCATAAAGCGATGGAATCATTGTTTCAAGGCATATTTTTACTGCTGACTGCATTCCTTTGAATACCAGAAAACTATTTGTAAGAACGCAGATAATTAAAAATATTAAAGCTAACGCAAAGAAAATATCATGATACATAGATTTTCTCATTGACTCTCTCATTATATCACCGTCCTTAAAAAAACAATATGCTGATGCTTCCTGTACTATTCCAACGAATACTTACATAGAATGCAAGTGAGGTGATGGCAGTGAAAGAAGGTCTGGCAGAAAAGGGACGAAAACTTACATATAGAGAGAGTATAGTGACAGTTACTGCCGGTAAATATGTCTATCTGGAGAACTGCCGCCGTATAATTGAATATAACGATATACGTATAGTAGTAGAGCTTACCGATGCACAGCTTCATATCTGGGGAAAAGATCTCCGTGCAGATTGCTGCTCTATCAATACGCTTGTAGTCTATGGTGAGATCCAATCTATTGAGTGGATAAGGAAAGGAGCCGGAAAAAAATGAATTATCCGGATAAATCTTTTTTTGAACGCTTTATAAGAGGCAGATTACGTGTTCAGGCAAAGGGCGGCGCATTATATAAATTTGTGAATAGGTTAAGAGAAGAGGGCATATTCTGCAAAGAGCAAAATATAAAGGGGGATACTCTTTATTTTATAGCAAGACGCAGCAATAGAAGAGAACTGTTATATATTTCAAATGAACTAGGAATAGAGCTTATTATAAAAGAAGAACCATCTCTTGTAGGTTTTATTTGTAAATACAAAAAGCGTTTTGGAATTCCTATAGGTTTGATTTTAGGTTCATGGTTACTTATTTATTGTTCTAATGTTGTAATGGTAATAGATATAGAGGGCAATAATGCTGTATCTGATAAAGAGATACTTGCAGCTTTAGAGGAATGTTCTGTAAAGAGAGGCGCATTTATAGGAGATATAGATTTTTATAAAAGCGAGCTTTATGTAAGGTCGTGTTTTGATGAAATTGCGTGGATAGGTATGAGACATACTGGAAATAGACTTGTAGTTGAGGTTATGGAAAGAGATGAAAATCCAGAAGGCCTTAATAATCGTATTCCGTGTCATATAATTTCATCTAAGACAGCTCAGATAACTAATTCAAGTGTAAGTGCTGGCAAAATGATCAAAAATAAGGGTGAAGCTGTAAAAGAGGGCGAAGTTATAGTAAACGGGATATGGGAGGACGAACATGGTCATATGACCTTTTATCATTCATCAGGAAATATAACCGGTATTTATGAGGAAGATGTCACATTTTTCTGTGCTGAGTCAAAAACCGATAGAGTTTTTTCAGGAAATTTAACAGAAGAAAAGGTTCTTGACCTATTTTCAATTAAAATTCCTTTGACCTTTGATAAAAATCCATATGAAGATTATAATGTAAAGATAAGAGAAACTCCTATGACGCTTTTCGGAAAATCTTTGCCCATAAGCATTGAAAGAAAAGCTTTTATGGAATATGAAAATGTTGATATAATTCTTGACGATAAGCAGAGAAAAGAGAATTTGCAGGAACAGCTGAAGAGATACGAAGAGAATTTTTTGTCGGACTGTAAAATAATTGAAAGGAAATGCAAGATAACAGAAAAAGAGACCGCCACAGTAATGACAGTCTCTTATGTACTTGAAGGTGAGATTGGCGTTGAAAAAGAACTTTTTCTCAAAGACAATCGAAAACCATATGTAATCGGCAGCAAAAAAGAGGATTAGTCCAGGAAATCCTTAACCTTTTTGCTGCGGCTTGGATGACGCAGTTTTCTGAGTGCTTTTGCTTCTATCTGACGTATACGCTCTCTTGTGACTTCGAACTCTTTTCCTACCTCTTCAAGGGTACGTGAACGTCCGTCTTCTAAACCGAATCTCAGGCGGAGAACCTTTGCTTCACGTTCAGTAAGTGTGTTTAGAACCTCGTTCAGGGTTTCTTTGAGCATCATAAGAGAGGCAGCATCAGCCGGCTCTGGAGCGTCGTCATCTGGAATGAAATCACCGAGATGGCTATCCTCTTCTTCACCGATAGGAGTTTCCAGAGAAACAGGATCTTGAGCTATGCGCATTATATCACGTACTCTGTCAGCAGGCATTTCAAGTTTTTCTGCGATTTCCTCAGGTGAAGGATCGTGACCTGTTTCGTGCAGAAGCTGACTTGAGATTTTTTTTACTTTTGTAATAGTTTCTACCATATGAACAGGAATACGTATTGTTCTTGCTTGATCTGCAATGGCACGGGTTATGGCTTGTCTTATCCACCATGTAGCATAGGTAGAGAATTTAAAACCTTTAGTATAATCAAATTTTTCAACTGCTTTTAAAAGTCCGAGATTACCCTCTTGAATGAGATCCAGAAACTGCATGCCTCTTCCTACATACTTCTTAGCGATACTTACAACAAGACGAAGGTTTGCTTCGGAGAGACGTTTTTTAGCAGCAGAGTCGCCATCAGCCATACGTTGTGCAAGAACTGTTTCCTCGTCAGGATTAAGCAGCGGTACACGGCCTATCTCTTTAAGATAAATTTTTACCGGATCATCTATGGCTATTCCCTCTGTTGAAAGGGATACCTCTAGGTTTTCCATAATGTCAATAGCGCCATCGGCAGGAGCATCATCAATGACAGCAATGTTCATCTGTTCGCAGGCATCATAGAATGCATTTATCTGATCTGCGTCAAAATCCATTTCATCAAGTGCATCACTGATTTCTTTTGTGGTAAGCTTGCCGGCTGCCTTACCCTGTTCAAGGAGTTTTTCGATGGTTGTTTTTGTAGTTTCCATAATCCGTTCCTTTCACCGCAGCTGTGCGGATTTTTTTCTGATAGTTTATCTCTTCTTCTTTTTTTGTTCAATAAGTTTTAAAAGGTCATCATTGCTGTCAACAGAAAATGAATTTTCGTTGCAAATTATATCTATACAATCTCGTGCGACTTGTTCATTTGGTGGAACATTTCTTTGTTTTTCGAGAATCTTGGAAAGCTTTGCCATTTCATCTACAGATAGGTTTTCACCAAGCGCAGATAAAGAAGCAGATTTTTGCGCCTGTTCGATTGCAAGCATTTCAGCAAGAATCTTTTCAAAGAATGGAGTTTTTCGCTCGGCATTTTCAACAGCCTTTGATGCCCAAATTATTTCCTCAGGGTGCAACAGCAGATAACCGATAAGTGTTTCTTCTGAACGTTCGAGATGACGAAGATTTTCACTTTCCGGATCTCTCATAGAAATTGGTGCGGCATCCTGTTTTATTTTATCCCATGTATTTTTTTTATGTTTCTTTTTTTCTTTTCGGTTATAAATCTCTATCTGATTGCGTAGTACATCCGGAGAAATATTAGTTTCAGAAGCTGCCTTGGAAATATACACATCTCTTGTAAGAGCATTTGGTATATTTGCAAGAATATCTATAAGTCGATTAAGCCACTTGCCTTTATCGTTGTCAGTAGAGAGGTCAAGCCCCGATTTACATTGTTCCATCTGAAAAGCAATTGCATCTCCTGATTTTTCAAGTAGTAGTCTGAATCTGTCTGCCCCAAATTTTCTAATATATTCGTCAGGGTCTTTTGCATTTTCAATATGAAGTATTCGAGCTGACAAGCCGACTTCATTGAAATGTGCAATAGCTTTTTTTGTAGCTTTTTGCCCTGCCTCGTCGCTGTCATAGGCAATAATCACTTCCGAGGCATATCGGGAAATTATTCTTGCCTGATCCGCTGTAATAGCAGTTCCAAGGGTAGCTACCACATTTGAAAAGCTAGCCTGATTTATAGCAATAACGTCCATGTACCCTTCGGCTAGTATAAAAATATTGCTGCTGGAATCTTTAGCAAAATTTAGAGAAAACAGGTTTCTTCCTTTGTCAAAGACAGGTGTTTGTGCGGTATTTAGATATTTTGGAGTACTATCGTCCATGACACGTCCGCCAAATCCTATAACATTTCCTCTTGTATCCACAATTGGAAACATAACACGGTTGCGAAAAACATCATATATACTGCCTTTTTTAGAACGATGACACACACCGGCTGTAATAAGCTCTTCTTCGGTAAAGCCTTTGCTTAGAAGATATTTTGCAAGAACATCCCATGCATCCGGAGCAAATCCAAGCGCATATTTTTTTATCGTTGCAGGTGAGAGCTTTCTCTTTGCAAAGTAGGCGAGACCTGTCTTATTACTGCCTGTGAGATTCTTAAAGTAGAAGTTTGCTGTCAGTCTATTTATTTCAAACGTTCTTGCCCTAGCTTGTGAACGTTTTGCCTCATCCTTATTTTCCGGAACTGCAAGACCACATCGTTTTGCAAGCATTTCAACGGCTTCCATAAATGTTAGGTTTTCTATTCTTCTAATAAAGGATATGGCATCACCACCTGCACCGCAGCCGTAGCAGTAGAAGCTTTGCTGTTCAGGATAAACAGTGCATGATGGAGTTTTTTCTGAGTGAAATGGACAGCTGCAAACATAAGTCCGACCTCTGCGAATGAGATTCACATAGCTGCCCATAACGGTTTCAATAGGGCAGGCAGTTCTCAGTTCTTCAAGAAATACATCAGAAAGCATACTGAAAACTCACCTACTTCCATTCCTTGGGAACGAAAAGTTCCCTGTAAAGATCTATAGCATATCCATCGCTCATTCCGGAAATATAATCGCATACTGCACGATGTTTATCAAATTTATTTGCAATCACAATATAATTTTCTGGCAGGGCATCTATATTATTTATATAGTACTTATAAAGCTTTACAAGAAGGTTTTGAGCTTTTTCTTCTTCATGTTTTGCAATTGGATTATAGTATACATTTTCAAACATAAACTCATGAAGTATATTTTGTGCTTTTTCTATTTTGCTATCCATGCCAATGGTTTCTGCTCCGTTTGAGATAACAGAAGCTACCAAAGTTGTGATTCTTTGAGATTTTGTAATTCCTAAAACATCAGTGGATTCTTTGGGAAGCTCTTCAGCTTTTAGAATACCTGCACGTATAGCATCTTCAATGTCATGATTTATATATGCGATCCTATCTGCAAGTCTTACAACATTCCCCTCACGTGTGGCTGCTATTTTATTTGTATGACAGAGTATACCGTCTCTGACAGCTTCTGTAAGATTAAGTCCAGCTCCGTTTTTTTCGATGTAATTTACAACTCTTACGCTTTGTTCATAGTGACGATAGCCGTGAGGACAAACGCTGTTAAGTGCGCTTTCTCCGCTGTGTCCAAATGGAGAATGACCTAAGTCATGGCCTAATGCAATAGCTTCCGTAAGATCTTCGTTTAGCATAAGGGCACGAGAAATTGTCCTTGCGATTTGCGAGACTTCCAATGTATGAGTAAGACGTGTACGATAATGATCACCTGTAGGTGAAAGAAAGACTTGAGTTTTTCTCTTTAGTCTCCTGAAAGAATTACTATGAAGTATTCTATCACGATCACGTTGAAAACTTGTTCTATATGGGCACGGTTCTTCCTCACAAAGTCTTTTTGTCATTTTCTCATTGCTGCATGAGCATGCGTATTTACTGAGAAAACCCGATTCCATAATTTCTTGTTGTTTTCGTATGTTCATAAATTCCTCCTTTCAGGGTCACACAGCATCGCCTTTATAAGTATATACTGAGTGAAAAGAAAAAATCCTCTTAAAAAACAAAAAAATCATATTTTTTTTACAATTGCAGAAAAATCTGCAAATGTTTTTTCTCCGGTCGATATTTTTATTTGACCGTTTGTAATATCTGTAAGATCAGCGCTGAATTTTTCGACAGTATCAGTCTGAACGAGAAGTGAAATTGAAACATCATTTTCAAAATCAGATGATGTTTGTAAAACACCATACTGAGGCAAGACATAGCTTACTTTTCCATACAGTGAATAATCCATAGTGATTTTCATAGGAACACATTCACGCATAATCATTATCTGAGATTCCTGAACGGCAAGGGAAGTGCTTCCCGAATATGCACGTACAAGACCTCCTCCGCCCAGTAAAATTCCTCCGAAATATCTTGTTACGACGCAGCAGATGTCAGTAAGCTGAGCTTTTTGAAGAACATCCAGTACTGGTACGCCTGCTGTACCCTGCGGTTCACCGTCATCAGAATATCTGCTTATATTTTGGTCACGTACTATGTAGGCATAAACGTTATGCTTTGCCTTGCGATGATCTTTCTTTACATTTTCAATACATGCGATAGCTTCATCGTTTGTTTTTACGGGAAATAGATGAGCAATAAACTCAGATTTTTTTTCAATAAGTGTTGCTGTTACCGCATTAGCAATTGTACGGTATTCCATAGTAACGCTCCTTTGTATAGCAAAAAGGACGGTAAAAAAATACCGTCCTTTTGATGTGTCTTACTTGCCGAGATTGAAACGCTTCTTGAAACGATCAACACGTCCGCCTGTATCAACAAGCTTCTGCTTGCCTGTGAAGAACGGATGGCACTTAGAACAGATTTCAACCTTAATATCCTTCTTAGTAGACATTGTTTCCATTACATTACCGCAATGACAAGTAATAGTAGTCTTTTCAAATACTGGATGGATACCCTCTTTCATGATTTTCACCTCTTTCAAACTGTTTTACTATAAATAAACAGCAGCCCATCGGATCATGACGCCGACAGTAGTCCTGTTGATTCCATATTATAGAGTATAAAACTCTCATGGAGCTTTATTATATCATATATTTTTATGCTTGTCAAGTGTTTTTTTCTATTTTTCTCAAATTTTGCATAGAATGAATGAGCAGATAAAAAAGGAGGAGTAGTTATGCAGGCAAGAAGTATTCGTAAAGACACAATAAAACTTACGGTTGTGCAGTTTGCACTTGAATTTATGAGTCTTGGATTAAATCTATGGCTTTCCCAAAGGGCTGGTTCTGCGGCAGTTGGAATGATAGCTCTTGTAGGAGCATTTTTTAATCTTGCATCTATGGCAGCGGGAGGAAGCGGCTATCTCTGTGCAAGTCGATTTATTTCAGAGGAGCTTGGCAAACCAAAGGGTAATCCTGAAAAAATACTCAGATATGTTATGACATTCAGTCTTATTCTTGGATTGCCCGGTGCTGGTGTTATAATTTGTTTTGCGCCTTTCATAGCAGAGAATTTTTTCCATAGCGGAGATATGGTTTTGACTGTGTGCATTCTCGGAACAGTATTGCCTATTGGCGGTATAACTGCCTGCATGAAAGGCTGGTGCAACGCTGTATGCAGAGTAAAGCTTGCAGCTTTTTGTGATGCTGTTGAGTTTATAGTAAAAATGCTTGTACTGATAGTTTATATCATGAATACAGATGCTGCTGATGCGGTAAGTCTTTGTAATGCTATTGCATTTAGCATGGCAGCAGGAACACTTGTAAGTATTCTTATATTGACCTTTGATTTTTTTACACACAGACTGAAAACACATGAGAAGGTTTCTATAGGATTTTCAAAATATATTCGTCTTGCAATGCCTGTCATATTCGGCGGATGCCTTACATCTGCCCTTAGTACTGCAAATGATGCACTGATTCCTATGACACTTAGACAATCCGGCAGTACGGCAGAATCTGCTCTTGCACAGTTTGGTGTATTTGAAGCTATTGTAATACCGGTTCTTTTCTTTCCAACAGCAGTTTTATGTGTTCTTTCCGGCATACTTATACCGGAAGCAGCTCGTGCAGAAGCAGGCGTAAAAAAAGAACGCCTCCGATATATTACGAAGCGTTCTATTAAATTCACAATGCATTTTTCACTTTTTGTATCATCAATACTTTTTATTTTCGGGGAAGATATATCCCTTATTATGAACGAAGAACCTCTTGCAGGAAAAATGCTTAGACTTTTAGCTCCGGTAGTACCGTTTATATATCTTGAAATAATTCTTGAAGCGATAATAAAAGGTACAGGAAGACAACAGTTTTCTATGCTCAATTATCTTGCAGAATATGCTGTAAGAATATCAGCGGTTCTTGTATTCGTACCAATGATTGGATTTTATGGAATAGTTGTGTCATATTATGCAAGTAATGTGTTTGGTAACTGTATGCGTCTTATAAAAACATTTAAAATAACAGAGCTTTTTTCTTGTTGGAAAGAACTGATCGTTTATCCGCTTTTGAGTGCAGCAGCTGCATTTTATCTGCCTTATACGATTTTTCATTTATTTGGTATAGATCCATGTGAGACGCTTTTATTAACAACATCATATCTTCTCGCATCAACAGGCATATACATATTTATAACTATACTTCTCAAGGATTCAAACAATAATGTCCTCAAGAGAAAATTTAATGGCACAGCCGAGAGCGCTAAGTGATGTTTCCAATTGATGACCTATTTTACCCGCACTAAATAGTATTGTATCAAACTCTGCGGCTGTTTTGTGAATAACAGTAGGAAATTGTTTTTTCATTCCAATAGGGGAACAGCCGCCGTGAACATATCCTGTAAGCGGTAAAAGCTCTTTTGATTTTAGCATAGATAGAGCTTTTTCATTAACGGCAGAAGCGGCTTTTTTTAGATCAAGTGTTTCTTGTACAGGTATCATAAAAACATAGTAACATCCCGATTTTGAAACCGTTACAAGAGTTTTAAAAACTTGCTTTGGGTCTTGTCCCAGAGCAGTTGCAAGTTCGACTCCGGTATTTTCAGAAGTAGCATTTTCCCAGCATCTATGAATGTATTGTACTTTGCATCTGTCAAGAATACGCATAGCGTTTGTCTTTTCAGTTTTATCTTTTGCCATAAGATTTACCTCAATTATCAAAATACATGATTAGAATACAGAGGATACACGTTCGGAAGATGAGAAATAATCTTCAAGAACAGCTATATAAGAACGGAAACAAGGCTCACCATTCAAATAAAGTACGTCTGTATTATCTGGAACGCCTAAATTTTTAAGCGTGCTGTCAGAAAGATCTCTTAAATATACGTCAGCATTTTCAGCATATCCAAGTGAGGACTTAGCTTCTTTAGGAAGATTTACTATTACCTTGTCCGAAATTTCATTTAATTCAGCTGTGACATCTTGTCTGCTAACAGTTTTCCACTCGATGCTGATCTCGTTTTGCACAGGTCTTTCGATATATACAGTACGTTCATAACCTTCTGCACGGAATGAGATTACTGAAAAGTTTATATCCATATCATTTGGAGAAATGTCAATTTTTGTACTACCACCTGAACTGTCCTCTGTATTTACAAGTGAGTATCTATATGATCCTGAATCTGATATGCGTGATTCCAGTGTAGTTGAAACACTCTGAGTAGAAAAAAGCGATGCTGCAAGGAAAAAGCCCAAAGAGCCGAGTACGTATAAAAGCAGGTACACAGTTCCAAAAATTGTCTTTGGTGTTTCAGCAACACCTGAAAAAAAGAACATCAGCAGACAGGTCACTGCGAGTGGTACAATAAGTGCCCATTCGTGGAAATTTAAAAGTACAGTTGGCAGCAAACATGGCAGAAGCAGCATACAACTAAATTTTGTAATAAAATGTGTGCGTGAATAAAGCATTGCTGCAATTGCTAGCAAGCCTATAAGTGAAAGCGCAACGGCTAAAAGTGGTTTGCTTGGGATGCTTACAGTGTAGAGAGAAGATAGTACGCTTATGCTGCCGATTATGAAAAGATAAATTAAACTTACGCAGGCAAGAAGGAACTGTACTCCCTTTGAAGATGTTTGATTCATAATATAAAATTCCTCGCTTTATGCAAGGCTCCTTTCTGTATAATATACCAATTTTATTATACCATCTTTTTCACGTACTTGCAAGTGATATTTACAAAAAAATATCAATTTCAATATCAATTTACGCTTTGAAATAATTTTTCTTGCAAAATAATTGGATATGTGGTATAATAACTGTAAACAACTTGGATATTTAAAAATATTAGTATAAATTTATTTGATTTGGAGGAACTATGGCTTATACTAAATCACGCTATCTCGAGCAGCTTGCTGAGGTTTTTCCAACCATAGGAAGAGCTACTACTGAGATTATAAATTTACAGTCGGTTTTGAATCTGCCTAAAGGAACAGAACACTTTTTGTCTGATATTCATGGAGAATACGAAGCATTTTCTCATGTGCTAAGAAATGGCTCAGGCGCTGTCCGCAAAAAAATAGACGATGTTTTCGGGCATACTCTTGGTACAGGTGAAAAAGTGGCTCTTGCCTCTCTTATATATTATCCAAAAGAACGTATCGAGCTTGTTAAGGATACTGAACCTGATATGGAAAACTGGTACAGAGTATCTTTGTACAGGCTTATTGAGGTGTGCAAGGTTCTTTCTTCAAAATATACAAGAGAAAAGCTCAGACGTGCGCTTCCTTCCGATTATGCATATATTATCGAAGAGCTTATCACTGAAAAGCCCGAAATACTGGATAAAAAGGCGTATTATGATTCTATTGTTGATACTATTATAGAGATAGGCTGCGCAGAAAGCTTTATTGTTACATTATCAAGACTTATACAGCATCTGGTTATAGACCATCTTCATATAATAGGCGATATTTATGATAGAGGCTCAGGCGCTCATTTTATAATGGACAGGCTTTGCAGCTATCATTCTCTTGATATACAGTGGGGAAATCATGACGTTGTGTGGATGGGAGCTTCTGCCGGACAAGCTGCCTGTATTGCAGCTGTTATAAGAAACAGTCTGCTCTGCGGAAATTATGATACATTGGAAGATGGCTACGGCATAAGTCTTATGCCTCTTGCGAGATTTGCACTTGAGATTTATGGCAATGACTCATGCAAGCAGTTCAAGATAAGAGGAAAGGCAAAGGAACGTAATGGTGAGATAGGTCTTGCAATGAAGATGCATAAGGCAATTACCATTATACAGTTTAAGCTTGACGGTCAGCTTGCCGAAGAGTATCCTGATTTTAAAATGAATGGCAGACGTTTGCTTCATAAAATGAATCTTGAAAAAGGAACTGTTGAAATAGACGGTAAAGAATATCCGCTTCTTGATACTAATTTTCCCACAATTGACCCTGATAATCCCTATGAACTTACAGACGGTGAAAAAAATGTAATGAAAAAACTCAGTTCTGCATTTGTACACTGTGAAAAACTTCAAAGGCATATTCAGCTTCTGCTTAAAAAAGGCGGACTTTATAAAATATATAATGGCAATCTTCTTTATCATGGCTGTATTCCTATGAATGAGGACGGAAGTTTTAGAGAAGTTTCTGTTTGCGGAAAGCTGTATAAAGGACGTGCGCTTTATGACGCTCTTGAAAACTGTGTAAGAAAAGCGTTTGTTTCTCTTTCGGAAAAGGAGAGAAAGCTCGGACGTGATATGATGTGGTTTCTTTGGAATGGTCCGGATTCTCCGCTTTTTGGACGCAGTAAGATGGCAAATTTTGAAAGATATTTCATTGAAGCCGAAGAAACTCATCGTGAAGTGAAAAATGCTTATTATTCATTTATGGATGATACGGAAATTGCAGTTCGTATACTGGAAGAATTTGGTCTTGAGGGAGATAATTCTCATATTATAAATGGACATGTTCCCGTTCATCAGAAAGAGGGCGAAAGCCCTGTGAAATGCGGCGGAAAGCTTCTTATTATAGATGGAGGATTTTCAAAGCAGTACAGAAGCGTAACTGGAATTGCAGGTTATACTCTTATTTATAATTCATATGGTCTTATGCTTACGGCTCATGAGCCTTTTGAATCAAAGGAAAAAGCTGTAAGTGACTGCACAGATATAGTTTCAAGGCGTGTTGCCGTAGAGCATACTGCGAGAAGAATTTCAGTTGGAGATACTGATAAAGGTGCACGTATGAAAATGCGTATTGCAGACCTGAAAGCGCTGATAGCTGCTTATCGTGAAGGTGTCCTTCAGGAACGTGATGATTGATATGGAGGTAATATAGAATGAAGGATTATGGTAATGCAGGAGCTTTATGCGGAGCTCTTGGCTGTATGGTTTTATTGATTGTTAGTATGCACTTTGCAAAAGCTGATGATAAGCCTAAAACAGAAAATGTTTCGGCAGAAGTCGTTTTTGATGATAAGGAAAATTCGAAAACAACTGCTGCTTCATCAGCCGTTTCAACAGAAGAAAATACTAATTCTGTATTTACAAGTACAAGCGTACTTTCAGGTGAAAATGAAATAATAAGCACATCAATTTCTGACGTTTTAGATAATACATCACAGCAGCCGGCAACTGCTGCGATTACACCGGAATTTATCGGTCCGCTTACCGTGGATATGCGTACTATATTGGAAAATTCTATAGTGTATTCTCCAGAAGTTCTGCATATGGCATATCCAGAAAATCTTTCTATTGTTGGAGATTCTATTGCCAGTGGTTTTGGTGTATATGGTATTTTGGATAATCCATATGATTTTTCAACAGGTAATCTAGGCGCAAGAAGTATAACAGATTATGGCTTTAACTATGGTGGAAATACCAGTAAATATATAGATGTTCTGACTGAGGCCCAACCTGCTTACATATACCTTTCAATGGGAATGAACGATGTAAATATAATTACATCTGATGAGTATGCGGAATTTTACAGAGAGATAATTACCAACGTTCGTGAGGCTTGTCCGAATTCAGTTATTATAGCTGCTGGTATTACTCCTATATCCGCTGCTTCTACATTTACCGCAAACAGCACTATACTTATTTTTAATGAAAAACTAAAAGCAGTTGTAGATGAATTTGCTTCTCCGACTATCTGCTATTACGATGCCGGAAGCTTTATTTCAGATCCTGCTACAGGCGCTTTAAGAGAAGATTGTGATGGCGGTGATGGAATACATCTTTCACAACCAGCGTATTCCAACTTGCTTGAAAATCTTTATCTTATGCTCGATGAGATTCCTGTTCCGCAATCTATAAAGGATTACATAGAAGAAAACGGACTTGCTATGCAGACAACAACGTCGGAAGCTTTTTCGGGTACTGGAGAGGAAACTATAACAGAAACAGTGTCTGTAGAAATTCAGTAAAAATAAAAAGAGCTGCAAAGATCGCATATTACCTTTGCAGCTCTTTTAAATAAATAAAAAAATTGTTTACGTAGGGTTAGCTTTTAATTTTAGTCAAATGAATCAAAGTCTATTTCGTTTATAATATCTCTGAGCGCCATTACTTCTTCGGCAGAAAGAGTGACTCCTTTTCTCATTCTGCTGTGATCGGCGTTCCAGTCACGCAGATCGTATTTAGGTTCACGATCATTCCAGCTTACAAGATTAAGCTCCTTTGACCAGCCGCCTGCCATTTCTGCAACGACTCCGACGTGCTCTGTGATCTCATACTTCAGTTCAGCCATTTTTCTTTTCTCTCCTTATAATATGTATTTATAAACACTGCCTTATGCAGTTTCTTATATTATACAGTAATACTAAAAAAATAGCAACTGATTTTTATCGTCTTTTCAGAATTTTAAAAATAAAATTTTTATTACTGTAAAAATATGCCGAAATATTTAAGATTGATTTAAGTTTACTCATCTATAATAACGATTATAATAACGACAAAGGTTTTGCGTAAACGGAGGTGATCTTTATGGCAATAGAAACCTTTGAACGAAAAGAGATAAAGTTTCTGCTTTCTGGAGAACAGTACAGAGCCTTAAAGGTGCTTTTGCCGAAATATATGGAGTCTGACCCTTACTGCATAGACGACAAGACGTATGGGATATATAATATCTATTATGATACAAAAAATGACGACCTTATACGTAAGTCTATAGAAAAGCCTTATTATAAGGAAAAGGTTCGCCTTAGAAGCTATATGTCTCCGGCATCGCCAGAAGACAGGGTGTTTCTTGAAATAAAGAAAAAGATAGGCGGCATTGTTAATAAGCGTCGTGTTGTTATGACACTTTCGGAAGCTGACAGATACGTTAAGTATGGTGAATATCCTCCTGATAACGGGAAATATCTCAGAAAGCAGGTTCTTAAAGAGCTTGACGTGCTTTTTGAACGTTATGATCTATCGCCTAAGCAATACATAAGCTATGAACGAGCTGCTTACTTTGGCAGGGAAGATAAAAACTTTAGACTGACGTTTGATAAAAATATAACTGCAAGGCGATATGATGTTACCCTTGAAAAGGAAAGCTACGGCGAACAGCTTATACCTGAGGACTCTCGTCTTATGGAAGTTAAAATATCTGATTCCATGCCCGTGTGGCTGGCAGAACAGCTTGCTGCTCTAAAAATCTACAAGGTAAGTTTTTCAAAATATGGAACGGCTTATAAAAATGAAATATTAAGAAATATGACTAAAAGGAGTGCTATGTCTTATGTTTAATAATCTGAACACAATTGCATCATCTGCAAATAATTTGTTTTCTGCTTCTGATACAGCAGCTGCGATTTCCGAAGTTAATATCATGGATTTGGTTGTCACTCTTGGACTGGGTGTACTGATGGGTATTATGATAAGCGTATTGTATATATTTACGCACAGAAAAAGCAGCTACTCTTCAAGCTATGTTCTCACAATACTTATTCTTCCGGTTATAGTTTCCGTTGTGCTTGTTATGATAAATTCTATGGCAAGTGCACTTAGTCTGGCGGGTGTATTTACCCTCTGCCGCTATCGTACTGTTCCCGGTGACCCGAAGGACATTACATATGTGTTCTTTGCAATGGCTGTAGGTGTTATCTGTGGAATAAATCGCAGTGATTATATTTGGTTCTTGTTCTTGTTTTATATAGTTGTGGCAGCTGTGCTTTTGATCGTTGATATTACTCGATTCGGTCAGTGTAAAACAAGCTCCATGACTCTTAAAATAACTATTCCGGAAGATATGAATTATGTAGGACTATTTGACGGGATTCTCGATCATTATACTACAAGCTGGAAACTCAGAAGAATAAAGACAACAAACTTCGGTTCTCTTTTTGAATTGGTTTATAGCCTTGAAATGAAAAATGATACCGACCAGAAACAATTTATTGATGAGATCAGAAATCTTAATGGCAATCTTACAGTAGTGCTTACACTTTTCAGATATGATGATAAAGTGTATGAGCAGAATTGATTTAATTTAAAATGGGGTGGATAATATGAGGTGTAAGCGCTTATTCGCTTGCATGATAAGTATAGTAATGGCGATGGGACTGTGTTCCTGCAAAAGTGGCGATAATACGGAAGAATACAGCGAAATAATGGAAGCAGAGGACGTTATTATATCAACTGGTACAGATGTTCCTGAGTCAGAAGAGCTGGAAGATGAAATAAGTGAAGTAACTACGACATCAGCTGCTAGCAGTACATCGGTACTTACAACTACAAAAACTACTGATGTTACTTTAAAAACAAATAAAACTTCAACAACTGCGGTTAAACCTGTTTTCACAGTTAAAAATAATAATAAAAATAATTCAAATAACAGCGCATCCGGAGGTTCATCTAATAAAAAGACTACCACAAAGCCTGTTACGACCACTTCTACAACAACGACAACAACAACTACTACTTATATAGCGCCTGAAGATATTGATAAATATGTTGATTTTGGCACTTTATCCAGCGGTGACGGATATACATTTGATGGAAGCACGCTTAACATATTCGGAGCAGGAACATATCATATTTCCGGCTCGCTTGCAGGTATGATATATGTAAATGTCGGCAATGACGATAAGGTAAAGCTTCGTCTTAATGGCGTTGGAATAGAAAATACAGGCGCACCTTGTATTCAGGTGGACAATGCGGATAGAGTTATAGTAAATGCTGTCAGTGGTTCATCGAATTCTCTTGTGTGTTATAGTACCAATGCCGAAGCAGATGCAGCGATTTTTAGTAAAGACGATTTGAAAATAAAGGGAAGCGGTTCTCTTTATGTATTCTGTGATAACGAACACGGAATATCATGTAATAATGATCTTGAGATCGAGGAGTGCCAGCTTACCGTTGATGCGGAAAAGACAGGTATAAATTCTCATAAATCTATAATTGTCTATTCGGGAAGTATAGATACAAGCGGCGATAACTGTGGTATTCGCTGCCGTGACTATATTGAAATCGTTGACGGTTATGTCTCTTCCTGTGGCGGTAAAAAGACTGGTGCAGACAGGGGCGGCATTATTTCAGATACAGGTAACTTTTTTATAACCGGAGGTACTGTTATCGCTTTAGGCATGAATCAAACCATTCCAAATGGTCAGGTTTCAGCAGTGTTTTCATTCCCAACTACTATGACTAAAGATAATGTGGTGGGCATATCTGTAGCAGGCACATCTATTGCTTCCGCTGTACCTAATAAGAAATTTAATTGTGCCCTCATAAGTGATCCGAGCCTTTATGTAGGCGCAGTTTGCGATGTATGGATCAATGATGCTTTTTATGATAATTTTACTTTGACTGATATAGTGACGGTTTTAGCATTGGACGGCACAGAATAAACTTGTTTTTTTATACATACTTATATGGAAACGTACGTTTATAGAAGCTTTATGCTTTGTAAATGTACGTTTTCTTTTTGCAAAACATTAAAAAGCAAAAATATGCATGCTAGATTATATAATACTGTTGACAAATTATTTAATTGTGGTATAATATTAAATAAAGAAGGGGTGAGGTTATGTGAAGAAAAGTGTATATAGCGTAGTGCTTATGGATGATGTTGTGGCCGCTATAGATGAGCTTGCTGCCAGACAGGGTACAAGCAGATCTAATCTTATTAACCAGATACTTGCAAAGCATCTGTGCTGCACAACTCCTGAAATGCAAATGCAGTCTGTGTTTTCAGTGATGGAAGAGCAGATGAATAGAATGTTTAGAATAGAGTCACAAGCGTCGGAGGCAATGCTTTCACTTTATAGTGCGCTAAGATACAAGTATAGGCCTGCGATTAAATATAGCGTGGAGCTTATGCGTGAGCCAACAGACAGTCAGCTTGGCTGGATAAGAATTTCCTGCCGCACTCAGAGCAAGGCACTGTTGCTTGCTATGGAAGATTATTTCAGACTATGGATAAAGCTTGAAATAGAGAACAATCCTGTTTATGGAGATATTGATGGCATGTATGTGCTTGCTCCTGGAAGAATGACAAGATGTCTTTTAAGATGCAATGAGCATACTCCAGAGGAAATCGGAGAAGCTATAAGCCAATATATAGGCAAGTTTGACGAGCTTATCCAGATGTATTTTTCAGGATTGCAGGATGGCGTTCCCACAGAAATGCTAATAAAGCAGATGGCTATAAATTTTAAAAGGCTGTTTGCAGATAAAAATGATTTAATATAAAATAAAAACGGAGGTATTACTATGAATGTACAGAAGCTTACAGAAAAATCACTTGAAGCTATAAGAAGTGCAAATGAATTGGCAGTTGAATATAATCATAACGCCATAGAACAGTTGCATTTGCTGTATGTATTGCTTTCACAGGATGGCGGGCTTATTCCTGAGCTTTTCAAGAAAATGGGTAAGGAAACAGAAAGTATAAAGCAGGCTATTGTGGTAAAGCTAAAGGCAATGCCAACGGTTACAGGCTCTGGAAGGAGTCTAGACAGCGTTTATGTTTCAAGAGATACAGACAGCTTACTTTCAGAAGCTGAGAAGCAGGCAGGACGTATGAAAGATGAATATGTTTCTGTAGAACATCTGGTGCTCGGACTTTTTGAAACAGCAGACCGTGATGTCAAGGAGATATTTAAAACCTTTAATATTACAAAAAACGATTTTTTAAAGGCTCTGATGGAAGTAAGAGGTAATCAGAGAGTTACAGGTCAAAATCCGGAGGAAACTTACGATGTGTTGAAAAAGTATGGTCAAGATCTTGTAGAGCTTGCGAAAAGCGGAAAACTTGATCCGGTCATAGGACGTGATAGCGAAATACGAAACGTAATACGTATTCTTTCCAGAAAGACCAAAAATAATCCTGTTCTTATAGGAGAACCGGGCGTTGGTAAAACTGCTATTGCAGAAGGTTTGGCACTTCGTATTGTAAGAGGTGATGTTCCGGATAATCTAAAGGACAGAAAGGTATTTTCACTAGACATGGGCGCACTTGTGGCAGGTGCAAAATACAGAGGTGAATTTGAAGAAAGATTTAAGGCTGTTCTTTCTGAGATAAAGAAAAGCGAGGGCAGAATAATTCTGTTTATTGATGAACTGCATACTATTGTGGGAGCAGGTAAATCAGATGGTGCAATGGACGCAGGAAATCTTTTGAAGCCAATGCTTGCAAGAGGTGAGCTGCATTGTATAGGCGCTACAACACTTAATGAATATCGTCAGTATATTGAAAAAGATGCTGCTCTTGAAAGACGTTTTCAGCCTGTTCTTGTGGAAGAGCCAACTGTAGAGGATGCTGTTTCAATTCTCAGAGGTCTGAAAGAAAGATATGAAGTTTTTCACGGCGTGAAAATACAAGATCAGGCGCTTATTGCAGCAGCAACTCTTTCAGATAGATATATATCAGACCGTTTTTTACCGGATAAGGCAATTGACCTTGTAGATGAAGCCTGTGCTCTTATTCGTACAGAAATGGACTCTATGCCGACAGAGCTTGATGAAATACAGAGAAAGATCATTCAGCATGAAATAGAAGAGGCTGCTCTTAAAAAAGAAGACAGCGCAATTTCTCAGGAACATCTTAAAGAAGTACAGCAAGAGCTTTCTGAAATGAGAGCAGAATTCCATGAGATGAAAGCTAAATGGGAAAATGAAAAGGACGATATTTCAAAAGTGCAAAAGCTTCGTGAAGAGCTTGAAAAAATCGGTGGAGAAATTGAAAAGGCGGAACGTGATTATGACCTTAATCGTGCCGCAGAGCTAAAATACGGTAAACTTCCTCAGCTTAAAAAGGAACTTGCAGAGGAAGAAGCGAAGACTGAAAAACAGAAGAGTGAAGGCACTCTTCTTCGAGATAAGGTAACAGAAGAAGAAATTTCAAAAATTGTTGCGAGATGGACAGGTATTCCTGTATCAAAGCTTATGGAGGGCGAAAGAGAAAAGCTTCTTCATATGGAAGAAATACTTCATAAGCGTGTGATAGGTCAGGAAGAAGCTGTACAAAAAGTAAGTGATGCTATCCTTCGTTCACGTGCAGGCATTCAAGACCCTAACCGTCCTCTTGGTTCATTCCTGTTTTTAGGCCCTACCGGTGTTGGTAAAACAGAGCTTGCAAAGGCACTGGCAGAAGCTTTGTTTGATGATGAAACAAATATAGTCCGTATTGACATGAGCGAATATATGGAAAAATACAGTGTGAGCAGACTTATTGGTGCGCCTCCCGGATATGTTGGCTATGAAGAGGGCGGTCAGCTGACAGAAGCGGTTCGCAGAAAGCCATATTCTGTTGTACTTCTTGATGAAGTGGAAAAGGCTCATCCGGATGTTTTCAATGTTCTTTTACAGGTGCTTGATGATGGACGTATTACAGATTCACAGGGTAGAACAGTGGATTTCAAAAATACTATTATTATCCTGACATCAAACCTTGGCTCTCATTATATTCTTGACGGAACATCGGAGGATGGAAGTATTTCTGAAAGTGCAAGAGAGAATGTAGAAGCTTTGCTAAAGCAGTCTTTCAGACCTGAATTTTTAAATCGACTTGATGAGATCGTATTCTATAAACCTCTTACAAAATCAGAGATTTACCGTATTGTTGAACTTATGCTAGAGAGCTTGAAAAAGCGTCTTGCAGAGCAGCAGCTTAAACTTGAGGTTAGTGACAGAGCAAAGGAATTTATCGTGTCTCAAGGCTATGATGTGAATTTTGGTGCAAGACCTCTTAGACGTTTTATACAGCAGAAGCTTGAAACTTTGGCAGCAAGAATGATAATTGAAAAGAATCCTACAGCAGACACTGTTATTCATATAGATGTGGATGATAACGGACTTATAGCTGAATAATGACTAAAATACGTGTATTTTTCAATAAAAATTCACTCAAAACATAGCCATATTCCGTGCAAATGTCAGTTTTCTCCGAAAATCTTGACAAACCCGAAAGAATAGTATATAATGCCATTAGACTAAATTTTTGGAGGAAACAATAATGACAAAGGCAGAACTGATTCAGGCGATGCAAACAAAAAATGAATGCACCAAGAAAGATGCAGAGAAGGCTGTAAACAGTGTATTTGCTGTAATTACAGAAGCACTGTCTGCCGGAGACAAGGTAACAGTATCCGGTTTTGGCTCCTTCGAGGTACGTGATCGCAATGCCAAGGAATGTAAGAATCCTAAGACTGGTGAGATCATTCAGGTGCCGGCATCTAAGGCTCCGGTATTCAAGGCAAGCAAGAATCTCAAAGAAGTTGTAAACAAGGACTAATAGTCAGGAGGATTAAAAAATGGCTGCAAGAAAGAAAACAACTGTTGCTCAGACTAAAGCTGCACAGGTAAAGACAACTGAACCAAAGGTAACAGATACAACAAAGTCCGCACCAGTAAGCCCAGTAACAGCAACCGAAACAAAGGCAGCTCCTAAGAGAGTATGCAAGAAGGTAAGCATGGAACTTCAGTATGCAGACAAATGTATTGATGTAACTTCTCTTGAAAGCAAGGCTGTAGCTGCATGGTCTGAAGCAACTGGCAATGCTAAGACAGCTGCAAAATCTATCAATCTGTATGTAAAGCCGGAAGAAAACAAGCTCTATTATGTAATCGAGGGCGAAGCCGGTGAGATCGAGCTTTAATCTAAGGCTCATATCCTTATATTATTTTAAATAAAAGACGTGTCGTTTGCAAAGACGATACGTCTTTTTTGTTCTATACAGTTATTTTTAAGCATAGTATGAAGCAGAAAGAGAAGGAGGTATGAATATTATGGATATATGGACAAGGTACTTTTCATATCTGTCACCAAGACTAAGAAGTGCGGTTCAATCAATGCAGCATGGAGATATGAACAGACTACAGGAGATAAGAATCCGTGCTGGCAGACCCTTAGCTGTTACAGTAGATGGAAGAGAACATTTTCTTATGATAAGTGGAAATTTAACCACATATCCTGAGCAGGCTGTGAGAGTTACAAAAGCAGAGATAGAAGAGACTTTTCGCAGCGTGTGCGAATATTCAGTGTACAGCTTTTCCAGAGAGCTTCGTGAAGGATTTATAACTCTGAGAGGCGGTGCGAGAGTTGGATTGTCCGGTACGGCAGTATATAATGAGGGTGAGCTGTCGGGTATGCGTAATATAAGCAGTTTATGCTTTCGATTGCCAAGACAAGTTGAAAACTGTGCTGCAAAGCTTGTACGTGAAACAGTTGTAAGATACGGAGGCGGAGTTCTTATAGCAGGAAAAGCAGGCAGCGGAAAAACAACTATGCTTCGTGATACATGCAGACTGTTAGGCAGCAGTTCAAGGGTTTCTCTGATTGATACAAGAGGTGAAATTGCAGGAATGCTTCACGGTTTGCCGCAGTATGATATAGGAGCGCATACAGATATATTTGACGGCTTCCCAAGAAGTGATGGTGCAGTTATGGCGCTTCGTGCAATGACTCCAGAATACATAATATGTGATGAGATAAGTACCCGTGGAGAGGCTGATGCTCTTTTGCAGGTATTTGGCTGTGGCGTGAATATTATAGCTTCTGCCCATGCAGGAAGTATTGATGATATTATGAAACGCAGAACTCTGAAACCGCTGATAGATGCAGGTGTATTCTCATGCGTGGCATTTATTGGGGAAGGAACAAAACCCGGCAAGCTTGTATCCGTGCAAAGAATAAATGCTTTATGATAAAGTTAATTGGAATTATCTGCATTGTAGTATGTGGTGCAGGAATAGGTGCACGAGTTTCCGGAAATCTGAAAAAGCAGGTGGAGTTATGTGTTTCTGTACGAACATTTTTAAGTGAACTTGGAATTCTTATGAGATACAGAGGCGATACGTTATTTGAGCTTATATCAGAGCTTACTGAAAGGCAAAGAGTACAGGAACTGACTTTTCTTGCACGTGTTATGGAATGTATGTCTAATGGAATGTCGTTTCCATTTGCATGGCAAAAGGCTCTTTCAGAGGATAAGCTCCTTTCCTGCGAACTTGTGGAGCTTCTATTATCGTTTGGTGATAGCCTTGGTACAAGTGATATAGACGGACAGCTTATGTGCATTGAAAGAGCAGAGGAGGAACTTTCTGTAATATATGAAAATGCACTTAATCAATGTCATAAAAAGGGCAAGCTTTATCGTTCTATTGGACTTCTTGGAGGAATGACAGCAGCATTGCTGCTCTTTTGAAAGAAAGGAAATATACGTGGAAATCGACTTGGTTTTTAAAATAGCCGGAGCAGGTATAATAGTGGCAGTGCTTAACCTTGTTTTGCGGCGTGCAGAGCGTGAAGAACAGGCAATGATGACTACATTGGCAGGACTGATAGTTGTTCTTATGCTTATAGTAGATGAAATAGCCGATCTTTTCGATAAGATAAAATCGGTGTTTGGGTTATGATGGGTGATACTGTAAGTGCGGCAGCTCTTTGTATAATTGGTGCAGTAACGGGTATATTGCTGAAACAGTATTGCCGTGAGCAGGCGATGTTTTCTTCTATTGCTATATGCGTAATGGTAACGGCAGCAGCTCTTGCATTTGCATCTCCTGCTATAGAACAACTTGAAATTTTATTTGAAAAAACAAGTCTTGATAAATCCTGCTTCAAGTCTCTGCTGAAAGCAATGGGAATATGCTATATGACAGGCATTGCAGCTGATATATGCCGTGATAGCGGAGAACAGGCTCTTGCCTCTACTGTGGAAATATGGGGCAGAATAGCACTCCTTATTCTTACGATGCCCATGATAGATTCGATTCTCACGCTTATAACAGGGGTGCTTCAATGAGAGGATTTTTAAAAAAATTTGCAGCAGTATTTCTAAGTGCGTTTTTCATATGTGCTATGATGTGTGCAGGAATGTGTGTGTTTGCAGAAGAATCAGAATATGAGGTCTCAGAAGAGCTTATATCTGCCAGCGGTGCTTATGATATAACAGATGATATATCGCCGGATGTTCAGGATGTTCTTGAAAAATACAGTATAAGCGTTGATGATCCGGAGGCAGTTGATAAATTCGGTGTATGGGAGATAATAGAGCTTATAGGCAGTACGTTGGCAGCCAAGCTTACATCTCCGCTGCGTGTTTTTCTTTCTCTCACAGCTGTAATAGTTTTTACAGCGTTTGTTGACGCTGCTAAGGGCGGTTTACGTGGCGGTACAGAACATATGAGCAATCTTATAACTGCAATTGCAGGAGCATCTGCGGTAATGCCTGATATATGCAGTTGTTTTTTTAGAGTGCGTGAAACAATTACTCAAAGTTCTGATTTTATGACATTCTTTACACCGGTGTTTGCTGGAATAATTATAACAAGCGGCAATCCCGGTGCAGGACTTTGCTATAATACTGCCGTGTATGCTATTGTAAATATTATAATTCAGGTTATTGATAAAGCGTTGCTTCCCTTTTTAAGCATGTGTCTTGCACTGTCTATAACGGATGCGGTAACGCCGAACGGATCTACCGGAGGATTGCAGCGCCTTATGAAAAATATTGTAACATGGACGCTGGGATTTCTTATGACTATTTTTATAGGTGTGCTTTCTATTCAGGGCATAGTTAGAGGTGCAACTGATACTTTTGCTTCAAAGACAGCAAGATATGTTGTATCGAATTTTGTACCGTTTGTGGGAGGCGCAGTGTCTGATGCATACAGTACAGTTCTGGGCAGCCTTAAAATACTTAAAAGCTGTACAGGCTTTGTTGGAATAGTAACGCTTTGTATATTGTTTTTGCCTGTACTGATAGAGCTTATGCTGTATAGACTTGTGGTAAGTGGAGCAGCTGCTTTGGCTGAATTATTCGGAGTGTCAGGGATTACAAGACTGCTGCGTGGAATTGAACTTACTCTGCGTATGACATTTGCTGTGCTTGTATGTTTTTCTGTGATGTTTCTGGTGGCAATAGCTTTAGTACTTATGCTTACAGGTAATGCGTCTGCATAGGAGGAAATGAACTTGGAAGATGTTAAGGAAATGATTTTACAGATAAGCGTTTTAAGTCTTATAATCGGTATAATAACCGCAATAAAACCTTATGGAAAATTTGATTCTCAGCTAAAGCTTTTTACATCCTGTCTTTTGCTTATAGGAGTGCTGACACCGTTTTTTGGAAGTATAAAGGATATAGATCATGATTTTATGATAAGCAGTACGTCTGATGAAAATGTGAATAATATTATGGAAGCAACAGATGAAGAAGTATTGCGTCTTGCAGAGAAAGAATTGGAAGATGCACTGAGACTAAAGCTGGCGGAAGATTCAGTTCCGTGCAGTCGCATAACTGTTTGTATGAATACAAATGAAAATAAAAGCATAAATATTAGCAGTGTTACAGTTGTAAGCACAAAAGCAGAGGAAGCCGAACATGTGCTAAGGAATGTTCTGGGAAAGGAAGTGGAGATACATGCTGAAGAAAGCTTTTGAGAAACTGAAAGGGTCTATGAACAATGAAAAATCAGTTCGTCTGATTGTACTTGGCGGCGTTGCAGGACTTATATGCATTTTGTTGTCATCATGGATTCCGGATAGTGAGAAAAAAACGGATGAATCTATGATGCAAGCGACAGATAATTCAGGTCTGCCGGAGGAATCGCAGAGATATGCAGGAATACTTGAGGAGCGTCTTGAAGAGATGCTTTCTCAGATCGACGGTGTAGGTTCATGTCGTGTTATGATAACTGTTTCCGGCAGCGTGTCCTATTCCTATGCCCAGAACGCAGAACAACAGTTTAGTGAAAATTCAAGGGAGGTAAAAAGTCAGCATGTCATTTTAGATGAAAAAACAGGAGATTCTGCACTTATAGAGTGTGCAAAGAATCCGGAGGTTATCGGTGTTATTATAGCTTGCGAAGGAGGGGAGCATAATGTGGTAAGAGAAGAAATAATAAGTGCAGTGGGAGCTGTTCTGGATATTCCATCCAACCGAATATGTGTAACAAAGAAAATTAGTGAAAGCGGGTACTGATCATGAAAAAGCCATCATTTATCATTGGAAAGAAGCAGATAATACTGTCGTGTCTTACACTTATGCTTGCAGTAGCAGTGTATGTGAATTATGCTATTACAAAAGATGGTGTTGATACATCGCCAAAGGATACGGCTGATATGAAAGGCACTGTATCATATGGCGATACAGAGTTTGTGAATGCATCGCAGACAGACACGGCAAATGCAGAAAAAGATAACAAAAAATCTGAAAAAGACAGTAAGACAGAAGAGACAACTGTGAATGAAAATAGCGAAAATAGTGAAAATAAGGAAGAGAAAATAGACGAAATACCGTCAGCTCAGGCAGAAGGACAGTCTGCTGAGGAATACTTTGCACAGGCACGACTTGAGAGAACATCCAGCCGTGATGAAAGTGTTGCTACTCTTCAATCCATTATGGGAGGCGGCGACAGAACTGAGGACGAATTTATCACAGATGCCATTGCGGCAGTGGAAACCTCAAAGCTTATAGAAAGTGAGAGCAATATTGAGTCTATTGTAAAATCAATGGGATATTCAGACTGTATTGTGTACTTAGATAACGATAGCGCAAAGGTGGTTGTACAAACAGATGGGCTTGATTCTGCAAAAGCAGCAGCCATAAAAGACGTAATTTTAGGTGAAATTACAATTCCAGCAGAAAATATCAGACTTTTTGAGGTGAAATAGTTGTAATCTTAGATTTTTTTTGGTATAATAAAAGTATGTAACCTGTAACGGGTGGAAATATTGAATAAAGTATTAACGGTTGACAGTTTGCTGCTTAAAAAAGAGCAGCAATCCTGTCTGCCAGATGAAGTTAAATACAGGAGGTAATTATGACAGGTAATGCAGCAATAACAAGACATGAGATTCGTGAATGTGCGTTTCTTATTTTATTTGAGCTCTCTTTCCGTGAAGACGATACAACGGAAGAGATGTATCAATTGGCAGAAGAGGTTCAGGGACTTACTGTAACAGATTCAGTACGTGAGATGGTAGAGGGCGTTCTTATACATAGAGATACTCTTGATGAGATCATTGCAAAATACAGCACAAAGCGCAGTATAACAAGACTTCCGAGACTTAACCTTACAATTTTGAGGCTTGCTCTTTTCGAGATACTCTATGATGATACTATGCCTGATAATGCAGCTATTTCCGAGGCTATAACTCTTGCAGGGGAATATACGTATCAGGAAGATACTGCATTTATAAATGGTGTGCTTGGTGCATATGTGCGTGAAAATCGTACTGAGGAGCAGCAGAACGGAAATGCCTGAGTATCTTGGGCTGGATACCAGCAATTATACGACCTCATGTTCCGTGTTTGATACTGAGAATGGAATTCTTAGACAAGAAAAAAAGCTTCTTCCTGTAAAGAATGGTGAAGCAGGGCTGAGGCAAAGCGATGCTGTTTTTCATCATACAAAGCAGCTGCCTGAAATAATTGAAAAGCTATTGCCTGAAAGGTTGTCAAATCTTTCTGCAATAGGTGTATCTGTACGACCGAGAAATATAAGCGGTTCATATATGCCGTGCTTTTTGTGCGGTCAGACAATGGCTAAGGGAATAGCGGCTGTTACAGGAGCTAAAATATATAAAACCTCTCATCAGATAGGTCATATTATGGCTGCGCTTTATTCTGCAAAAAAACTTTCACTTATAGAGAGAACGTTTATTGCATTTCATGTAAGTGGAGGAACTACTGACTGTTTGTATTGTGAGCCTTGCAGTGACGGACTTATTAAAATAACAGAGATCGGTACTTCACTTGATTTAAAGGCTGGACAGGCTATTGACAGAGTTGGACTTATGCTGGGACTTAAATTTCCGTGTGGCAAAGAGCTTGAAAAGCTTGCTGTAAAAAGCGACCGCAGATGGAAAGTAAAACCCGTTATAAAGGATGGAAACTGCTGCCTTTCAGGACTTGAAAATCAATGTAAAAAACTCATTTCCGATGGTACGACACCTTATGATACTGCAATGTATTGTCTTAAATCTATAGAGAAAACCATTGCAGCCATGACAAGGGAAGCACTTTGCAAAAAAGGTGATGTTCCTGTAATATATGCAGGTGGAGTTATGTCGAATAGAATTATAAGGCAGTCTCTTGAATCAGAGTTTGGAGCATTTTTTGCAGAGCCTGAGTTTTCATGTGATAATGCGGCAGGTACAGCTGTTTATGCAGCTATTATGAACGGAGGAATGCAGCTTGAGTATACTGACGATTTCACAGATTAACAGATATGTTGCATTTCGTCTTAAAGAAGATAAGGCTGTGCAGAGCATACTTGTTCGTGGTGAAATATCAAATTTCGTTTGTCATACAAGAACAGGGCATTGTTATTTTACGTTAAAGGATTCTGAATGTGCAGTAAAAGCTGTAATGTTTCGCTCATATGCGGATAGAATAAAATTTAGACCTAAGGACGGTATGCATATTATAGCTGCTGCATCGGCATCTCTTTATGAACGTGACGGAAGCTTTCAGCTTTATGTTACTGATATGCAGGAAGATGGCATAGGTCAGCAGCAGCTTGCACTTGAAAAGCTTAAACAAAAGCTTTTGGAAATGGGTGTATTTGACACGTCAGCAAAGCGCCCAATACCAACACATCCCAGTAAGGTTGGAGTCGTTACTTCTGGAATAGGAGCGGCATTGCAAGATATAATAAATGTTATATCGAGACGATATCCATTATGTGAGCTGCATGTTTTTCCTGCACAGGTTCAGGGTGAAGCAGCGCCGGAATCTATAGCAAGATCTATTGAAATGGCAGGAAAATATGATTGCGATGTCCTTATTGTAGGACGAGGCGGAGGATCTGCGGAAGATCTTAGTGCGTTTAATACAGAACGTGTTGTTATGGCGGTTTATAATTCTTCTGTTCCTGTAATATCTGCTGTTGGGCACGAAACTGATGTCTCTCTTACTGATGGTGCAGCGGATCTCAGAGCACCGACACCATCGGCAGCGGCAGAACTTGCAGTTCCGTCTATAGACGAGTTGAAGGATAGACTTCAAAGAGAAACTGGCATTCTTGATAAGGTGTTTTTTAATAGTAACCAACAGAGAGAAATTCAATTGCAGCGTTTGACGGAATATTTGCGCTCTTTGTCTCCTGAAAACAAGCATATTATGGCACAAAGTGAACTTGACCTACTGTCAAAAAAACTTGCTGATCTTATGGATGCTAAATTGCGTCAAAGTGAGAATTTATTTCAAAAAGAGCTTGTTCGTCTTGATGCGCTTAGTCCTTTAAAGATACTGCAAAGAGGTTATTCTCTTGTTTATAAAAATAATACCATATTGCGAAGCGCAGAAGAAGCCGTATTGGGAGATGAACTGGATGTAAGGCTTGCCAGTGGACAGCTTTATGTAAAGGTAATTGGAAGAAAGGATGATATAGATGACGTTTGAAGAAAATCTTAATGCACTTTCTGAGATAACAAAAAAGCTTGAGAAAAACACTCTTACGCTTGAAGAATCTGTAGAACTTTATCAAAAGGGAATTAGACTTTCAGCAGAATGTTCAAAGCAGCTTAGTAATGCCAAGCTGAAAATACAGGAACATAAAGAAGAGAAGGAGTAGATGATATGAAGGACGTACATAAGGAGCAGATGACAAAAGATATAGAGCTTATTGAAAATGCATTGAAAGCCTATCTGCCATATGAAGAAAGCATAAAACGTCAGGAGAGAGTTGTAGATGCTATGCGCTATTCTTTAGAAGCAGGCGGAAAACGTATACGACCTGTTCTGGTTATGGAATTTTGTCGCTTGATGTGCGGTTCGCCAGAGGATGCTCTTTCGGCAGCTGCTGCTCTTGAAATGATTCATACTTTTTCACTTATTCATGATGATCTGCCTGCTATGGATGATGATGATTATCGTCGTGGCAGAAAATCATGTCACAAGGAGTTTGATGAAGCTACTGCTATTTTAGCAGGAGATGCGCTTTCTATTCATGCTTTTTCTGTTATAGCGAAGGATGAAAATTTGAGTTTTGATAAAAGAGTTAAGATCATAGATATTTTATCTGAAACTTCCGGTTATAAGGGTATGATCGGCGGACAGATAATAGATATGGAAAATGAAAAGCGCTGTGATGTTGATATAGAAAACCTGCGTGCTATGTGTGCAGGTAAGACGGGTGCGCTTATTCGTGCAGCTTGCTGTATGGGATGTGTTGTTGCAGGAGCAGATGATGAAGTTATTGCAAAGGCAGACAGATACGGTTCATGTGTTGGATTGGCATTCCAGATAATAGATGATATTCTCGATGTTACAAGTACTACCGAGGTTCTCGGCAAGCCTGTAGGAAGCGATGAAGCCTCCAATAAAACAACTTTTGTAACTCTTATGGGGATTCATGAAGCTGAAAAGCTTGCAGCTCAGCTTACAGAAGAGGCAATAGGTATACTCGAACAGTTTGATAAACATGAATTTTTGAAGGATTTGACGCACGATTTATTGGTGCGAATAAAATAAGGGGAAAGCGACATAGTGTCGCAGCAATATATATATGAAAACCACAACCGGAAAAAAGTCTCTTTCAGGGGATACAGATATGCTTGAGATACTGAATCTTCCGGAAGATGTAAAAAAACTTACTGTGAAGCAATGTGATAAACTTTGTCAGGAAATAAGAACGAAACTTATTTCCACTGTATCAAGGACAGGTGGACATCTAGCTTCTAATCTTGGCGTAGTAGAACTTACTGTTTCTCTGCACCGTGTTTTTGATTCACCACAAGATAAATTTGTCTGGGATGTAGGTCATCAGTGTTATACACATAAGCTTTTGACCGGAAGAAACGACAAATTTGATACACTTAGACAGGAAAATGGCATATCAGGCTTTCCAAAGCCGTCTGAATCAGAGCACGATTCATTTATAAGCGGTCATAGCAGTACGGCTATTTCCATAGCTACAGGTATTGCCGAAGCTAATCGTCTTAAGAAAAATAATCATCATACCATTGCAATTGTAGGCGATGGCGCTATGACGGGCGGACTTACCTATGAAGGCCTTAATAATGCCGGAAAGTCGAAAAATAATAAGCTCATAGTAATTCTCAATGATAATGAAATGTCTATTTCAAAAAATGTAGGTTCTCTTGCTAAATATCTTTCTGCTATACGTGGAACTGAAAACTATGTAAAAGCCAAAAAACGTGTTGAAAAAAGGCTTACAAGCAGTGCTATAGGCGTTCCAGTGGCGAAGTTTATAAAGAATTCAAAGGACGTATTTAAAGAAACCGTGCTTGGATTTTCTACAATATTTGAAGATCTGGGATTCGTATATTTAGGACCTGTAGACGGTCACAATATAGAAGAACTTGACGAGGTTCTTCTTGCTGCTAAAAGCTACGGATGTCCTGTTTTGGTTCATGTTAATACAGTAAAGGGAAGAGGATATCAGCCGTCTGAAAATAATCCGGGAGAATATCACGGTGTATCAAAGTTTGATATTGAAACAGGAAATCCAGAGGCAGCTTGTGAGGATACATTTTCCGATATGTTTGGAAAATTTCTTGTTCAAACAGCTCGAAAGGATACCTCTCTCTGTGCTATAACCGCTGCAATGGAGCATGGTACTGGACTTCATCATTTTGAAAGAGCATTTCCAAAAAGATATTTTGATGTGGGTATTGCAGAACAGCACGCTGTTACATTTGCAGCTTCTATTTCCAAACAAGGATTTATGCCAGTATTTGCAGTATATTCGTCATTTCTTCAAAGAGCATATGATCAGATCATGCATGATGTTGCAATAAGCGGCGCTCATGTAGTGCTTGGTATTGATCGTGCTGGAGTTGTAGGTGAAGATGGTGAAACACATCATGGTATGTTTGATGTAAGCTATATAAGTACTGTTCCGGGTGCTGTTATATATTCTCCTTCATGCTATGATGAACTTTATCTTTGTATGAAAAGAGCTATGTATGAGGATACCGGACTTGCGTGCGTGCGTTATCCTAGAGGAACAGATCATACAGAGTTTGACAAGACGGCACTCAATTCTGATTATACCCATATTGCAGGGAAGAGAACTGACACACTTGTTATATCTTATGGCAGAATATACGATAATCTTTTTAAGGCACATAAAATGGCTGAAGAAGAGGGAATAAACTGCGATTTGTTAAAGCTTACAAGAATATTTCCAATTGATAAGATGGTCGTAGATATTGCTATGTCTTATAAAAATATAATTTTCTTTGAGGAAGCTTATGATATGGGGAGTATTTCCCAACAGCTGGGCTGTATTCTTATGGAAAATGGGTATAATGGCAAATATAAACGTATAACTGCAAAGGGATTTATAAAACAGGCATCAATGATGTCTCAGCTTGAACAGCTTGGACTCAGCAAAGAAGCAATGTTAAGAACTATAAGAGATTTAGCGGGAAAGGAAACATCAGATGGCAAGGCTTGATGCAGAGCTTATTTCACGAGGTATAGCGGTAAGCCGTGCAAGGGCTCAGGAGCTTATAAAAGCGGGGCAGATAAAACTTGATGAAACTATCTGTACAAAGCCGTCAAAGCAGGTGAATGAAAACTCTGTTATAAAAATGGAGGGCGAAGGTCTTGCATATGTAGGCAGAGGTGGACTTAAACTTGAAAAAGCACTGGAACTCTGTAACATAAATCTTAAAGGAAAAATTTGCATGGATATCGGAGCTTCCACAGGTGGTTTTACTGATTGTATGCTGCAAAGAGGCGCTTCAAAGGTCTATGCTGTAGATGTAGGTCATGGCCAGCTAGCTGATAAACTTTGTAAAGACTGTCGTGTTGTGAACCTTGAAGGAACTGATATAAGAGAGCTTAATACTGAAACAGTACAGGAATCTATAGATTTTATATCTACAGATGTTTCGTTTATATCTCTTAATTTGATACTGCCGCATATAGCGCATTTTCTCAAGAAAGGCGGTATTGCTGCTGTTCTTATAAAACCTCAGTTTGAAGCCGGAAGAGAAAACGTAGGTAAGAATGGCTTAGTAAAATCACGTAAAGTACATATGAACGTACTTGTGAAAGTAACAGAGGAGTTTAATAAAAACGGTTTTTCTCTTATGATGCTTTGTCCTTCTCCGGTAAAGGGCGGTTCAGGCAATATAGAGTATTTAGCTGTTATATTAAATGATTATATAAATGATGAGCGTATGCATAATACAGTTGATTATAAAGCCATAGTAGAAGAGGCTTTTTCATATAAATAATTACAAGGGAGTATAGAGACTTGAAAGCTGTTATTTTTCCAAATCTTCAAAAGATAAATGCGCTTTCCTGCGCACGTAATGTTTGTGATACATTAAACAACAATGATTTTGAAGTAATCGCAGATCCGCAATTGCGTGCACTTTTTTATGATAAATCATTTGTACAATATGCTCCTTTTGATGAATCTGTACAAAATGCTGACTTTGCTGTTGCAATAGGCGGAGACGGAACTATTCTACGTTGTGCAAAGGCTCTTATGGGCTCTGATGCGATGCTTCTAGGTATAAATACCGGCAGATTAGGATTTATGGCATCTATTGAACCCTCACAGCTTCACGAACTGTCACGTCTCAAAACAGGAGACTATCGTGTATCAAAGCGTATGATGCTGTGCGGTGATCTTACGGATGAAAAAGGTTATACATTTCAGCATTTTACTGCTCTTAACGATATAGTTCTCGAACGTCAGTTTGCACGTGTCATTGATTTTTCAGTGTACAGAAACGAAGTACTGCTTGGACAATATCGTGCTGATGGAGCAATATTTAGTACGCCGACAGGTTCAACTGCATATGCCCTTTCAGCAGGTGGCAGTGTAATAGAACCTGAATTTTCATGTATAGGATTTACTCTTGTATGTCCTCACTCACTTGCTTCAAGACCTATATTATTTTCGCCGGAAAGCAGGCTTTGCGTAAGACTTTCCGTTCGTGATGGCGGTGATATCTATATTTCATCTGACGGTGAAACACCTGTACCGTTTGATTCATGCAGTCACCTTACTATATACCGTTCAGAGCACACTATACAGTTAGTTGATTTGAGTGGCAATACATTCTTTGATTCACTTAACCGTAAAATAACACATTCGCTGAAAGGAAACGGCAGTCTTGAAGGAGGAGGTTTTATATGAAAAAAGAAAGGCATACTCTTATTCTTCGAGTTATATCCGATAATGAAGTTCATACACAGGATGAACTTCAAAGTTTACTTGAAGAGGAGGGCATAAAAGTAACGCAGGCAACTCTTTCAAGAGATATGCACGAGCTTAGGCTTACGAAGCAGCATGTAGGAAATACTGTGCGTTATGTAAAACATGATGCACCAGCGGCAATGGACGGAATTATTAAAGAATCGGTGCTTAGTGCTGATTTTGCCGGACATATGCTTGTTATACACTGCCGTTCGGGAATGGCACAGGCTGCTTGTGCGGCGTTTGATGCTATGAATAAAAATGGTGTAGTAGGAACTATTGCCGGTGATGATACCATTTTTGTGCTGATGCGTGATGAAAAACAAGCAGAGAAACTTGCGCTGCAATTTAGCATTGGCAATATTTTTGATACAGAATAAGGGATCGAGGCGTTTTTATGCTTACTGAAATTTATATTGAAAATCTTGCAGTTATTGAAAAGGCTCGTATTCCGCTTTGCCGTAATTTTAATGTATTTACTGGCGAAACAGGTGCTGGTAAATCTATTCTTATACACGGTATAAACGCTGTTCTAGGTCAGCGTGTTACAAGGGATATAGTACGTACAGGCTGCAATAAGGCTGTTATTTCTGCGCTGTTTCAGGATATTGATGATAATGTAAAGGAAGTTCTTTCTGAGCTTGGGATAGAAGCTGAGGACGAACTTTTGCTTACTCGTGAAATAATTGCAGATGGTGGAAGTACTGCCAGAATAAATCATAAAACTGCTACTGTAGGTGCTTTGAAACGCTTGGGCGATGTACTTATTGACATACACGGTCAGCATGATACTCAGCTTCTCATGTCATCTGATAGGCACATGGATATGATAGACAGATTTGGCGGAGATGATTCTCTTTTGCTTGCGTATCAGGAGAGTTTCAGAACATTGCAGAAAAAAGCGAAAAGGCTCAGCAGTCTTGTGAAACAATCTCAGGAACAGAAGAAAAAATCAGAATTTCTGAAAGATCTTGTTTCGGATGTAGAAGAGCTTGGCTTGAAAATGGGAGAAGAGGACGAAGTTGCTAGTTCGCTTGAACGTCTTATGCAATCGGAAAATATAATAACTGCATTAAGATTTGCGGCAGCAGCTATTGATAATGATGATTCTTCAGATGCGGTAGGTCTTATACGTGATGCTGAAAATTCAGTTGATTCTCAGAGTGAATATATTGCCGAGGCTGATGGTCTTGTAAAAAGGCTTAAAACTACAGAGCTTGAACTTCGTGATATATCAGAGACTTTGAGAGAGATTGCCGACAATATGGAGCTGGACGAAATAAAGCTTGCAAAGCTTCAAAGTAGAAGTAATGCCATAAGAGAGCTTACACGTTCATATGTATGCACAGGAGATGAACTGGTAAAGCGCTGCATGGAAGCAAAAGAAGAGCTTAAAAATATGCAGAATAATGCCGATGAAATAGAACAGCTCAGACGTGAAAAGGCAGAGCTTTTAACAGAGGTTTCAAATCGAGCAAAGGCACTTAGCAATTATAGAGCAGAAACGGCTAAGCGTTTTACAAGTTTAGTTGCTGAGCAGCTGCAATTTCTTGATATGCCCGGTGTGCGTTTGGAAGTATCTCATAGCGTTGGCAAGCTTACATTGCAGGGCATGGATAGAATGGAACTTATGATCTCCGCAAATAAGGGCGAATCTTTAAAACCGCTTGCTAAAATAGCATCTGGCGGTGAGCTTTCAAGAATAATGCTTGCCCTGAAATGTGTAATTGCAGATAAAGACAGCATTCCTACTATGATTTTTGATGAAATAGACACAGGAGTAAGCGGTCGTGCTGCACAAAAAATAGGCATAAAGCTTAGTGAGCTTGGCAGTGTGAGACAGGTTCTTTGCGTTACACATCTTTCTCAGATAGGTATTATGGCAGAGCATCATCTTAAAATTGAAAAGCAGCAGGAAAATGATCGTACTTCCACTAAGGTAACTCCGCTTGACTTTGAGGGAAGAGTGCGTGAAATAGGACGTATTATGTGCGGTGAACCGCCGAGTGAGCTTATTTTAAAAAGTGCAAGAGAAGAACTTCTCAGGCAGCACCCACAATTTGCTAAGGAGAGTAGTAAAAATTGAGACTTGGATTCAGAAGAGGACTTATTCATGGAATTCCAATAGCTCTTGGATATTTTTCTGTATCTTTTGGTTTTGGAATAATGGCAGTCAGAGCAGGACTTACAGTAATAGAAGCTGTATGTATATCAATGACAAATCTTACATCGGCAGGGCAGGCGGCAGGTGTAGGAGTTATAGCAGCCTGCGGTACATATATAGAAATGGCAGTTACGCAGTTTGTTATAAACATACGATATTCACTTATGGGACTTTCACTTTCTCAAAAACTTGACACTTCGTTTAATACACCGCACAGACTTGCGGTTTCATTTGGTATAACAGATGAAATTTTTGCCATGGCATCAGCCCAGCCATCAAAGCTTACTCCGAGATATATGTACGGACTTATTCTTATATCATTTATTGGGTGGAGCGGCGGAACGCTTCTTGGTGCTGTGGCAGGAAATATTCTTCCAGCACCTATAACTGATGCAATGGGAATAGTTCTCTATGGAATGTTCCTTGCAATAATCATTCCAGCTGCAAAGAAGAGCAAAAGCGTATTGTTTGTAATAATTATAGCGGCAGCAATAAGCACGATTCTTTATTATGCAGTACCATCGCTTTCGGGTGGATTTGCAGTTATAATCAGTGCAATAGTTGCGTCAGCTGCGGCGGCAATTATATTTCCGGTTTCAGAAGAGGAGAAGAAAACATCATGAGCATAGTTATATATATTGCTGTAATGGCGGGAGTTACATATCTTGTGCGAATGATCCCATTTACTCTTATGAGGAAAAAGATAAGATCAAAGTTTTTGCGCAGCTTTTTGTATTATATTCCATATGCTGTACTTAGTGCAATGACAATACCTGCAATTTTCTATTCTACCGGAAATATGATAACGGCAGTTGCAGGTACAGTTGCTGCTGTTATACTTGCATATTTCGGATTGCCTCTTATTGTAGTAGCCTTGGCAGCGTCAGGAACGGCGTTTATTGTTGGGTTTATTGTATAATATAAAAGTGTGCATGTTTGCGCTATAAGCCTAATAAAAAAATATTATAAAGGAAACGGTAAAAGCAGTATGAAAAAGAATAAAAGTATTGTCGGATTTCAAAAGTCTAAGTCTGTAAACTACTCAACATCTGTAACGGCGACAAAGGGAGAAAAGATTGCTATTTTTTCAGTGGTTGTTGTGGCGTTTGCAATAATGGTTTTCTCATTTATTATTGCCAATACTCTGGTGTTTATTTTGTCAGTAGCATTTGGAATGTTTCTTATTTTTGGTACTATGATTTTTTGTGTGTTTAGACCTGCTCATAAAAAGGAGCGCATGGAAAATGCCCAAAAAGTAAAAGCAACAGTAGATTATTCATACAATAATATTACGGGCAAAGTGAAAGATAATTCATATATAGAGATAAAAGGGAACGATTTTTCGGAAGTTATTGATAACCGATCAGATGAAATGTAAAAACAAACGAGCTGGCGACGGCTCGTTTATTTTATATGTAAATGTAGTATTGACAAAGTTAATATTATCTGATATAATTAAAACATACGTTTTAAAACAGCTGTTTTACAAAAGACAAGGAGTGAAAATAATGCCGCCAAAAGCAAAGTTTACAAAAGATGAAATCATCGAAGCAGCTTTAAATATTGTCAGAGAAGAAGGAATGGAGGCTTTAAGCGCAAGGTCTTTAGGGTTAAAGCTTGGCAGTTCAGCAAGACCGATTTTTACGGTATTTAAAAGCACGGAAGAAATTCATCAGGATATAATGACTGTATCAAAAAAACTCTATTCAGAATATGTAAATTATGGTCTTAGTCAAACTGATATGCCGGCTTTTAAAGGTGTTGGAGTAGCGTATATACGTTTTGCAATTGCTGAGCCAAAGCTTTTTCAGATATTATTTATGTCAGAGTATCCGGAAAAGCCTACATTAGTTAATGTTCTTCCTATAATTGATGATAATTATTCACAGATACTTGATTCAGTGCAAAAATGCTTTTCATTGAATAAATCAAATTCCGAATGGCTATATCGTCATTTGTGGATATATTCTCATGGAATAGCTGTATTATGCGCAACAAATATGTGTGTATTTTCGTTTGAGGAAATAGAAAAAATGTTGACAGAGGTTTGTCTGGCAATGGTGAAGAAAATAAAGGAGAATGATAAAAATGATTGAAGTAAGCGAAATAACAAAATCATATGGGAATGGCGAGAGTAAATGTCAGATACTCAAAGGCATCAGTGCAAAGATATATGACGGAGATTTTGTTGTAATATTAGGTGCATCCGGTTCAGGAAAATCTACTTTTCTAAATGTAATTTCAGGACTTGAAAAACCTGACAGTGGAAGTGTAAAATATGATGAAATGGATATAACTAAACTTTCTGATAGTGATTTAACTAGATTTCGCAGAGAGACAGTTGGTTTTATTTTTCAGCAGTATTATTTGCTCCCTAATATGACAGTAGAAAAAAATGTCCGAATGGGGGTAGATCTTGCCGGTAATTCTGATTATAGAGAAATTATAAAAGCTGTTGGACTTGAAAGTAAAATGAAAAAGTATCCCGGTGAGCTTTCAGGCGGAGAGCAACAGAGAGTATCAGTTGCAAGAGCGCTTGCTAAAAATCCAAAGGTTTTATTTTTGGATGAGCCGACCGGTGCATTAGATGAACAAACAGGCAGACAGGTTCTTGATTATATCTGTAAGCTGCAAGCAGAATATAGGTTTACTATTGTTATGGTAACACATAATCAGAACATTGCAGATATGGCAAGCACTGTCATAAAAATGAACAGTGGTAAAATAACAAGTATAAATAAAAACGAAATGCAGAAAACTGCTTATGAGATCGGTTGGTGATATAATGGTTGTAGGAATAAAAGACGCTGCAAAGCTTATTGGCATCTCTATAATTTCTTGTTGTGCAGTTGTTGTTTGTACAATGTTTTTGAATTTTTATTTTGATATTTTACAAATAGAGGATAATCTCTTATCAGAACAAGAGATGATTTTTTATAATGCTCAGATATCTACGTCAAAAGTTGTCTGTATTGTAAGCGGTGGATGTTTGCTTATTACATCGGTAGTAATGCTGCTTTTTTATATAAAGCATTACATAGATACTCATAAAAGGGAACTTGGCATATTAAAGGCACTGGGATATTCTAATATAAAAATAGCAAAAAATTTCTGGGTGTTTGGAATAAGTGTTTTTATTGGTGCAGCAGTTGGATTTTTAGGTGCATTTCTTTTGATGCCATCATTTTATGAGCTTCAAAATGAAGATAAAATTTTGCCAGAGATTACAATACATTTTCATGCAGATATACTACTTTATTTTGTAGTACTGCCTACAATAATATTTGCTGTTCTTTCTGTATTTTATGCTTGTTTAAATTTAAGGAGACCTGTAATCAGGCTTTTAAAGAATGATTTGCAAGAGAAACCTAAAGTAAAAAATAAAATGAGCGGTAAAAATACATACCGCTCATTTATTGGTGATTTGAAAAGACAAACGCTTAGTTCAAGAAAAACACTTGTATTTTTTATCGTCTTTGCCTCATTTTGCTTTTCTGCAATGACTCAGATGTCAGCAAGTATGAAAGATTTATCAAGTGCAATGATGGGCTTTATGATTTTGACCATAGGAATTGTACTTGCTTTTACTACACTTTTCATTGCTATAATAACTGTTATAAAGGGAAATGTCAAAACTATTGCGATGATGCGTGTGTTTGGATATTCGCAAAAGGAATGCTGCAAGTCAATTCTTGGAGGATATCGTCCGCTATCATATATCGGATTTGCACTGGGTACAGTATATCAGTATGTTTTGCTGCGTATTATGGTTGATATTGTATTTAAGGATATTGATGGAATCCCTGTATATAAGTTTGATTTTCCCGTTATGATTATATCTTTGATATTGTTTATTGTGATTTACGAGACAATAATGTATATTTATTCTAAGAAAATCAATAAGATATCTGTTAAGGAGATAATGAGCGAGTAGTTTTATTTTATAAATTACTTTAGATAAGCCGTATACATTTATCAGTATCTGAGATGTTTTTGAACTTAAATAAAACGCTCTGCATGAAATCAGCAGAGCGTTTTTGTTTTATTATGCTAATAAATTGTATTGCTTATGCAAGATATTTGCTAAACGCAGTATCAAGAGAATCCTTCATAGCAGTAGCCTGTTCCATAGTAGGAGCAGTAGTTGTATAATAAGCCTTTATTTTAGGCTCAGTACCGGAAGGACGAATGATAACCTTTTCATTATTTTCAAGAGTAAATGAAAGAACATTTGATTTTGGCAGTTTTATTTCTGTAGAAATACCTGTAGTGCAGTCTACGGAAATGCTTTCCTGATAATCCTCGAATTTTAATACTTTAAGTCCATCAATGGATTCAGGACGATTTGCACGGAGATTATTCATGATTTCAGCCATCTTTATCATTCCGCTTTCACCCTCAAATGTAAAGCTATGCTGAGAATGAACATAAACACCATATTTATTATAAAGATTCTGACGTGCTTCGATCATGGAAATGCCCTTTGTACGATAATAAGCAGCCATTTCACAAATAAGCATTGAAGCAACAACGGCATCTTTATCACGTACATACGTTCCAGCAAGATAGCCATAGCTTTCTTCAAAACCAAATACATATCTATTTTCCTCGTGTTTTTCTTCAAGGAAACCTATTTGTTCACCAATAAATTTAAATCCTGTAAGGACATCGATCATCTGAACGCCGTAGTTCTTGCAAATAGAACTTACAATGTCAGTGGTAACAATAGTTTTTACTGCAACAGGGTTTTCAGGCATTGTACCCTTTGCAATTCTCTGTTCACAGATGTATTCGAGCAACATAGCGCCAACTTCATTTCCTGAAAACAGCTCATAATCATCTCCGTCAGGAACAGCAATACCTACACGGTCAGCATCCGGATCAGTAGCAAGCAGCAGGTCGGGCTTTACTTCATCACAATATTTAAGTCCAAGTTCCAGAGCCTCACGAATTTCAGGGTTCGGATATGGACAAGTAGTAAAGTTGCCATCAGGATTTTCCTGTTCCTTTACAATAGTAATATCAGTAATACCGATTTTATTAAGAATTGTACGAACAGGTTTATTACCAGTACCATTAAGAGGAGTATAAACTATTTTAAGACCACTTGAAGCACAAAGATCAGTATTAATACCCTGAGCAAGTACATTTTTATAGTATGACTCAGTGATATCGTTATTAATATAAGAAATCATGCCATCAGCCATTGCTTTATCAAAATCTACAAACTTGACATCATCAAACATATCAAGTGAATTGATTTTTTCAAGAACAGCATTGGCAGCGTCAATTGTCATCTGGCAGCCATCAGCACCGTAAGCCTTATATCCATTATACTTAGCAGGATTGTGGCTTGCAGTAACCATTATGCCAGCGCTGCATTTAAGAGCACGTACTGCATAAGAAAGCATTGGTGTAGGAGCAAGTTCTGTATAAATGTGAACATGTATACCATTTGCAGCTAATACCTCAGCAGCGGCACGAGCAAATAAATCTGATTTTATACGGCTGTCATATGAAATAGCCACACTTGGATTTTTAAAAGAGCCATTTACATAGTCAGCAAGTCCCTGAGTAGCACGGCGGATAGTATATATATTCATTCTATTAGTGCCAGCACCCAGTACACCACGCAAACCACCAGTTCCAAATTCAAGGTCACGGTAGAAGCGATCGTTGATTGCCTCACTATCATTCTCTATTGATTTAAGTTCGTTCTGTAAGTCAGCGTCATCAGTAGCATTTAAAACCCAACGACGATATAATTCTATTTGATTCATAACAAAACCTCCGTTAGACAAATTTCTATTTAGTCTTACTACATTATACCACATATAAATCATTATGGAAATAGTTTTTCTTGATGTTTCATAGAATATTTAGAAAAGAAAAGTAATTGTACATATAATAAATAAGTTTTAAAACTCATACCGTATTATAATATGTAAAAATATAAATATAAATGATAAAAAACATATTTATAAGAACTTATTGATGGTTTTAGATATAAAATGTTGAAAACGTTTGTTATCAAAAATTGTTGACAAAAAATGCAAGGTATGGTATAATAATAAAGCTGTCGAGGGAGGCAGGGAAATAAAGGTAAGAG
>CAJTWE010000016.1 GCA_910579955.1 uncultured Ruminococcus sp. | reverse complement strand
ATAAGCAGGATATTCTAATTAAAGAATACTATATCAGTCCGCAAGATTTGTCGCTCCGCTCCGCTCTTGCTATGTACTAAAATTTCGCATTTTTTTCTTGATGCTCACTTTTGCATGACTTTCTATTCTTTACATTTATTTAGACAGAAAGCCCTTTTTAGAATGCGAAATTTTTTATTATTATAGCCACAGCTCGGCTTTTAGTAAGGAGTATTTCGCCGTCTGCGGACGGCGACCGGCATTTTTTGAAAAAATTGCCGGCTCAAAAAAACTTTTATTGATCTGAAATTTTTTTTTGAAAAACACTTGACAAGCGTGTATATAGGTGATATACTGTGTATATCGAGTATACACGATATACAATAGGAAGGGAGATGCAGAATGAATATAGTAATTAGCCATACAAGCGAAAAACCTATGTATGAGCAGATAGAAGAGGGCATTCGCAAGGCAATATACGATGGCGAGTTCAAAAACGGAGACGCTCTTCCCAGTGTAAGACAGCTTGCCAAAGATCTCAACGTCAGCGCTATCACGACAAAAAGAGCTTATATTGACCTTGAACATGAGGGCTTTGTATATACAGTTTCAGGCAAAGGTACATTCGTCAGACTGGATAAACTCTCTCAGCTTCAAGATAATAGACTTCTTGACGCTCTTGATAAGCTAAGAACCTGTGCTGATGAATGCAAAAAGGCAGGCGCAGAAAAAGATAAGCTCATAGAAATAATAGAAAACGTTTATAATGACGATTAAGGAAAGGAACTTTAAAATGATGAATACCAATTACGCTTTGGAAGTTGAGAATGTATGCAAAAATTACGCTGATTTCAGCCTTGATAATGTATCGTTTCGTATTGAAAAAGGAATGGTAATGGGTCTGGTCGGCGAAAACGGTGCGGGCAAAACTACTATAATCAAGCTTATTCTTAACGCTATGGAGAGAACCTCAGGAGATATACGTATTCTGGGTATGGATAATATAAAAGAAGAGATTGAGGCGAAGGAGAGAATAGGATATGTTTCCGATGACGATTTTCTTCTTGTAAATTCTAATATAAAGAAGTATGCAAGAGCTTTTGCCCATGTTTATAAAAACTGGGATCAGGAGCTTTTTGAGAAGTATGCGAGAATGTGGAAGCTTCCTGCAAAGAAGAAGTTCTCTGAATATTCAAAGGGCATGAAAACTAAAGCAATGCTTGCACTTGCTCTGGCACATCATCCGGATATGCTTATCCTTGATGAACCTACAGCAGGTCTTGATCCGGTTGCAAGAATTGAGGTTCTTGATATTCTTCGTGATATCGTAGCAGAGGGTGAACGTGCAGTTCTGTTTTCAACACATATAACAGGAGATCTTGATAAGATAGCCGATAGCGTAACCGTGCTTATTGACGGCAAAGTAACTGAGAGCATGGCTATTGATCAGATAGAGGATAAGTACGCAGTTATATCAGGCAGTCTTAATGCTCTTGATTCATCAAATACAGATCTTTGCATAGGAGTTCGCAGAGGTACTCAGAACTTTGAAGCACTTACTGAGAGAAAGAATCTTGATAGATTCAAGGGTGTAAATGTTCATACGCCTAATATTGAAAATCTGCTTACATTCAGTATCTGGGGACATCGTGATGAGATTGTTGAGCTTGGAGGAGAGAATAATAATGGCTAAGGTTAAAGAGCAGGTAAAATATAATCCTAAATGGTCGGGCATAAAGCGTGTAGATGTTTCAAGAATTGATATTGTTGGACGCTCGAGCATAGCACTTACGATAATTTTTGGTATTTTTTCACTTTTTATGCCGTTTATCATGATTTTCAGTATATTTACGGATGCCAAAGAATTTTTTGAAGATGGTTTTCAGAGTGTTGCTTCAATAGCATTCGGTGGAATAATTGTGGCGTTTTTCGTGTTTACACTTAATAGTACGCTTCCGTTTTTGAGAATGTCAAAAACTGTAGATAAGCAAAAAGCTATTCTTGGCGGCTGCGTGAATATTTACGAAACGTTCGCTCATATGCCAATAAGAAAGGTATCTCTATTTAAGCAAAGCTTTATATATTACTGCTTCATGCTTTTTATTGAGATAGTACCAAGTATTATACTTAATATTGCAATACTTATGAATCCGGAGCTTAGATTTGCATGCGGAATGGTTGCAGTTATAACTATAGCAGCAGTTGTATTTGCATTTATAATGTATGGTGCTGTTTTTGGAATATTTGGAAAAAGTCGGGCTTCTATAGGCAAATTTTATACAGTTGCACTTGCAGTATTTTATATATTATGGATGGGCTGTATATTTGGTTTCTTTGATGAGTTTGTTATGGCAGAGCCGCTTTGTGCTTTGGCAGGCGTTCCGTGTATTTGCTTTGCTGTGTTTGGAATTATAGCTGTAATTGCGATAGAAAAGCTCTATGTTGAAAAGCGTGAAACAAATGCGGCGTGGTCTTTCAAGGAGGAAAGAAATGATTAAAAATACAAAATCAATGCTGCAATGCATAAAGCTTATGGAAATAGAAGGTGCGTTTCCATTGGTAATACTGCTGACAGGCTTTATAAATATAATGAATGTCCGTATAGGTTATAATATAGAATTTCTTGATGGTTTATGGAGTCCTATAAGCATAGTTTTTGTTATTTCATTATTGGTAACAGCCATTATGATTGCAATGAATTATGTAAATTACTACAAGTTACTTTTGGCAATGCCTATGAAGCTTGATAAGACCCCTATGCAAATGATGATGTCGCTAGATTTTACTTTTTTCATCGTAATGCTTATAGATGTTATTTCAATGACAGCTGGTGGATATTGTTATGCTGTTCTGCTTAAAGCAGCTCTTATGTTTATTCTTTATGCAGCGTCATGTGTACTGTTTTATGTAAGTGTAAGGACAGGCTTTAAATTTTATGGTACTATAGGCAAGGTGCTGAGCGCTATATTATGCTTTGCGGTCTATGGCGTATGTATAACATTTTATATGGCAGCAATGGTGCTTATACATGATCATGATATAAATTTCTTTGGTAATACCATTATTATTTCAGGTATATTTATAGCATGTGGAATTTTTGCAGCTGTTTCAAGAGTATTATCTTATATTGGAGTTAAAAACTGCGTTCGTCAGAGGAAGATATACAAAACAAAGGCAAGAAAGGCTAAGGTTAAAGTAGAATCGTACGTTTAATAAAAAACGCACAAATCAATAAAAGTTTTTTGGTCCAGCAATTTTTCAAAAATGCTGGTCGCCGTCCGCAGACGGCGAAACTCTCCATAGTAAAAAAATGCGCACGTGATAAATTCAGCGCAAAAACAAAATTTCGCATTCTAAACAAGGCTTTCTGTTTATGTCAAGCACATAACAGAAAGCCTTCTTTTAGTAAGCAGCAAGAAAAATATGCGAAATTTTTATACATAGCAAAAGAGGGAGCATAGCGACCAATTTTTGCGGATGGTTTAAGTCTCGCTAAATTCAGGATAATTTGTTTTTTTGTTTTATCCATAAGCAGGATATTCTAATTAAAAAATACTATATCAGTCCGCAAGATTTGTCGCTCCGCTCCGCTCTTGCTAAGTACAAAAATTTCGAATTTTTTCTTGCGGCTTACTTTTACAAGATTTTCTAAATATGACCTTGCTTAAATTGCAGTGTTTTTTTAGAATGCGAAATTTTGTTTTTATTCTATTTTTATCGCACGCATATTTTTTTACTAAGGAGTATTTCGCCGTCTGCGGACGGCGACCAGCATTTTTGAAAAATTGCTGGACCAAAAAACTTTTATTGATTTAATTTTCTATTTGTTGTATAATATATTGGGAAGGTGATATAATGGCAAAATTTTATTCGCTTTTTAGTGGCAGCAAAGGCAATTCTTCTATCGTGCGTTCGGGCGGTCAAGCACTTCTCATAGACGCTGGTATGTCTTGCAAACAAATAAGACTTGCATTGGCTTCGAGAAATATTGATGAAAACTTTATTGCAGGTATACTTATAACTCATACTCATATTGACCATATAAAAGGTTTGCGTGTTCTGTGCAATAACCTGAATGCTAAGGTTTACGCTACAGATGATACAATGACAACGCTTCTGCGAGATGGGCATATTAAATATGAAAAGTTCGGCGGGATAATTTCTAATAATTCCGAAAGTATAGGGCATTTCAGCGTAAGTTCATTTCCTACCGATCATGATGCTAACGGTAGCTGCGGATTTCGCATAGAAACTCCTGAGGATAGAGTTTGCTCTGTATGCACTGATTTGGGTAATGTAACTGACACAGTACATAATGCCGTAAAAGGCAGCGATCTTGTTCTTTTAGAGTCAAATTATGACCCTGTTATGCTTAAAAATGGCCCTTATACTTTAAGCCTGAAAGCAAGAATTGCCGGTAAGGACGGACATTTATCCAATATAAACTGTGCTGAGGAGGCACTGAGACTTGTAGAAAGTGGTACATCACGTCTTGTGCTTGCTCATCTCAGTCAGGAAAATAACACACCTCATCTTGCAATGAAAACCACAAAAGAGTATATTGATGACAAATATGAGTGCGGTGTGGATTATCTTCTATATGTTGCAAATCAGGACGGGTTAAAGGAGACGGTGATTTTTTAATGCAGACAATACAAATACTTGCATATGGCAAGCTTAAAGAAAAGTATCTCCGTGATGCAGCGGCGGAATATGAAAAAAGGCTGTCACGTTATTGTACCTTTAAATGTATTGAGCTTGAACCAGTGCAGCTGTCTGAAAAGGCCTCCGAAAAGGAAATAGCTGCCGCCCTTGAAAAAGAAGGACAGCAGCTTATACAAAAAGCAAAAGGTTTTGTAATAGCCATGTGCATAGAGGGCAAGCTTATGGACAGTGCGTCACTTGCAGAAAAGATGCAATCAATCGGCGTGTCCGGTGACAGTACTATAACTTTTCTTATAGGCAGTTCATATGGACTTTCAGATGAGGTTAAACGCAGAGCAAATCTGAAGCTTTCAATGTCGCCCATGACTTTTCCTCATCAGCTCGCAAGAGTTATGCTCTATGAGCAGATATACAGAGGTTATCAGATCCAAAGCGGAAGTAAATATCATAAGTGAGAATGCTTTTGATAATTAAAAAGCTGCCTGTACTCTAAAAAAGTACGGCAGCTTTTTTGTTATGCTTTTACGATTTAATCCCAGTCGTAATTGTAATTGTAGCTGTACTCATCAAGCAGATCGTCTAAATCGTCTAAATCATCACCAAAGATATCTTCATAAACATCGCTATAGAGATTGCTCTGCTTTTTAACCTCAGACATTCCTTCACAGAAGATAATGATACAAAGCAGAAAAGCAAGTGCAGAGCATATTATACCTGCAATGGACATGCCCTTTCTTTTAACACTCTTTATACCGATTATGCTAAGTACCAGACCTGCAATTGCAACAGGCAGCATGAGAAGATTCAGGCAGCAAAGAGCCAGTGAAACGATACCGAGGATCATACCTACAAGAGCCATTGTATCTTTAGCAGTTTTAGGTGTTTCAGGCTGAGGTATCTGGTATCCGTATGTATTATTTGGTGTTATTGGTGGAATGTTGTTTCCCATAGGCGGGATATTATTTCCTACAGGAGGAACGTTGTTTACCGGTGGTATCGGAGGAACATTGTTGTTTTCTGTAGGCGGAACGTCATTAGGTGCAGCAGAAGGTGCGCTGTTGTTCATAGCAGCATTTAAAGCCGGATTATCTGCCATAGGACTATTTTCCGGTGCAGGAGCAGCTTCCGGTTGACCTATAACGACATTTGTATCTGCTGTGTTTGTGTCGCTTTCTTCGATAATATTCATACGACCGCCGCAGGTAGGACAAAAGGATGCTTTTTCATTAAGAGTCATTCCGCAAGCATCGCATACTGATTTAATAGCCATAATAATCTCCATTCTGCCGTTATAAAAATTTTATTTATTAAATATACGGTTTTTCAAACGGCATGAAAAAACCGATATTTGTATCTTATAAATTTTACTCTAAAAACAGTGAAACTGTAATAACCATAGCAAAAAGTATTCCGGCAATAGAGCAGCAGATACCTGCAATAGAAAAGCCTTGACCCTGTTTGCTTTTAAGACCTACAATAGAAAGCACCAACCCGGCGATTCCAAGAATTATATCGAACCAAAATGTGCAGCACATTATAATAGATAATATGCCGAGTATCATGCCTGTTACTGCACAGCCTTGATATACACTGTCATTTTTTTGATATTGATTGTAATTTTCGTATTGCAGTGGCTGAAATGGTATTTGTCCGAATGGAGGCTGCTGCGTAAAGGGTGCTTGCTGTCCGAATTGATTTTGCTGGTATGGTGGAATACCGTTTGAATTTTGCTGCGGAGGAGGGACAGGCTGTGAGTTATGTATATTTTGTGATTCATTTATCGCAGTACCGCAGCAAGGGCAGCAACTTTTATTTCCTTCTATAGATGCTCCACATTTGGGACAAAATAATATACTAGACATAGGTTCCTCCAATTTTATAATTTATACAAGATTAATTGTATTATATCATAAATCGGGAAATTTGTAAAGAGGAAATTTCAATGTGTTTTAGAATGCATTTTGGAAATGTATTGGGGAATAAATATGCAAAAGGGAGACGTTTAAGTCTCCCTTCGATTTATTTAGCGTAGTCAACTACACGGCTTTCACGAATCAGGTTTATCTTTATCTGACCCGGATAATCCATTTCAGTTTCAATTTGTTTTGCGATTTGACGTGCAACCAGAACCATCTTTTCATCATTGATGGCATCAGGAACAACCATGATACGTATCTCACGTCCTGCTTGAAGCGCATAACACTTCTCAACGCCCTCGTAAGCTGAACATATGCTTTCAAGCTTCTGTAAGCGCTTGATGTAATTTTCATAGTTCTCACTTCTTGCAGCCGGTCTTGCAGCGGAAATAGCGTCGGCAGCCTGTACGATACAAGCAATAGCTGTTTTAGGTTCAACGTCATTATGGTGGGCTTCCACTGCGTGGATAACATCAGCGCTTTCATTATAACGCTTACATACGTCAACGCCGATTTGTACATGAGAGCCTTCGATTTCAGCAGTAAGAGCCTTACCGATATCGTGTAAAAGACCTGCACGGCGTGCAAGATTTGCATCAACGCCGAGTTCAGAAGCCAAAATACCAGACAGCTTGGCAACTTCAATAGAGTGGTTAAGTACATTTTGACGATAGCTTGTACGGAAATACAAACGACCCAGCAGCTTTACAAGCTCGTTGTTGATACCGTGTACATTTGTTTCCAGAACGGCACGTTCGCCCTCCTGACGGATACGGTGTTCAACCTCACGCTTAGCCTTTTCAACCATTTCTTCAATCTTGGTTGGATGTATTCTGCCGTCAGATATAAGCTTTTCCAGTGCAATACGTGCTATTTCACGGCGAACGTGATCAAAGCATGAAAGCGTGATAGCTTCGGGAGTATCATCAATAATAAGGTCAACTCCTGTGAGTGTTTCAAGTGTACGGATATTACGTCCTTCACGGCCTATGATTCTGCCCTTCATTTCATCATTAGGCAGGGCAACAACGGAAACAGCAGTTTCTGAAACCTGATCCGCAGCACATTTTGCAATGGCAAGCGAAATATAGTTTCTTGCCTTTTCTTCGCATTCATCCTTGAGGTTCTGCTCATATGCAGTAACCTTCATAGCCTTTTCATGGACAAGCTCATTTTCCAAAGTATTCAGGATATATTCTTTAGCCTGTTCACGAGTGAACTCAGATATACGTTCCAGAACATTCATCTGATCGTTTTTCAGGGCCTCAGCTTCAGCCAATTTCTCATCGGCAGCTTTGAGCTTTCTCTGAAGATTTTCTTCCTTGCGCTCAAGGTTATCGGTTTTCTTGTCAAGAGTTTCTTCTTTCTGCTGAATACGTCTTTCCTGTCTGCCGATTTCACTTCTGCGTTCCTTGATTTCTTTTTCTGCTTCTGTACGAAGCTTGTGGATTTCGTCCTTGGCTTCTACAAGTGCGCCTTTTTTCTTTGATTCTGCGTCTCTTTTAGCATCAGATAAGATTCTGTCGGCTTCCTTTTCAGCAGAACCTATCGCTGCTTCTGCCTGCTGTTTGCGCTGTTCAATTCCGGCTTCAACGCCCTTATTGAATGCACTTTTCTTGAATATATAAGCTCCTACAGCAAAACCAGCGATTAAAGCAATTGCGCCAATTGCAATGGCGATCCAAAGTTCAATCATTTTTGTGCACAACCTCCTTATAATATTGCATAGTATTATATAATCATACAAGCATTCAGGCGGTATGTGCCGCTATTCTTATTTCATTTTCATTGTGATGTAAACCTGCTTTAAATCAAAAACAGGCAATCTTTTTACATGTTCCTCACTTCCCGTCCGCAGGGTGGACGTTTATAGAAAATTTTTAGTCGGCTCGCAGCCGGATACATTTCTTTATATGAGATTTTTTTATAAAAAATTATTACGGGTACAAATCTATGAATTAAGCCAGCTTCACATACTGCTCTTAATGAAAAGCGATCGTTTTCTAACCCCTTTAGAAAACACATCGTACCTCTTGTAATTTAATACAGCTCTTATATTGTACACTTTTTTATCCAAATTGTCAAGGTATATTGCGGTTGATTTTATATAATTTTTTTAAAGAGATATTTAAGTATTGCAAATTGAGTGCCTATGTGATATAATTATTTCCATATCAACATAATATAGGAGAATTATATGTATAAAATTTTCGATACACATGTACACTATACAGATAATGCGTTTGATGAGGACAGAGACAAGCTTATAACTTCTCTTCCTGAAAAGGGTGTGGGTCTTGTAATGCAGGCGTGTACAGATCTTGAAGATGCTGAGAAAATACAGGATTTATCAGATAAGTACGATTTTATGTATGCTTCGGTAGGCATTCATCCGGAAAATATAGCAGACGGGATTCCGAAAGATGCTTATGAAAGACTAAAAAAGCTTGCAGCACATAAAAAGGTTCGTGCCATTGGTGAAATAGGACTTGACTATCATTATGAAGGCTATGACAGGCAGGCACAAATTGAGCTTTTTAGGATGCAGCTTGAGCTTGCGAGGAAATTATCGCTCCCTGTTATTGTTCACAGCCGTGATGCGTCAGAAGACTGTATGAATATTCTTCGTGAATATAAGCCTACAGGTGTTATGCACTGTTTCAGTGGGAGTGCAGAAACGGCAAAAGAGGTAATCGCTTTGGGAATGTATATTGGTTTTACAGGAGTGCTTACATTTAAGAATGCAAAAAAAGCGCTGAAAGCCTTAGCGGTCGTGCCTGAGGACAGGCTTGTTTTAGAGACGGACTGCCCATATATGGCACCTGTACCATACAGAGGAAATCGTTGCGACAGCAGCATGATAGTTCATACGGCACAGGCAGCTGCTGGTGTTTTGGGTAAAACCACAGACGAAATATTAAAACAAACTTTTGAAAACGGATGCAAACTCTATAATTTATTATAATTTATAATGAAAGAGGTAATTGATATGACTATTCTTTATATGCTTCTTGCAGCTTTAGGGCTTATTGTGAGTTTTGTGCTTCTTGTAAAGGGAGCAGATTATTTTGTAGACGGCTGCGTATCTATTGCAAAGCTCCTGCGTGTTCCGAATCTTATCATAGGACTTACCATTGTTGCGATGGGAACTAGTGCGCCTGAGGCTGCGGTAAGTATTTCCGGCGCTATAACAGATCCGACAAATGCAGGCATCACATTGGGAAACCTGCTTGGCTCAAACCTTTTGAATATTCTTATAATACTTGGAATTTCAGCAGTTATTGTTCCTATGACTGTGGACAAGTCCTTATTGAAGAAGGATTTCCCGCTGCTTATAGCTTCCGCTGTGCTTGTACCGCTACTATTTTGGGTGTTTGATTTTAAGGGAACACGTTTAGGCGGCGTTATTATTCTTGCGCTTTTTGCAGTATTCATGATATGGACTATAATGAATGCCCTTTCAAGCCGAAAGAACTCAAAGGCTATTGAAAGTGATAATGGTGAGGTTTCAGATGAAGCGCCGATGTCAAAGCTAAAGAGTATTCTATATGCGGTCTGCGGCTTAGCAGTAGTTGTGGGCGGAGGTCAGCTTGCTGTTTTTTGTGCGAAGTATATAGCTCGTGGAATGGGCGTAAGCGAATCGCTTATAGGCCTTACAGTAGTAGCGCTGGGAACATCACTCCCTGAGCTTATAACGTCTGTTGTGGCAGCGAGAAAGGGCAATAGTGATCTTGCTCTGGGAAATATAATCGGCTCTAATCTTTTCAATATGCTTATGGTATTGGGACTGACTATGATTATATCACCGTTTACAGTGACTATGAATAATATCATTGATGCGCTTGTAGTACTTGCTGTGTCTATACTTTGTTATGTTTTTGCAGCTACAAAGAAAATCGGCAGAGCAAAGGGAATAGTATTTTTGCTTTGCTATGCAGTTTATTTGGGCTATATTATTATGAGAGATTTTGTATAATAAAAAATCGGGTGCAGTTGCTTTTTAATAACTGCACCCAAAATTTTTTTATTTATTATACATCATGCTGTCTGCTGTAACGTTTTTTAGTACCTTACAGTATTCTCGTGCGTCAGCCTTAGCAGCTTCAAGGTCGTGTTCCAGATAGTTTCCGCATTCTTGTTTTTTACTGCCCGGTATCTCACCTTCAAAATTTGCTGTGAATTCAAATGCCTCACGAAGCAGCTCTATAAGCTCATCTTTAGACACACTATCACGCATTATCAAATAAAAACCGGTTCTGCATCCCATAGGACCTGCATAGATAACATCATCGGAGTACTTGGAATTTCTTACGTATGTTGCAAATAGGTGTTCTATTGTATGGATAGATTTAGGTGAAATATAGCTGCCTGCGTTAGGTTTTTTCATTCTCAGATCGTATGTTATCGCATCTCCGTCTGTACGTGATACATAAACACCGGGTTCTAATTTGTCGTGGTCTACTGTAAAGCTTGCTATCATTTTCATAATAATATTCTCCTTTTATTCGAGCCAGCCCATTGATTTAAGTTCTTCAATAGTATTTTGGTCAATATCTGTTATTTCGCCGTCTTCTTTAAGTTTAACGCTGTGAATTTTTCCGGTTATCTGTGCAGGATACGTTTCTGCAATATCGCCGTCAAACTCTATCTCTATAAGGTCGCCGTCTGTTAATCCTGCAAACATTTCTTCATCATCTGAATACATTGTACATGGGCCTTGGTTTTCTATTATGATAAGTGCAGACTCAGTGCTGCTTTGAAGAAATCTTCCCTCTGTGAAAACGGTCTTTTCTGTCGAGGTTTCGTTATCCTTTCCACAGCCTGCGAGAAGGATTGAAAAACATAAAATCGGTATAAGACGTTTCATAAACCTACTCCTTAAAAATCGCCGGAGGTATCCTCCATAAGCTTGAATTTAATTGTGAAATCTTTATATTTCAGCTCGCCCTTTTCGTCACCGAAGGTGTATCTTCTGCACTGAGCAGTTAAAATATCATCTGCCTTACAGTCTTTTATGACTTCTTGAAGCTGATCGTAATCATTCACTTTTTTTCCGTTTACTGAAAGGATTATATCGTTGACATCGAGGTCAGTATTTGCAATATCGCAATCAGGGCTTATATCTGATATCAAGAGACCTTCTTTGCATGGGGACTTATCAATGTTGAAGTTAGCAGCAAACTCTTCCTGAATAGTTGGTTCTGTCATTGAGGCAAAGGTAATACCTATACGTACTCTTCCGCTTACATAGCCCTGAGCGATGATCTCCTCTGCGATTGGCAGGGCTTGGTCAATGGATATTGCAAAGCCAAGACCTTCATACGTTCCGCCAAAATAAGCGTTTCCGTATTTTGAAGAGGTGACACCTACTACCTGACCATACATATTTATCAGCGCACCGCCGGAATTTCCGGGACTGATAGCAGCATCGGTTTGAATACAATCCATGTAAAAGCCTGTAGAGCCGCTGCGTATCTGTCTGCCTAAAGCGGATACTATGCCCCTTGTAACAGAGCCTCTGAGACCGGCAGGATTGCCGATAGCAACTACTTCTTCTCCCACGCTGAGTTCTTCTGCATAGCCGATAACTGCTGGTGTGAGATCTTTTGCTTCTGTGTGAAGAACAGCTAAATCAGATTTGCTGTCGTATCCTACTACTTCGGCAGGTGCAGGCTCATCGCTGTCATAGAGTGTTATAGTTACTTTATCATATCCGTTTACAACATGGGCATTTGTGAGAATATAACCGTCTTCCGTAAGGATTATTCCCGAACCTGTGCTGCCGCCTGAGCTTGCTGATGATGCCTGTATTTGTACGATAGAGGGGCTTACCATATCAGCGATTTCCTTTACAGTATAAGACTCTCCATCAGTCTTATCGCTGTATTTATCGTATGAAGAGGGCTTCCCCTCACGGTATATGACAGGCTTATCGGTTTTATCTGTGCTATAGCTGGACGATGTACTATTATTTGGAGTATAGAACCGGAAAAGTACAGCATCGCTTATTATGCAGTACAAAAATACAAGAGCAGTGAGTATAATGCCTATTCTAAGAAGCCATGCAATTTTTTTCTGACCTGATGTCAGCGGTACAGCAGCGCCTTTTTTCTTAGGGGCAGCCGGTACTGGTGCAGGCTGCTGGTAGTATTGTTGATATTGCTGATATTGTTGGTATTGTTGCTGATATTGTTGATATTGACCGGATGCTTGATATGGCTGATATTGTTCTTGCTGCTGTGCATATTGCATTTGCTGCTGCTTGAAATGATCATACGGATTAGGTTGTGAGTATTGATTTTGCAAATTCTGGCAGCTTGAATATTCCTGCTGAACTTTGTCATTATCTGTGTTATCTGCCAATTGCTCCTGAGTATTCTTATTATCGGAACTATCAGAACTATTGGAACTATCAGTATTTGCAACAGTATCTTCAATAAATTCATCATCTGGAATATTATCATTTTCCGTGCAAACGGACTGTTCCTTTTCTGAGGAATTGCTTTCCTTATCAGGGATAATACTGCTGTTTGGCATATCAGGCTCTTCATGCATAATATTTTCGTCCATAGTTAAAAGAATCTCCTTATAATATTAAAAAGGCGAAGCACAAGCAGACATTGCCCCTATGCGCTTCGCCATTAAGTCATTTTTAGTCGTTAGTTTCGGGCTTTTTAGGAAAAGACACCAAAAACTCTGTGAAAACATTCTCCTCACTGCTTACGCTTATCTGCGCATCGTGAAGGCGAAGAATTTTCTTAATAATATCAAGACCCAAACCTAAGCCTGTTTTGTCTTGGCTTCTGGAGAAGTCTGATTTATAAAATCTTCCGAAAATCTTTGAAAGTTCGTCCTTAGGTATACCCGGACCTGTATTGCGTATAGCAAATATAGAGGAATCCTTTGTCTCTTCCATACGTACAGATATAGTACCGCCTGTGTTGACGAATTTCACTGCATTTTCCGTCAGATTATATATTACCTGGCCGATAAGCCCATTGTCTCCGTAAACGTAAACAGTATCGCAGTCAAGACCCTCAATAGTTATATTGCGCTTTTCAAGGCGATTTTCAAACATAAGGAGTGTTTTGAAAACGAGATCATTTATAGGGAAAAGCTCACAATTTATCTGGATAGTACCATTGTCGTACTTTGTAAGATTCAGCATAGATGAAACCAGTATTTTAAGGCGCTGCATTTCCTGAGAAACGATGTACAAATATTCAGTACGTTTTTCTTTTGGAACAGTACCGTCAAGTATTCCGTTTACATAGCCGCTAATGATAGTCATAGGCGTTCTAAGTTCATGGGATACATTTGAAATAAACTGGGATTGTTGTTCACCTGTATTTTTTAGATTGCTGATTATCTGATTTATTGTGCTTGCTTTTTCACGGTAAAATGGATCATTAAATTCTTCTAAATCCAGTAGTTCGGAGTAATCTCCCTGTGCATACCTTCTGACAGCATTGCTGAGAATGGTTTGAGGTTTTATGTAATACCGCATAGTAAATCTGTATATGAATATACTAAACAGTATTACAAATACAATTATAACGGTACCGCCTGCAAACAGTATTGTACGTATACAGTTTTCAATTTTATTAGTATATGAAGTTATAAACAAAAAGTATTCAGATTCAGAACCATCTTGTTCATTAATAAAGAAACGAACACCATTTGTTATAGCTGGTCTTGTATCCTTTGGATTAAGAGTGGCATTTATATTATCATATACACGCTCAGAACTGTTTCGTATATCTTTAATTATAGAATACTGTACTGAAACATCGGCTATTGATACTCCTGAATTTTCTGAGCACATCAAACACTCGCTGTTATTGTCAAGTATATATATAGATATATTCATGGCAGTTCCGAAATTGTCAATATAATTCTGTATAAATTCATCTGAAAGAATTTTTTCAGAATGTTTATCCTCTTTAAGAGTATTTGTATTGACATAATCTTCCACAAACTCAGCAACAGTCAGTGTATTTGAATAGATCTTGTCATAGATCGTTTCACGGAAAAGGCTTATGCCTGTAAGTCCCGTGACTACGGCAACTATTATCATTACAACAAGCTGTATTGAGAGTACTCTGGAAATAATAAATCTGCGATGTTTAAGTAGCGCAGGATGACCTGAATCAGCCATTTTTACTCATCGTCCAGTGATTCAAACTTATAGCCTACGCCCCATACGGTTTTAAGAGACCAGCGGTCAGAAACACCTTCAAGCTTTTCACGAAGACGCTTGATGTGAACGTCGATAGTACGTGAGTCGCCGTAGTACTCAAAGCCCCAAACCTCGTCAAGAAGCTGGTCACGTGTGTACACACGGTTAGGATTGGATGCAAGATAGAACAGCAGTTCCAGTTCCTTAGGCGGTGTATCAACTACTCTATTGTCAACACGCAGCTCATAACGAGTCATGTTTACAGAGAGCTTATCGTAACGAACTTCCTTTATCTCAGCATCTGATGGAGCAGATGTGATTCTACGGGAAATAGCCTTGATTCGTGCTACGACTTCTTTAGCGTCAAAAGGCTTTACAATGTAATCGTCTGCACCAAGTTCAAGACCAAGTACTTTATCAAATGTATCGCCCTTGGCTGTGATCATAATAATCGGAACAGAGGACTTCTTTCTGACTTCACGGCACACCTGCCATCCGTCCATGCTCGGCAGCATAACATCGAGCAGTATAATGTCGGGCTTGAGCGCATTAAATTTTACGAGAGCTTCCTCACCATCATAAGATAAAATAACGCTATAGCCTTCGTTTTCAAGATACATTTTAAGTACGTCACAAATACTAGGATCGTCATCAACTACTAAAACTTTTTCCAGTGCCATAGTAATTCTCCTCTTTTCTTTTCCAAAAATTTCAAATAAAAATATTTCGTTTATATCTATAAAATAAACTATATAAACTATTATCTTTATTGTATCATGTGCACTCAAGTATTTTGTAAACAATAAATGTATTTTAGATGGATGTATTGTAAATTATGAACAAAAGTGCAACGTAGCTTACTAATCAGCGCCCTGAGTGCAGAAAAAACGTAACTGAATGAAGATTTGGGCGAATAATAAAAAAATATTTACAATTCAAAATTTAGTGCGAATTACTGCAAATTATTACTAATGTATTATGTGCTTAAAGGAAAATAATGGGAGTTGTGAAGTATTGTGCAAAACGCTGAAAATCTGAAAAGCTCTTGATTTTTTTTGAAAAGGTGGTAAAATATAGTTAGCACTCAGGAGTGAAGAGTGCTAACAGTTTGAAACTTATAGTGATAACACAAGGAGGAATTCACATGAATATCAGACCACTTTCTGACAGAGTATTGATAAAGATTAACGAAGCTAAGGAAGAAAAGACAGCAGGAGGACTTCTGCTTTCACCTAAGGCAGTAACAGGCGAGCCGCTTATGGGCGAGGTAGCAGCATGCGGTAATGGCAAGCATGCAGCTAATGGTGAGCTTATTCCAATGAGCGTAAAGGTTGGAGATAAGGTAATGATGAGCAAGAATGCAGGCCAGACTATTAAGGTTGACGGCGAAGAGTATACACTGGCATTCGAGAGCGAAATCATGGCAATTGTTGATTAATATACCATTATAAAATATAAAGGAAAAAGGAGATATTTATCATGGCTAAGACAATTAAGTATAATTCAGATGCAAGAGAAGCTCTGATTACAGGTATCGACAAGCTGGCTGATACTGTAAAGATCACACTTGGACCAAAGGGCAGAAATGTAATTCTTGACAGAGAATTCGGCGCACCGCTGGTAACAAACGACGGTGTTACTATTGCAAAGGATATTGAGCTGGAGGATGCATTTGAGAATATGGGTGCACAGCTGGTTCGTGAAGTTGCAACAAAGACAAACGACGCAGCAGGCGATGGTACAACAACAGCTACAGTTTTGGCACAGGCTCTGGTTCACGAGGGAATGAAGAATATTGCAGCAGGTGCAAATCCTATGATCCTTCGTAAGGGTATGGCAAAGGCTGTTTCAGCAGCTGTTGAAACTATCAAGAATAACTCAAAGCCTGTAAATGGTACTGAGGACATTGCAAGAGTTGCTACTGTTTCTTCTGCTGATGAATCTGTAGGTAATCTCATTGCTGAGGCTATGCAGCAGGTTACAACAGACGGCGTTATCACTATCGAAGAGGGTAAGACTGCCGAGACATACAGCGAAGTAGTAGAAGGTATGCAGTTTGATCGTGGTTATCTGTCACCTTACATGATCACTGACCGTGAAAAGATGAAGGTTGTATATGATGACGCACTGGTATTTATTACAGATAGAACTATCAGCAATATTCAGGAAATCCTTCCGCTGCTGGAACAGATCGTTCAGATGGGCAAGAAGCTCCTCATCATTGCCGAGGATATCGAGGGCGAAGCTCTTACAACAATTATTCTCAATAATCTCCGTGGCGTATTCAAGTGTGCAGCTGTAAAGGCTCCGGGCTTTGGAGACAGAAGAAAGGATATGCTCCAGGATATCGCTATTCTTACAGGCGGTACTGTTATCTCTAAGGATCTGGGTATGGAACTGAAGGACGCTACTGTTGAAATGCTGGGTAGTGTTCGTCAGGCTGTTATTGATAAGGAAAATACAATTCTCGTAGGCGGCGCAGGTGCTTCTGAGGCTATTGCTGAGAGAATTACTGAGATAAAGAATCAGATCGAGATGTCTACATCAGACTTTGATCGTGAAAAGATGCAGGAACGTATCGGCAAGCTTTCCGGTGGCGTAGCTGTTATCAAGGTTGGTGCTGCAACAGAAGTTGAAATGAAGGAAAAGAAGTTGAGAATCGAGGACGCTCTGTCTTCAACAAAGGCTGCTGTAGAAGAAGGTATAGTAGCAGGCGGCGGTACTGCACTTATCAATGCAATGCCAGCTGTTGAAAAGCTCATTCCATCACTGGACGGCGACGAAAAGACAGGCGCAAAGATCGTTCTTCGTGCTCTTGAAGCACCGCTTCGTCAGATCGCTGAGAACGCAGGTCTTGAGGGCAGCGTAATTATTGATAAGATCAGAAGAAGCCGCAAGGTTGGTTACGGATTTGATGCATACAATGAAGTATACTGCGATATGATGAGCAGCGGTATTGTAGACCCGACAAAGGTTACAAGAAGCGCACTCCAGAATGCAGCTTCTATAGCTGCAATGGTATTGACTACTGAAAGTGCAGTAGCTAATATCAAGAAGGATGAACCAGCAGCTGCACCTGGCGCAGGTATGGGCGGCATGGGCGGTATGTATTAATCATTAATCGCTTAAAATATTTCAGGGATTATATAAAAATTGGGAGCAGACATATGAAAAATCGTGTCTCATTCCATCGGTCAGCCGCTGTTCTTATATGTGCAGCGGCTCTTGCCGGTGTTATTACAGGATGCAGCGGAGTGCGCAATATAGAACAGGCGGCAGTTGTTGACTCGGAATATGGACTCAGTACAGAAGCGGCTCAGGATGCTGAGATGGCATCTCAAACCACGGAATCTACAGAAGCTACAGAACCGGTTCAGATCGACTATACGCTTTGTTTTGCGGGCGATGTGTGTGTAGAGGATGGCGGATATAATACTGAGTACTGGAAAAGCTGTGGCGAAGATGCGTCGCAATGTTTTGATGAGACTATGATGCAGCATATGCAAGATGCTGATGTATTCTTTCTGAACAACGAATTCCAGTTCACCACAAGGGGAACTCCGACTTATGGGAAGGAGTTTACTTTCAGAAGCGACCCTGAGAATGTAAAGCTTTTAAAAGATATTGGGACTGATATTGTTTCTCTTGCAAATAATCATTCATTCGACTATGGCGAAGAGGGACTGCTCGATACTCTTGATACTCTTAAAAATGCTGATATTCCTTATGTAGGCGCAGGAAAGGATATTGATGAAGCTTCATCTACCTATTATTATGAACTCAATGGTGTTAAAATCGCCTATGTTTCATCTACAAGAGTTGAGCTTTATGAATTAACAAGAGGTGCAACAGAAACGCAGCCGGGTGTTTTCAGAACTGTTGATGAAGAACAGGTGGAGTTTCTCTATGATAAAGTAAGAGAAGCCAAAGAAAATGCCGACTATGTAATTGTATATATTCACTGGGGCGATGAGTTTGTCACATATATTGATGAATTTCAAAGCAATACGGGAAATGGGCTGATTGATGCCGGTGCGGATGTTGTCATAGGCGACCATCCTCATTGCCTGCAAGGAATAAGTTATTATAAGGACAAGCCTATATTATATTCTATGGGCAATTACTGGTTCAGGGCTTGTACTGGTGATACTATGCTTGCAGAACTTCATCTTACCGGTACACGTAATAATATTGATACTGAGCTTAAACTTGTGCCTGCGTATCTTGATGGTCATCGTGTAACATACATAAGCGGTGATTATGAGCAGGAAGCGTTCTATCAGAGAATGATAGATATGTCATATGGTATATCTATTGATGAAAATGGCGTTGTTTCCAGCGCAGAGGGATAGCTATTTATCCCTTTTAGCAGGTGAATTTCTATAAATGTGAACAGAGCTGTGCAGACCTTCTGCATGGCTCTGCTTCGTTTGTAACCCTCTGTTTCAATTTCCAATATAATGTAATATCCTGACAAAAAAGGAGGGATTTCAATGTTGGGATGTAAAGCGGTAACAGAATCCTATACCCTTGCCAAAAAGGCTCAGAAGATCCTTGAGGGTTACGGAATCAAAAGCCAGATAAAGAGAACATCAAACACCAAACTCGAGGGCTGCGGTTTTATGCTTCTTGCAAACGAGGACTGCACCTCGGTTTCAGATATACTTGTAGGTCATGGAATACCCTACAAAAGACTTGAAAATCTGCGGGGGTATCAGGGATGATAAACTTTGACAACGCAGCTACGACCCACCCAAAGCCACGAATCGTTCGTGACGCTGTGTCAAGAGCGATGATTCTGTACGGTGGAAATGCAGGCAGGGGCGGTCATGAACTGACGGAGCGTACCTCAGAGATGGTATACTCCGTTAGAGAAGCTGCGGCAGATTTTTTTGATGCGAAGCCTGAAAATACTATTTTGTGCCTTAACTGCACTCATGCCCTTAATACTGCTATTCAGGGAATCCTTGAAAAGAATGATCATATAATAATTAGTAGCCTTGAGCATAATGCGGTATATCGTCCTGTGTCGGCACTTGTCAAGAAAGGTATTGTCACTTGCACAATAGTAGAGGTTTCCGATGATGACGATGAGATTCTTGCAAATATCCGCCGTGCAATACGTCCTGAAACAAAGGCAGTAATATTCACTATAGCAAGCAATGTTACAGGACAGATAATGCCTATAAGAAGAATAGGCGCACTTTGCAAGGAAATGGGAATATGTCTTATTGCAGACGGCGCACAGGCTTGCGGAGTGATTCCGGTCTCACTTGAAAAGGATAATATCTCTGTTTTGTGTACGGCAGGGCATAAGGGGCTTTACGGAATTACAGGCACGGGACTTCTTATGACTGACTGTAAATTCCCTATAAAGCCGCTTATGTATGGCGGTACTGGCAGCGCCTCGTCCAGTCCCGAACAGCCGGACTTTTTGCCAGACAGACTTGAAAGCGGAACGCAAAATATTATAGGCGCAGCTTCAATGGGCGCAGGGCTTAGATTTTTAGGCAAAAAAGGCGTTAAAATGGTTTTTGATCACGAAACGCATCTTTGCTCGCTTTTTATAAGCGGACTTAGCAGAATACCCGAAGTGACGATTTATCGAAAAGAAAAGCCGTCATATGTGCCGATAGTGTCTTTTAATGTGGAGGGTTCAGCATCGGAGGAAACAGCAGAATATTTAAGCCATGAAGGATTTGGACTAAGAGCAGGACTGCATTGTGCGCCGCTTGCTCATGATTCAAACGGTACTCCGAATGGAACTGTGAGATTTGCTCCGTCAGTGTTCAATAGCGACAGGGAAGTGATGCTTCTTGTTCAGGCGGTGAAAAAATATGTACGCAATTTAAAAAATGGGCAAAAGGTATTGAATTCATTAACCTAGATGTGATACAATAAGTAAAGAGTGACAAATAAAGGCATGTCTAAAATATAAGGAGGGCAGCAATGCCCTCATACATATGTTAAATGATTAAATAAATAGAGTGTTCATAAAGGGGAGGTGTGTCAGATGTCGCTGGTTAATATATTTGAAAGTATTGTCAGTGTTATTAAAACTGCAAAGTGGGTGGATATTCTTGATATTCTTCTGCTTTCTTATATTGTGTATGCAGTAATAAAAATGGTTCGTGAAACTCGTGCAGGACAACTTATGAAGGGTCTGCTTGTGTGTCTGCTGGCATTTCTCGCTGCAAGCTGGCTTGATATGAAGGTTATTACATATTTGCTTACAAAGGCCTTCGACATCGGACTGCTGGCACTTATGATAGTGTTTCAGCCTGAGCTTAGACGTGCGCTTGAAAAGGCAGGCCATGGAAAATGGAGCTTTAATTTGGGCTTGAGACGCTCGTCTACAGAAAGTGCAGCCATGTGGAATAAGGCGATTGAGGCGATATGTGATTCGTGCGTTGAGCTGTCGGCAACTTATACGGGTGCACTTATAGTAGTGGAAAGGCAAACCAAGCTCGGAGAACAGATAGATAATGGCACGATAATCAATGCACAGCCGAGCAAGGAGCTTTTTGGCAACATATTTTACCCGAAAACACCGCTTCATGACGGCGCTGTAATTATGCGTGACGGAATGATAATGGCTGCCGCATGCTTTTTGCCTAAGCCGCAGAAGGAAGAGCTTGTAAATAAGAAGCTCGGCTCAAGACACCGTGCTGCTATTGGTATGAGTGAGAATTCCGATGCTATTGTAATTGTTGTTTCAGAAGAAACAGGTTCTATCTCTGTTGCAGAAAACGGTATGCTTACAAGCGGTTTTACACGTGAAAGACTTAGTGAGCTTTTGCAGAGCCGCCTTATAGAGCCGGACGAGGACTCTGTTTTTATCAAGGCGACAAAGCATATTTCACATATTGCAAAGAGAAAGGGCAGGGATAAATAATGAACAAGCCGCAGAAGACAATGTTTTTTGAACGTCTGAAAGGATTTCATCCCATAACCCGTATGTTTGAAAATCGTATGGCAACTATGGCATTTTCCGTGGTGATAGCTGTTATAATGTGGTTTATAATATCTATAACCATATATCCTACAACGCCTGTTACTGTAAATCATATTCCTCTCGTTGTGGACTTGACGGGAACTGCTGCGGAGGCTGACGGCTACAGTATGATAAAATGTGATGTGGAAGAGGTAAGCGTTAAGATCGAGGGCAGCCGTTCAAAGGTCGGTACGCTTGATAAGGAAAATCTTATTGCTTATGCTGAGATCCCCAATATCACAACAGCAGGTACTAAAAATCTGGATATTGTAGTAAAAAGTACAGATGGCACAGAATTTACTGTAAAATCTATTACGCCGTCATCTGTAAATGTACGCTTTGATAAGATAAGAACAGTTACACTGGACGTTTTGCCTGACCTTACCAATGTTGAAAGCGTAAAGGGATGCATTATAAATAAAGATAATGTTGCAGTAACGCCTGCTACTGTAGACGTTACAGGCCCTGCACAGGTTGTAGGACAGATGAAGAATGCTTCTGTAATAATTGATTCTGCTGCTGAAATAGGCGCTTCAACAAAGCTCGTTTCGGGCAACCTTGCTTTTTGTGATACAAACGGAAGCAAGATACTTGTCGATGAAAACAGCGGCGTTGAGTATGAGCAGATACAGTATACAGTGGATATTCCGGTTCAGTATACAAAGGAAATGGACATTACGTATCAGCTCAGAGGTGTTCCGAGCACATTTGATGAGGATTTCCTTAGAGATAGACTCACGCTTTCTGCTGATAAGGTAACTCTGGCAGCCCCGGATCAGTCTCTTGCAAATACAGAGGAATTCACACTTGACACCATACCTCTTAGCAGTATAACTCTCGACTTTTCAAAGAATTATAATCTTGAAGCGCCAGAGGGCTATGAGAATCTTTCTAATATAAATACTGTAAATCTTACCCTTAATTCAGAAGGCCTTGCACAAAAGGATTTCGTAGTCAGCGAGATAAATATAATTAATGCGCCGTCGTCTCATACATACTCTGTGGTGACAGGTCAGCTTATCGTTACTATAGTGGGCAATGAAAGCTCCATAAAGCAGATAGACCCCAAGCAGATATCGGTTACTGTTGATATGCTTAGTATTCAACAGGGCGGGGATGATTCTTCATCTTTCTCCTGCGTACCAACCATATCTATAGATAAATACTCTGATGTATGGGCGTCAGGTGATTATAAAGTAATAGTAGCAGCAGTTGAACCTGAGGACAGCAGCGATACATGAGCGGATGCTTTATAAAGGCTTTTCTGGGTTATAAAGTTAAATATTGAGGCGACATTTGGGCATATTGAACAAAAATATGATAAAAAAATCTACATGTAAAAAACGCTTAAATGAATTTGTTAAAAATATATCTATATAAAGTCAATATGTATATGTTATAATTAAACTAGTTAAAAATGAACAAACCATTTTGCGAGCGTAAATAATTTAATTGATTGGAAAGGAAGATATTTATTATGAAGAAATTCAGTAAACGTCTTGGTGCGATTTTAGTGAGCGCAGCAATGCTCACCGGAATGACATCAGTTGCATCAAGCCCAATGTTAACAAGCATCACTGCTGATGCTGCCGGCAACACTGTCACAGTTGGCAAGACCTTTGAAATACCAATTACAAATGGCAAGGGCGATGTTACAAACAAGGAAGAGGTTACATATAGCGCTGATGTAAAGTCTCTTGCAACAAGCGGTATTAAGACTCTCCAGTTTAACCTTTCAGCTGAAACACCCGTTGCACAGTTTGTATACTTTATGGGTATTTCTCTTGACAAGGATCCATGGTGGGCAAATGTTGCTGATGGCGTAACTTGCACTCCATATGCTGATAAATTCTCAATTGTAATTGATCTTAGTAAGCTCAATATCGGCTATGACGATACTTATGGTGAGAAGCATTTTGAATTCCAGAACTGCTATACACAGGATGTAAAGGGTCAGCCTATAAAGATCACTCTTGATTCTATTGTTGTAAACGGTACAGAAGATACAAGTAAGGGTGACGCTCCTAAGACAGGCGCAGAAAATACAGGCGGCAAGGGTTATGCAACAGGCAATAGCCAGAGCGGTAACTACACATTTGTAGACAATGGCGACGGCACTGCTACAATTACATCAACACTTACAAAGAAGATTGACGACATTAAGTCTTTCTATGCTGATAAGTACGGTAATGCACCAGTTACTCTTACTCCAAGCCCGACAGGTGCGGACTACAGTGAGGATGGTTATTCTACAATAGATCCTGTAACAGGCGGCGTTATCAAGAAATCCGAGGAAGAGATCCGTAAGGAAGGTTTGCCTCTGAACAGCCATAAGTTCTCTTACGGCGATTTTGGTATTTTCAAAAACGTATCTGAAACAGCTGAGATCACTATTGAATCACTTAGCGTAGCAATGAGAGCGCCTAAGGGCACAAATGTTACACGTGTAATGTATGGTGGCGGTCTGAACGTTGAGGGCCATTCTCCGGCAGATACTGAGTGGACTAAAAATCAGGCTGGCTTGAAGCTTGATAAGAACGCCGGTTACTGGTACAATGATCTGGGCGTTGAAGCTTATGAAGAAACAATGGACGCAATCGACGCTTATAATTCTGCTAACGGTACTGATATTAAGTTCGGCGTTACAGTAGGCGGCGGTCAGAATTTAACTGAGCAGAACTTTGGCGATTATGTCAATGTAACATGGGACGTTCCTAAGGAAGTAATTCCTTATACTACATCTGTTGATACAGACACTATTTCTTTCCAGCTTTGGTATGGTGAAATAGAAGCAGAAAATTATACTCCTCTTGAATCTCTGGAGCTTGAAAGTGCAGCTTTGACTTATACACAGTCTGTTACATTCCCTTATAAGAATAAGGCTACAAAGTCATATAATACAAAGATTTCTTCTACAGGTACAGAGTTTAAGTATGCTGACTTTGGTGTTGACTATGATGTAACTTGTGATGTATATGCAGTACTCTTTACTGTTAAGTCTGCAAGTCCTGTAGATACATTGGTATTGGGCGCAGGTACAAGTGTTCTTGAAAATTGCCCAGGTGCAACATCTGATTACTGGTTCCAGGCAGATGCATGTCCGTCTGAGACTCAGGGAAGATCTATCAGCCTTGTAAGTGCAGACGAAAGCAAGAGCGAATATACATTTATGTGGGAAATGCCGGGCAGAATTGCCAAGGGTCTTGTAAAGGATAAAGAAGGCAAGTATGCAGGCAACGGTACAAACTACGTCAGCACAGAAAAGCCGGGTGACAACTTCAAGCTTAGCCTCTACTACGCAGGTAAGGAAGGCAATGAGATTTCAGATGTAACAGTTAAGGATGTAACAATTTACTATACAACAGATGATATCAACAATGTTGCTAAGAAGGATATGTTTGAAGATAAGCTGTTTGTACAGCCGGGCAAGCTTGTTATGGAAATAGGAGACGAAGAAACTCTTAAGCCAAGCGTTGATGGATGTACATTCGTAACAGGTGATTCTAAGGTCGTAACTGTTGATGATAACGGTAACGTAGTAGCAGTAGGCGCTGGCGAAACTGTAATCACAGTTAAATCTCCTCAGGGTCAGGAAACAGAGGTTACAGTAATTGTAAATGCAGCTCAAACTACAACAACTACAACTACAACAACAACTACTACCACAACAACAACTACTACCACTGAATTTGATCCTACACTGAATGCACTGTATGGTGACTGCAACCTTGATAAGAAGATTACACTGGTTGACCTTGTATATTTGAATAAGTATAATACAGGTATAATTAAGTTTAACCCACAGCAGATGGAAAATGCAGACGTTGTATATGACCATACTGTTGACTCTGCCGATGGTTCTCTCCTGCTTATGTTTATGGTAGAGAGAGTTGATAAGCTGGGCCCTGGCGCAGTACTTCCATCTTGATCGTATTTGATTCAGATTGTTTAATTAAATAAAGCGAAATCTGCCACAGAGTACATTCTGTGGCAGATTTTTTTGACTTCAAAAGGTTTCAAGCTTTACCCTGAGCTTTCGTATGATCTTTTTTTCAAGCCTTGATATATATGATTGTGAAATGCCTATGGTCTCTGCAACCTCTTTTTGTGTACGCTCCTGACCATTGATGAAACCGAACCGAAGCTCCATTATTTCACGTTCACGGGGTTCAAGTTCCTGTACAGCTTGACGAAGCATTTCTCTTTCGGCTTCCGATTCGATGTTGCGGCTTACTATATCCTCATCCGTGCCTAAAATATCCGATAAAAGCAGTTCGTTTCCATCCCAGTCTATATTCAGCGGTTCGTCAATGGACACCTCGCTTTTGTGCTGAGATGCCTTGCGGAGAAACATGAGTATTTCATTTTCAATGCATCTTGAAGCATATGTTGCAAGCTTGATCTTTTTTTCAGGACAAAAGGTATTTACTGCTTTTATAAGTCCGATGCTTCCGATAGAGACAAGATCCTCCATGCCAATACCTGTAGATTCAAATTTCTTTGCAATGTAGACGACAAGACGCAGATTGTGAACGATAAGTGTATCACGAGCTTTTGAATCGCCTTCGGATAATAAACGGAAAACTTCTGTTTCCTCAGTTCTTGTAAGCGGCGGTGGGAGAGTATCCGTTCCGTGTATGTAATGAACACCGCTTTTTGGTATAAGCCTTGTTAAAAATCTTTTTAAACGTTCCTTTAATGAAATGATCTTGCCCATGGGTTTCTCCTTTCATAGTACACGAAGCAGGTTTGGACTGAAAATGGCGGAATTTTGTTCTCCTGCAATTCCAACAAGTGCATCTGCACTTAACGTTGTTCCTTTGCTTATGCTTTTTATGATTATCTCATCGGGACGAAATACAGGCAAAAGTCCATCGCCTGAAATGGTGGTATAAGGCAGAAGCCTGTAACCGGGAAGCTTTTCGGGATTGTTTATCTCCGGAATAGAGGAAAGCGCATTTTTGCCGAAAATTATGACAGCCTTGCCGGTAAAGCAGTCGGTGAGGCTGTTTCCTGTGTCTGCAAGTCCTTTTTGTTTTGCAGTATGTACCCCTAAACGCACTGTTACCTCATAGCTTTCATCAGAATGAAAAAATCTCAATCTTACATGAGAAAAGATTTTTAGTAAAAAATAAGCTGCTGCTGTGCATAAAATGAGGGTTGTCAGTGAAAAATGTAGGTATATACAGCTGCCGCTCCATATGAGTAGGTCTGTATCTGAAAATGTACACAGGGCCAGCATGAATCCTGCAAAGGCAAAGCTTATGCAGAGAAATACTGCAAGACACCTCATAAACCGTCGAATCTGCCTTATACCGAAAGCAACGCCTACAGGCAGCATAGCGGTCAGCAGTTTTATCAGCAGGGAAAGAAACAGTGGCATTTCCGGCAAAAGCACTGTCAGTGAGGTGAGACTTCCTGCGGCAGCTGCAAGAATACACCGCAGCCCTGAGAGCTTTGTATGGGTGAGCCTTGCGGTACTGCGAAGCAGCAGCCAGTTTACGTACAGATTCAGTATTAGCAGCACGTCAATGTAGATGGTATGCATAAGAATCACCGCCTGTTATTTATTATAACAAAGACGTTGTGAGAATTTTGTCATATGTTAAACCGAGAGGAGAATATTTTTATGGAAGAGCTATCAGTAGTTTTGGACAGAATGCGTAAGGCACAAAAAGAGTTTGCTACATTTTCACAGGAAAAGACAGATGAAATATTTAAGGCGGCAGCAATGGCGGCTAACAAAATGCGTATTTCTCTTGCTGAAATGGCAGTAAGGGAAACTGGCATGGGCATTGTAGAAGATAAGGTGATAAAAAATCACTACGCAGCAGAGTATATATATAATGCTTATAAAAACACAAAAACCTGTGGAGTTATTGATAGGGACATATCATTTGGAACGATTCGTATTGCAGAGCCTATAGGCATTGTGGCGGCAGTTATTCCTACTACTAATCCTACTTCCACTGCTATTTTCAAGATACTTCTCTGTCTTAAAACACGAAATGCTGTTATAATCTCGCCGCATCCCCGAGCAAAGGGCTGTACTGCGGAAACTGCAAGGATACTTCGGGAAGCAGCAGAAGCAGCAGGTGCTCCGAAAGGAATTATTGAGTGTATAGAAGAGCCGTCCATTGAAATTACGAATCAGCTTATGAAAAGTGCCGATCTTATATTGGCAACAGGCGGTCCGGGAATGGTGAAGGCTGCATATTCAAGCGGAAAGCCTGCACTTGGCGTTGGTTCTGGAAATGTTCCTGCCATTATAGATGAATCAGCAGATATAAAATTGGCTGTTAGCTCTATCGTACACTCAAAAACTTTTGATAATGGTCTTATTTGTGCCTCTGAACAGTCTGTTCTTGTACCTGAGAGCATTTTCAGAGAGGTTTCCACTGAATTTGTTCTGCGTGGATGTCACATTTTATCTGATAAGGATACAGAAGCGGTACGTAAAATTTTGCTGAAGGATGGAATTTTGAATGCTGCTGTTGTAGGTCAGTCAGCGGAGAAGATTGCAGAGCTTGCAGGAATAATAGTGCCGCCTGACACAAAGGTGCTTATGGGTACTGTTACAGATGCAAGTCCGGACGAACCTTTTGCACATGAAAAACTCTCTCCTGTTCTTGCACTTTATAAAACAAAGGATTTCGAGGACGCTCTTTGTAAGGCTGAAAGGCTTATTGAGGACGGCGGCTACGGTCACACAGCGTCGTTGTTTATTGATGCCTCAAAAGAGCAGGAACGTCTTGCAGCATTTGCAGTACGAATGAAGGCTTGCCGACTGGTAGTAAATTCGCCGTCCTCTCATGGCGGAATAGGAGATCTGTATAACTTTAATTTGTCTCCATCGCTTACACTTGGCTGCGGAACGTGGGGAGGGAATTCTATATCCGAAAATGTAGGGGTAAAGCACCTCTTGAATATAAAAACATTGGCAGAAAGAAGGGAAAACATGCTGTGGCTGCGTACACCTGATAAGGTATATTTCAAAAGAGGCTGTCTGCCTGTAGCTCTAAGAGAGCTTAAAGAGGAATACCGAGCAGAAAGGGTATTTGTTGTAACAGATTCATTTCTCTTTAAATCCGGAAGCGTAAATGCTGTAACAGATCGCCTTAATGAAATGGGCATAGCATATCAGGTGTATTCAGATGTTGAACCTGATCCGACTCTTTCCAGCAGTATGGCAGGTGCAAAGGCAATGAAAAGCTTTTCACCTGATGTGATAATTGCATTCGGCGGTGGTTCTGCAATGGATGCCGCTAAGATCATGTGGACGTTATACGAAAATCCCGATACTGATTTTATGAATATGGCGATGCGCTTTGCAGATATAAGAAAGCGTGTTTACAGTTTTCCTAAGATGGGCGAAAAGGCTGTGTTTGTTGCTATTCCAACTTCTTCAGGTACTGGCTCGGAGGTTACTCCATTTGCAGTAATTACAGATGAGCACAGTGGTATTAAGTATCCTTTGGCAGATTATTCACTTATGCCGACTATGGCTATTGTGGATACGGATCTTATGATGAGTCAACCTAAATCTCTTACAGCAGCGTCCGGAATAGATGCGCTCACACACGCTCTTGAAGCGTATGCCTCTGTTATGGCAAGCGATTATACGGACGGTTTAGCGCTTTTAGCTATAAAAAATATTTTTGAATATCTGCCGGTGTGTTATGAGGATGGCAGCAACGCAGCAGCAAGGGAAAAGATGGCAAATGCAGCGACAATGGCAGGAATAGCCTTTGCAAATGCATTTTTGGGAATATGTCACTCTATGGCGCATAAACTGGGAGCTTTTCATCATTTGCCGCATGGAGTAGCAAATGCATTGCTTATCACTGAGGTCATGAAGTTTAATATATCAAAATCACCTAAAAAGATGGCGACATTTTCACAGTATGCCTATCCTCATGCTTTAGAAAGATATGCTGAATGCGCAAGGTTTATTGGCATAAAGGGTGAAAGTGACGAGGGGCTTTTTGACGGACTTATTAGAAAGATAGAAGAGCTAAGAGAAGAGATAGGTATTCATAACAGTGTCAGTGCATATGGCATAAGAGAGGCTGATTTTATGGAAAGTCTTGATGAAATGACGAAACAGGCATTTGATGACCAGTGTACCGGAGCAAATCCACGTTATCCGCTTATGAGTGAAATAAAAGAAATATATATGAGCGTGCTTTAATAAATTGATATGAAAATAAAATTCCGCATTCTAAGTAAAAAAGATATGCGGAATTTTTATGTATTATATAAATGTTTTGATAATCTGTGACGTATATTGCAATAATTATGGTCAAATAAATCATATACAATAAATATAATGCATGTTATAATAAATTTAGCTTTATTGGTGACGAAAATTCATAAATTCATATTGAGGGAGAGGAACAGAAATGAAAAAAGGTTTTTTTAAGTCGGCGGCGGCGATTCTTGCTATGGCGCTTGCCTTGCCGGCAGCGGAGTTTTGCATGCCTGTACAAAATACAGCAGATGCGTCACAGCTGAGGTATTACGGCGATTTGGACGGAGACGGCAGGCTTACGATATTTGATCTTGCAATCATGAAAAGCGGTGTGCATGATTTCAGCAATCTTGACAGTGTGCAGCTTCAGCTTGCAGATGTAAGCGGTGACTACTGGCTTGATGTGAACGATGTAAAACTGCTTCAGGATTATCTTCTTGCACGTATAAACAGCTTTCCGGCAGGATTTTCATGTGAAATTGAAGATCCGACACAGCCGCCTACTGATCCGACCAATCCTACAGACCCTATAGAACCAAGCGGAGAATTTATAGATGCAAATCTTTCTAAACACGGTGCGTCGTTGCCTTCACAGGGGGATGCAAATCTTGTTGTGTTTTACGTAGATTTTCCGGACTGCCGTTATACATACGATCCGGGTATCGAACTGATTGAGAAGATTTCATTTGGAGAAGCCGACAGCAATAATGAATGTTATCCTTTTGAAAGCATTTCTGCTTTTTATAATCGTGCTTCCAAGGGCTTTCAGAACTTCAAAGGAAAGGTTTTCCGCTATACAGCCAAGGAAAATGCTGCTGTATACGGCCCTGATAAGGTAAAGCTTGCTAAGGAATGCTACGATGCCTTTGCTGATGAATTTGATTTTACAACAATGGACGGAAACGGTGATGGAAAGATTGATGCTACTCTGTTTACTGTTCCGGCAGAAGCTAACAGTGATTATTGGTGGCCGTGTGCTGGAGCGTTCGGTGCGCCGGAGTACAGAGTTGACGGAATGGCGGTTGGACATATTATTACAGGCTATGCTCAGATAAATTCTGAAACAGATTATTTTGACTATACAAGTTCATATTGCCATGAGCTTGGACACTGCATGGGCTTGCCGGACTATTATCTTTACAGCAGCGATGACAGCGAGGGTATGCATGGTGCAGCCGGTATTGAGCTGATGGATACAGATGCAGCCTCAGATCTTTCTGCATTCTCAAAGCTTGTTTGCGGATGGTTCCGTGAAAATCAGGTTCAGGTATACGATGCAAGCAAGGGTACTCAGAGCTTTACACTTTCCAATGCACAAACTGATGCAGGAAACTGTTTAATCATTCCATATGGTGAACTGGCAGGAGATTATTTCTCGGAATACTTTATTGTAGAATATTCTTCGCTTATAAATAATAACAGCGGTGTAAGCAAAAAGGCATGGTGGACGCAAACCGGTGAAGGTGTAAGAGTTTATCACGTTGATGCTACAACAGAATATGGCTGGAATGTATTTTTTAAGTATTCAAGCGGAAGTGAATATACTAATAATGATGCTGGACGCAGACTGATCCGAATTATTGATGATACAGATACAGATAATTTCTACAGAGTAGGCAGCGTTATAGACAGCAGCATTTCAGGATTCCATTGGTACGATTCAAATGGAGGACAAACAGTTGAGCCTGGCATTCAAATCTCAGTAGATTCATTTGAGAACGATACTTATACAATTACAGTTTCACAAAAATAAAAAGTTATCCGCCTGCGGCTAGTTGCCTCGGGCGGATATTTTAATAGCAAAAATAAAGCTTTATTAAGCATTCAATGTAAAATATGTTAGCTTGACATCTAGAGTTCAAAATGGTAAAATAAAAAGGAGAATAAAGAATGGAGGAATATATGTGAACGTAACCCTGATAACTCATACGCCGCTGCCTGAAAAAACTGTAGCTGCTGCGGCAAAGCTTTGTTACTCCGATAGTGGAGTTGATACCCTTATGGAAAATATGTCCGATGAAAAAGCGGAACAATTTGTAGATATGCTGGCAGGATTCGGTCACGAAAGTCCTGTTGAACACGTAACATTTACCTTTGGAATCGAAGGTGTTTCACGTTCGTTTCTGGCGCAGATAACACGACACAGAATCGCTTCTTTTTCAGTTCAGAGTCAGAGATATGTAAAGCAGGATCATTTTGAATTTATTACCCCTCCTGCTATTGCCGACGATCCCGAGGCTGCTGCTATATATCAAAATTCTATGGATAATGCTATAAAGGCATACATGAGTCTTACTGACCGTTTGCAAAAAAAATATATCCCCGAGCTTATGCAAAATGGTATGAGCGAAAAAGCAGCTCGTTCCAAGGCAGAAAAAATGGCTATTGAGGACGCAAGATTCGTTCTTCCCAATGCCTGCGAAACTAAGATGGTCATGACCATGAATGTGCGCAGCCTTAGAAATTTCTTCCGCCTGCGCTGCTGTAACCGTGCTCAATGGGAGATTCGTGCAGTTGCTACCGAAATGCTGAGACTTTGCTGTGAGGCTGCTCCGGCACTATTCAGAACATCAGGTCCGTCTTGCTGTTATGGCGGCTGCTCAGAGGGTAAGATGAGTTGCGGAAAGGCGAGTGAAGTCCGTGAAAAGTTCCGTGCAATGAGGGGTGACTGAAATGGGTAAACTTATCGTACTTGATGGAATAGATGGATGCGGAAAAACCACTCAGTTTGAGCTTTTGTCAAAAAAGCTTGCGGAAATGAATGTGCCTGTTAAATCAGTGAGCTTTCCGGAATATGACAAGCCCTCGGCAGCTCTTGTTAAAATGTATCTCGGCGGTGAGTTTTCAAAAGTTCCGGACGGCGTTAACGCATACGCAGCTTCAAGCTTCTATGCAGTAGATAGATTTGCAAGCTATAAATTATACTGGGAAGAGGCATATAGACGTGATAGCCTTATACTTGCAAGCCGATATACTACCTCTAATGCCATTCATCAAATGGGTAAGCTGCCACGTGATCAATGGGATGATTATCTCTGCTGGCTAGAAGATTATGAGTATAATAAGCTCGGTCTTCCAAAGCCTGATTGTGTAATATTTCTCAGTTTGCCGATTGAGATCTCTCAGAATCTTCTCATGGAGCGTTATGATGGGGACAGCGGCAAAAAGGATATACACGAATCAGATGCAGAGTATTTGAGACAATGCCTTGTAAGTGCGGAATATGCTGCAAAAAAGATGGGCTGGCGTATAATAGACTGCTCAGATGGTAAAAATATTCGCAGTATCAAATCAATTCATGAAGAGCTTCTTGAAATTGTTACAGAAGTGAATGGTTAATACTGGAATTTCGTACTTTGCAGCTTTCTAGTTATGCTTGAAAAGTATATGTGTAATTTTAATAATTTATAATACGCAAAATTTGATTTCATTGATTTAAAGGAGATACTGTTATGGTATATGTTTTTTTAGCTGATGGTTTTGAGGAGACAGAGGCGATAGCTCCTATTGACATGCTTCGCCGTGCAGGAAAAGATGTTGTAACAGTAGGTGTTACTGGAAAGATTGTTATAGGTTCTCATGGTATTCCTGTGACAGCGGATATTACTGAAGAAGAGCTTAAAAGTCTTAGCGGCACTGAGATGGTAGTGCTGCCGGGAGGTATGCCCGGTACGCTCAATGAAGAAGCATCAGAGGTAGTTCAGGGCGCTGTTGATTATTGTGTGACAAATAATATACCTATTGGTGCGATATGTGCTGCGCCGTCAATTCTTGGTCATAAGGGAATTTTGGATGGCAGAACTGCCGTATGCTACAGCGGCTTTGAAAAGGATCTCCAGGGCGCTGTTATAGGAAATAAGGGCGTTGTGACAGATGGCAATATAACTACTGCAAGAGGTGCTGGCGTTGCTGTGGAATTTGGACTAGAGCTGACAGCTGTCCTTTGCGGAAAGGCTGTTAGTGAAAAGCTGCGAGAATCTATTCTCTGTGACTGATACGGATATTGTATATGGATATTATAAGTGAGAAGAAAAATGTCCGCAGAGAAATGAAACAGCTCAGAGCAAGTATTCCTCCTGATGAAAAGCATTCTCTTGCTATAAAAATGCGTGAGAATCTCTTTGCCTCAGATATTTATAAGAGTGCAGAGCTTATACTTACATTTATATCTGTAGGAGATGAGCCTGATACAAGGGAGATACTGAAGCGTGCATGGCAGGATGGAAAGGCAGCAGCAGTTCCAAAATGTCTGCCTGAGCATAGAATGGAGTTTTTCTTAATAGACAGCTTTAACGATTGTAAAGACGGAGCATACGGCATTCCAGAACCAAAGAGCTTTTGCAGGAAAGCGGATGTGACAGGGTCAAATGTTCTGTGTATTGTTCCCGGACTTGCTTTTGACAGAACCGGTACACGTATTGGCTATGGCGGCGGGTATTATGACAGATTTTTGAAAAGTCATCCTAATATATGTGCTTTGGGGTATTGTGCGGAGAGATTTATTATAGAGGAAGTTCCCAGAGAGGAGACGGATATAGACTTATGGGGGCTGATTACTGAAAAAACAGTGGAGGTACTATATGGAAAACAACAGGCAAAATAATAGTGACGATCTGCTTAGACAGATCCTAACTGAAACATCAGCAGACTCAGCAGAAGAAAAACGGGAAGAAAAACGAGAAGAAAACCGCAGCCCCTTTACAGCAGGCAGAACCGAACCTCGTGAGACCGCTGCTGTTGTACATGAGGCAGCTCCTGCAATAAATGAAGAAGCCGTCTATGAGGACAGAACCACAGTTCATAAGGCTGCAAGGCCTGAATCGAGTGTGGATTTGAGCGAGAGAAAAGCGCAGGATCTTGAAGATTCTCTGTACAGCGACCTTGACGGAATAAGTCAAACTCAGGTGCACAAGAAGAAAACAAATGCCGCAAACAACACCAAGAGCCGCAAAAAAGCCAAGAAAAAGGGCAATAGAGCATTACGTTCCATCATTCTTACAGCTGTTATTCTATGTATTTCATTGGTATGCGCTCTGCTTATAATTACCTATGGAAAAGATGTTCTCGGTGTAAATAATGACAACGCAACAAGAATCATTACTATTCCAACCGGAGCAGGTACGGAGGAAATAGCCGAGATACTGGAAGACGAGGGAATTATTACACATCCAATGCTCTTCAAGGTAATGGCAGGTTTAAGCGGAAAGGATGCAAACTTTACCGCCGGAGATCATGAGCTTCGTGCGGATATGGCTTATGATACTATCTTTGAGAATCTTGCTTCACCGTCATTGGGCAGCAAGGATGTTGTAAGTATAGCATTTCCCGAGGGAATAAGACTTGTTGAAGCAGCAGAACTTCTTGAAGATCAGGGCGTATGCGATGCCGATGCTTTTATTGAATACTTTAACAATAAATCAAAATTCGGACTTGACTATGAATCTCATCTTCCAAGCTTTACAAATGATAAGTTCTATAAGATGGAAGGCTACCTTTTCCCTGATACATATCAGTTTTATACTAATATGGACGTTGATCTTGTATGTCAGAAGATACTTAGAAATTTCAATGACAAGATAACAGATCGTGACTATGAGCGTATGAATACGCTGGGTATTTCTCTTGACGAAACGCTTATCCTAGCCTCGCTTATACAGCGTGAAGCAGGTTCTCTTGACCAGATGACACGAATTTCTTCTGTTTTTTGGAATCGTCTCAATAATCCGGAAGATTTTCCAAAGCTTCAATCCGACCCTACAAGCGGCTATGTTGAGGATTTTATCAAGCCTCATATTGATAATTATAATGAGGAAATGTTCAATGGCTATGATACATATATTTGTGATGGACTTCCGGCAGGCGCAATATGCAACCCTGGCTATGATGCTATTCAGGCAGCACTGAATCCGGCTTCAACTGATTACTTCTTTTTCTATTCCAATATAAATACTAAGGAAACTTACTTCTCAAGAACACTTGCAGAGCATGAAGCGTGGATAAAAAAGGTTGAAGGACATCAGTATGTAGCTACAGAGCCGGTGAGCACTGAGGAAGCTACAAATGTAGTAGTAGGTGTTGGTACTGGTACGGGCGAAAATGCAGGAGGAGACGCAGAACCTTCTTCAACAGTGACTACTACAACAGGGGCGGTGACAGAAGAAGTATGGTAAACGGCAAAATAAGAACGCCGGAGATTCTCGTTCCGGCAGGTGATGCTGAAAGACTTAGAGCAGCGGTTCTTTTTGGTGCGGACGCTGTTTATCTGGGCGGCAAGCAATTTACTATGAGAGCGGCAACAGCCGGCTTTGACAAGGAGCAATTGACAGAAGCGGTGAAATTTGCCCACTCAAAAGGTGTAAAGGTTTATCTTACCTGCAATACGCTGCCGAGAAATCATGAACTTGATTTGTTCCCAAAATTTATCCTTGATGCACAGGAAGCAGGCGTGGATGCACTTATAGTCGCAGATCTGGGACTTCTTTCCATTATAAAAAAGTATACACCGGATATGGAGATACATATGTCCACACAAACGGGTATTGTGAACTATGCTGCTGCAAATACGCTTTATGATATGGGTGTAAGGCGTGTTGTACTGGCAAGAGAATTGTCACTTAAAGATATTGCGGAGATAAGACGCAATATTCCGGATGATTTGGAAATAGAGGTATTTGTCCACGGCGCTATGTGTGTTTCATTTTCAGGAAGATGCCTTTTGTCCGCATATCTTACAGGCAGAGATGCAAACAGAGGTGCTTGTGCGCAGCCGTGCCGCTGGAAATATCACCTTATGGAGGAAACACGTCCGGGACAGTTTTTCCCCGTTGAAGAGGACGACTCTGGTACATATATAATGAATGCAAAGGATCTTTGCATGATAGATCATATACCGGAGCTTGTAGAAGCAGGGGTGGACAGCCTGAAAATAGAGGGAAGAGCAAAGTCTGCATATTATGTTTCTGTTGCGGCTAATGCTTATCGTGCTGCTGTGGATGCATACAAGTCAGGGCTGCCATTGCCTGAATGGGTACATGATGAGGTATATCATGTAAGCCATCGTGATTATTGTACAGGCTTTTTCTTTGGACGACCTGAGGATTCACAGCGATATGAAGACAACAGCTATCTGAAAGCTTCGGACGTAATAGGTGTGGTAGATGAATGCAAAGACGGCTTTGTTTATGGAACACAGCGAAACAGATTTTTTGCTGATGATACTATCGAAGTACTTGCACCGGGAAAGCCTCCCGTTGAGATAGCACTGAATGGTCAGCTTTATAATGGAGATGATGAGCTTGTGGAAACAGCAAATCATGCTATGATGAAGATCAAATTCCCATGCAGTGAAGAATTTCCCGAAGGCTCGGTAATAAGAAAGCGAGTATAAGAAAAAATAAAAGCAGCTGACGAAATTATATTGATCAGCTGCTTTTTGTGTGATAATGGCGTTTTAAGCATTTTGCTTGTTTAAACGAACGTTGAATTAAATGTATATAATATTACGAAGAGTAATTGTAAAATATCACAAAAATTATTGAATGAAATTGTATAAACAGTTCAAATTACTAATATTTTGAAAAATATTTTAAAATATCTATTGCAATTTTTAGTTTCGTTTGGTATAATAAATGTATGTTTAGGTTTTCGGTACATATCTATATTAAAATGGATGATTTAAAGTAGAAAAATTGCTGTATGGCAGGCAAATGCAGTATATTTTCATCCGAAAATCAAAGCGGGTAAAAATTCAGAACGTGATTTTGTATAAAATCCGTTTGAATGAAAACAATGCGCAAAAATAATAGTGGAAAGGAAGATTTTGAAATGAAGTTGAAGAAGATGCTTTCTATGCTGACAGCCGGCTGTATGGCTGTTTCAACTGCGACTGTCGGAATGAGCCTGAATTCGATGGCTGCTGAAACGATAACGTTCACTGTTGATAATGTCGTGGGTAAACCGGGTGATACGGTTGCACTTACCGTCAAGGTAGACAATTTGGATGGTGACTATGCGGAGGCTGTAAACGGCGGTAAACTTAATATTGCCGAATATCAGACTCAAAGCTATAAGCTTGCTGCCAGTGCAACTGCGGAAGCAGGCGATGCATTTAAAGGAGCAGTAGCAGACGGATCTAATATTAACACGACGACTTATTCGTGGATGTTTGCTGCAAGCGACGAGCTGTTTACATCTGCAAAAGCAGATGAAACTGTTGTGACATTTAATCTTACAATAGCTGATGAAAGATGGATCACAAGAGCAGCTCAAGCGTATAAGATCGAGGGTGTTGCAGAGGGAGATAACATTGCTTATGAGTTCCCGATCTCTATTACAGATACTTATGCGGCAAGTGAAGTCGATGTTGAATTCAACGTTAAAACTGTAGACGGTTCTGTTAAGGTACTGCTTCCAAAGCCAGCTGATGAGAGCAGCACGACTACAACAAGTACTACAATAAATACCACAATCTCAACAACAAGCACGGATGACTCTACTACTTCTACCAGCAAAAATACAACAGTATCATCATCGTCATCACAGACAACAACAACTACTTCTGTAGTATCAACTACCAGCAACCGCAATACAGGCACAACAGTTCTTGTTCCAAGCGATTATAGATGGGAAGCTGGCGAATACTGGATCAATGCTGGTGAAGAAGGTCTTGCACTCGAACCAAAGGTATATAATGACCCAGGTGATATCCGTGCGATCAAGTGTGCACTGAAAACAGGTGCTTTTGATAATGGAGCTATCAAGCTTACAAAGTGGGGCATAATTGATGGTGATCTCGGAGAAGCATATCCTGAATTTATCAATATGACATTTGAGCTCAGTAAGATGGTATTTGCAGGCAGCTCTGATAATGGCGGCTCAGCGGCAGCTGCGGATGGTTCTGGCCTTGCTAAGATGTACTATGATGTAGCTGACAAGGCAGCAGTAGAAGCAGCAGCTAAGAAGATGGGTCTTGTCCTCAAGGAAGATACAGAGCATGGTAAGTACTACTCATTCCCACTTGAATTTGACCCAAGCATTAAATCTGATGAAGAAGGTCCTAGATGCGAAGCTGTACTTGATAATAACAGCAACTTGCAGATTAGTTATGTAAGCGGCGCTATCAATATTGTAGTTGATCCTGTAGCAACAACAACAACATCAACTACAACAACTACGACCACAACTACAACTACCACAACAAGTGCTACCAGCAACACTAATATTGGCACAACAGTTATTGTTCCAAGCGATTATAGATGGGAAGCTGGCGAATACTGGATCAATGCCGGTGAAGAAGGCTTTGCGCTCGAACCAAAGGTATATAATGACCCAGGTGATATCCGTGCAATCAAGTGTGCGCTGAAAACAGGTGCTTTTGACAATGGCGCTATCAAGCTGACAAAATGGGGCATAGGCGATGCTGAGATCGGAGATGCATATCCTGAATTTGCCAATATGGCATTTGAACTTAGCAAGATGGTATTTGCCGGAAACGGTGATAATGCCGGCGCTCCAGCCGCTGCGGATGGTTCTAGCCTTGCTAAACTCTACTATGATGTAGCTGATAGAGCAACAGTAGAAGCAGCAGCAGAGAAGATGGGACTTACTCTAGAGGAGGATGCAGCGCACGGTAAGTACTACTCATTCCCGCTGGAATTCGATCCTAGCATTAAATCAGAGGATGAAGGTCCTAGATGTGAAGCTGTACTTAATAATAACAGCAACCTCCAGATCAATTATGTAAGTGGCGTTATCAATATTGTTGTTGCTCCTAGCGTAACACCAACTGATCTTTATGTTCAGATGGGCGCAACAAATGCAGATGGCGGAAAGTATATTGCTCCTGGTTCAAAGGGCAGCGATTCTGCGTATATCGGTCTGATGGCATTTAATGCAACAGAACCTACAATGGGTATTCGTGGTAAGTATGTACTCAGCGATGCTCTCAAGGCTGTTGTTGAGCCAGTTTTGGAAGGCAGCAATTGGATCGCTGTTGACGACTTCCAGTATGGAGAAAATATTTGGAATGTAAATGCAGATAATCTTATATTTGCATCCAATACTTCATCTGCAAGCAGTAATGTATTTAAGGACGGCGAGCTTATCTTTGGCTGTCTGTATGATGTAAAGGACGCTGAAACTGTTAAGTCAATAGCTGCTATGTACGGCATTGAAATGCAGACAGATGAAGACGGCATTAATTATTATCCTTTCCCTGTTTATATTGATACTAACTATTCAAACTGGGAATGGCTCAATAGCAATGAGCAGAATATTTACGAATACGGCGGACTGAAACTTGAAAGAGTTGGTTATGTAAACATTCTTGCAGACGCTACTCCTGAATATGACGATGTAGTTCAGCTGGTTATATCTGAAAATTACTATGATAAGGATTCATGGAATGCCGGCGATATTCAGATAGAGCTTAACGTATTTAATGACTTTACAGGTTCGGAGGGTGTTCGTGGTAAGCTTGAGCTTGACACTAACCTTAAAAATCTTATTAATGTCGTTGATTCCGCAAACGGTGATGCGTATTCATGGCTTTCAAGTATGCTCGCAACTACTGATACTATGGCATTTGCCGCAGCTATAGGTGATGCCGAAGTAACAAAGGCTAGTGACGGTGCTACTATTCTTACATATTACTGTGAGAATGCAATGGACTATGATGCAGCTGTTGAATTGGCAAAGTCCAGTGGCGTTACAGTTGTAACAGTTGATGGTACTGATTATTATAAATTCCCTGTTACTGCTCTTCATGGCACTCTTACACCTTGGGAATTCCTTGATAATGAAGGAAACAATATGTTTGATTATGATGCTGCCAAGACAGTAGACGGTGCTATTTATCTTGAAGTACCGGAGGAAACAACAACCACTACAACCACCACAACTACAACAACAGAATCAACAACAACCACTACAACAACAACTACTACAGAATCAACAACTACAACCACCACAACTACAACAACAGAAGAATCAACAACAACAACCACTAAAACTACAACAACAGAATCAACAACAACCACCACAACGACAACAACAGAAGAATCAACAACAACTACTACAACTACAACAACAACAGAATCATCAACAACAACCACCACAACGACAACAACAACAGAATCAACAACTACAACCACTACAACAACAACTACTGAATCAACAACAACAACCACTACAACTACAACAACTACAGAATCAACAACCACAACCACAACCACAACTACAACAACAGAATCGACAACTACTACAACTACAACAACAGAATCAACAACTACAACAACCACTACCACAAGCACAACAACAACTACTACTGAATCAACCACTACAACCACCTCAACTACTCCAAAAATCACGGATGCATACCCTGTATCAAGCTCAGTTTCAGTTGTAGTTAAGGAGCCGAACTTCTACTTCTCAGTAGATGACAGAGAATTCAGTACAGCAGATTTGTTTGAATCACTGATACTTCTGACAGAATACTCCGATGGCAATGTTGTTGAAACAGATATTACAAATGAAGTTAACTATGATGGTTTGACTCCTGAGATGCTGTTCAATGATGCAGATGCTGAAAACAGCTCTGAGTATGATGGCGTTTACAGAGGATATGTAAGTCCTTATTATAACGGTGAAAAGCTCGACGCTCAGTCACTGGTTTATATCGGTGTTAAGGGCGACTCCGATCTAAATGGTAAGGTTGAGATTTCAGATGCTTCTCTTACTCTGAAATACTATGCATATAGAATGGCAGTGCTTGATGTTACATTTACAGGTGATGCAGAGTCTGATTATGAAACTCTTGCATACTTCCTGTCTGACGTAGATACCGAAAGCAAGCAGGGTCAGGATTCAGAAGATGGCTCAATTGATATTTCTGATGCAACCAATATTCTGAAGTATTATGCAAATGCTATGGCTATGCTTGATCCACAGTGGGAGGTACTTATTCCGTCACTTGTTGATCTTCCAAATTCCCTCTGGAATTATCATGCAAATAATAAAGCTGAATAAGGCTTATTAAACAAAAAGCAGTGCTGTTTCAATGCGGCACTGCTTTTTATTATAAAAAATATGAAAAAATCGAAAAATGGCTTGAAAAAACTTTCTGTATAGTGTATACTATAATTAATAGCAGTTTATGCAGATATTATATGATATAATTTCAAAGAATGGAGGCACAAAAAATATATGGATATGACATCCGCCTTTCGTGACGCTATAAACGACTTTTTGATAATTGTAATTGCTATAGCTGTTGTTTTAGTGTTTGTAGTAATGCTTGGTTCAAAGCGCAGCCGTTTTCGCAGAAAATTTGATGAAATCTTTGCACAGGATACGGTGGGTTCATCTGGACAGAGAATGGAATTTAACCGTGAATATTATATAACAGGAGAGAAGAATATGCGTTTGTTTTCAAAGGGAAAAAGTCCGCTCAGAACGGAAATGGTAACACTTGTTCAAAAGGTAGATGAACGCCGCAGAACTCTTGATCCCAGTGGTACATCAAAGCTTTATAATGAGTACTATGAGCTTATATTCCGTACACGCAAGGGTGAGATACTTCACATAGTAACAACAAAGGTGGTTTATAAGGAAATACCATTTAACCAGACCGGTTCACTTACATTTAGAGGCGAGCAGTTCGTAAAATTCAAGTTTCTTGGAGGAGAAATAACCGAAGCTTCAAGTAATTTCCATACTGACAAGATAAAAATGTAATATAACATAACACAATAACACAAAAAGGGCTGATGCAGAGAATTACTGCACCAGCCTTTTGATTTAAGTTTTTTCAGCTCATTGCTTGAAGATAGTGTCGGGGTCTACCTCAATAGCAGCTAACGTATATGCGTAATATTTAAGTATCTTTGCAGCATCGTTCATATCTATAACGCCATCCTCATTTACATCGGCAGCAAGCTTTTGAGCTGGCGTAAGCTCTGAATCAAGCATAGCTGCATTAAAGGCGTATTCCCTTAGGGTTAGGGTTGCGTCTGATATGTCGATTTCACCGTCTTCATTTACATCACCGAGAGTGTAGCTCTTTTCCAGAGTTATTTCTATCGTCTGGATGCCGTTTATGTCCATGACCGCCACTTTTACTTCTCCGGGCTCTTTGTATCTTGCCGGCAGGTCGGTAAATGTCAAGGTGTATTCTCCAGCCGGAACGCTGGTGAGCAGAGCGCCTGTAGGTGATAACTTAGGGGCTGTATAGTAGTCAGTATGCTTTTGAGCTGCTACGCCCTTTGCCTTTATTGATGCAGAAGAATGTCCGTTTGTAGTATTATGTGAATATGCGCAATTAAGGTAAAATTGTAGCGTGTCTTTTTCTGCAAAAAATTCTACATAGCCGTTTTCGTCAGGTATAACGGCATTTACCATAGCGCCGCTTGTTATAAATATAATAGCTCGTGCTGAATCTTTATTCTGGCGTGGATCTATAAAATAATCATTAATATTGATCGTTCCGTCAGCATTAAATTTATCGGATATTTCGCTAAGCTTTATTCGGCGAAGTACATATTCTGTTGTTTCGTCTAAAATACTTGGCTCTGTAAATACAGAGCCGCTTTCGGGAACTGTATTTGGCTCGCAAAGACCGAATCGTGGAGTTGATGTATATTCGCCTATATCGTAGATTGATACTGAGCCATAGCTTCCTGAGCCGTCAGCAGGATTGATATATATAGGCTTATCGTTTACAAGCATATAACCCGTATATGCAGAGTTTTGCTCCCATTTAGGGTCAACATACATACCTATAGAACCTTTGTCGATGAACATAAAAGAAGTTTCATCCTCGCTGTCTCTTGTGTACATTGTTATTTTTTCTGTTTGCCCTGAATACATACTGAGACTTGCAGAATTATAGTATACTCTGTCCTTTCCTTCAATTTGCATGGCAAAGGCGTTTTGAATGCCGGAAGCTTTTTTAAAGCTATCAAATGGGATATACATATACCTTTCTTTTTCGTCTGTATTTTTTGAAAACCACTTGATAGGCGATTTTGAATCGCAAGTATAATGAGTTCCTCCGCTGTCGAATGTGTCGTTTACATCTCCGCCACGTAGGTTTATTTCAGCATCTGTAACGAGCTTGCCATCATATCCCCATACTACTACATCTACTATATTGTCGTCAGGATATACCATATTGCCATCTTCCGGAGTTGGAGGTTCAGTCGGCGCTTCATAGTCATCAAGAACCACTTTGAAGCTCTGTATATTTTCTGACTCTATTATATTTATGCTCATAGGTTCAGAAAGGGTGTATTTATCAGGAAGCGAGTCAGCTTCGATTGTATAAGAACCTGCCGGTACATACATAAGAGACGTGCCTGTTTCGGGGAAATCGGGTGCAGTAACGGTTATATTAGTAGCATCCGCATAATAAAATGTTCCTGCCGCACTATTGCTTGAGTAGACAGTAGTATTAGCATTCTTTTTATAGCTGTAAATAGCTTCCATCTTAAAGTTATATTTTCTGCTTTCTTTCTCTACATAAAACTCAATATAGCCGTTATCGTCAGGAAGAACAGCATTTACTAAAGCACCGCTTGTTATCATAAAGGCTGTATGATTTGAGCTGCTATCATTTTTCAAATTAAATGTAATCGGTTCGCCGCTGCTGTTTGCTTTTGCCGGCAGTGTATATGTACCGTCTGCATTGAATCTTTCGTTTAGCTCGGAAACATGTATCCGGCATTTTATATATTCAGTTTCATTTTCACTTGGGACTACAGAAGCGCTTCCGCCGGATTGGCTTCTACCGAAACCTTCAACGCCGAAGGTGGAATTAGTAATGACCTCATTTATTGGATAATTACTTATATTATTAATGGCATTAGTGCTGTCCTTGAAGTAATATTTTACATCGTTCAGCGCAATATAAGCTTTTGCCTTCTTTGAAGCAATGGCCTCATCTGCGTATATGGATATTGTTCCGGGTGAGAGTGTCAGGACGGGAGGAAGAGTGTTGTCGCAGTGATGAATTGTAAAATCTTCTGTTTCGCCATCAGTAAGGGAGATGAAGCGATCGTTAGATATAATATATTTATCATCAGTGACAATATCATGTCCTGCCGGAATAATTCCTTGTAGAATGGTTGATTCGGCTTTTATAATCGTTTTGCTGTCGTCATAAGGAACAACCTTTATAGCTGAATCATTCATACCATATCCGGAATCAGCGTTTCCTGTGAATTTAGCACGGCAGATGCCGCTTGAATCCATAAGTTTAAGCTTTGCACCCTCTATAGGAGTACCGTTTTTATCTGTTACCTCAATGTTCACCATATTCTGGATATATGGTGAACAGGATAAAGTAACATCCTCAGCAGCTGCTGGAAAGCTTGTCGTAATGCTAGCGGCAATAGAAATAGCAGCCATAACAGCAATGAATTTCTTTTTCATAAAACATTCCTTTCATTTGATATAAGCAATGCTACGCAGTGTGCGGCAATGCCTTCGCCAGAGCCTGTAAAGCCGAGCTTTTCTTCTGTAGTTGCCTTAACGCTTACAGCGTCCTTATCACATGATATAGCTTTTGCTATATTCTCACGCATAGTATCTATGTGAGCAGCCAGCTTTGGCTTCTGGCAAAGAATGGTTGCATCTATATTGCCGACAATATAGCCCTTTTCTTTTATAAGCTCAGCCACATGAGTTAACAGCTTTATGCTGTCAGCACCTGCGTATTTCGGGTCTGTATCTGGAAAATGCTTGCCTATATCGCCAAGGGCAAGCGCTCCAAGCAGTGAGTCCGCTATGGCATGGAGCAGGACATCAGCGTCTGAATGTCCAAGCAGTCCCTTTTCATACGGAATATCTACGCCGCCTAAAATAAGCTTTCTGTTTTCTGTGAGCCTGTGTACATCGTATCCGTGACCTATTCTATATGGAAGCTTCATTATATTTCCTCCTTACTTTTGCGCTTGAGCAGCAGCTCAGCTATTTCAATATCTTCGGGTGTAGTTATTTTTATATTTGTGTAGTCTCCGGTTGTCATGTAGACCTTGCAGCCGATAGCCTCGGCAAGCTGACAGTCGTCTGTAAAGTCGAGGTCATGGTCAAGGGCGAACTGTACCGCTTTGCAGTAAACGTTCTTTTTGAAAACCTGTGGCGTTTGGGTTATATAAAGGCTGGGTCTGTATGGAGTATCTGTAATAAGACCGTCATTTACAACCTTTATGGTATCTTTTACCGGAACGCCAAGGGTAGCGCCACCGAAAACACTAGCGTCTTTTATGACGTTTTCAATATGAGCAGGCTCTACAAGAGGTCTTGCGCCGTCGTGTATAGCGATAAACTTTGTCTCTTCCGAAACCTCTTTTAAACCTCTTATAACGCTTTTCTGACGTGTACTGCCGCCTTCTGTTATAGCTTTAAGCTTAGTTATTCCCAGAGCTTCGGCTGTTGTTCTGAGAGCTTCATGGTCGCATGGACGTGCTACTATTATTATTTCTGCTATTCTCTCGCATTTCTCAAATGCAAGCAAAGCATTGCCGGCAACATTTGTTTTTCCAAGGGGCAGAAGTATCTTATTAAGTCCCTGCATGCGTGAAGCATTTCCGGCACATACGAGTATAGCTGATGTGTCCTGCATAATTTACACTCCTTTTAAAATATCCTGTTTCCGCCGCAAAGGGCAGAAACAGGATTATTTGATGTTTCTTATTATTTTATGTGTTTATATGGTTTATTTGGGTTTATGCGATAGCATGACATTGCTATCTGCCTTCTGACATTCTGTAAGATAATCTCATAAGGCTGTCTCCCAAATGAACATTTTCCACTTGAACGATATCAAGTTCCGCATTCAGATCTCCATGACTGAAATTCCAAAATCCTTTTATACCAAGAGATATGAGCATTTCAGCAGTTTCCTGAGCTGCTTCCTGCGGAATGCAAAGCACTGCCACCAAGGGCTTTTCTCTTTCGCAGAACGTACGGAGCTCGTTTATATGCTGTACGGTAAAGCCTGCGATTTCATTTCCACATATATTGCGGTCAATGTCAAAAATACCAAGCAAACAAAACCCGAAAGCTCCGAAGTCGATATTTGCTGCTATAACTTTTCCCAGATTTCCGGCTCCGACTATAATAGCAGGACGTTTCCCTTCAAGACCTATTATAAGTCTGAGCTGACGTTTTAGTGCAGAAATATTATAGCCATAGCCCTGTTGTCCGAATTCACCGAAGCAATTAAGATCTTGACGGATCTGTGAGGCAGTAAGACTAAGCTGTTTGGCAAGTTCTCCTGAAGAAATACGTTCCTTTCCCCTTTTTTCAAGCTCGGAAAGAAATCGGTAATACCTCGGCAGCCTACGAACTACTGATTCCGATATAGAAGTTTTTTGCATAAGTATATACCGGTTTTAGTTCATCATTGCGGAAAGTCTGTCGTTTATAGCTTCCAAGAATTCCTTAGAATTTACCTTCTTCTTATTTTCAAGCTTAGAGATCATATAAAGATCGCCTGTCATAATGCCGTCTTCAATAGTGCTGATAGTAGCCTTTTCGAGCTTGTCAGCGAATGCCATAAGTTCAGGGAGGTTATCAAGCTCACCACGCTTGCGCAGAGCGCCACTCCATGCAAAGATAGTAGCAACAGAGTTTGTGGAGGTTTCCTCGCCCTTCTGATACTTATAATAGTGACGCTGAACTGTACCGTGAGCAGCTTCGTATTCATAAATGCCGTCTGGAGAAACCAGAACAGAAGTCATCATAGCAAGGCTGCCATAAGCTGTGGAAACCATGTCGGACATTACATCGCCGTCATAGTTCTTGCAAGCCCATATATAACCGCCGTTTGAACGGATAACACGAGCAACAGCATCGTCAATAAGAGTGTAGAAATATTCAATGCCGGCAGCTTCAAACTTTTCTTTGTATTCAGCATCATAGATTTCCTGGAAAATGTCCTTGAAAGTATGGTCATACTGCTTTGAGATAGTATCCTTTGTAGCAAACCATACGTCCTGTTTCAGGTCAAGACCATAGTTAAAGCAAGCTCTTGCAAAGCCAGCGATAGAGTTGTTTTTGTTATGCAAACCCTGAATGATACCGTCTGTATCCTTGAAATCAAATATAAGCTGACGTGTTTCGTTGCCCTCTGCGTCAGTCATAACCAGCTCAGCCTTGCTGCCCTGCTGTACTTTCATTTCAGTGTTCTTGTAAACATCGCCATAAGCATGACGAGCGATAGTAATAGGCTTTGTCCATGTAGGGATATATGGCTCAATTCCCTTTACCAGAATAGGTGTACGGAATACTGTACCGTCAAGAATAGCACGGATAGTACCGTTAGGGCTTTTCCACATCTGAGAAAGATTGTATTCAGGCATTCTTGCAGCGTTAGGTGTAATAGTTGCACACTTTACAGCTACGCCGTATTTTTTAGTAGCCTCTGCACTGTCTACAGTTACCTGATCCTTAGTTTCCTCACGATAAGGAAGTCCAAGGTCATAGTATTCTGTTTTAAGGTCAACATAAGGTGTCAGCAGAATATCCTTTATCCACTGCCACAGAACTCTTGTCATTTCGTCGCCGTCCATTTCAACGAGCGGCGTTGTCATCTGAATTTTAGACATTGTTTATCTCTCCTTGATTTTAATTTAGTTATTTATACGTCAGCAGCATACACCGTACATAAGTATATCCCATTTAAGAATACCAAGTACGATCAGATGCAGAGGGTAGAAAATATAAAAGAACCACTTATGAAAAGCATTTTTGCTGCCGCTTTTTCCGTTGTAGCAAAAGTGAAGCATGAATGGAACCATGAAAATCCCAAATGCCCAAATACTTTTTATCCAGCCTAACATACATATCTGGAATATGCAGAAAGAAATTCCCACACAGAAAAAGGCAGTCCACTTTGAACGAGTATTATTGCGGTATATAAAGAAGAACAAGCACCATAAAACATCGAAAAAGATCCAGTCACCGAATAATGACAATATGCAAATGCCTATTATTCCAAGTATCTTTACTGCTTTTGAGCATTTGCCCTTGTCCCAAAGCCATATTGCAAGTAGACTCAGTAAAAGAGTATATATTACACCAAATTGAGGCGTAATATGCCATGAATTTATTATTTGATGGTCTTTGCTTGCTGTCATCTCAGATACCATATAAACGGGCAGCCGTCCGTGTTCAAAGTATACAAACGGCACCCATGATATAAGTGCAAATATTCCCAGACGAAGTGCATATTTTTTTACGTTTCTGGTGTAATAGTAGCCCTCAGCAACAAAGTATGCCATAGTAGGCCCAGTAAGCCGTCCGATGAAGTGCATGACCTGTCCGAGTACAGAGTCTATAGGCACAAAAGCCCATGCAATATGATCAATTAGCATAGCCGCAATAACTAAGTATTTCAGCTGGTTGCGGTTTAAAAAACCAGATTTTTCAGTAAGAGCTATAAGGCATTCCCCCCTGTTGTTTTTCAAAGTACCAAGTAAAATTATACTGTTACTTCTTCTTGTCATTTTTATTTTTAAAAAGGTGAATTAGTAATGTAAAACCACCGACGAGCAGTAATGCAAGTACTGTAAGAAGCGGGTTTTCCTTAACAAAGGGGATAACATCAGGAAGCTGTTTAAATAAAAGGTATTTATCATAAAAATAATATATTATAATTGGCATTAGTGCAGCTATAATTAAAAGTATCAGTGCAATTGTCAGTATTTTCTGACGTTTCATTTTACGCACATGTTTTTTCATAGCCTTTCGCATGAAGTCATCCTTCATAGCCTCTTCCATTGAAACATAGTTTGTCTTGTGTTTGCTTTGAGCCTTGTCATATTGTTCAAATATTTCTTTTAACTCGTCAAATGCCATATTTTAATATTCCTCTATAACATCGATGCATTAAGCTTTATCCTGATTGGTTTTTCGCTTTTATTTTTAGATTCAATTATTGCTTTCAATAGTGTACTACTTTTGTGTAAGCGGCGTAATCAAAATATATCCCACAACACCCACTACGATAACAGTAATACCGCTGATAATATCAACAGCTTTTGGTGATAACTTTGGGAATACCTTTTTCAGCAAAAAATCCATCAGTATATACACGCCTACAAGTGCAACAACAAGCACAATATCATGCCATGAACGTACAAGAATACGTGTACGTCTCATACTAGTTACAAGAAAATCCATAGTATTTGTTCCCTATTACTTTAGATTTTCTCTTGTGTAATCAAGCAAACCGCCGGCAAGGATAATATCCTTAGCTCTTCCTGTCAGTTCGCAGAGTACAGGAATATCTACGTTTGTTGTTTTATTTGTAAGTGTAAGAGTAGTTTCACCGTTTGAGATCTTCTCACGAACATCAAGCAGTTCTAGTGTATCGCCTTCCTTGATGCTGTCGTAATCTGCTTCATTTACAAATGTAAGCGGCAGAATACCTGCATTTACAAGGTTAGCACGGTGGATTCTTGCAAAGCTCTTAACAAGAACAGCCTTAACACCAAGATAAAGCGGTGCAAGTGCAGCGTGTTCTCTTGATGAACCCTGACCATAGTTAGAACCGCCTACGATAATGCTCTTGCCCATTTCCTTAGCTCTTGATGGGAAATTCTCGTCGCATACAGTAAAGCAGTGCTGAGAAATAGCAGGGATATTTGAACGCAGCGGAAGAATCTTAGCACCTGCCGGCATAATATGGTCAGTAGTGATATTATCGCCTACTTTAAGTGAGCAGCCAGCTGCTATAGTATCTTCAAGCGGAGCTGTTTCAGGGAAAGGCTTGATGTTTGGACCACGGAGGATCTCAACTTTATCCATGTCTTCTTCAGCAGCCGGAAGAACGATCATATTATCATTTACCTTAAACTTCTCAGGCAGTACGAATTCAGGCATTTCACCCAGTTCTCTTGGGTCGCTGAGATAACCTGTAATAGCGGAATATGCAGCCAGTTCAGGAGATACCAGATAGATCTGACCGTCCTTTGTTCCAGAGCGTCCGAGGAAGTTTCTGTTGAATGTTCTAAGGGAAATACCGCCGGAATTTGGAGCTTGTCCCATACCGATACATGGACCGCAAGCACTTTCAAGTATTCTTGCACCTGCATCTATCATAATGCTAAGAAGTCCCATATCAGCCATCATATTAAGAACTTGCTTTGAACCCGGAGCAATAGCCAGAGAAACATCAGGATTTACAGTCTTGCCCTTGAGAATATGAGCAACCTTCATCATATCAAGGAGAGATGAGTTTGTACAAGAACCAATACAAACCTGATCTACCTTGAGCTTTCCGATTTCCTCAACAGATTTTACATTATCTGGAGAATGTGGACAAGCAGCAAGAGGTACAAGCTCACTAAGATTTATTTCAACAACTTCATCATAAACAGCGTCTTCGTCAGCAGCCTTAGGAGTCCAAACGTCGCCTCTGCCCTGAGCTTCAAGGAACTGCTTTGTAACTTCATCAGAAGGGAAGATGGATGTAGTTGCACCCAGCTCAGCGCCCATGTTTGTAATAGTAGCTCTTTCCGGAACAGAAAGGCTCTTTACACCTTCGCCGCAGTATTCAATAACCTTGCCAACGCCGCCCTTAACAGAAAGTCTTTTCAGAACTTCCAGTATAACGTCCTTAGCAGCTACCCACGGAGAAAGCTTGCCTGTAAGTTCAACCTTTACAACCTTCGGGCATGTAATGTAGTATGTACCGCCGCCCATAGCAACAGCAACGTCAAGGCCGCCTGCGCCCATTGCGATCATGCCAATACCGCCGCCTGTAGGAGTATGGCTGTCAGAACCGATAAGAGTCTTGCCCGGAACACCGAAACGTTCAAGGTGTACCTGATGGCAGATACCATTGCCGGGACGTGAGAAATATATGCCGTGTTTTTTTGCAACACTGCCGATAAATCTGTGGTCATCAGCATTTTCAAAGCCGCTCTGAAGTGTATTGTGGTCTATATAAGCCACGCTTCGTTCTGTTTTGACACGAGGAACGCCCATTGCCTCGAATTCAAGATATGCCATTGTACCGGTTGCGTCCTGTGTCAGAGTCTGGTCAATACGGATACCGATTTCTTCACCTTTGACCATTTCACCTTCAACAAGATGTGCGCTCAGAATTTTTTCTGTCAGGGTAAGACCCATGTCCATCATTCCTTTCGTATTTAACATTTGAAATACCTGCGGAGTATCTCCGCATATATATACTATTGTACCAATAATAAGCCAGCTTGTCAAGAAATTAACAAAGATTCGTTTTCTTAAAATAAAAAAATATAGGTGCAGTGCCGGAAAGGTTATTTATGAACGAAAAAAGCCATATAAAACTTACATTGCTTTATACGCTGAGCGAGGAAGTATCATCGGAGCAGCGGGACGGTAAAATTTACACATGCCGGAAAATCAAGAGAAAGGATAGCGATAAATCTTGCGAAATTAAGAAAAAACGCTTGGCAATGTCTCTTATTTTGGCGAAAACAGATAGAAATGATTATAGTGATTGATTTTTTAAAAATAGTGTGTTATAATTGAAATGCCCTGAAAGCCGGGGCTATTATATTATTAGATTTAGATCTTCATAAAGATATATATATATACGGGTATACGGGAGGTATTTATGAATACACAAACAATTGATTTACAGACAACATTGTGGTATAAAAAACCGGCAGGGGATTTTAACCATGCGCTTCCTATTGGCAATGGCAGAATAGGCGGTATGGTTTATGGTGGTACTGCCTCTGAACGCATAAGTCTCAATGAAGATTCCATATGGTCGGGAGGAAAGCGTGAGCGAAATAATCCCGATGCCCTTGAAGGTTTTAATGAGATACGCACGCTTTTATCTGAGGAAAGAATTCCCGAGGCGGAGAAGATAGCGTTTGAAAAAATGCAGGGAGTTACGCCAAACAGTAGACATTATATGCCGCTTGGTAATCTTTATATTGAAATGGACTTTGAGGGCAAGGCTCGTGAATATACAAGAATGCTTGATTTGAAAACAGCTGTTGCATCGGTGAGATTTACTGCAAATGAGATAACATATGAGCGTGAGGTTTTTGTATCGGCTCCTGATAATGTTATGGTCGTACATATAAAATCAAGCGAACCCGGAATGGTAAATATAAAAGCAAGTCTTGATGGAAGAGATGACTACTATGACGATTGCCGTCCTTGCAGGGAAGATGCTATTATTTATAGCGGCGGTACGGGCAGCAAAAACGGCATATTTTTTGCAGCAGTTCTTGGCGCAGTACCTATAGGCGGCAAGGTCTATACATTAGGAGGAAAGCTTGTTGTACAGAACGCCGATGAAGTCACACTGATGCTTTCTGTGGGAACAAGTTTCTATCATGGTGAAAATTATGATGATTCTGCGCTTCTTGACGCTGAATTTGCCATGGAATCTTCGTATGATGAGCTTATTTACCGTCATGTCAGCGATTACAGCGAATATTTTAACAGAGTCAGCATAGATCTTGAGGACAACAGTGACGGCGGAAGCTCACTTCCTACAGATGAAAGACTTAATCGTTTAAATGGCGATGAGGGCGATTATAAGGAATGTAAGCTTGCAATTATGGACGCACAGCTTATGTCGCTTTATTTTAATTTTGGACGTTATCTTATGATTTCAGCAAGTCGTCCGGGCAGTCAGGCTATGAATTTGCAGGGAATATGGAACGAAGATATGATACCTGCATGGGGCAGCCGATATACAATAAATGTAAATACTCAGATGAATTACTGGCCGGCGGAAGTGTGTAATCTTTCGGAATGCCATCTGCCGCTTTTTGATTTGATTGAAAGAATGCGTGAGCCTGGACGTAAAACAGCAAAGGAAATGTATGGCTGTAGAGGGTTTGTATGCCATCATAATACAGATATATGGGGGGATACTGCACCGCAGGACCTTTGGATGCCTGCAACTATTTGGCCTATGGGTGCGGCATGGCTATGTTTGCATATATATGAGCACTATCTATTTACCGGTGATAAAGAGTTTTTATCCGAAAAATATGACACCATGAAAGAGGCAGCCCTTTTCTTTACAGAATATCTGATGGAAAACAGCATGGGTCAGCTTGTAACAGGGCCATCTGTTTCACCTGAAAATACATACCGTACAGAGAACGGCGTAACAGGCAGTCTCTGCATAGGCCCTACAATGGATACCGAAATTATCATGACTCTTTTTATGAATGTTATAGAAAGCAGCAAGATACTCGGACGGGACGATGAATTTGCAAAGAAGCTTGAAAAAATGCTTCAAAAGCTCCCGCCACTAAAAGTAGGAAAGTACGGTCAGATACAAGAGTGGGCTGTTGACTATGATGAGGTCGAAGTGGGACACCGCCATATTTCTCATCTTTTTGCCCTTCATCCGTCAAATCTTATTTCACCTGTGAAAACTCCGGGACTGGCAAAAGCTGCAAGAGCTACTCTTGTAAGAAGGCTTATTCATGGCGGAGGTCATACAGGCTGGAGCAGAGCGTGGATAATGAATATGTGGGCAAGACTTGGGGACGGCGGCATGGCATATGAAAATATGCGTCAACTTCTGACAAATTCTACTAATCCAAATATGACAGATTCTCATCCGCCTTTCCAGATAGACGGAAACTTTGGCGGAACTGCTGCTGTCGCTGCATGTCTGCTACAGAGCCACAACGGAGAGATACATCTTTTGCCTGCACTTCCTGAGCCTTGGATAAACGGCAGCATAAGCGGACTTTGTGCAAGAGGCGGTTTTGAGGTAAGCATGGTTTGGCAAGATGGCAGATTAAAAACTGCTGAGATAATATCAAAAAATGGTGGAATGTGTGTAGTACGCTGCAAAGAAACAGTAAGTGTGAGCAGTCCGAGCGGTACAGTTTCTGCTAAAACAGATGGAAGTACTATTTCCTTTATGACAGAGCCGGATAAAACGTATCTTTTGAAAGCATGATCAGGAGAAAAACTCTATGGAATTAAAAAAATACGGCGTGATTGCTATTGCAGTCTCAATGCTTTTTTGTATTACGGGATGTAATGATATAGAGAGTACAACATCATATTTTGAGGAGCAGGCAGCAGTTTTTACCGCTTCCCAGACAACTGCTGCTTCGATATCACAAACAACTGTTACGACGACTGCTACAACAGAGCTTACAGGCCCTGAGTTTACGCAGATACCTCTTGAACAAGCTGATGAAAATCATGAAGAAACCGAGCTTGTATATCAAGCAGAAGAGGAAAATCTTACAGAAATATTTGAAACGCTGAATGAAAAAACTGATTATACCGGTACAGGCTATGTAAGCGGACTTAGAGGGGATCTTCATAATGAGTTTGCTTTTAATGCAGAGATACCGGCTTCACAGCGATATGATATTTCTGTTGTTGTGTGTGCTGATTATGGTGCAGAGTGCAGTATTTTTGTAAATGATGAAAAGGTAGAGGATATTGCCGTTGAAAGCAGCGATAGATTTGTGAGCATAACTATTCCGGGGATATATATGGAAGCAGGGGAAAATACTGTTTTAATTCAGCAGAATGAGGGCGATATGTATCTTGATTGCCTTGAAGTGCGGGATACAGTGCTTGAACCGGATACATACGTATTGGCTGAACCTGTAAATGAAAATGCGTCTGATGAGACAAGAGAGCTTCTCCGCTTTTTTTCTGATAATTATGGAAAGGCTATAATTTCGGGACAGCAGGTTTCCGATAGCAGTAATAAAGAGATTGAACGTATTGTTAAAACCACAGGCAAGTATCCTGTTATACGCTTTGCAGATATGTATCCATACAGCCTGAATGGCGGAAACCATGAATATGATGATACTGTAGAAGCTGCTTTAAAATGGAGTAAGGACGGCGGCGTAACAGGACTTATGTGGCATTGGTTTGCACCTATGGGTGAAGAAGCCACACTTGAAAAGAGCGATGATTTTAGTCTTTCCAGTGCAGTAACATTTGAAGATATATCCTGCCTTACGCCAAATGAGCTTGAAAAGCTTCAAAAAGCAGGGGATATTTCTGAGGAATGCTTAAAAATTATTGAAGATATAGACAGCGTTTCCGAAGGCCTTAAAGAGCTGAGAGATGCAGGTGTACCTGTATTGTGGCGGCCGCTTCATCAGGCGGGAAATAATATGTACTGGTGGGATAGCGAGGGCAGCGATGTTTATTTATGGCTGTGGAATCTTCTTTATGAACGTATGACAAATTATCATGGCCTGAATAATCTTTTGTGGGTATGGAGCGGCGTAGACGCTGATTATCTTCCCGACAGCAGCAAGTATGATATAGCGGCTGCGGATATTTATATTGCGGAAGATGAGGAAATGGGCAGCGCTTATGAGTCTTATTATGCTCTTCAAAAGATGGCAGAAGGCAAGCTTGTAGCACTGAGCGAATGCGGCTCTCTTGTTGATGTGAATAAGGCATTTCGTGATGGCAGTGTATGGTCGTATTTTGGGCTTTGGTACGAGCCTTATCTTGAAACAGAGGACAATGAATTTGTGAATTCTGAAATGCTTGTAAATGTGTATAATTCAGAGGGTGTGCTTACACGTGAAGAGGGCCTGCGGACAAAAAGTTGGACGTAAGGAGTGCACAAATCAATGTACAGTTA
>CAJTWE010000015.1 GCA_910579955.1 uncultured Ruminococcus sp. | reverse complement strand
CTATCATCCCACAGTCATCTCCGACTGTTGGATATCTCTCTGTTCTGTTTTATGAACATCTGTCCGCCAGTGCGCGCCCTGACTTTCAAATGTAGAATTATTATTTTATGACCTCAATCTGAGGCCTAGTAAACGATGTTTTGACAAGTCTTAATACGCAGTGCTGTGCTTAGCACATCTGCTAAATTCAATTCATAGTATTTTTCGTTCAACTCTCCTCCGTTCACAAATTGTCCATAGCTTTTTCACCAAAACTGTGGTATAATGGTTATATTAGGGTTCTGCCTTGTTTCAAGGGCATTTCCAAACATGAATATCATAAAAAAGTCTTAGAAACTTTGTGTGAATTTCTAAGATCTATCCTGGACTTCGCTTGGCTTCCAGTCAACGTTAGCCGTGTTAGCGGAGTTAGCAATTTTGAGATATGAGGAAAATCATGAAAGAACAAACTGTACCTTACCTTTGCGGTGGCGTATTTTTCGTACTATTGACAGAGGCAAAAGGAAAAAGTGCCTCTCGCCGCAAGCTTAAATGCGGAAAGAAAGATCGGGTCAGCAACCGAAATATGCTCGAAGCACTTATTCAGATGCTGATGCCGTCATTCAAACAGCCAACCGTAGGCAGAACCTTTGAAGGAGATACATCGGATTATCGATCCTGCAAAGTTTCATACGGAGCAAATCTTCCTTTTGACGATGGTGTTGAGATTAACAGATTTGATGATCGGGTAAAGAATCGGTATTTGTCCGTTCTTGATGATATGGAACGTTTTGTTGAAGAATATCTAAAAACTGAGTCAGATGAACGAATGCAATGGCTTACTCAAGCACTTCTGACACTGATCGATAAAGATACTCTAATCAAACCAAATGAGCAGTTCTACTTGTCTGATACGCCAATCACCAAAAGTGAGCTTCTCGCCCTTAATCACTACTGTCTGTCTGCCCTCCTCATAGGAATCTGGCACTATATCATCATGCATCGACCTGACAATATGAGGGGTCGATCCACATTTGAAGCATGGCATTGCCGTTCCAATGGAACTAACGGACGTTGGAACTTCATCAGCAACATTGGAAAGAATTACCCTAAGCCTATTACATATCAGCTTTTTGGGGAGAATAAAGGTGAAAGTTGGACAGAAGATAGGAGCGGAGTGGAAGACATGGGAGAACTCATTGACGGTGCGTATGAGGGTGAATTACCAAAAGTAGAAGTTTATGAAGCACCATTCACTGATCCCATCACGCAAAAACAGGTAGTCGCAGAGTTTCATGTAGAAGCAAAAGACAACGGTGTGGCTATCGGACAGGTATTCGGCGGTTTAGTAATCGGAAAACGAGGTAACAAAGATGAGTAATGACATCATAAAGAAAGACTGTTCTCCTTTTTCTCCATCATCGCTTGCCTCTGCATCTGTTTTTTCCGCACATGCGGAAGATGCGGGTATTGCTGTTGGTTATGCGGATTCCTTCGCACCGACTGTCAACATAATTCTTGCGGACGGAACAAAGAGTACGAGCAGTTCCGAGTATTTCAATCTTATCATTGGTTATGATCCGTTTGAAAAGGATTACATTATTGTTGACAATGCTCGTGCCTTGACTGAGTATATAAGTGATGAGGTAAAAGGAGAATTCAGTGGGTGGACTGTTGATGCGATAGAAAAAATAAAAAAGCTGCCTACAATCATCTCGATGGAACGAGATGGTACTGATGAACAGCAGGCAGTATTTGCATTTATTAAGGATATAAAGGTTCAAGACAACGGAATCAAAGTGTATTTCCAGCGTTATTTCCCGATTCCATTTGCATTCCTCAAGGAAAATCTGTCTGAACTTGCTATGAACCTATTTGAGTTGACAAGAACACATTGGACTATCAAGAAGATTGACCTTCTTGAAGTAATGCATGACGCAGGGATTTTTTGGGGAAAGTGAGCAAAATATGGGGAATGAAATTATAAAGGCAGCCGGTTCACAGCTTCCAACGACTCCTACACAAATGAATATCACTGCATCAGGTGAAGGTACCGCTATCGGTGTAGTAAACGGAGGCATTACTATCAATGCATCTAACGAATTCACAGCATTACTTTTAAAGGTAGCAGGACAACAGCCACCAACATCTCATATAGCAGAATGGGCTTCTCTCAACCAGGAGCAGTTTAATGTTTTTGTGCTTGAAAATGAGAAATACAGCTGTGGTGTATTCTCTATTGGGAGAAAAATTGCCCTGACGAAGCATACTTCAAAAGAATACAAGGATCATTTCAACCCGCTGACCGATTCGATTATCCATGAACTTCTGGACATGCCCTGTCTCTTTGCTATTAAAAATCAGGATTATATGACGGCTTTTAATGGATGCCCAGCTTTCTTAGGTCGGCTGACACAGATTCAATGTCAAGAGGAAACGATCCGCTTTGAATTCAAATACTTTAAAACTTTCAATCAGAAGTTAATAAATGACAACATACAAAGATTTCATCTGAGTTCGTCGACCGTCAGAAATCAGCTTGATGTCGAACATTGGAGTATCAGAAATGGTAACTTGATACAAATTGCTGCAGATATGGGGATTATAATAGAGTAAGGAAACTGTCATGAAAGAAAAAAATGAGGGGGACTCTACAGATGAAGAATAAGGTACGTGTACACATTACTGGAATTACAATCAATGCACCGACATACAAAAATGTCACTTTTTCGCCTTCCATGATCAACTTTTTTTACGGAAAAAATGGAACCGGCAAATCTACCTTAGCTAGGGCATTCAAAGATGGATGCGCCGCTTTAGAATGGAAAGGAGAGCCCTTTCCCGATGAACGTATTCTCGTATATAATGAGGACTTTATATTAAAGAATATCCAGAGCTACGGTAACATTCCTGGTGTCTTTACAATTTCGGAGGTAAATGCGCAAAAGAAGAAGGAGGCTGATGAAAAGACCGCAGAAAAAGCTGAATTTGATGTTTTGACAGCCTCTGCCACTGATGCAGCAAATAGGATAACCGAAGAACACAAAAAAGCAGAAGAAGCCTATGTTGATGATATATGGGATAAAACAGAGAAAATACGAAAAAAGTTCCCATCCACGCAAACTGGATATATGAAAGACAAAAAGAAGTTTGTAAAGCATCTTGAGGAAGTTTTGCCTTCCTCTGCTACAAATGAGGAATGTACCGAGCTTTATCAGACAGTTTACGGAAAAAAGCAACAAACGTACACAGCCTATTCTTTCGTACCGACTGATAAGGGAACGATCAGTGATTTAATGCAGATTGCAATCATAAGCAGAGCAAATACAGATTTCGCCATGTTTATCCGTACAATCGGTAATATGGACTGGGTGACCGCCGGTCATAACATATATCACCAAAGAGCAGGTGGCAAATGTCCGTATTGTCAGCAAAATATGCCCGATAATTTTGAGGATATGCTCGCTGCCTGTTACGATGAGCAATATAGGAAAGACCTGTCAGAATTGAAAAGATTTCAGAACACATATCAAAATCTCATGATGTCAGCAAAAAAAGTAATTGAAGCAAACCTTCAGAACACGTTTCCGACAAAGAAGGCCGATGAGTATAAGAAGCAAACTCAGCTGCTGCTAACTGTCATCGATAAGAATATCACTTTGCTGCAAAGGAAACTCGATAATCCTGCTGAGCCTATTGCGTTGGAAGATCTTATCCCTATATCCGTAGCACTCAATGAAATAGCAGCAGAAATAAACAGTGAGATTAAGGCGTATATGGATGTTTTAGCCGATATTCCTGGTCAGAAGCAGAGATGTCTGGAAATGGTCTGGGGGATGATGGCAAGTGAATGCACCTCTGATATTCAAGCATGGGCAAAAAGAACTGAAGACGACCGGGATGCGTGGAGAGAAAAGTCCGAAGAGGCAAAGAACTATAAAGTAAAATCAGCAGAACTCGAAAGACAAATTGCCTTGCTCAACAGTCAGACAGTCAACACCACCAAGGCTATGCAGGATATCAATAAAGCAATCAGGGATGCCGGTTTCCGAGGATTTAAGCTGCAAGAAAAAGCAGGTGCAAAGTATGTTTATGAACTTGTGCGGGATAATGGCGGAAAGCCGGAAGTGGTAAATCAAAATCTCAGCGAAGGTGAACGCCATTTTATTGCATTCCTTTATTTCTACCACATGGTTATGGGCAGCCAATCTGATGAAGGTAAAGTAGAAGATAAGATTGTGGTTATTGATGACCCTGTATCTTCGATGGACAGCAGTTCTTTGTTTATCGTTGCATCTCTTGTACGTGAGATGATAGCCGTATGCTATAATAACTATGATCTTGAAAAGGAAACTGCCGATAAGCATATCCGTCAGTTCTTTTGCATGACTCACAATCCATATTTCTTCCGAGAAATCACATATAACCGTCTCGCTGATTACGAGTGTGCCTCCTTTTTTGAGATTACAAAGGACGGAAATAACCAGACGAGTATTGCTGAATGTGAGGAAGATGTAAAATTGACAGGCGGTGGTAAAATCAACCGTTCTCCCGTCAGAAACACCTACGACTCATATTGGCACGAATACTGTACTACAGATAATCCGGAAACGCTAATGATGGTCATACGGCAGATTCTTGAATACTACTTTATTCAGATGATTGGATATAAAAGTGGAAATCTGCGGTATGATTTATTAGATAAGAACGAACCGGAGTTTGTTAAAAAAATGGATGATGGCAGTGAGGATAGAACGGAATATGTAGCTGCTGCTGCGATGATAGCTATGCTCAATGTAGGAGCGACCGGATTTAACGACGGTCTATATTATGATTCATCTGCGGTCAGCACCGATCATCTCCGTCTCGTTTTTGAGAAAATTTTTAAGGTTATGAAACAGGAGCAACACTACAACATGATGACCGGAAGATAAAAACATAATGACATAGGTACATAACGCATTATTACGAAACGGCTGAAAAAATACACAAGAAGATATTCGGTGATAGCAGTAATGACAGTGACGATGACGAAGCTTTAGCCGTACCGCAGCTTGATCTTAGACCAGAGCAGTTCAATATGGTTATGGAAAGAAGAAATGAGGGCAATTCCTATCCAGAAGCATATATTGACCAAAATGCGTGGCTGCTATTTTTAGATGCCAAGTTTACAGAGTGGCGTAAAACGAGAGTTTTGTATCAGGAAACAATGTAAGAAAAAGGCTCTGCCTTGTTTTACTCCCAAAAGGGTAGAACAGCAGAGCCTTGAATTTTTCCTGTTTTTACTTGTTTACCGCTTGAAAATCGGGGCGGTTTGTGGTATAATGGAAAATGAGATGTTGTAATCCGATGGAGGTACAAAATGGCTAACAAACTCGAATTAATGTGGTATGGCAAGGAACAAGAAATCTCTGTAGAGCCGCGCCTTTTGATAGAAAGACCGGAGCTCTCAAACACAGGAGCAGCACAGGATACAGAAAATATCGTGATACATATCGCTCCATAAAGAAAATGTCCCGTGAGGAACTGCAAGCGTTCCTTGTGCGTTACGCTGACGAGCTTGCGAAAGGATACGCCTACCATTGACCTGAGAGAGGTTGAGAAGGATATCAAGGGCATTAAGGGCATCGGTGAGAAACGTGCCAAAGAAGTGATGAGCGTTTTTGAGAGACATCTGGGAGTGTGATGAGCAAATGCTCACATTGACATTTGTTGCATTCCAACTGTCAAGACTTTGTAGAGTATTTCTGATATAATAGAGACATCAAATAAAGGAGGTACTCAGTACTATGAGTAACAACAACGTTCTTGGCACGGCTTTATCTATCATCGATAAGCATATTCATCTCAACCACAAGGAGATCGCCAGAAAAATCTACGCCGAAACGAACTACTGTGATCAGGACTACAACAAGTTTATCGCTGTGATCACTTCCGGAAACCTTACGTTTCGTGAGTATATTCGCAAGCGTAGATTGTTCTTTGCCGCAAGTGAGCTTGTTAATAACCCTGATAGAGTTATCGCAGATGTTTCCTTGGAATATGGCTATTCAGATCAGACTGCTTTTGCGAGAGCTATCAAAAGAGAATTCGGAAAAACTCCTATAGAGATCCGCAAAAGTAAAGATAGTCTTCCTGATGTGAGAAAGGTGTTAGAGAACCATCTTGCAAATAAAAGCAGACTGGATTCCATTATTGCGAAACTTAAAGGCGATAATCTGAGCAACACGGACTGGCACTATTTTGAGGACTTTATTCACGCAACTGATGAATTAGGATTTGATACCGCAACCTGCTGTTTGATTTCCGAGTTATCAGAGAAGCTTTCTATTCCGTTTGCTTATCTTATCGAGCAGTGTTTTGAAATGGCAATACAGTACGATAAGAATAGGGACGAGAAAATCAGCGAAATTATAGATGTTATGTCGGAATTGCAAATTAAAAGTCAAGATGAGCTAAACGATCTGTGTCAACATTACGATTGCAAATGGTATGATTTGACTTTTGCTATGGTTAAGATGTATCAGCTTGGAATTGACTCTGAAGATGAGCTGGAGAGAATTTGGGACTTTTACGATTGCAAGTGGATGCTGGGCGATCCTTATCCGGTTACACGAGAGATGGTACAAGACTATCGAAGCAAACACAGGAAATAAGTGAATAGTCAAAGGAGGGCGGAAAATGTACATTGCCTTAGATAAAAACCAAAAACGCATTTCAATTCGTGATGCGGTTCAGGGTGATGCGTTTTTCTGCCCTGTTTGTCTTGAGAAGATGTTTGTGAAGTCTGGTACTGAAAGAGCACGCCATTTTTCACATTTCCCGAACTGTGAATGCAACGATAGCTGGAATGGGCAGTATGATATGTCCGACTGGCATTTCGAGTGGCAAAATCAGTTCCCAGCTGAGAATCAGGAAGTAGTTGTTCAGTGCGATGATATCCGCCACAGGGCAGATGTTCTGACTGACAGAACGGTTGTGGAGTTTCAGCATAGCCCTCTCTCTTCCGGAAAGTTTAATGACAGAAACGTATTCTATCATGGTAATATCGGATATAAGGTCGTATGGCTGTACGATATGCGAGAGGATTATGAGCAGGCATTGATCACAGAACCGGATGCGAATCAATTCACATGGAGCAAGCCTCGTTCAACATTTCGGAAGTATAACCTGCGTGCCGGTGAGATAGATCTGTTTTTCCAGATTGCGGATGAGGGAGAATGCATCCTTCATATTCAGGCTTTTACCAACGATGGTTTCCGTATCAAACGTAAGTATACAAAAGAAGCATTTTTAGTGTATGTAGGTCTGATCAATGGAGTTTGCCCTCTGCCACTTCATCTGGACACGCAGGTAGATGAGGACTTCCGGGCGTTTTTGGAAAAGTACAATATCAAATTGAACCCACAGCAGCAGCGGGCAGTTCAGGCTGTCAGTGGTGCTAATCTGATGATTGCTGTCCCCGGCAGCGGTAAGACCACAGTTATGGTGGCAAGAATGGGTTACATGATCTACTGTAAGAGGATTGCACCGGAAAATATCCTTGCAATCACATATACGGTCAGTGCGACTAACGACATTAAACGGCGTTTTGCAGAGAAATTCGAGCCTGAAATGGCAAGCTGGCTTAATATCCGCACTATCAACTCACTGTGTGAGCAGATAATCAATAAATATGTTCAGATGTATCAGCGTACACGATTTACAATGCTGAAAGCAAGTGAACAAACCAACATCATTAAGTCAATCTACATCGCTCTTACTGGTGACAAATTTCCGCATGAAGCAGATATCATCGAGGCACAGACCGTAATAAGCTATATCAAGAATATGATGCTGACAACGCCTAAACAGAGGGCTGAGTATTTGAATGACGAGCCTTTCTACGAGGAATTCTTCAATCAGTATGTCGATACGCTCAAATCGCAAAAACGCATGGATTTTGACGATCAGTTAATCTACGCAAGAGAGATCCTAATGGCACGTCCAAAGGTTTTAGCGTGGTTTCAAGCACAATACCAGTATATCTGTGTTGATGAAGCACAGGACACATCGAAAATACAGCATGAAATCATAAGAATGCTTGCATCAAAGCAGAATAATATTTTCATGGTTGGCGATGAAGACCAGAGTATTTACCGTTTTCGTGCAGCCTACCCCCGTGCGCTCCTTGACTTTACTGATACATATACCAATCCGTATATCTTGTTTCTTGAAACAAATTACCGTTCCACAAAGCCGATTGTATCGGCAGCACAGCGTTTTATCAGTCAGAACATCAACCGGCATTCTGAAAAACACATGGTGGCTAGCCGAGGTGACGGAAAGCCGATTGAGAGAATAACAGTCAGAAAAAAACATCAGCAGTATTCAGCAATTGCCGAGCTTTTCAAGAAAGAGCACGGTCAGATGGCAGTGCTTTATCGCAACAACGGCAGTGCTATTCCTTTGATGGACTTATTTCTTCGTGAGGACATTCCCTTTATCCGTTTGAAAGAGGCAGGAGAAAACTTCTTTACAAGCAAGGTCGTTCAGGATATTGTATATTTTCTCAGATTTGCTATAAATCTGAATGATGCCGAAGCATTTAATCAGGTATATTATAAGTGCGGATATGGATTCAAAAAGAATGCGGCATATTGGAGTTGTAGAAAGGCACCGCAGAAGAGAATCACAATAGCGGATGAACTGGTCAATCAGATGGCTCAGTGGCCTACATTGATGCGCAAAGCAGAAGATTTCAGACATAAGATGAAGAAAATATCCGTTTCAAAACCGTATGATGCCATAGACTTGATTTGCCGTTTTTGGTACTATGCCTATGCCAAGGAGAAGGAACTTGATATAGGAAAAGTCGACATTCTATATGCCTTGGCTGTTCGTGAGGAGACTATAAAAGGTTTTCTTGAACGGCTGTCGCAATTGCCACAGTTGATTGAGAACTACAAATGCACAGATGAGAACCCCGTTATCCTATCAACTATTCATTCCGCCAAAGGGCTTGAATTTGATACAGTCTATATCGTAGATGTTTATGATGGATGCCTGCCGCATTCATGTCGGGAAGACGCACAGGAGCAGGAGTGTATCGATACTTATGAAGAAGAAAGACGGCTATTCTATGTGGCAATCACACGAGCAAAGAACGAGCTGCATCTATTCTATGTCAGCGAATGCGGATCTGAATTTGTAAATGCGGTTGCTCCACCTGACCGAACGGAAAGAGAACCTGTTATCCGTCATCCCGATTTTCAAATTATAGAGCCGAAAATAGAAATGCAGCCCCTTCAGGTGGATTTATCACTTGCTCCGTATACTGTAAACACACGGATAAAACATGATACTTATGGCGAAGGCGTTATTGTCGGCCTTGAAACCATAAGAGATGATATTCATGTAATAGAAGTGCTGTTCGATAATGGAACAAAGAGCAAGCTTCAGCTTGAGGTGGTAGTGAGGATTGGATCGATTCATTTAGTGTAAAGCAGTTACTTGGAGGGAAATTACATTTTTGCATGCGCAGTAAAGTGTGCGGAACAGATTGGTGAGAATGACAAGAGAGGATGAGAATAATGCTTCATAAAATGAAACTAAGACTATCACCATTTGAGAAGATCAAGAACGGCAGCAAGACAATAGAACTGCGGTTATACGATGAAAAGCGTCAGAAGGTGCAGGTCGGTGATTTTATTGAATTCACATGCTTGGATGATGAGAAGTTAAGATTGCAAACCAGAGTGACCGCTCTGCACAGGTTCACTTCTTTTGCGGAGCTGTACGCATCACTTCCAAAGGAGAAACTTGGGTATAAATCAACAGACACCCCTGATCCTAACCACATGAACGAGTATTATAGCCGGGAAGATCAGGAGAAGTACGGCGTGCTTGGTATAGAGCTGTACTGTACCGACCTTCAGAAGTTCATAGACGCACAAGACCACGGCTATGGTTTCGGAGAAACGTATCAGACTGCTTTAATTGAAATGAAACAAGGAGAGAAAATATCACATTGGATTTGGTATGTGTTTCCGCAGATTAAAGGACTGGGACTTAGCGGTACAACCGCTTACTTCTCTATCAAAAATTTGTCCGAAGCCAAAGATTATTATACACATCCTATTCTCGGAGAAAGATTAATAGAGATAACAAAAGAACTCCTGAACATTGAAACGGACGATCCGATGGCAGTATTCGGATATCCGGATGCTTTTAAGCTGCGTTCTTGCATGACGTTGTTCAAATATGCAGTACCGGAGCAGGATTTGTTCCAAAAGGTGCTTAACAAGTTCTGCCGTGGAAATGAGGACGAGAAAACATTGAAGATACTGGGATTATAAGAAACAAAACATTTACAGAGGTGATAATATGCTGATATTAGGTTCATACGGATTCAGTCATACACAAGTTCGCCTGAAAATCGGTGAACTTATACCAGATCAGACCGGTAATATGCTGATCGTTCCATTGGCTTGTATGTTTGAAGAAGAAACAGGACAGAGGGAAAAGAACTGTGCTGCAATGCTTGGTTTCAAGACGGAAAATATTTTTGTTTTTGACAGTGCCAATCCAGATGCATACATGGACAAAAAGTATGATTACATAGCTGTACTTGGAGGAAACACTTTCAAGTTGTTGTATCTTGTAAAGAAGTACCGCCTTGACAGCTTTATCAAACAGCAGGTTGCGGCTGGTGCGGTCTATCTTGGATTTTCTGCCGGAGCTTGTTTGGCTTGTCAGGATGTTGAATATGTCAGAAATTTTGATGACAATAACCATATCACGGATGGAGATTTCACGGCTTTGGGACTGACTGATAAATATGTACTGTGCCACTTCGATTACAGAGGTACAGAGGAGATCAAGATGTGCCGTTCCTATATCGGCGATGAGCCTGAACTGATTACGATTGCTAATGATCAGCTTATTATTCTGCCGTAACTGTAGTTAAGGACTATCCGATAATGATAAAAGCAAGAGGTGATTCTATGATTTATATAACCGGAGACACACATGGAGAATACGATGCATTTTTGAACAGAATCTATCAATATCCAGTCTCAAAAGACGATATTGTTATCGTCTGCGGTGACTTCGGATTTGTTTGGGATACACCCTATCATCGTTACTTTCTTGCCAAATTGACAGCAGAACCATTCACCATAGCATTTGTAGATGGCAATCATGAGGACTTTGATCTTCTGTATACTTACCCCATTATCGAATGGAACGGCGGAAAGGTTCACAAGATTTCCGATAACATCTATCACCTGATGCGTGGGCAGCGTTTTGTGATTGAGGGAAAGAGCTTCTTCGCAATGGGTGGTGCATATTCTGTTGACAAGGCAATGCGTGTTGAAGGCAGAAGCTGGTGGAAGCAAGAACTGCCGAATAATGAAGAGTATAAGGCTGCGGAAGAAACGCTCCAATCGTGCGATTACAAGGTTGACTACGTCCTTACACACACAGTTCCGCAGTCAGTGATTCATTACCTCGGCTTTGTCCCTAATATGCATGATGCGGAACTGACGGGATATTTTGAGTGGCTATATGGTGAGCTGAAATTCAAGAAGTGGTTTGCAGGACACTTCCATGTAAATCGTATTGTAAGAGATAATGTGCAGGTTTTGTTAGATGAGGTTGTCACGATTGAATAAAATATAATGCAGCGGCAAACGTTCATGTGTGGAAATATTGCCGCTGGTGCAAAGAAAATAAAATAGACTGTGAGGAGTGATAGTATGCTGCTGACTTATTCAAATGATATGCAGAAGGCTATGGAAATCAAGGCGGAAACTGCCAAAGAGACGGATAAATCCAATACATGGTTTGTTCATACGCTGAAAATCAATCGCCGGAACTGCGTGATTTTTATGAACACGGCAACACGATTTTCAATGATTCTCTGGGGATTAAAAGCGGCTGATTACAAGAAAATCGACTTCAAGGAACAGCTTGGAAATTTGCTTCGGGAATATTATATCAATTCTGATATTATTCTTGCATACCTTTTTGACTGCGGAGATATTACAGTTGCTAAGAACGGCGACCGTTCTGCAACAGCACAGCTTAACCGGAATGCAATAGAACTGAAATATATCCAGGATCGGCTTGATAAAGGGAATATATTGCAGGTTGATGCGTCAAAATGGCTGAACAACAGACTTTTCAGCGTTGACGGAAAATACAAGTACCCGGCAGAAGTTTTCCTTGAAATGCTGAAAAGCAGATATAACGTTCCTTTTTACAACATTGATATGCTCCGGTTGAAAATCACGCTTGACTATCCTGATTTTGAGATCAGCAGGGAAATTTCTCTGCCTGCGAATATGAACTTCTACGGGCTTCATGCTGTAATACAAAGTTGTTTTAATTGGCAGAATTGTCATCTTTATGAGTTCATAGCATATGGCGAAAACGGCGAACCGGTGATGAGAATAAAATCCGAGTACGAAGATGGTGAATTTGATGAAATACCTACAAAGAATGATACAGAATGCAACATATATGAGTTGTTATGCAAATATGCTGACATATGGTATATCTACGATATGGGCGATTACTGGCAGCATAAGATTGAATTGCTTGAAGTCACTGAGGAGCATGAAAACGTTGTGCCAACTTGTTTGAAGGTCACAGGGAAAGCGCCGCCGGAAGATTGCGGCGGTGTCGGCGGTTATCAGGAACTGCTGCAGCAAATTGCAGACGGCGACAAGGAAATGATCAAGTGGGCGGAATCAATGAAATGGGATAAGCAGAGCGCAGAGGAAATAAGCAGGAAATTGAAATGGAAATTCAGATGATTGGTTGGTATTGTATTGAAAGCGTCAGTTTCAAATATAGAAAGCAAGTATTCCATGCAAATTCTATATGACGGACAAAGCGAAAACAATCTTCAAAATTCCTTGCATTTTCACAGCATTTATGCTATACTAAAAGTAGAGATTGAACTGTAAAAATATAAAAGAAGCGTTTTTTGACTGCAAAAGCGTTCTTTATGGCAGACATAACACGCCAGTAAGATAAGAAATCTTATGATTCGGTCAGAAAGCAATTATACAGACAAGGAGATGATATGATGTCCGGAACAGTATTAACAATAACTGATATTCAAAGAATAATTAAGCCTCTTGCGGAAAAATATCGCATTTGTGAAGTTTATATTTTTGGATCTTATGCAAGAAACGAAGCAACGGTTGACAGTGACATTGACTTCTTGATTTTCGGCGGTAAAAATTTTAAGCTTACCTCGATTTTTGCCTTTGCCGAAGAACTTCGTATGATTATCCAAAAAGAAATCGATGTATTTGAGATTAATGAGGTCAATAAAGATAGCTTATTTTATGAAACAATAATGAAAGAAAGGGTGAAAGTTGCTTGAAATATTCCGATGAACAAAGGCTGCAGAAAATTTTCGATAATTCTGAAAAGTTGCTATCCTACATTTCTGAGCATAATGTAACAAAAGAGCAGCTTTTGAATGACTATTCTCTGCAATGGCTTGTCACAACGCCACTTTATAATATTGGTGAACACGTTTACAGGATCTCTGCTGAATACAAAAATCTTCATACTGATATTCCTTGGCTGATGATAGCTGGATTACGGCATAGATTAGTTCACGACTATGATGGTACGAACTGGAATATTATATCAGAAGTTGTATTCAATGAACTGCCTGAACTTACAGAAAAAATAAAATTACTATTAGAAAATAGCAACCAAATTCTTTGATAATGCGGTGAGTACGATGAAAATGTGGATGGAGCTTATCAGAGCCGATGCTCTGAAAGAAGCTCTTGAGAGTATGATCAAGAATGGAATCAGTGAAGAACAGGCTAAAAAAATCCTCGGATTAGCATAACATACCACGCCCCGGCAGATTATCTGTCGGGGCGATTTTTGACGGTCAGATTCCGTTTTTTTCTGGGATAGGGTTCGGTTATTTCTGTAATCCCAAGAAGATAATCCACGCTTGTATCATAGTAATCGGCAAGAAAAATCAGTGATTCCAGCGGGATTTCCGTGGTATGGGATTCATATCGGGAGTAGGTCTGCTGCGAACAGCCCAGCAATTTCGCCATTTCAGCTTGGGACATATCATTGTCCTCTCTCAAATCCCGCAGTCTTAATTGCAGTTTCAACAAATATCACCTCGAAAGTTTGGTGACTTTATTATAGCATATTCAGTAATTGAGTATTTACTTTTACTCATAAAATGAGTAAAATAGAGTGATGAAACATTTTCATCTGATAAAGCAAAAAACGACCTGCTACTACTTGCAAGCCGATAAACTTTCGCAAAAGCATGAATTTTGCGAAGAAATATGATAAAATTAGACTGAACGATTCAATTATAATTATTATATCATGTTTTTTAGCATCTGTCAAGGAAGAATTTGGCGATTCGCAGAAAATCCCGTTTGAAGTTTATATGATTTTGTTGATTTTATACAAGGAGGAAAATTATGGAAATATTAAACATTTATCACCGTCATGATGGGCGCTGGGAAGGGAGAATCTCCCGTGGTAGAAAGAATGGTAAACGTAAGTTTCAATATATTCTTGCTAGAACCAAGGAACAATGTATTGAGAAAATAGCAGCAATCCGTCAAAGTGAGCAGCCGCAAGGAAAATGTTCAAAAACAATAGCCGAACTTTTTAATGAATGGTATTCTAACATTTTTCATCGTGTGAAAGAATCAACGCTTGCAAATTATATGATGAAAGCAAATAAGCATATTTTGCCTGTATTTGGGAATAAAATGGTATCTGCTATTGTTCAGGAGGATATATATGCTTTTATTTCCTCAAAGCAGAAAGATGGTTTGTCTGTGCGGTATATTGCCGATATTATCATACTGATGAAAACCATGTTCAAATATGCGGTTAGAACCTATCATATCTTCAATCCAATGGACGGAATTATCTTGCCAAAGAAAAAATCTCCTGAAATTCAGCTTCTTGATGATGCGGAACAGAAGCAATTACAGAAATACGTTTCAGAACATCAGAATCGCAGCACGCTTGGCGTTGCGCTTTCCATGTCTACAGGTATCCGAATAGGTGAACTTTGTGCATTGCAATGGAAAGATATTGACCTTGAAAAACGTATTCTGACCGTCAGAAAAACTATGCAGCGCATTCAATGTCCAACTGAAAATGCCAGAACAAAGCTCATCATTACTGATCCGAAAAGTGAATCTTCTCATAGGAGAATACCAATTCCGGATTGTATGGTGAGTTTTTTGCATAAATTTAAGAGCAAACCAAATGATTACATACTGACGGGAACAGCAAAACCAATTGAACCACGAGCAATGCAATATAGATTTCGGACTATTTTGAAAAACGGAAAATTGCCGTCAGTTCATTTTCATGCTCTGCGTCATATTTTCGCTTCGACCTGCATAAAATTAGGATTTGATGTTAAGGCGCTTAGTGAGCTTCTGGGACATAGTTCTGTGGAAATTACGCTGAATCGCTATGTTCATTCCTCTTTCGAGCAGAAAAAAGAATATATGAAACGATTGAAACTATCTTTTTGAAAAATTCAGCAGCTTGAAAATTGAATATCTGAAATTGTTGCAATTCGCAAAATTCATGCTTTTGCGAAAGAAAAATAAAAATTCAAAGGAGTTTACTTATGGAAAATAAGGAATTTAAAGAATCTGAAGATGATTTGAAAAACGCAAAGGCGAAACTATATTACAATTTAAGAAACGAGATCAATGACAAGCTAAAAAGAATCGAAAGTATGTCAACCTTCTGTATTACCACTATGATTGCGGTCTACGCCTTTGTATTTAAGGAAGAAGATGTTAATAGCTGGCTTTTGTTATTACCTCTTGTTTTGGTTGTTATGGTTTCATATCGGGCTGCTAACAATAGAATTGACATTTGTAAAATTTCGGCTTACATTGAAGCAAAAGAACTGGAGCCAGTTGGTTTGACTTGGGAAAAGGATAATTCCGATTTTACAGGAAAAATGAAACTAAACGATTTTGGATGGTTTTATAAAACTTCCTCATCTTGGTGCAAATTTCCGGATTTTCTACTTATGACAGTTATTTGTTTGACTGTCTTTTATTTCAATTTTGATTGTGAGGGGTTAACTAAGTGGAATCTTGTATTTTTAATTCTTCTACTATTGTCAGTAATCGCTATAGAACTTTTCCTTTTTTAAAGTTGAATTTAATTGGAAAGAAATTAAAAAAAGAAAAATTCGTTGAAAAATTTAAATCATAATAGAAAAGTTAAGGCATATCTGATATATAATCTTTGTACGGCATTGATTTAAGTAAGTACAAAATTTGAATATAGGAGTAAATCATGTACACCCTTACAACACCCCAGCAGAACATATGGAATCTGCAAAAAACATTTCCGAATACCGGCATATCAAATTTATGCGGTGCGGTATTCTGGGAAAGAAAAATAGAAAAAGTAACTGTTGAAAAAGCCATCAATAGATTTATCGAACTGCAATCCGGAATGAGATTGCAGTTCCGGGAAGAAAATGCAGGTACGGTTCAGTATATTACTGAATATGAGTATGTTGATTTTCCATTTATTTTCTTTAATAACAGGGCAAACTTTGAAAGGTATGCACAGGATTTTGCAAAGCGGCCTTTCAAAATGACAGATTCTCCTATGTATCGTTTCCTGATTTTTGAATTAAACGGAACATCAGGTGTTTTGGCCTGCCTGAATCACTTAATTTCTGACGCATGGACATTTAGTCTGCTTGCTAAAGGAATATACAATCTTTGTCTTGAATTTGAAAGCGGCTGTGTTTCAGATCGTGAGAATTATAATTATGCGGGTTTTATTGAAACAGAGAAAAAATATCTGGATTCAGAACGTTGCCAGAAAGATGAAGTATACTGGACTAAAGTATATTCAGAAAAGCCTGAGCCATGCCCGATCAAACTGATAAATAAGCCTGTTTCAATACCGACGGCACAAAGGTTCTCTACTGTGCTGACAGCTGAACAGGCTGAAAAAATTAACTGCTATTGTAGCGAAAACAATGTATCTCAGACGGTGCTTTTTGAAACAGCAGTATTTGCATATCTGTCCAGAGTAAACAGCGAAAACAAGCAAATCACAATCGGTATTCCGGTTCTGAATCGTAAAACTAAAAGTGACAAATCTACAGTAGGCATGTATATCTCTACAACACCTTTGACAGTGGAAGTTTCTGCCGAGGATACTGTCACTGTACTCATCAATAGAATTACAGAAACACACAGTCAGGTTTTCCGCCATCAGAGATATCCTTACAGTAATATTTTAACGCAAATTCGCAAAAAGCACCAGTTCACCGGTAATCTGTATGACGTAATGGTCAGCTTCCAGAACGCAAAAACGGAAGAGAATATCACAACACAGTGGTTCACAAATGGCTATAGCGAAGTACCTTTTGTACTGCATATTGACAATCGTGACAGTGCAGACGGCTATACGTTGAATGTTGACTATTAGACAGAGGTTTTCCGCAATGCAGAGGAAGTGCGCCTGCTTGTGGAAAGATTAATGCTGATCATTGATCAGATCATTGAAAATCCTGAAATTACGATTAGTGAAATTAATATCATTCCGGCGGAAGAGTATCAGAAAGTGATTTTTGACTTTAATGATACGGCAGTAGATTATCCGAGAGATAAGTGTATACATGAGCTTTTCAGCGAACAAGCGGCAAAAACGCCCGATAAGGTTGCGCTTGTATTTGAGGATAAAAAATTCACTTATAGACAAATTGATGAAATGTCCAATTCTCTTGCACATTATCTGCGTGAAGAAAGAGGTATCAAGCCTAACGACATTGTTCCAATTATTTCAAAGAGAAGTTGGCACATCATTGTAGCTATGCTTGGTATTATGAAAGCAGGCGGTGCATATATGCCTGTTGATCCGGCTTATCCGGTTGACAGAATCGAGTATATGATTTCAGAAGTAAAAGCAACTATAACACTTACATACGCATTTAATGATGCCATTTCCGTTTTAGCACTCAATCTTGAAAAATTCGATTATAGCTACAATTGTACGGCGCTTTGTAATGTAAATTATTCAGATGACAAATGTTATTTACTGTTCACATCTGGAACAACAGGAAAACCCAAAGCAACTATTGTAAATCATCAAAACTTAGGAAACTTTGTTAATAATAATAATAATAATCTGTACCAGTGCAACATGATTAACACTTGCCAAGTAGTATTGGCATTAACGACATATATATTCGATATTTCGATATTTGAAATATATCTATCTCTGCTAAATGGATTGACAGTTGTAATGTCAAATGAACAGGAGAATCTGTCTGCAACTCAATTAGCAAAGCTTATTGAAGAGAATGATGTAGATGTTATACATTCTACGCCTACGAAGATGCTTATGTACCTCGAAGATGAAGATTTCCAAAAAGCATCACAGCGGATAAAAATGATGATGGTAGGTGCAGAAACATTTACAGAAGAATTTCAAAGCAAAATAAGGAAATATACCAATGCGGTAGTATATAACGGATATGGTCCGACTGAAACAACTATAGGAGTTAGTTTCAAACGAATTACTGACAAAAGTAACATCACCATAGGCAAACCTATAGCCAACACGCAAATATACATTTTAGACAAGAACAGAAACCCTCTGCCAATAGGAGTTGCAGGAGAACTCTGCATATCCGGCGACGGCGTAGGTAAAGGTTACCTGAATCGTCCAGAATTGACGGCTGAGAAATTTATTCCCAATCCATTCCTTAAGGGCAAAACCATGTACTGCACAGGTGACCTTGCACGTTGGCGAGCAGACGGAGAGTTGGAATATCTGGGCAGAATTGATACGCAGGTGAAAATTAGAGGCTTACGTATTGAGCTAGGCGAGATTGAAAGTGTTATGAGCAGCTTTGACGGAATCAGGCTGACTGCCGTAACGGACAAGCGTGATGAAAACAATCGCCAGTATCTGGTAGGCTATTATACAGCTGAAAAAGAAATTGATGAAAAGGAACTTCGTCAGCATTTGTCTGCAAAGCTCCCAAAATACATGGTACCGAACTATTTTGTTCATCTTACAGAAATGCCCATGACGGCAAGCGGCAAAACGGACAGAAAGAATCTTCCGCTTCCCGATTTCTCGCAAAGCAAAAACGAGTATGTCGCTCCTGAAACTGAAACAGAAAACAAGCTTTGCGATTTGCTTGCATTGCTGTTTGATATTGAAAAAGTAAGCGTAACCGATGATTTCTTTGAGCTTGGTGGTGATAGTCTGAGAGCCATTGAATACATTGCAAAGGCACATAATCTTGGCATCGAAATCAACCTGCAAGAGGTATTTGACTATCCCTCAGTAAGAGAACTTTGCATTCATATTGAGAATGAAACAAAGATCAGTGTGCTGTATAATTGTGATGATTTTGAAAAGTATGAAGAAATTCTGAGCAGAAATGTATTGGATGTAAACTCGGTACCGCAGAAAAAATCACTTGGAAATATTCTGCTGACAGGTGCAACAGGATTCCTCGGTGTGCATATTTTGGATACTTTCATGCGTGACGAGTCAGGAACAGTGTACTGCCTTGTACGAGGCGGAGAAGAAAAGCTTAAGGAGACGCTGCATTATTACTTTGAAAGTAAGTATGATGATGAAATAGGTCAGAGAATTATCCCTGTTGTAGGTGATATTACAAATACAAAGCTTTCTGAAAATATTCCTGACGATGTACAGACGGTTATTCATACTGCTGCAACTGTAAAACACTATGGCTCGTATCAGTACTTCAATGAAGTGAATGTTCAGGGAACGCAGAATGTGATTTCTTATGCTGAACGTGTCGGTGCGAAACTGATACACATTTCAACAATCAGTGTCAGCGGAAACAGCTTTGCAGACGCATTTACGGTATATCGCTCCGAAGAAGAAAAGCACTTTGACGAGCAGAGTCTGTATATCGGGCAGGAACTGGATAATGTATACGTTCGCAGTAAATTTGAGGCGGAAATGGCAGTACTTGATGCGATTTTGGAAGGGCTGAACGCTAAAATAGTTCGTGTTGGCAATCTTACGAACAGAGCATCTGATTTCAAATTTCAGCCGAATTATGCTCAGAATGCATTCTTAACAAGAATCAAAGCTGCACTGGAATTTGGACAAATGCCGGAATATCTGATACCGTTGTATGCGGAGTTTTCTCCGATTGATGAAACTGCAGAGGGTATTATCCGAATTGCACAGTATGCGGAGAATCAAAATGTGTTCCATTTGAATAACAACAAACCAATATACTTTGACAGATTGCTTGAAGTGTTTAAAAAGCTGGACATTACTATGAAGGTTGTCAGCGGAGAGCAGTTCAGCAAGGCGTTGCAGGAGTATGCAAAGCATTCAGAAACAGAACACATCTATGAGGCTTTCCAGAATGATATGGATGAGAACGGCAACCTTGTTTATGACAGTAATATCCGTATCATAAACGATTTTACAGTTCAGTTCTTGAAAAATGTTGGATTTGAATGGTCGCAGATCGATTATGCGTATATCAAGGGATATATTGAGTATTTCCGAAACCTTGGATACCTGGAGGTTCAAAATGAAGAATAAACCTTATCCGCTGTATTCACTTCCAATTATAATGGATTTAAAAGACATGGTCAGAAGCCGTGCGAAGAATACGCCGAATGACGTAGCATTTTCTTATTCGGCAGGCAAAAATAGAATCGTTAACAAGACGTGCCTTGAATTCAGCAGTGATATTGATGCTTTTGGAACATTTATATATGAAAAAGGCTTCAGAGATAAGCATATTGCAATTATCGGCGAAAATTCCTATGAATGGCTGGTGTCGTTCTTAGCGATCGTCAACGGTGGAAATGTGGCTGTTCCTATTGATAAGGAACAGCCTTCCGAAAGGATAAAGCAGTTGTTGATGCAAAGTGACTGCGAAGCAGTTATCGTATCGAAAAGTTATGCTGACCTTGTAGAGCATCTTGAAAACATAGTTGTTTTTTCTATATCAGATTTTTCGGAATATGTTTCAGCAGGACAAGCGGCAATTGATGGTGGAAAAAATGGATATATAGATAATAAAATATGTGTTGATAAGCTTGCGGCTATCTTCTTTACGTCTGGAACGATGGGTAATAGTAAAGGAGTAATGCTTAGTCAGAAGAATATGGCTTCGGATATCAATTCTGCTTGTAAAAATTTCAAGCTTGATGGTAATACCCTTGCAGTTTTACCTTTTCATCATACGTTTGGATTAATTACTGCCATTTTCAAGGTCTTTAATTACAGTAAATCGACATTTATCAATAAGAGTTTGAAACATATTCAGAAAGATTTGCAGTTAGCAAAGGCGCAGACTATTTTTATGGTTCCGCTTTTTGTAGAAACTTTCTACAAGACAATTTTAGACACAGCAAAGAAAAAAGGTAAAGATAAAATGCTCAGTCACGCTGCGAAAATCAGCGATATTCTACTGAAAATAGGAATTGATATCAGAAGAAAACTATTCAAATCTGTGTTAGAGGCTTTTGGCGGGAATCTGGAATATATAATTTGCGGCGGTGCTCCGCTGGATGCAAAATATGTCAAAGCATTTCGCTCTTGGGGAATCAGTATTTTGAATGGTTATGGTATCACGGAATGTTCACCGGTTGTATCTGTTAATCGGAATTATTATTGGCGTGACGGCAGTATTGGACAAGTTCTTGACGGTTGTCAGGTCAGGATTTCAGATGACGGTGAAATTTTAGTAAAAGGCGATAATGTGATGATGGGATATTATAAAGATACTGCCGCAACAAAAGAGGCGTTAATCGATGACTGGTATCATACTGGAAATTTGGGTTATATTGACAAAGATGGATTCCTTTTTATCTCAGGCAGAAAAAAGAATCTCATTATTCTGAGTAATGGTGAAAATGTCTCACCTGAAGAAATTGAGACAGAAATTCTGCTTGACGAAGCGGTTTCGGAAGTTGTTGTTTATGGTGAGAATGGTATGCTGACCGCTGAGATTTTCCCTGATGAAGAACACATTGGTAATCAGCAATATTTTGACGATCTTATTTCTCATCTGAATAAGGAACAACCGCAGTACAGACAAATTCGCAAGGTAAAACTTAGAGATAAAGAGTTTGAAAAGAATTCTACGAAGAAAATACTGAGATATAAAGTAATGGAGGAACATCATGATTGAAAAAGTAATTGAGATTCTTTCGGAATTTACAGAAATGAAAACGGAACAGATGAACCGTGATACAAAGCTTGTTGCTGACATGGGGTTAAATTCTTTTGATGTGGTAAATGTTGTTGTTGCATTTGAGGAAGAATTTGATATTGAAATTCCAGACAGAGCAATCAGGGATTTACAGACGATAGGAAATATTGCAGACTATCTTGAAAGTCATGTATAAGCTATATTTATTTGAGGATTTTGATAGCATCACTGAGTCATTTTTGAAACGATGCATTGATGTACTTCCACCAGAACGCAGGCAGAAAGCTTTGCGTTACAGATTTGATATTGACCGTAAAATGTCTGTAATATCATATTTGATGTTGCTGTATGCTTTGCGTGAAAATTACAATATCACAAATCCTCAGATAGCTTACAGCGTGTATGGAAAGCCTTATCTGACGGAATATCCTGATATTTATTGTAATATCAGCCATTGTCAGAAAGGGTGCGTATGTGTTATTTCTGATCATGAGGTTGGTGTGGATATTCAGGATATCCGCCCGTTTTCATGGGATATTGCAAAGCGAGTATGCTGTGATAATGAATTGAAAATGCTTGAATGTGCTGATGATAAGGCAAGATTATTTACAACAATCTGGGCAATGAAAGAGAGCTATGGCAAAATGACTGGTGATGGTATTACAGGTATGCCTTGCGCAGATACAACTATAGTGACAGATCAGATCGAGGTTTTTGAGAATGAAGATTATATTATAGCATTAGCTGTAAGTCATAATCTAATATTAGGGAAGGAATGTTAAGTATGGTAAATAGTGAGAAAGAAAAATGTATTTTTCATTTAGGCATAATAAATAGCTTCAGCTTTTTAGATACTAACAGCAGATTGAAGTGCGTAGAACCGGAACTTAAAAAGTAACACAAATTTGAATGTTAATGATATATATGTTCCTTCCGAAAGTATTAAGTTGAAAATCAGAAAGTAACACGTCATGAGATACTTCCTTGATGCAATCGTTAAAAAATTTTGTGGATTACAAGAGATATGCCAATACAGCTTGACAAAGCGGAAGAAAATGTGTATAATATATATAATGAAATGTAAAATTGAGGAATGCATTTAACCGTAATCTTATAACATTGAGAGAAGAAAACTATGGGAAAGACAAAACTCTTTATAAGCCATTCAAGCCAGGATGTTGAAGTAGTTACAGCGTTCGTTAACTTTATGCTTACAATTGGTCTTAAGAGCGAAGATATGATATGTACGTCCGTACCATTGACCAAAATTCCGAATGGCGAGGATATTTTTGATTATCTGAATAAGGCACTCAATGATGAGATTTTTGTGTTGTATTTTCTTTCAGACAATTACTACTCAAGCCCTGTTTGTTTGAATGAAATGGGTGCAGCATGGGTTAGAAAGACTGATAGCTTGAATTTCCTTTTGCCAGATTTTGATTTTTCAGACATGCGTGGTGTTGTGAATAAAAACAAGGTGGGCATAAAGCTTGGGACTTGTGATGCTATGTCAAAAATATCACTTAATGAATTCAAGGACACACTTACTTCTTTATTCGGCATTACAATCAATCAGAATGTATGGGAATTGGCGAGAGATAGCTTTTTGAATGCCACTGTTGACAATTCAAGAGTTTTCAATATGCTGTTTTCGAGAAGTTATTGTATTAATGATCAGGAGAACGACGGCTGCAAAATAATAAAGAAAGAGTCAAGTGCAGACTCTGTTACAGTATCTGTTGACTTTTCTCAAACTGATAGTAAGTTGGCAAGTGTAGTGTTCTTTAATGGAAAGAAGAATTTCACTAGTCATTTTATTAATAAAAGGAATCTGTGCTTTGAAGCATTTGCAGAGCCTGGAATCACATGTGTTGACATTGAACTTCGGCTTACTAATGTTGATATCAGACATGAGATTTGCCTTAATGATGATGAGAAGAAATTTAAAATTTCTTTAATTCAATTCTGCGATCAGCTTTCATTTTGGGAGGATGTTCCAGAGATCAAGTTTGTTATTCACAGGAAGAATGTTACTGCTCCTGCAAAGATGACTGTTAAGAATTTGAGAATTGAATGACTGGGTTTTCTTTTTCTGACATATTTATTGACATTTTAGATTCTACATTGAACTCTTGCAAAAGAACGAATTAAAAGCAGTAAACAGGAGGATATAAAAATGCATCAAATTCAAATTGAAACTTTAGATTTTAATGTGTTAAGTGAGTTGGAATCATATTTAGGTGAAAACGAAAATATTGACATCATCCAGGGAAGAAATTTTAGCGGCGATTTAACAAATATCGAGCTTTATTTTCGGCTTGCAACAGATGTAATAGCTGTTTTAACACCTATCATAACTTTACTCATTCAAAAGAAACGTGTTTCATCTATTAAAATTGATGGAAATAAGATAGAACTTGAGAACGTTTCACACGAATTGGCGGAAGAAGCCCTTAGAAAGCACTTTGAAACGCTGCAATCGGGTGAAGAAAATGACGTAGCCACTAATTCCAACTCTGGTGGTGATAATGAATAGCATTGTTGCCACTAAACTTTCTTACCGATATTGTCGAAAGGCAGTAAAGCCTTTAGAGAGTATAAAAATTATCGTAAAAGAGTGTTGCTATGCATTGAATATCAATGAGCCTCAAATTATTTTTTGTGAGTCTTTAAAGAAAGAATTTGAGGCTTTCAGTTTACGTGGAGAACCATTTTTTATATATGACGGATGTCTTATAGAGCTGCTGTATCTTTATGACTGCATTCTATTTTCTAACCTTGATAAAGCCGATATTGATAAGCTATTCTATAAGTTGTATGGTGAGGAATTGATTTTAAGTGATGATGTGTTGCACAGCATGTATTTTACGGGTAAGTATTCAAGCATGGAATTTTCATTTGAAAATTACAGTTTCAACAACACAAACATTTTAGAGTATCTTTCAATTCAGAATTATTTTTTAATAGGTCATGAATTAACGCATTTATCTTTTATAAAATCCTTTAAACGCACTATACCACCTGAGTATAGGAAATTTGTAGTAGCTTTATTGGCAGGGCTCACTGAAAAAGATGTAACGCCTGAGAAAACAATAAAAGATGTTCTTAAAGATAGAGCAGAATATTTTTCTGATACTACTCCAGAAAGCATAGAAGAATATATTACTGTACTAAACGAAAGTCAAAAGTTTGACCATTTTCTAGAAGAGTGTTATTGTGACTACATGGGGTTTAAACTTTTGATAGAACATTATGAAAATGCTAGTAAGTCAGTAGATGCTATTTTAAGTGCTCTTAATTGTCTTTTAACATTAGAATGTATCCGCAATGATTTACGTGATGGTATAAGTTGCATTAAGAAAGCTCATAGAATTGCGAATAGAGCACTTTACTTTTCGTTAATTCGAACCGAATTATTACTTTGCACTATAGAAATTAGCAATTTGGATACCTCTTCAGCGTTGGAGGGGATTCATAATAGGATTATAATTACGGACACGTTAAAAGAATTTATTTCATGTCTACCTGATGAAAAATTAAACGAGCTTTCTGATGATAACCTACCTTCGATACCTATGAAACAAATTATTGATTCTATGATTAAACAGTTATATTATTCTTCCGTTTCACCTGAGCTATATAAATTTTCTTGATGTCTACTTTTGGCGGTACGCTATATATATGGCTGTACTATGCGACGAAAATCGCAAATTTTTGCACCTCTATGAATTAAAATGTAAAAATGAAGGGAGCAATACTGAATATAGTAATTTAGTATTTATAGATATAGGAGCATGATCAATGGATAGAGCTAGAGAAAAACAAATACTAATAGCCTTTTTTGATATATTGGGTACATCACGATTATTAAATACGGGCGAATATCACAAGGTTTATAATTATTATTCAGATATGATTGAATTATGTAATGATAGTCATACGCCCATTGCTATCCGCAATCCTTTTTTTGGGAAAAGAGAATTGCTTGGTGATTTAAATGATGTAATGGCTGATTTGGCTGGTTTTGACATTCCATATCATATTATCAACTATGATTTAAGTCATGCTTTTTTTAGTGATACTTTTTTACTCTGGATAGAAATAGATTCCTTTCATAATCCACTTATTGGTGGCTTTTTGGAAAAGTGTGGTATTGTTTTTTGTGAAGCATTGAAGAGAGGCATTCCTTTGAGGGGGACAATCTCTGTTGGAATAGCTATCATGGACGAAGAAAAGCGCATTTTTCTTGGAAAACCTCTATCAGAATCTGCAAAAGCAGAGCCGCATCAGAGATGGTTGGGCATTGCCATTGGTAAATCAATTGTTGAGTCAATTGAGCGTTTTCATCCGATGGATATGGAATATCTATTACCGTTTCGTAAACATATGAAATATGATTCAGATCCACTACTCAGTGATTTTGTGCTCGACTGGTTTACGTATTGGAATAAAAATGAAGATACAGATGTTAAAGAAATAATAAAGTCTATGAACACAGAAATTGCATTCGAAGATTATTATAAAAATACTCTTTTATATGTTATTCATTCTAAGCAACGATATGACATTTGGAATGAGTATATGATCTGTCAGGATATTGAAAAACTTAAGCGATTATGTGACATGGGTGAAAATATAAGCGAAAAAGAAAAATTTCTTAGATGTCAAGGCGTAAGATTATTAACCGAAGATGAAATAATGGAAAATATCAGATATATAGTAAATCGAGATGAAGGTATATGGTTCGACGAGAAGAATAGGGATGTTTTGTTAATGTTTAATAGTGGGTTCATTGAAACTAATGGAATAAAGATGTCGATTGATCATTTGAAATCTTTGTATGGATAGAATAATATGCCTGGTTTGTAAAAATCCTGCAAACATAAATATTGATTGCACTATCTGGACTTAGAATTGAGGAGATATAAATGACAAGCGTTGAAAAAACATATTATTTAGTAAAGTTTATTGATAAAAAATGGGCAGATAAACTTATAAATGGTGAAGTGTTCATGCGAGCTATCGCTTGTTTTGGAGATATTTCAAGGAGATCATTGGATTCTCAAAATGAGTTTCGTGGAGATGTATTGGAAGGTATAAATTATTCATTTGGCAATCAGCTTGGTTTGATTGATATGCTGACTTATAGAGAGAAAATCTATTGCTTGTATGCGTTAGAATTTGATGAAGAAACTGGTGGGCTTGTTAAGCCCGATAACAGAATATTTGAGTTTGGTGATACCGCGGTAATAATTCACAACACGGGAGAGTTCCTTCATAGGATTTGTTATGCTATGTTGGATCGCTTTAGGAATGATTTTTGGACTTCATTTCAGCGAGTAGAATATGATGTCAACTTTTCTGTGGAACAACCATATGATGAATTTTGCAAAGCTTCCTCATATTCATATCAAAATGAATTTCGAATTGTACTGGATTTGGCAATGGGTAAATTTAATCCAGAAACATTAAAAGATGTTACAGACTTTGCCCGATTAACCTTTCCAGGAAAAATTGAAGAAGATACTAATCCCGATTCACTCTCAGATTCGCTTATACTAAATATTGGCGATATTAGTAATATTAGTATTTCTGTTCCGTCTTCTGATTTGCTAAAGGATGATTTTAAGTTTCCGGATGGTTTAATGCCTCCTCGAATAATATGGCCGATGAAAATGCCAAGAAAACCAATGCCAACATTTTTTAAATTTGCTACAAAATTACCATAGTCCAATACAACTGTATGGGATTAAAGGGATTGATATGTTTCCGCAAACACAAAAGCGACATTGATGTTCGATATACTGTGCATTCACTCTATAAATTTCAACAGTTAGAAATCCAGTTGTGGTTTTCAGCTCTAGATGACTGTGTATTTACACTTTATCTTGACGATGAAATTATATAGGGTGTGTTGGTCACATTTTTCTTATTCGAGGAAAGAAAACCTTATAATTCTATTTCGTTACACTGTTAGAAACATCTCAGTTGCTGCGTCCAAATCCATACCGGTGTGTTCATTTTCAATATTTTCACTAAAGCTACCCAATGCCATGGACAATTTTAATTTCGTTTGATTCGAAACGAGGATTTTGTGTTATAATAGAAATTGCGCTGACAAATGATATGGCAAATAAAGGGGAATCCATAGATCCAAATCATGTAATAAACTTTAGATGCGAATTCTCATTTTCCTATTTGTTCTACAAAAATAATAAAAAATAATGTATTTAAATGAACTTTTCGTATTTTAAAGGTTCATTGTAGCATTTGTTTGATTACTTGTCATCATATTTGTATGATGGAGCAAATAGAAATATAAAATGGGAAGGTATGGCATCGGGCATACCAAAAGAAAACGTGAAATGCAAAAGAAAACGCACCTCGAATTGTATCAAAATAAGCGTTCTTTGGCAGCTATATGTACGCCTATGTTGAGGTCGAAAGAACCATCAGCATGGGCGTATATTTTTATCATTTTTTGACAAATGCCTTTTAAATCGCTATCCCAATCTTCAAGCATTTGGTGAAAGAGTGCTTCCAATTTATCTGCACTTACAGTTTTCTTTTCTTCTCCTTTAGCAATTATATCTTCCAGTTCTGATTTGCGAACACGCAGCTTGAACATTTCAGTTTGCAGTTCTGGATAGTCAATGCCTTTTAAAATTGCCTTTGTGCCATTATCAAGTTGTTTGATTATGTCTGCAAGTTCTATACGTTCTGCTTTTAAATCTGCTGATGCCCCGTTGATGGTGTCAGCAATTTTTTGTGCCATGGCATGAAAATCCAATCCAAGCAAATACGCTTTTAAATTTTGAACAACAAAAGCTTCTACTTCGTCCGCATTTAAATTTTTGCAAGAGCAGGTTCTATTCCTATATTTATTTCCACAGCAGTAGTATCTTGTGGAATAGCCTCTTTTATTAGTTGAAGTATGTCCTACATAATTTGCACCGCACTGTGTGCACTCAATTAAACCGGACAACAAATAAGTTCTTTTAGCTTTATTGCAAGCACTATGTTTTCTTTCACTCATTCTTTCTTGCACCCTTTCCCATGTATCTTTATCAACAATTGGCGGAATCGAATCTTCTATACGAACAGCGTTTTCATTTGGTAATTTCCCAGTGTATTTACCCATGACTTTTACATGATGTTTGCACCAGCTATACACGCCAACGTAACGCTCATTTTTCAGGATATAATACAAACTATTCTTTCCTATTACTTTTCCACGTCTGCCACGCACTTGCCCTATAGCAGATAAAATTTTCTCATAACTGCTGCCATTGGCGTACATTGTAAAAATCTGATTAACAATACGAGCTTCTTCTGGAACAATGACATATTGTCCGTTTACTATCTCATAGCCGAAATTCGGTGTACCGCCTAAAAATTGTCCTGTTTTTGCTTTTGTTGCAATACTGTCCATAGACTTCTGACGGCTTGTAAGAACATGATGCTGTCCAAGTCCAACAGTGATCAGCTCTGTAAGATAATCAGCTGGATTGAGAATATCACCGATCTTATCTTCTACAGAAATGACCTGAATGCCTAAAACTGCCATTTGTTTTCTGAACCCGAACCAGTCGGAAACATCACGGCTGCCACGTGAAATATCATAGATAACTACAGCATCAAATTTATGCTGCTTAGCGGCTTCACATAGAGCTTGAAATGCTGGACGGTCAACGTTAGTACCGCTATAAGCTTCATCTGCGTAACTTGCTGTAATGGTAATACCATGACTACTACAATATTCTTCGATTTTCCTCATCTGGTACTCAATACTGCTTGATGTCTGATGCTCCGTACTGTAACGGGCATATGCTGCTGCTTTTTTCATTTTTTTTAATTCCTCCTTGACATTTTAGGAAGAATATACTATAATAAAAATGTGTTAAATTCTTAAAATAGCATATTCCATAGACCGTCTCACTGCTGCGAACAGTGGGGCGGCCTTTTTTTGTTTTAAAGGGTATTAAACCCAATCACACTTGCGTGAGGAAAACACGCCAAGATGCTGTGCCCACGAGAACACAATACCTCACCACACATATGTGGAGTTTTATCATATAAAATTGTTTTTTTTATAAAAATATGGTATAATATAAAAATGAATATAATATGCTTAATATAATATGCGAAGTAGAGGAGGACTTAATATGAGCCAATTAGAAAATAATACAATTCAAATGATTAAATACATTGAAGACAAAACAATATCAAATATAATGAAATGGGAATCACATCTCATGGATTCAGGCTTTATTAAATATATATCTATAATTCCAAATTCAAATGTTGAGGTTATACTACTGGAAACAAATACTGTTCCACAACTTTTTCTTAAGCAAAATAATTCTATAGATAAAGTAGTATTGCGATATGAATTAAAACAAGCTTTACAGCCAGCAGAACAAGCTGTTAGTTCTTTATTAGTAGAAATTCGTTCTAACTTAAGAAAACGCTTTTCTTATGGAAAATGGATTGAAACCTTTTCTTTTAGTGGCTGAATTTTTCCAAAAATTCAAATAATTCCGAAGAGGCAAAAGCATAATCTCCTTTTTTAAATTCCCAATATTCAATAATACTTTTCTGTAGTTCTTTTATTCCACCTTCTATATATGGTGGAATCTTATATACATCTGCATTTTTATGGAATATACCCCATAACTCACATACACTAACTTTGGGTTCTGAATCATCTCTGCCAGAAGCATGTTCATAATCAATCAAAACTAAATATGTATCGTCATTTCTTATAAAGAATGATTTGTCTTCATGGAGCTCACTATAAACAGCATCTTTTATTAATGAAATATTGGTGGTAAGATTTGTGTTATCATTATAATAGTTTAGATATTCTAAAATAGGCCTCCACATTAACTTATGATTTTTTGTTTTTGTATTTATTCTGTTAAGATAACTTTCAATTCTATCTGATATCATTATAATTTGCCACCTTATCTAATATATTTTTAACATCAATCAATGCTTTTTCCATATTGCTACCGAGATTAAAACGTGAATTATCAGATTTATCAGAAAATATCAATTTATAATTTTCAAAATTATCATATAATTTATGATAATAATTATTAATGAGATCAATATCTGCATTATCCCATTCACCACCAACAGCAAGTTGCTTTACTCTCGATATTATGTCAAGAGCACCAGATAACAATGTACTATTCAAATCATTTTGAGATAGTTGTTCAAGTATTAAATTGATCTGATTAATTAACGTTCCATATTGAACATTAAAAGCTCGAATATTCTTCTGAACTTTTAGCTTTTTCTCAATACTGGAAGTTTTTTTCATAGTAACAAAACTAATTATAATTCCAATAAATCCAAAAAACGTGCTTATCATTCCTGAAATTGTATCTGCAATAGTCCAATTGCCCAACTTATACCATCCCCTTTGCTCATACCATATGGTGTGGGCTTTTTTTATTTACTTTTCACTTTATCGCAAAGCATAGTGACCAATTGTGCTTTTCTAAGTCCATTTTTTATCCCCTTCCAACTTATACATATCCATATAATTCCATTGGTGTACAGTTAGCCATATAACAATACACTTTTTCATCTATTAAATTATAATTATGTGTTGTTATATAGTATTCATCGGATTTTCTGTTTCCTATGCAAGCTGCTGCCATTGGTTCGGAAACACGAAAACACTTAGCATAATCAGATATAGTTTCTAAGTTAAATCCATTACTTACTGGCACTGGGCAAAGGAGATTTCTTGCAAAACAATCCGCTTCTTTTTTTGATACATGATTATCCTCTGTATGTCTTAAAATGATATGCCCCAGTTCATGTGCAAAAGTGAATTTGACCGTTGTCTCATCTTTCCAATCATTATAATAAATAATAAATCTATTATTACTATATTTTGCAGCTGTAAATCCGTGCTCACTGGAAGCGTACTGATAGGCAAATTCATTGTGTGGAATGCCAATTTTTTCAGCAGCTCTTGAGTAAGAACATAGCTTTATATTATTAAACATTTTAAGAATATTAAATATATCTATTTCAGGAAATTTACCATCATAATTTTGTAAAACGTTATATGCAGCGTTTGTAGCTCGTTTGTAATCAGGACAATCAGTCATTAAATTCCTCCTTAAACATCAATTTTGCCATGTCAAGAAGCTGTTTTCTCTTTTCTGGAGACAGTTTCTTTGCATTGCGATTCAATATAATAAGGTCTTCATCTTGTTCTATATAATTTTCTGATTCAAAATTATTTTGTTTAATTTCATTCCCAACCAAATAATCTAATGTAACTCCAAAATGGGCTGCAATTCGATTGAGCATTTCAATATCCGGCGTTCTCTTACCAGTCTCCCACATTGCTATGGTGCCGCTGGAAATATTAAAAATTTCTGCAAATGTTGCTTGTGTTAATCCATGTTTAGCTCTTAACTCTTTTAATTTCTCTCCTAACATATTTAAGTACCTCCGTAGTTTTATAATATCACGTTATGTTAGCATTGTCAAGAAAAATCCTAACTTTTTGTATAAACTAACGAAACGTTATAAAACCACTTGACTTCTAACGAAATGCGTGTTATAATTCTAACATAACGTTAGGAAATTGAAAGGAGTGATAAAAGTGATTTCAATTAGAGATATTAGACAAGAACAAAATTTAACGCAGAAGGACATCGCAGAGAAGCTTAAAGTAACACCGAACGCTGTTTCACAGTGGGAAAACGGTGTTCGCAATCCAAGTTTAGAAAATGTAAAGCGTTTAGCTAAAATTTTGCACTGTACAACAGATGACATTTTGAGAGGAGAATTTACAGATGAATGAATTAGTTAAAATCAATAACATTGATCTTGAGGTTAAAGAATACAACGGTAAACGTGTTGTAACCTTTAAGGAAATTGACATAGTTCACGAAAGACCGGATGGCACCGCAAGAAAGCGGTTTAACGACAATAAAGAACGCTTTGTAGAGGGTGAAGATTACTTCAATGTTCAAATGTCCGAAAAACGGACATTAGGATTTGATATTCCAAACCGAGGTTTAACTCTCATCACCGAATCTGGCTATTTGATGCTAGTCAAATCCTTTACTGACGATCTTGCTTGGGAGGTTCAGCGGCAGCTTGTGAATACATATTTCCGTGCTCGTGAAATAGTCCAACGAGTACCAGACAGCTACATGATAGATGACCCCGTTAAGCGTGCAGAGCGATGGATTGAGGAGCAGCGTGAGAAGCAACAGCTTATTACCACCGTAGCTATACAAGAACAGCAGATAGCAGAATTACAGCCGAAAGCTTCTTACTATGATGTAGTTCTTAATTGCAAGGATTTGATTTCTATTGGCAAGATCGCAAAGGATTACGGCTGGAGTGCCAAGAAGATGAATGATTATCTTCACGAAAAGGGCGTACAGTACAAACAGGGAAAAACATGGTTGCTCTATCAGAAACACGCTTCTTATGGCTATACCAGTACTAAGACACATATTTATCACGGTGATGATGGATTTGAGCATGCAGCAGAACCGCATATGTACTGGACGCAGAAAGGCAGACTTTTCATCTATGAATTGCTCAAATCTGATGGTATTTATCCGCTGATTGAGCAGAATGCAGCGTGAAAGGACGTGATACCAATGCACTTACAGTGACAGCCGCCCGTCCGGAGCGTATCCGGACCCAGTGCAGCGATGCACAGACACCCTTTTTTGTAGTAGAGATACGCAGCTGTTACGGTTCGACAGCTGCAACATGGGACAGTAGCTCAGATGGCAAGAGCTTTTATGGCGTTGCAGGTTCAAGTCCTGCCTGTCCCACCAGTGCCTGAAAGGGCAAATTTTAGAAAGGAAGTGATTCTATGAAAAAGGTAGAAACAAAAGGAAAAGTTATCATAAATCCAGAAATGACATTTGATGACAATGACCTATGTTTCTTTTTGACCGGATTAAATATGGAGCAATTTGCTGATGCGATTTTGCATGATACAACCGGAAAATATGACGCCGTATATGAGGAAACAACATGAAAAAGAGTGCTAAAACTTGCAAATCCTGCATAAACCGCTTTTATTGCTGGGAGCGTTCAAGGGAATGTCCATGCAGGGATTTTACGGAGATGCACAGTCCTAAAAAGGACGGAAAGGAAAATAAAAAGTGAATCATGAAGAAAAGAAAGAAAAGATCAACACATACAGGAGCTTTTATGCTGCTAGCGGCGCTGCTTATCGTGCTTCTGATAGCAAATGTTCTGAAGTACAATCTCATTATTATAGCCTGAGAGATCGTGTTCGGCAGATGCTATTCGAGGGTACATCTACTGTAAGAATAGTCAGAGAAATAAAAAATGACAAGTTTTGCACAGGTGCGCAAAAGAAACGTATATTGAGCGAACTTCATTTAAAAGGAAAGGAAAATTAAAATGGATCTCGTTATAACTATCATAGTATCTCTTTCAATATTTTTAGGATTGAGATATTACCTTCACCGAACGGGTTATTACTATCACAGCAAGTATGACCACAGAAAGCAGAGAAAAAATAAAAATCCCCACACCGGCGGCAACCGATAATGGGGAATGAGAAAAATATTTTACGAACTTATTTTAACATAAGTAGAGAGGAATGTCAAGAAAATGGAAGAAAAAAGAATGACAAACGCAGAATATCATGCACATCATGCTATATCAAAATCAGACCTTGATGCAGTACATCGTTCTCCTATGCACTATCTTTATCGCAAGGAGCATCCTCAGCAGCAAACTACTCCGGCACTGCTTACAGGTTCAGTGATACACAAGATGGTGCTTGAGCCTGAAACATTTGCTGAGGAATACATAGAAGCACCTGCTATTGACCGACGTACTAAAGCAGGCAAAGAAGAATATGCAGCATTTGAGCAGGAAGCAGCAGGGAAAATTATTGTTCCAAAAGAAATGATAACTTTATCCGTAAATATTGCCGAAGCTGTAAGTCACCATAAAACAGCACGTGCACTTTTGTCAGGAGGCAAAGCTGAAACTTCTCATTTTTGGACTGATATTCGCACAGGTCTGGAGTGTAAGTGTCGTCCGGATTATTTGAGAAGCGGTTTCTGCGTAGACCTTAAAACAACGCAGAATGCATCCCCGGAGGCTTTTGAAAAGGCTGCATACAACTATCGCTATTATGTTCAGGCACACTGGTATCTGCATGGCCTTAAACAATGCGACATTTCAGATGCTGAGGATTTTGTATTTATAGCTGTAGAAAAGGAACCACCTTATGCAGTTGCCGTGTACTTTGCAGATGATCTTATGCTATCTCTCGGCGAAATGGAAGCAAGATCAGACCTTGATCTTCTTTCAGCATGCATACATGCTGGATTATACCACGGATATGAAGAAAACATACAACCTTTAAGTCTGCCTAAATGGGCAGCAAGAGAAATTATGTAATAAATAAAGGAGTATATAATTATGGCAGAATATGAGATCATGCAGAATCCATTCGGAACTGCTAAAAAACACGAGAATATTAACCAGGGTGTTATTGAGATAGAATCAAGCAAGGCTGTTGCGGAAGCACAAGGTAAGCTCGTGATTGCTAAAAGATTTCCACGGGACGAATTTGCGGCATTTGAAAAACTTATGAATGCCTGCTCAAGGCGAAGTCTTGCAGAAAAAGCTATCTACTCATATCCCAGAAGCGGAAACAATATTACAGGTCCGTCCATTCGCCTTGCTGAAGAAGCTGCAAGATGCTGGGGCAACGTAGATTTTGGCGTTAAGGAACTATCTCAGAAGGAGGGAGAATCAGAGATGATGGCATACTGCTGGGATATGGAAACAAACGTTATGTCCAGTCAGCAGTTTGTGGTGCATCATGTGATGGATACTAAAAAAGGAGTTAAAAAGCTAACAGAACAGCGTGATATTTATGAGAATAACGCAAATATGGCAGGCAGGCGACTTCGTGCGAGAATACTTGCTATTCTTCCGCCGGATCTGATAGAAGCAGCACTAGCAAAATGTCGTGAAACTCTTGCAGGAACTTCGGAAGTTCCTCTTGAAGATCGTATACGTAAGATGGTTTCAGCATTTGAGCAGATCAGCGTACGCCGTGAGATGTTGGAAAAACGCATGGGACATGATATTTCTATGATGACTAAGGAGGAGCTGGTAGAACACATTACTATATATAATAGTATAAAGGAAGGCGGCAGCAGAATTAGTGACTGGTTCGAGCATATCAGCGATGATAAAAAAACAAGATCTATAAATGATAGGCTTAGAGAGGATAAAAATGCAGACGAAGCTCAGTGATGGAAGCGTAATGGTTTGTGGCGTACTGCCTAAGGATGCAGAATATAAAACAGTGGGGCAGAACAGCAGCAGTTTGACTAAATTTTCTGTAAAGGTTGGAGAAAGGATAAATCCGGATGCATCTGAAAATGCAAAACCGATTGCAATATGGTGTAACTGTGTATGCTGGCATTCAGTGGCACGAGCAGCTAAAGGCTTGAAAAAAAGTGACACTGTACTCTGCATCGGCAAGGTAGAAGTAAGAACATACACAGGCAAGGACGATGCGGAGCATACTGTAAAAGAGCTTATTTGTGAATTCGTACTCCCAATGGTTCCTGCTGTACAAGAAACTTCTGCACAGGTATCGAATACTATAGGCTCGATTGATGGGTATAAAGAGATCCTCAGCGATGGTGACACTCCGTTCTGATTGTAAATTTTTTATGAAACTTGAAGAAAAACATTCAAGTTATTTATTTCACGTGGCTATTAGTAGGAGGTGATTTTTATGGAAATTACAAATGAGCAATTGGAAGAGATACATTATGAGGATCCAAAGGCAGTGATAGATGTGCTTTCTGACATTGTTCTGCTTGGAGGTACATCTTCCGATACTATCAATAATCAGATCGCCGCTCTTCGTGAAAAGTCTATTGAAAAAGGCGGGCGTGAGGTTTTTGACCGCTGCTTTGGAATTATGTTGGAAGGATTATCAGATTACATAGAAGAAAAGAAACTTAATATTCATCTTGTGTATACCAAAGCTGATTTTCTGGAAAGCACTGAGCCATACAGGGAAATTGCTGAAATAGATGTGCCCTTCTTCAGGCAGCAGCGTATCCAACAGCTTGCTACCAATGCAAAAGCAGTAGGCTTTAACGGATTTATGAAGATGTATAAGGAGTATGAACGGACGCAGCGCATAGCTGACAGGAACGCCTATGCGAACCTATCAAACCCTACCATGTTTCCGGATCAGCCTATAGAACTTGATTGCGGAGATTGGCAGTGCGATGAGAACGGTGTGCAGAAAAGCAGCGGATATAGTACCGATGTAGCCTGCTGTCATCCTATAATGCCTACCGAACGTCTTGTAAATATTGATACCGGAGAGGAAAAGTTGAAGATTGCATATAGCAAAGGCAAACGATGGAGATACGTGATTTTTGGCAAAGACGTGCTTTTTGTTGCAAGCAAAATCGTACAGCTTGCCGCTGTAGGCATAGCCGTTACATCTGAAAATGCAAAAATGCTTGTGCGGTATATCTGTGACATAGAAAATCGTAATTACGATATACTGCCCGAACATTCAAGCGTAGGAAGGCTTGGATATGTGGGTGATGACGGAATTTTTTCACCATATCATCCAGACCTTATTTTTGACGGAGAATCAAACTATAGGGAGATATACAATGCGATACATTGTGAAGGAGATTTTGATAAATGGAAGGAAACTGCTATAGACTGCCGAAATAACAGCAAAACTGCACAGATACTTCTTGCCTCTTCTTTTGCAAGTGTGCTGGTTGGTCGTGTTGGCGCATTGCCGTTTTTTGTACATCTCTGGGGCGTAGATTCTGGCACAGGTAAAACAGTGGCTCTTATGTTGGCTGCAAGCGTCTGGGGAGATCCCACTATAGGCAGATATGTGCAGACATTCAATGCAACACAGGTATCTCATGAGCGCACGGCAGGATTTCTTAATAATATACCGCTGTGTATAGATGAACTTCAACTTTCCAGAGACAGTCACGGAAACTCAAAATTTGATGTGTACCAGCTGGCGCAGGGAGTAGGAAGAGGCAGAGGAAACCGTGCAGGAGGCATTGACCGTACACCTACATGGTCCTTGTGCGTTCTGACTACCGGTGAATCTCCTATAACTCAGGCAGGTTCGGGAGCAGGTGCACTTAATCGTGTTATTGATATAGAATGCCGTGCATCGGAAACTGTTATATCTGACGGTATGGCGGTTTCTGCATCTGTAAAACAAAATTTCGGATATGCCGGAAAGTTCTTTGTGGAACACCTTACGCCGGAACTCATTTCACAGGCAAAAGAACTGTACAAAAAATATTTCAGAAACCTTTCTTCACGTGATACCACAGAAAAACAGGCGATGGCAGCTGCCCTTATACTGACAGCAGATGAGCTTGCGGACAAGCTTATTTTTCATACAGGAAAGCACCTTACAGAAGATGAAATAGCTTCCTTTCTTCAGACAAAGGCAAGTGTTTCCGCTGGTGAGCGTGGCTATCGACATATGTGCGATTGGGTGGCTCTCAATGCAAATCGCTTTGCACTTGAGAATCCGGGCGGTGAGATTTACGGCATTCTTGACAACGGCTGGGCATACATCAATAGCGGAGTGTTCAGAAAGACTGCACAGGATGGAGGCTTTGACCCTCGTGCGCTGCTGTCTTGGCTTAAATCAAGAGGGCTTATACTGACACGTGGAAGAAATTACACAAGGGGTAAGCGTATACATGGGGTGAACACGGAATGTGTGGTAATGCGGCTCCCTGAATATTGCAATTCAGATACAACGGACATAGACGAAAATCAGCTTTTGTAAATATATCGTGGGACATAATGTGGGACAAGATATATAAAAAAAACGCCTAATTTCGGGCGTGTGGGACTGTGGGACATTTCCCCTGTATATATACGTTTTTTTTAAATATACAATATTTCTACTGCCGATTCTGATTGAAATTATATAATAAAAGTCCCGAGAAAAAATGTGCGAAATTGTCCCACAGTCCCACAACATACAATTTTGCACGAAATTACGTTGTTATTCTTGTGGGACGCATGTACCACAGTGCACCACATATCCCACACAGAAAGGAAAAGTATGACATATGAAATTAAGAGACTATCAGCAGGAATGCATAGATATTCTGGAAAGCAAACCTTCCGGACGATATCTTGTACAGATGGCAACAGGTCTTGGAAAGACAGTTACCTTTGCAAATATACCAAGACATGGACGTACACTTCTTCTATCCCATCGTGAAGAGCTTGTACGTCAGCCGCTTAAATACTTCACTTGTAGTACAGGCGTGGAGATGGCGGAAGATACATCTCATGGTGAAGAAGTAGTATCCGCAAGTGTGCAGAGTCTTGTGCATCGTCTGGATAGATTTTCGCCGGATGCATTCCATACAATAATCGTAGACGAAGCACATCATGCGGCTGCTAAAACATACCGTAAGGTATTGGACTATTTCAAACCTGAAAAGGTAATAGGTTTTACGGCTACTCCGAATCGTTCTGACAAAGCAAGGTTATGTGATGTATTTGATGAGATCGTTTTTAAGAGGGACTTGCTGTGGGGTATAAGAAATGGCTATCTGTGTGATATATTCTGTCGCCGTATAGACATAGGCTATGATCTCAGTCAGGTACATACAAGAAATGGCGACTATGCACCGGGAGAACTTTCAGAAGCTATGTCAGGTACAGAGGACGCTGTTGCAGAAGCTTACAGAAAATATGCAAAGGGAGCTACGCTCATATTTGCAGCAAGTGTAGAACACGCTGAACGCATTGCAGGTAAAATTCCCGGTGCAGAGATAGTCACCGGAAAAACAAAAAATAGAAGTGATATTATCCGCAGATTCACTGAAAGAAAGATACCCTGTATTGTAAACTGTATGATATTCACGGAAGGAACTGATATGCCTCTTGTGGAAACCGTAATAATAGCTCGTCCTACTCAGTCAGACAACTTGTATGCACAGATGGTGGGAAGAGGTCTAAGACTTCATCCGGAAAAAGAAAAACTTACACTTATCGATTGTGTGGGAATTACAGGAAAGGCACGGCTGTGTACAGCTCCAAGCCTTTTGGGACTGGATATTTCCACTATACCAAAGAAAAAGCAGACTGAAATAGAGGGAATGCTCTTTGACCTTCCTGCAAAGGCAGAACGTGCAGCGGATTGTCCTCAGAGCTGGATACGCAACATGGAAATCGTATCCCTTTGGGCAAAAGAACAGGAACTTGATATGAGAGATATTAACTTCTTTCGTATGCCTGACGGCTCTCTGGTGTGCAGCCTGAAAGATCGTGTACGCCTAAGGATACCCTGTCAGGATGCACTGGGAGATACAATATACGGCGGAAGGAAAATGACTATGCAGCAGGCTGTGGACACAGTTTATAAAGAGCTTCTGGAGCTGTATCCGAATGAGAGATATATATGGGATTTGTCATCGGTAAAACGCTGGGGCGGCAGTCCTGCCAGTGATGCTCAGAAGAAACTCATCAGAAGGAAATGCAAAAATGAGTATATCGACTATGAAGTACTGACTAAGTTTCAGGCATCACAGATACTTAACCGCATTATGGCAGGAGGAATGGCATCATGACAGAAGATCAGCACCAGATGGCTGTGATAAAATGGTCGCAACAGGAATCCATAAGAAAAAAATATCCTGAATTAAAGCTGCTGCATCACATTCCAAACGAAAGAAAATGTACACCTGCACAAGGTATGCGGCTTAAACGCATGGGCGTAAAATCAGGCGTACCGGATCTTATGCTTCCGGTTGCAAGAGGAGGGTATCATGGGCTATACATAGAAATGAAAGCGGAGAACGGACGTACATCTGATAATCAAAATTGGTGGATCAACGAACTTACCTTGCAGGGATATTTATGCAGGATATGCTACGGATGGAAAGATGCTGTATATGAGATCGAGAGGTATTTAAAAACGTGAAAATAGAAGATGTTGAGAAACTTGCCAGCAGAAATGCTCCTATGCCTGATGAACTTACGCCGCCTGAAATATTTCTTTTTTTATCACTCCGTGCTGTATACAGTGCATGGCGAACAGGTACGGTGGAAACATCTCAGGCGAAAAATGAAAAAGCACTGGTCATAAGACATTACAAGGAACTTGACCTTTGGCATAGAATATATACAGAACAATCAAGAATGCTGCGTCAGGTACAGAGATATTCCGATAAAATCAAAATCAGCGGCTGCTTGGTCTGTAAAGGCTTGTATACAGCACTTAGCGGATTGGAAAAATTGAAAGAAGAGGGTGAAAATCATGACACTTGAATTGTTAAGACATAGGGACGATTTCTTTGAAGCAAACCGAAATCCAAAGCCATATACTTTAGGTGGTGTAGAAAAAATCACCTGCGATACTGAATATGGAATCGGGCATTTTGCGATAACGATTTTTGACACACGCATATTTGTAACGGAATTATTCCAGTATGTAAAAAATGCTGAAACTGGCGAATATTACGTAAAAAACGGAGTTTGGGTGTGTGAGAAAGATGCGATAGATAATTGATAAAGCTATTCAAGCTTGGAATAGGAGGATTGAAAATTATGAAGTGCAAAGATTGTTTGCATTATAAAGTTTGTAGAAAATGGTATATTCTTACCGGTCATTCTGCGAAAGAAGCAGATGAAATAGTCGGCAGAGAAATCACTGGTGGTTTTTGTACAGACTTATCAGACAAATCCATGACCATTGAATTGCCGTGTAAGGTGGGTGACAAGGTGTATGTTCATTACGTTTCTCCATCTGATGAAATTAAAGAAACAATTGTTGATAAAATTATAATTCACAAAGAGTTTACTAAAATTGTTTTCTCGAATCGCTCTGAATTTACGATATGGGACAATGATTGGAGTACTTATAAAAAAGTTGTATTTCGCACACGTGAGGAAGCAGAGAAGGCGTTGGAGGAAACTGAAAATGAATCGAATCAGCGTAGAACGAGCGATTGAGATTTTAGACCCGAATCACCGAGAGTGTTACAGTGATTTGCCTGATGGTATGGAGCAAGTAAAAGAGGCTTGTCAGATGGGTATAGAGGCGTTACAAGCCATTTATCCGCTGGAGGGAAAGCCATTAGAATATGAGCCTACAAATGCTGAAATGATGATAAAGGTACTTTCTGATATTATTGCTAACGGAGCAGACGAGGACGGCTTCCCGAATGTGGAATACGAAGAAACAGTTTGCCTGACACAATGTATCAGTTGCCCGTACACGCATCAGCCGTTATGTGCGCTTAATGAAAAGAACAAGGAAAATCCAGAAGCATATATAGATTGCGATGCTTGTAAATCACACTGGCTAATGAAAAAATGGGAGTGGTGAAAATGAATCGTGAAATTTTATTTAGAGGGAAACGGATGGACATTGGCATGTGGGAGTATGGCAATCTGTCGATGAGAGATGAATCAGGAAAAGCAAAATACTATATCGGACAAAATATGCTTGGATATGAAGTTGTTCCTGAAACCATTGGACAGTTTACCGGCTTAGCCGACAGAACTGGCAAGAAGATTTTCGAGGGGGATATAATAAAGGGTAAAGGCAAAGGTAAAAAAGCTTTTGCCGTAGAGTATAGTCAAAATATTGCAGGATTTGTCACAAGGGGACCCGGAACGTTTTCTTGTCCGTGTATGAACGTCGGAACTATGAAGTCTTACGAAGTCATTGGCAACATCCACAACAATCCAGAGCTGTTAGGAGGATAATAAAAATGAACTGGATTCCAACAACTAAAGCACTTCCACAAGAAAACGGTGAATATCTTGCGACCTTATGGAGCGGATGTGTTATCATTCTTAATTACTCTACAAAGCACAAAGCATTTAATACGCATTTTGACAACAACGTCCCAGTCATAGCCTGGATGCCGCTGCCGGAGCCTTACAAGGAGGAATCAAATGACTAAAAAAGAACTTCTCGCTTACAGACCCATAAAGAAAGAACTTAATGACCTTGAAAAGCGTATTGATGAGCTGCGTAAAGATGCACGCAGTCCGAAAGGTATCAGCTATTCAGATATGCCCAGAGGCAGAGGTGAATCAATATCATCTCAGCAAAGGTACATAGAGCAGCTGGAAGAACTGTCTGATCTGTATGAGGAAAGGAAAGCAAAACTTGTGGAAACTCAGATCGCTATTGAGAGAGCTATTTCTTCTCTTCCATCTGAACTTAGATTGCTTATGCGGTATAGGTATGTTGATGGGTTGAAGTGGGAGGAGGTAAATGAAAGGTTGAATATTTCTCACATGACATCTGTGCGAATGCATAAATCAGCATTAAAAAAATTAGAAATTTAGAAAAGTTGGGCTTGTTTGGTACAGTGTTCATATGCTATAATAATATCATAAAAAACTGTAAACCGGTGGGTGATTCCTGCCGGTTTTTTCTATACTAAAAAACGGAGGGAGGACATTGGCAAATGAAGAAAACTTGATACCGTTTGATAAACGAACAGAGAACGAACAGAGAGAAATTGCCAGAAAAGGCGGGTTAGCGTCAGGAGCGTCCAGACGGGCATATAAGAGCCTTAAGCAAGCCGCTAAGGCATTTTTCAAGGAGAACGAAAACGCTGCTATGGCGGTCGTACAGGCTATGTATGAAGAAGCTTTAGACGGTAATGTCAAAGCCGTTGATAAACTCCAAGATCTCATCGGAGAAACAGTTCAGCGTGAAGAATTGGCGTTAAAGAAAAAAGCTTTGCAAAGTCAAAACAAAACAGCTGAAAACCCGAATATCAATGTAGCGATTTCATCTGCTACTACCGACGATGTGGAACAAGAATAAATTATTAAGGAAAAGTGATTCACCTATGGATATTCAAGTAAAAGAAAACCCTGTATATATTCCTTACTTTAACAAGCCTCAATTTTTGCAAATATTTTTTGGTGGTTCATCAAGCGGAAAATCGTTTTTTATATCCGACAAAATAGTAATAGACACATTGAGTGGGGTCAATTGGCTATGCTGCCGAAACACAGCAAACACAATAAAAAGAAGCGTGTTCAATGAGATAACAAAGTCCATATCAAGCATGGGCTTAACCGAATACTTTGCAATAAACAAATCGGATATGATTATTACTTGCAAATTGAATGGAAAGCAGATCTTATTTTGTGGTTTAGATGATGTTGAAAAGGTAAAGTCAATAACACCGCAAAATGGAGTTCTGGAGCGCATATTTATCGAGGAAGCAACGGAGATAAAGCGTGATGCATATATGCAGCTGAAAAAGCGACTGCGTGGTATCAGCAAGAATAGCAAGCATATTTTAATGGCATTCAACCCTATCTTGAAATCGCATTGGATATACAAAGAATTCTTTGGGCAATGGCAGGATGATAAACGTGCATATGAAGATTCGGACAAAATAATTCTGAAAACGACATACAAAGATAATGTGTTTTTGACTAACGAGGACAAAAAGTTACTTGAAAATGAAAGCGATCCTTATTTCTATAACGTGTATTCATTGGGAAACTGGGGCATTTTAGGTAATGTCATATTTAAGAATTGGCATGTTGAAGATTTAAGCAGAAAAAAGCAGCAGTTTGATAAGATATATAACGGGCTTGATTTTGGTTATAGCAACGATCCTAATGCGTTGATTAGAGTTCATTTAGACAAAGCACAAAAAAAGATATATGTATTTGATGAATGGTATCAAGCAGGAATGTCAGATGCGGAGCTTTTAAGAGTATGCAAGCAGATGATAGAACGGCAATATATTACTTGTGACAGTGCAGAGCCAAAAACGATTGATTTCTTATGTGCGAATGATATAAGAGCTGTTGCAACAGTAAAGGGAGCAGACAGCATTAACCGTGGTATACGTTGGCTGCAAGGCTATGAAATCATTGTTGATGTGAACTGTCAAAACTTCAAAAATGAGATAGAGCAGTATCACTGGAAAGAGGATAGCAAGGGCAATGTAATGGATATACCGGTTGACATTAACAATCATTTGTTAGATGCATTACGTTATGCCTTATGTGATGAGATTTTAGCAGCAGAGGTTAAAGCCGGAAAGAGAATATAAAAGATAGGAGATAACATATACAGTGTGCCCACATAATTGTTGGTTAAAAATAAACGATGTTTTAGTATGTAAACGGTGTGGTATTACTAAGCTGCCTAATGGACGTATCTTTTTTGATAGAAAGTTTCCAAATTACATACCAAAGAAAAAGAAAGGACGAATAAAAAGGAATGCTAAGAAATGAGTTTCAATTGTTGCCTGAGTTTTCGTCAGAACTTGAAGAAATACGTAAAAACGGCATAAATCAGAGCTTGCTATATAAAATTATTCAAAAACATATTCCAAATTCTAATTATAACAAGCAATTATACAAGCGATATATGGCTATAAATGGCGGTGTTCCAATATTTGACCGACAACCGAGGTTTGAAGAAGAAAATCCAGTGAATAACAAGATAAATAACGATTTTTTCAGTGAAATTGTTGACTTCAAAACCGGATATTTTGCAGGAACACCTATCAGCTATGGCTATAGCAAAAACGATGAAGCCAAAGAAGAAACAGGCGGCGAAAAAAGTATAGATATTGCGACAAAAGCAATAACGGACTTTATTACACGAAATAATATGTACGGCGTTGATATGGAAACGACAAAGCTATCAAGCATTTATGGATATTGTGGCAGGTTATTTTATATTGACGTAGACGGCAACGAAAGAGTAATGCCAGTACACGGCTATGAAACTATTATTCTATCAAACACAAATATTTCAGAACCTGAATTTGCCATTAGATATTACAGTGCACAAGATGCTGACAACGTAACAACGTACACAGTAGAGTTTTACGATAATGTAAATATCTATACGTATAAAGGTGATTCATTTTTTGACCTAAAAGAAGTAGAGGTTAGACCTCATTTATTTGATTATTGTCCGCTGCAAGGAATCCCAAACAACAAAGAGTGTTTGGGTGATGCTGAAAAGGTACTTGCTGATATAGATGATTACGACAAAGTGATTTCTGATAACTCAAATGAGATAGAGTCTTTTGTGCACTCTTATTTGATTTTTGAGGGCTTACGAATTGACGATGACACAATTCAAAAAGGACAGAAAAGCGGATCATTTGTATTTCCTGCAAGCGGAACACAGCAAGGCAAAGCGTACTTCTTAACTAAAAATATCAATGATGCTTTTACCGAGCATCATTTACAGCGATTAGAAGACAACATTTATAGATTTTCAAAGACACCTAACTTAAATGACGATACGTTCGGAACAGCAAGCGGTGTAAGTCTTAGATTTAAGTTACATGGTCTTGAAACAAAGTGCGGTATGTATCAGGCTCAAGTAATGAGCGCTGCACAATATATGTGGAAATTGCTTGCAAGCAGTTGGGAGAAAAGGGAAATAAAAGTTGACCCGCTTCAGGTAATCATGGAATTTTCAAGAAATTTCCCACTTGATGAATTGACCGAAGCACAAACAGCGCAAGCACGTATTGCAGCAGGATTGCCAAAAGAGTGGGTATACAGTCGAATGTCAGATGTTGACGATGTTGATTATATTATGGAAATGATTGAACGTGAAAAAGAAAGTGCTATGTCGATGTTTGAAGCTGCACAAAAAATGGCAAAAACGGGTGGTTTTGATTCAAATGAGGATTATGGCTTGAACCAGAAAAAAGAATAGCAGCTAAAAGTTGAGGTGATACATATTGCCAAAGTCAGAAACATCTTTGAATGAACTGCTATATGATATACGCAGAATAGTGGAACATAGGGAAAAACTAACAATTAGAAAGATAGAAGCGATATATCATTCTTTGGAAAAAGACCTTAATGCATTTATTGCAAATGTGTATGTTACATACGCTGATGAAGAAGGCAGACTATATATATCATATCTCGATACAAAAAATCGCAGAGCAAGGTTTTTACAAGAGATAGTTGAAAACGTTGACAGTATTTCTGTACCGCTGAAAAATCAAATAATGTCGCTTGTGGAAGAAACATACACTAAGTGCTATGATGGTATGCTTAAGGCTTTCAAAAAGGCTTATTCTACAACAGCATTTGAATATATAGTAAAAGACATTGTTGTCAATCCATATGTTCTTAAACGGGCGTTAAGCAACAATATAAGCAAGCTGACCTTGCCGGCTGTTATGGAAATTCACAGAAATGAGATCATCTATCAGATACAGCAAGAGTTAAATATAGGACTTATGCAGGGCGATAGATATGAACGAATGGCAAAGCGTATTTCTGAAAGAGTGGGTGTAAGTCGAAGTAAAGCGATGAACATAGTCCGAACTGAAACGCATAGAAATGTTGAAAGTGGTTTTATGGACTGCGCAGAACGCTTGCAGAAGGGTTTAGACGGCAGTGACTTAATATATGCTGCAACATGGCGAACAATGAAAGACGAACGAGTTAGACCTCAAATAAGACGCAAAACAAAAAAAGGCTGGAAAACAAGTTTTAGCAAAAGCGGTGCTAATCACATAAAAATGGAAGGCGTGACTGTAAAAGCAGGAGAACTATTTGATTTAGGCAATGGAGTAAAAGCAAAAGCACCGTCAAAAAGCGGTGTGGCTGCTCATGATTGTAATTGCAGATGTTTTCTTGAATATAATCTAATGACAGCAGAGGAATTTGCTAAGGCGACCGGAAAAAGTGCTGCTGCTGGGTTGACTTCTGGCAGTGATGATATTGACTATATGTCAAAGTTCAATCCGACATTTTCAGATGAGAAAGTTTTAACAACAGGTAATTTATCAATCAGGACTAAAACAGTAAGCAACAGTAAATTCAAAATGTTTACTGATATTGATGCCGACAGAAAAAACAAAGCCGTACGTTTGACCGAAAAGAATCTTATTGCTGTACAGAAATCTTTGCCGAAAGACTTTGAAATGCCATCTATTGCGGTTGTTGATTTCAACAAACATAAGCTGAATGCTTATGCTATAGGCGGATATGATAAGAATACGGGTATAATGTACATAAACAGCAGATATGACACCAAGGAAAAAGTGCTTGCATTTGTAAATCAAACTAAAGGGCAATTCGCAAACACAACTGAATACGCTCCGATTCTTCATGAACTTGGGCATAAATATTATGAAGATTCTATAAAAAGGCTTGCAATTTCAGAAAATATGAGTTATAATGATATAAAGAAGAAAATTGACAGAAAAATTTATGACTATATTGAGAGTAAAAATGATAAGAGCTTTGTTGTAGAAAATTTAAGCAGATATGCCAATGACGGTTGGCAATCCGGAAACTATACAGAGATAGTTGCCGAGTGCTTTTCAGTTAAATCAAATAATGAAATAGCAGAAGAAATTTTAAAGTTATTGGAGGGATAGTTTATGATGTTACAGCCGACAGAAGAACAAATAAAATTATATGAAAAACTTGATAAAACAGAAAGCAACGAAGAAAAAGAAAAAATCTTCAAAAGATTAAAGGAAATAGCCATTCAACGGCAAGAAGAATTAAAAGATTGCCCATTCTGTCATTAATTAAATACAACTAAAAGCACCTTTCACAGGGTGCTTTTATTATACCCAGATCAAGGGTCAAAACTGACAGAGGGATGGAAAAAAGTGTGACCGTGGTGAGTGGTGCACATATATTCAAATAAAACAAGAGTGTATCAAATCAAGGTACGCTCTTTTTTTATATACAGGTTCTTCTATAAGGAGAATCTAAATTTATTTGTTCTATATGGACAGGAGGAAAAACAAAAATGACATTTGAAAAACTAAAATCTTTGCTTGAAATCGGGGCAATCACGCAGGAGGAATTTGACGAACTGTCAAAAGGAATCAAAGCACCCGAATCATCCGAAGAATCCGAAAACGAACCGACATCCGACAATGCCGGGGAGCCTATCGACTATGATAAGCTGGACAAGATAATTCAGTCGAGAGTTGATAAGCAAATGGCAGCAGAGCGAAAGAAAAACGTTGAGCTTGAAAAGAAGCTAAAAAATTTGCAGCAGGAAAAGCTTACAGACGAGGAGCTTAAAAATATTGAGATTGAGGAAAAGGAAAAAGCCATTGCAGAGCGTGAAAAGGCTATTGCTGACAAAGAAAATAGGCTTTTTGCAGTCAAGGTGATAAAAGAAGCCGGACTTGATGACGGCAGTGATACAGCTTTATCACTCGTTGATTTTGTGATGGATGAGGACGAAACAAAAATCAAGTCAAAGGTAAAGGCATTTAAAGAATTGTTTGACAAGGCTGTAAAAGCAGAAGTTGACAAACGCTTTAAAGAAAACGGCTATATGCCTAAGAAGGGCAGCAATCTCAATAACGGTATAAATCCATATACCAAAGAACAGTTCAACCTTACAAAGCAAATGGAACTTGAAAGTACAAATCCTGAACTTGCAGCACAGCTCAAAGCAGCAGCAGGGGTTAAGTAAAAATTTAAACATTTTATAAAAACAGGAGGTTTTATTTATGCCGGTTACAACTATTGCAAATATGCAGATTGTACCTGAAAAGTTCTCACAGTACGTTATTGACCGTACAACGGAGCTTAACACATTCATCAATTCGGGCATTGCAACACCTGATGCAACAGTAGCAGCACTTATTAACAGCGCACCTGAAGGCGGTAGATTTATCGAAATTCCTATGTGGAATCCACTTGATGGCGAAGAAGATGTATTTGGTGAAGCCGATGTATCAATTGGTGATATTACAACAAAGAACGCACACGCAACATTGCTCATGCGTCAAAGAGCTTGGGGCAGTACAGATCTTGCACACGTTCTCGGCGGCGCTGATCCGATGGGAGCTATTGCACAGCTTATCGCTGATTGGAGAAACACCCGTGAACAAAAGATTTATTTGTCTATCCTAAAAGGCATTCTTGACCCGACAAATGGTGCGCTTAAATGTCATGTAAATGATATTTCAAGTGGAACAGGTGCAGCAGCAAACATTTCACAGGGTGCAACTCTTGATACAAAGCAGCTTTTAGGGGACCATTACGGCGCACTCGGAATGACATTTATGCATTCAGCAACATATACGCACTTGCAAAAGCATGATATGATTGCAAGAACACCTGTATTCAATCCGGCCGGTGATACAGTCGAGATTCAGACTTATCTTGGTTATAGAATTATAGTTGATGACAGTATGCCTGTAAATATGGTTGGTGCAACATATACAAAGACCACTGATACAGCTATTACAGCAGGGAAGACCTATTACACGGTTAGTAATGATGTTTATACATCGGTTGAAAATCCTACGGTTGATGACATTGCTAATTATTATGAAATGACCTCGGCAGGAGCACCGGTTTATGATACATATTTCTTGGGCAACGGTGCATTCATCAGACAGGACGGCACACCGCAGGGCTTTGTAGGTACTGAAACAGACCGTGATAAAATTGGTGCTAAAAATTATCTTATTAACCGTTGGTGCCAGATCATTCACCCTCGTGGATTCTCTTGGAATACCGATGCAAAATATCCGGACGGCTTATATTATCCTAACAATACAATGCTTGCAGCTCCTGAAAACTGGACGCTTGCTACTCACCATAAGAAAGTACCGATTGCCTGTTTGCGTCATAAGCTTGGCTAATAAACTTATCTGAAAAGCATTATTTGAAGGGAGGACTATATATTGTCTTGTACATTCTGGAATATGCGTAGACGATTGACAGCACAGAAAAAAGCTGAAGAGCGTGAAAAGACGGCTGCTTCAACATCTGCTAAAGCTGAAGAAAAGGCGGTGACATCAAATGATAACAAGAGAACTGGTCGAAGGTCTAAAGCTGGGAATAGCACCGATTGACGACCGCAATTGTTTAATTGTCGAGAGTGCTCTTGAATGGGTTAAAGCAAACACCACGCTTGAATTTGACATTGAAAATGAAGAAGACTTAAAAGCCTTGCCGTCATGTGTAAGGCTTTTTATAGTTAAATTCTTTGATGTTAATATGCTGGGTGTAGGAGTTGTCTCTGAAAGCATTGAGGATATGTCTCAATCATTTGATACAGGCGATAAAACCGCTATGATATGGCAGTTTGCCGAAGAACTGTTAGCACCATATTTAATCAGTCGTGTTCGTTTCGTTGCTGCTGAAAAGCGATGGAAATAACAGTTAGAGGTGACCATATGGGCATTAAATACAAGACAACTGTCAACAAGCTGCCCGAAGTTAGTAATGCTTTGGAAACCCTTGGCGGCAGAAAAGTTACAATTGGTGCGTTGAAAGGTTCTAACGCTTGGCTGGCAGGAATACATGAATATGGCTGTAATATTCCTGTAACACCTAAAATGCGTAGATTTCTTCACGCACAGGGATTGCATCTTAAAGACAGCACGAAGTATATCAGAATACCAGAACGCTCATTTTTGCGAAACGGTCATGATGAGAACGCAGATAGAGTTATGAAGCAAACCGAAAGAGCAATATCACAAGTTATAGCCGGTAAAATGTCTGTTGACAAGATGCTTGATCTATGCGGAGAACAGTTTGCAACGGCTATCAAAACATATATGCGTGATTTATCAAGTCCCGGCAATCACCCTTATACTGTAGATCAGAAAGGAAACAACAATCCTCTGATTGACACTGAGGGTTTAGTTGAGAGTATAACTTGGGAGAAGGAGTAGAGTAATGCAATATTTCAACTTTTCACGGTTGGTGAGCAAATACAAAAGTGAATTCAAGTCAATTACTCTTACCGGTGGTTATTTTGACGATAGGGGTGACTGGATAGATGACTTCAAAAGCCAAACAACCATTGAGGGTGCAATAATCAGCATAAAAGAAAATAAAATCTATAGAGCAGAAGGAACGTTGACTGAAAAAGATAAGCGGTTATTTACGTTGATGTCTATAGATAGTGAAGCTTTGCAATCGTCAAAAATAATATATGATGGAAATGTATACAGCATTGAGAGCAGCTCAGATAACAGTAAATTTACGGGAGTTTGGGCGTATACCTTAAAATGGGTATCTGCATTCAAAGACGATCCTCCTGAATATGACTTGACAGAAGATTCTGACAAGTTAAGTCAACGTAAAGAGGGTGTATACTGTGATTGATTACGACAATTTGAGTATATCAATTGTAAAATCGATTAAAGATAATTTAAAAGTGCAGGTTATTAGGGCAAATCAAAACGCTGAACCTCCAAAATACCCTTATATCGCATATACTATAACAACTTTGATGAAAACTAATAACGGTACTTATGGTGAATTCACAGAAAATATAAATGGTGAAAATATCATAACGTACCGAAAAGAATTTCAGCAAATTTGGAGTTTTACCGTTTTGTCGGACAATGATTTGCAATCAAAAAAACTTGCTTTTAAGCTGTACGATTATCTTGACAAGGTTGGAACAATCAATCTTGTTGACAAGAGGATCGTTGTGCAGCGAATCGGTAACATAATGAATAGAGATAACTTATTGACAATAGATTATGAGTATCGAAATGGTTTTGATGTTACTTTTGCATTTATGAACGAAGTCAAATACGCAGACGATGAAATTATTGAACATGCTATTATCACAGAATCGCAATTTCAAGCGAAATCGTGATATGTGAAAGGCTATACTATAGTCTTTTTATTTTAAAACAAATCAAAATTAGGAGGTAATACATATGGCATTAGATGTTATTGTAAACATTAGTGAAATGTCAACAACTGGGGCGGTTGGATTTGGCATTCCGCTTGTAATTGTTTCAAAGAGTGCAAAAGCTGTACCTTATACAGAATGTACGGAGCTTAGCGAGGTTGAAAAGCTGTTTGGAGCAGAAACAGAAATATACAATATTGCAAAGCTTATCTGGGGACAGAAAAACAAGTCCAAAAGTATTGCTTTTTATGCAAGCACAAATGATGCTGAAACAGCTGTTAATGAAGTTATCCATAATGACTGGCGACAGCTAATTGTTGTTTTCGGTGAAGATGATACAAAAACAGCGGCAGATGTATCCGAATACATTGAAACAACAAACGACAAGATGTACTTTGTTACTGTTTCAGAAATGAACGAACTTACAACGCTTAGTGATAAAGAAAGAACCGTAGCTTTTTATTATGACTTGAAAGACAGCAATGGTAAACTTGTTGCGCCAAATGCTGTTGCAGCTATTGTTGGTGAATCTGCCGGACGTGATGCAGGCAGTTTTACTTACAAGAATCTGATCATCAGTGGATTGGCACCGCTTGAAATTACAGAGAACCAGCTTAATGGAATCCACGAAACAGGAGCAATTACATTGCTGCGTAAGGCGGGAGATGTTGTTACAAGTGAGGGTAAAAATACTCAAGGTGACTACATTGACATTGTTGACAGCAAGGACTGGATCATTAAGCAAATCGGCTATCAGTCACAGAAGCTGCTTAACGCTTCAGAAAAACTGCCATATACAAATCAGGGTATTGCTGCACTTGAAAACGTTACTAAGAACGTTCTGCAAGAAGCCTATAACAATGGAATGATTGCAACCGGTGATGATGATGCAACCGCTCTTTATAATGTGAATTTCAAGAGCCGTTCTGAAATGAGTGAAGCTGATAGAAAGAATCGTATTTACTCAGGCGGCAACTTTGATTTCACACTTGCCGGTGCTATTCATACAGCTCATATAAACGGCGAACTCGTTATTTAAGGGGGAAATAAAAATGACATCATACAATGCGAAAGATTGTGTAATCACTTGGGGCAATATGTATCTTACCGGACTTGGAGAAGATATGGTAACCGGTGCTAAAGATGAAGAAATGTTCTCAACATCAGTAGGCGCACAAGGTGATGTAATCGTAAACGAGATAAATAACGACTTGGGGACAGTAACTATTACAGTACAAGCAACATGCCCTCAGCGTTCGCAGCTTATTTCAGATGCAAAAGCCGGTGCAGTTAAACCGCTTTGGGTCAACAATAAGACGCTTAGAGCATTATTCGGCGGAACACAGGCAAGAATCAAAAATTATCCTGAAATATCTCTTGCACAGGAAGCAGAAGATATTGAGTTTGAATTTCAGGTGTTTGACTATACAATGTCTTAAGTTAAGCAAGCCTGCCATATAGCAGTGGTAGGCTTGACTAATTAAAAAAATACAGAAATGAGGTTTTTAAAATGGCAAATTTTTATACAGTAAAGAAAACAATTGGCGGTAAGGAATATACGGCACAGTTTAACGGCATTTCAGCAGCACTTAGTGCAGTTGACAACAGCTACATTGACGGAACAAATAATACAAGTGTTGCTAAGTTGTCAAAGTATCTCTTTGAAAATGTTATTGTTGAGCCAAAGGGTCTTACGGCAGATGATTTTGACAATATAGATGATTTCAATGAAGTAGTTACCTTTGCAAGAGAGGTAATGCAGGGCAATTTTCGAGAAAAGGCTAACGAAAAGACAGCTGACGAAAAGGGTAAAAGATAACTGGTCTTGCTGGCGATTAGTGATGTCTGATCGTGGATTCAGCTTTACAGATGTTTTCTTTAAAATGACGCCGCAACAAGTAGACGAGGCAAACATTGCTCTTGATATACAGATTAAAGCTGAAAAGAAACAGGTTAAAGGGAAACACTAATTGTTACAATAAAATATATTCTTACTCCTAAAGAAAGGAGGTAGAACCTTGCCGGGAAATGTAATAAGACAAGATGTTATTGAAGTCAAATTTGATACTGATTTCGGCAATTTAACGAAAGCAACTGAGGGGTTAGACGATCTAAAAAAGCAGACAAGCGGTGTATCTGATGGACTGGATGATATAAAGAAGTCTGTTTCAAGTGGCTTTGGGACAGTTGGTCAATCTATAGGTAATGTGACAAGCGACATGACTGAATTCAATGACGCTTTAAAGAAAGTCGGAGGAATTTCAAATATCGACAATGTTACAGAAGATTTGAAATTACTTAATGAAAAAATAGATGTTCAAAAAGGACTTTGTAACAATCTCCAACAAGAATACACTAAAGTTTCAAGTGAAATGGGTGAAACCTCAACCGAAGCTTTGAAATTAAAAAAGAACTTGATTGACCAAACTAATTCTTTGAATAAGATGACTCGAGAGAGTGAGAGCTTGACTAAAGCACTTGATACAGTGCAATCCGGTCTGAAAAACAGTGCGAAATCTTCAAAAAACACGAAAACAGCACTTAAAAACTTGGCTGCAATCAGTTTAACAAAATTAGCATCAGGTCTAAAAAACATAAGTACACAGCTAACAAATATTGCTAAGAAAGCAGCCACCGTTGCTTTCAATGCGCTGAAAAAACTTGCATCAATATCTTTAAAAATGTTGGTTGCGGGTATAGGTGCAGCCACGGTGGCAATAGGTGGACTTGTGGCTAAGTCCGTATCAGCTTATGCTAATTATGAGCAGTTGGTGGGTGGCGTTGAAACGTTACTCGGTGCTAAAGGTGCACAGAACGTAGAAGAGTATGCCAAGCTCGTTGGAAAGTCCGCCCGTGATGTAAGAACAGAATTCAACACACTCATGAAAAGCCAGAACACAGTATTAAAAAATGCTAATAATGCATATAAGACTGCTGGACTGTCGGCAAATGAGTACATGGAAACCGTAACAGGTTTTTCTGCAAGTCTTTTGCAAAGCTTAGGCGGCGACACTCAGAAAGCAGCGGCATACGCTGATATAGCCATTTTGGATATGTCTGATAATGCAAATAAAATGGGAACTGATATGTCGAGCATACAAGATGCATATCAAGGTTTTGCAAAGCAAAATTATACGATGCTTGATAACTTGAAGTTAGGCTATGGCGGAACAAAAGAAGAGATGCAGCGGCTTGTAAAAGACGCTGCAAAGATTGATAAAAGCATTGATGCCAACAGCTTATCTTATGCTAACATAGTAAAAGCTATTCATGCCGTGCAAGTTGAAACCGGAATATATGGAACTACTCAAAAAGAAGCTGAAAAGACGATAAGCGGATCATTAAATTCCATGAAAGCGGCATGGGGCAATTTCTTACCTGCATTGGTAAAAGGTGGAGATGATCTTGATGACTGCATTGACAACCTTGTTTCATCTGTCAAAACCTTTGCAAAAAATATTATTCCTACAATCAAAAAAGCTCTTTCCGGTGTGGGAAAACTCATTAAAGAATTAGCTCCAATTGTGTCAAAAGAACTCCCCAAATTGGTAGATGACATACTGCCATCGTTGATAACATCAGCAATATTACTGGCAAAAGGACTTGCAGCAGCGTTGCCGAACATTGTAAGAACTGTAGCAGATACAATAAAAGAAAATAAAGATCTGATCATTGACGCTGTAAAAGAGATAGGCTCTCAAACTGTAAAAGCCCTTTACGAAGCTATTACCGGTCAACCAATGGGTGAAGACACTTTCAACAATTTAAAATCTACAATTGATAATGTGTTTGATTCTATCGGAAAAATCATTTCGGGAATAGTCCGATTTGCAAGAACGCTTTCAACTAATCTTGCACCTGTTCTTTCATTTGTAGGAGGGTTGGCACTGACAGTGTTTGGTTGGATTGCTGACAACATAAATTGGTTACTTCCTCTTGTAATGTCTTTAGTAGGTGCATTTCTTTTATATAAGGCAGCACTTGTAGTAGTCAATACTATCACAGGTATCGTAACTGCTGCACAAACGATAATGGGAGCTGTATGTGGTACATCCTCAGCAGCGGCCGCTGCCGGAACTACGGCTGTAGGAACTGCTGCGGCTACAAGCACACCACAAATACTCGCATTTGCTGCGGCTATTCTGGCAGTAGGCGCTTCTATTCTTGCGATATGTGCAGGATTCTACTTGCTTGCTACAGCTGCCACGGCTGTTGCAGCTGCCGGCGGAGGAGCCATAGGAGTGTTGATAGGCTTATTTGCAGGAATTGTCGCATTGATAGCCGTGATGGCTATTTTCGGACCTATGCTGACAGCTGGTGCATTAGGAATGATCGCATTTGGTGCGGCTGTACTAATGGTAGGTGCAGCTGTGGCTCTTGTGGGTGCAGGATTTGCACTTATAGGAGCAGGTGCACAAATGGCAGCGAATGCATTGACAACAGTAGGGACGGTGCTTCCTGCTGTTGCACAATATGGTTCAGAGTCTTCGTCTGCGCTCTTGAAATTAGGCGGAAGTTTAACTGTATTTGGAGCAGGTGCACTTGTTGCAGGTGCAGGAGCTACTGTTCTTGGTGCAGGACTAATGGTAGTGGCAACTGCGCTGACGATAATTGCGGCGTCATTTACAGTCATAACTGTAATGTTTACAGTAATGACAACAATGATTACTACCTTTGCATCTGTAGCTGATACATTGCCTTCGATATTTTCGGCGTTGCTTCCATCAATTCAATCTTTTTCCAAATCGTTGTCGCCTTTGAGTGCAGCGTTGATAGCTGCAACCGCACCTTTTACTGCATTCGCTGCGTTGGTAGCAGTATCAGCTGCATCTTTTGCAGTGCTGGCCACATCGGCAACAATTTTCTTAGCTGCTATCACAGGAATCTTGGCGATCATGACAGCTTTAGTGATGATGATTTCAGTGTTTAATGCGCAAGTCACAATATTGATTTCAGCGTTTTCCACAATCTCTGTTGCCGCTCTGCAATTAGCAATTTCACTTACACCTTTGTCCGCAGCTTTTCTTGTACTTGTAGCACCGGCTGGAGCTTTACTCATGGTGATTGCACCGCTTGCTGCGGCTTTCACTTTGCTGGCGGCTTCGACTGCATTGTTCCTTGCTGCATTAACGGGTGTAGTGGCACTAATTGTTGTTTTGAATGTGACAGCAACTTTATTGAATACGCAACTTACTCTATTAAACGCAATGTTCATGATGCTGTCTGTGACTGCAACAATAATCATGACGGCGCTTACTCCGCTTGGACAAGTATTTACATCACTCGTTGCACCGACATTGGCGTTTACGGCTGCGATCACTCCATTAACGGCCTTGTTTACTGCTTTGGCAGGTGCGGCTCTCGTTTTCACAACATCAATAACTGCTTTAACAGTTGTACTGATTCTTACAACCGCATTATCAACAGCATTGTACGCAGTACTTGTGATGATGCCTGCTACAATGATGATGATTGCAATGTCAGCCATGATGATGACACAAAGTTTCACAGCACTTGCACCAACAGTGGAAGTTGTAACGCCCTCATTGTTAGCATTGACAGCAGCTACGCTGCCGTTGGCGGGAGCATTTGCCGCAAGTATGGCGATGGCACTTGTATTTACAGCGGCAATGGCAGCTCTTATGGCTGTTATGGTGGTATTAGCTCCAATGTCAATGATTTTTGCGGTGGCAATGACAATGCTACCGCCCGTATTGGAAGCACTGTCTACCTTACCAATTGCAGCTGCAAAGGCACTGAAAAAACTGAAAAGTCCATTTAGTGATTTGATAGTGCCGGCAGGATTACTGCTTGCAGCACTCACGCCCCTTGTTGCAGAATTTGCAGTCTTTGCCGGTTCAGCAGCTGCTTTACTCGCATGCATGACAGGGCTTCTTGTTGTAATAACAGGCATTGCCATGACTATGATGTTGATTCTGACAACATCGACTATGCTTATCAATACATTTACTATGCTTGTTCCGGCGTGTCAAAGACTGGCAGGGGCTTTTAGAATGATTGTACCGGCTTTGGCGGCAATTGCTGCCCCTGTTGCAAATGCAGTTTTAAGATTCACGTTATTGTCAGCAGTCTTGTTGACATCGTTTGGAGTAGTGAAAGGAATATGTAATGGATTCACATTACTTGCAGGAATGATCAGAGCATGTGCTGCGGCGATGACTGTTTTGAGTGAGAGTGCAAAGCGTTTGCCAAAAACTTTTAGTGCGCTGAGCGTTACCGTGGCGAATTTTATGAAACAGTTCAATAAACTTCCTGCCACATTTACAAGAGCACTTTCTTCTTGTGTATCAACACTTACATCTAAGTGCGCAAGAATGGTGTCGGCGTTTACTCAAGCCGGAAGCAAAATGATAAGTTCTGCACAGTCGGCAATGAATTCGATTGTACGAATTATATCAAATGTGAATTTGTACAGTGCAGGTGTCAATATAATGTCAGGCCTTAACCGTGGC
>CAJTWE010000014.1 GCA_910579955.1 uncultured Ruminococcus sp. | reverse complement strand
AGCAATGTTCTTTCTTGGCTATCCACATACAAATGATTTTTCTTTTCTCTCATAAACAACACCTCCATTTCTTAATTTCATCATATACGGAAGTGCTGAAATATTCAAATATGCAAAATCTCTTTGTAAATATCGTAATCATCTTGCTTGAAAACATTAAAGACTACCTTTTCTATCTGTGTATCCGTCTGCAAAAAATCAGTAACCGTCTTTACCGCAATTTCAGCTGCTTTTTTCTGCGGAAAATGAAATTCCCCTGTGGAAATACAGCAAAAGGCAATACTCTTTAAACCTTTATCAGATGCCAATTCCAAACAAGATTTATAGCAATCAGCAAGCTGTTCACAATGTTTTTTTGTTAAAATGCCCGATACAATCGGTCCGACTGTGTGAAGTACATAGCTGCATGGGAGATTGAAAGCAGGCGTAATTTTTGCTTTTCCTGTCGGTTCGTCATATCCCTGCTCTGTCATCAGCTCATCGCAAGCCAAACGCAACTGGATACCGCTAACGCTGTGAATGATGTTGTCCACGCAAGAGTGGCAAGGTACGAAACATCCCCTTAAAGCACTGTTAGCGGCGTTTACAATCGCATCTATCTTTAATGTGGTAATATCACCACGCCAAAGGACAAGGCGGTTATTTATGGGGGATACGGGTAAAGTATCACAATCAGTAACGCCTTTTTCCTTGACTTCCTCATTTAGATACTCGTCCTGCACCTTGAGAAATTCAGTCCCAATCGGACGAGGGGAGCGGATATTCATAAGACTTCTAAGAAGCCGTTTCTGTTCCTCTGCATTGTCTGGGATGTCCATATCCCTATATTGCGGCATTTCTGACAATAATTCTTTAATCAGATATAATCTTTTTTCGCTATGTGTCATGGCTCAATCCTCCTTTATTCCCGAAGCCTTTCTAAATGCTTCTGCTAATAATATGTAATTCTCTCTGGTCGGTATCCAAGTTCCTTGTTCCCAAGCCGAGAGGGTAGAACGATTGATACCAGAAAATGCAGCAAATTCAACCTGTGTCATATGTAGTTCTGTCCGTACCTCTTTCAGCTTCTGATGATATGGATAATCAATAAATTTGTTAAAGTCATCGAAAAGTAATTCTTTTTTAATCTGAAGCACCTCGGCTATCTTGATTGCGTTGTTATAATCAAATGGGGATTTTAGATTTTCATAATTTACAATCGTTGCGTGGTTGACGCCTATCAGAGCGGCAAGCTCTTTTCCTAACAGCCCTCTGAAATTTCGATAGTATCTCAACTGTTCATGTGGCGGGGCAGAACGCTCAACAAAACTCCACCTATACCGTAAGTGCATCAACCATGTGCCATTCTTGACTGCATACAACTCTGTGTGATTGAGAATGGTATCGCATTGTCAATACAAGCGTGACACGGCTGAAAACATCCCAGCATCTGCGAATTTGCTGCGTTCACGATTGCACCGCATTTCAGTGTTGTAATGTCGCCTTTCCAGAGATAAATATTTTCCGAAATTGGCTGTAAATCGGCAATATCTGTAATGCCCTTTTTAGCAATTTCTTCTTGCAAATATGCATCTTGTACTTGCAGAAATTCATCTGAAACAGACTTTGGCGGACGGATATTGACAAGACTGCGGAATAATTTAAACTGCTCTGTTTGATTAGTTGGTATATCAATATTTTGATAGCGTGGATTTTCTGATAACAAACATTTTATCAGAAATAAAAGCTTTTCATTCTGCGTCATAGCAAGCCCTTCTTTCTACTGCATTTACAGGACAAGCTTTTTGGCAGTTTCCACAGTGCAGACAATTTTCCTGACGAATGACTGCCGGAACGCTACTTGTATCAATACAACTCTGCGGACAAACAGACAGACAATTCCCACAGCTGATGCAATTCTCACGAATGAAATAGCCTTGTTCAGATTGATTTGCAGTTCCAAAAGCAAAGCTTGCACGTTCAATCGGCTTTTTGGATAAATCAAACCACTCCCCTGTTCCGCTGAAAATCTGAAACACTGTCAAAGCCTGTCGTGACTGTTCTGTTGGGTAAATTTCATGCATATACGGATTTTTTGCAAATAATCTTGGAAGAAGTTCTGCTCCAACTTCCTTTACAATGCCACGAACAGACAACGCAACTCGTGACATGGTATCCTCGCCTTTCATTCCGGTAAACGCAATGTACTGATTCGATTTCAGTCTTTGATAAAAATTCTTGCCCTTTGCTGTGAGAAAATAAAGTCCGTTTTCATCAAAATCCATGATGTCAATGGCGCAGGTAACCGGCAGTCCGTTTTCATCTGTGGTTGCTGCGATAACCGTATGAATTTCATTGACTAAGTATGCAAAATAATCCGTGTATTTCATGAAAGTTCTCCTTTATAAATAGGGACTGCCGAAATACTCGACAGCCCCATTATTGTTATGATTTTCTTTATGCGAAGAAAAATCCTGCTGTCATATCAAGATAATTTCCACCACTGTAATTCGGATACTGTTTCTGGACCTCTGCCTTGAATGCGTCTGCATCTGCACATTTTTCAGCAATTGATTTCAGGTTTTCCAGATAGTCAATCTTTGTTTGAGCGTCCTTCAAATCCTCCGGAGTATAGTGAGAAGTCAAAATCAAGTCGTAGCCCTTTGCAATATAGTCGTTCAGCTGTGCAACAATAGCATCTGCATGACCTGCGCCTGCAACGATAGAGTGGCAATCGTGACCAAGCATATGGGTATAAACTGCGTTGATTGTAGGGATTTCTACATCAAAAGCATCTGCGGTCTGCTTGATGATAAAATCAATGCCGGCAATAGTGACTTTTCCTTCTGCAATGATATTTGTAATCTGGTGAACAGAATTATCAAAAATCTCACCGAATGCTGCTGTGAAGTTATTGATGAGAGCCTTTCCGCCGCCGTTTGCAGAATAATCTACCGCATTCTGTGTTGCATACTTTGGAATATCCGGCAGGAATGTTGCTCCTGCACCGTGGTAAGCAACGAGGATTCCCTCGACTTCAAGATCTTTCAAATACTCTGCAAGTTCTGTGTTGTTATCGAAAAAGCAGGGAGATTCGATCACGACAGCTTTTCCGTTCTTCTCTAAGATAAAAACTTCATCGTCAATAAAGTCGTTGGTCTTGTAAGCATGGAGTTTCACTGCTCCGAAGTCGTAAACGTTCATTTCGCCCTTTGCAAGCTTCACTGCTGTAAATGTATTCTTGTTCATGATAAATTCCTCCTGAAAATGGTTTGGTTGATTTGTTTTTTCGGGAGATTTCAGCGCTGTATCTCTTTCCTTGATTCTATGATAACACAGCTATTTTCATTTGTAAAGTAGACACTTTTTTGTGGTATAGTTACCAGAAGGTAACCTTTGCGGTATTTCGGGAAGAATTTGCTGAAAAAATTTTTATTGATTTTTTGTCGCAGATATGCTAAAATGTATCTATAAGAATATTACATCCAAATTGATACTATTAAAAGGTGAAAGGAAAATTATTATGGCAATTAAAACAGAACTTCCGGCTTGTCCGGTGGAAACAACACTGATGCTGATCGGTGATAAATGGAAGGTACTGATTCTTCGTGATTTGAGAAGTGGTACAAAACGTTTCGGAGAACTGAAAAAGTCTGTAACAGGAATCTCGCAAAAAGTCCTGACTTCAAATCTGCGTGATATGGAGGAGAACGGTATCTTGACAAGAGAAGTCTTTCCCGAAGTTCCGCCAAGAGTGGAGTATACGCTCACCGATTTGGGACAAAGCATGATGCCGATTCTGGACGCGATGGAGCGGTGGGGTACGTCTTACAAGTGCAGCTGTGCAAAGGAATAAAACATAGTAAAATAAGTTAGAATTTATAAATTCTTCTCTACGTATGGCTTATTCCATGAGCCTATCTAAATCAGGCTACCTTCCGGATCAGCAATATAGCAGGTTCGCTGTCCCCACGGTTCCGTTGTGGGCTCCAACACTGGTGTGGCACCATTTTCCACTGTATGTATAAATGCAGCATCCACATCTTCAAATGTATCAACATAAAGCGCAATTTCAAAATGACCATTTAACCCTTTGATATAATCGTACTGATAATTTGTCATCTTCTCAAAGTCTTTCCTGCCATACAACAGAAACAAGGTTCCATCTTTTACGAGATATACATTTCCCGTATCTTCCGCTTCCTTAATCTCAAATCCAAGCACATCTCTATAAAATCGAATCATTCCTGCCATATCATTAACCAATAGTCCAAACCCATCTAACTTCATACATTACCTCCATAAATTCCAATTGTCAAAGTTCTTAACTCCCTTCTGATTACTCTCATTATACCACTCGCATATTGAAAAAGTCAACCATGAAAATATTTGATTTTGCGGTGCCAACAGTGCCGGAATAAGATGCTCTGTGAAAAAGCGAACTTGATACTATAAATATAATCATAATAATAATAATAATAATAATTAAACAATCAAACCCTCCGCAGAAATTAGTATAAATTCTGCGGAGGGTTCTTTTTTATGCTAATATTAAATTGTATCAACGGACTATAGACTTAGAATAACAAGCTCTAATTATTCAAATTCTCAATTAAATCTCTTTTCATTAATGCCAAATCGAACACATTAAGCTTCCCGTCCTCGCAAAGATCGCCTGTTTGCCAGTCTGCAAGCTGAGTATCAGGTACAGCAAGCAGCCATTTCTGGAGCAATACAACATCCGCAATATCAAATTTTCCGTCCGCATTGACATCTCCACGAATGGGCAATTTAGCATCCGATGCTATGACAATATAATTCATACAGCTTGCAGATTGTCCGTTCGCACCGAGAGTAACACTCTCACCAGCTTTCAGCGTTTTCGTATACAAATTGAATGTAACATCATTGCTGGTAGTTACTGCACTGCGAGAAAGCTCGAAACCGTCCAGCCATGCAGGTGCAGTTGTCACTCGGCCGTCCAATCCGATGTAAAGGGTAATATCTTGCTTTGCAGTCAAGTCTGCCTGTTCCTTGGAAGACACCTTTGCATCGCAAGGAGTCAAAATCAATTCCGCATTATTAAGTATGTTTGGAAAAGTAGTTACTGCACACTTGAATTGTCAACCCCAAATAGGACAGAAATTATTTAGCCGAACAGCAAGCTTTAAATTGAACCGGAGAAAGATAACCGAGAGAGCCGTGGATGCGAAAATTATTGAACCAATGAACATAATCAGCGAGTTGAAATTTTAATTGATCAAGAGAATCAAAAGTTTTATTCATAACAAATTCAGTTTTGAAAATTTTGTATGTAGCTTCGGCAACGGCGTTATCGTAAGGACAGCCCTTATGACTCAGCGATCTTGTAATTTTAAAAGCGTCGACAAGATCGTCAATCAGCTTATTTTTAAATTCATTTCCTCTGTCAGTATGGAATATCTTCACCTTTGAAAGATTCACGCTACTGCTCAGAAAAGCGTCGTAAACAAGGTGAGCGTCCTTATTTTTACCGGCTGAATAACCAATAATTTCACGGTTAAACAAATCGATCAGAATGCAGATATAACACCATTTATCCCGCACTCTCACGTATGTAAGATCGCTTATTACCACTTCAAGATACTCCCGGTCGTTGAATTTTCTGTCAACCTTATTCTCGATTTTTTCCTCATTACACGATGTTCTATGAACCTTGAACTGCTTTATCGTATAATTTGATACCAGCCCGTATTTGTCCATAATACGTCGTATTCGACCCTTTGAAGCAGTGATGTTTCTCTTGGCAAGTTCAATTTTTATCTTCCTTGAGCCGTAATTATTACGGCTTTTTCTGAATATCTCAATAACTGCGTTTTCAAGATCGCTGTCAATTTTTCTTGCCTTTTTCTTATAATAAACAAGACTTCTTGGCACTCCGAGTTTTCTGCACATTGCGCTGATACTGTACTTATGTCGATTTGCAAGGATTATTTTGACTTTCGTGCCATTATCAGCGCTGCCTGTTTTAAAATATCAGCCTCCATTTCAAGTTCCTTTACCCGTTTTCTGAGCTCGATCAGCTCTTTTTCCTCAGGAGTTCTGTTGTCCTTCGCTTTGAACGATCCGGAATTATTGAAATCTCTCACCCACTTCGTTACGCTGGATTTTGATATGCCATAATCCTTTGCTATTGAATTCGCTGATCTGCCGCCTTTTGACAGCTGCACTATCTGCTTTTTGAATTCCTCTGTGTAATTCTTCGTTTTTCCTGACATTTTTCTTACCGCCTTTTTCCTTTTTTATTCTATTATACCACGGCTTAATATTTTTTGTCCAATTTATTATAGACGATTCAACTTTTCAGCAGTTCTGTCGCCGAATACCGGGTCGCCCGATTCCAGTTTGCCGTCAATCGACCAGCTGCTCAAATAAGCCGTATCCAGAATTTGCACACTAACAAGTTCGCCTTCAAGCGGTTCTATTTCAATCGGTGTGCCGTTAAATTCAACAGGGTCTCCTGCAAGTTCATTGAGATACATTTCCAGATTTGTATAATCATCAGCGGAAAGCGATACGACTGCACCGTCCTTGGGGTCATTCGGATTCAGACCGTGTTCAGTTTCCCAAGCATCGGACATACCATCCCTATCCGTATCAGTCGAAGCAGTACCGCCCTTGAAATTCTTGTCGGACGGATAACCTCCAACATCGTTCTGACTGTCGATGATTCCTTGCAGCTTATCCTTAGAGCCTGTATAGGTGTACTTGCCATTGGCAACCTCATCATGATAGCGGCTGTCAATATAGTCAAGAGCCGGCTTATTAGCACCTGCACCGGAGGTATTATCAATTACCTTTTTATAGGCATTTTCCGCCGAATCCAGTGTAATATAATTATCGAACCACGGCGAATTGCTTCGTATGCTGTTCTCATTTGCGTTATTGCCCTTCATTCCGCAGACAGCTTTTCCTGACGACCATTCGTCCGTTTTTGCATCGATCAAAGTTGTTCCGTTCTGGGCAACTTTCATATTGCCTGACGCATAAAGCATCTGCATATCCGAGGTATTCAGCTCGTTGCCGTCTACGGAAACAAGATGGAGATTTGTATTGGAAACAGGACCTGCCTTATAGTAATTGTTCACGAACTGTACACGTCTTGCACCACCGTCTGTTGTTCTGTCCCTCCAGTTGTAGACAACATTATTGGAAATGTCAAGCTGTCCGCCGTAGGTCTGCCCGTCCTGCTCCATTGCGCCTGCAAGCGACCAGTTACGTCCGGTGTTGTTAATGAGCAGATTATGGTGGAATGAACCTGTATATCCGCCTATTGAGGCTGCAAAGGCATAGCGTTCAACTTTATCACGATCATTGGCATCGTAGTGAACAGAATTGTTCAAGGACTCGCCGATAATGTTCCACTGGAATGTCAGATTTGCCGCACTTCTCGAGGAAAAACCCTCATCTGTCGCCCATGAAATCGAGCAGTGGTCCACAATGGAATTGTTACAGCTGCTCATGCCCATACCGCCGTGGGAAGATCCATTCATATCGCCGACACGCACACGGATATCACGTATAACAACGTCTTGTGAGCCCATTGCTCCAAAATCGTAATTGATAAGTGTGATGCCGTCTCCGGGAGCTGTTTGTCCTGCAACATACACATTACCGCCGTCCTCAGGAATACAGAGGGTATCGCTCAGAGGAATAACACCTCCCACATCAAAGACGATCGTTCTTGCACCTTTCAAAGTACATAGACCGTAACGAAGCGAGCCTTCCGTGCCGTCATCTTTCAGATTTGTGACGTGATAAACATATCCGCCTCTGCCACCTCTGGCGAATCTGCCGTATCCCTCGGCTGTCTGGAAAGCCAGACGAGCGATCTGGAAACTATACACTGCACCATGAACAACACTGCCGTCCTTATTAACCTCGTCAACACGCCAATAATATGTGGGAACAGAGGAATAACTTTCGTCAAGAGAGAATTTCGGCTCTGTCACATTGCCTCGAAATTCCGGAGATTTCTCATTCGCATTTGTAACTGCATTTAAATCCGTGCCGATATAAACATTATGGCTGGCAGCATTTGCACCTGCTTTCCATGTCAAACCATCTTCATGCAACAGATGTGCTTCCTGATCTTTTGGGGAAATGTGGCTTATCGAGTTAATCGGGTCAGCGCCGTCGATTTCAAAAGCATTAAGCCACGGTGTATTGAGAGTTCCGTTGCCTTCCGCAGTTATCTCAACTGTAACTGATGTTCCGGAAAATGTACCAAAAGCCGTTCCAGCGTCCTCGCTGTCTGTGGGATTAGTTGGACATTTTACTCCGTTAGCGACCTGCTTGCCTGCAACTTTGACAGTTAAAGAGCTGTTAGTAACGTTTCGGTCAGCACAAGCGTGCCATGTACGGATCCTCTGGCAAGCCTGAAATCTCAAGCTTCAAGGTCGGATTGCTTGTGCCATCCTTGACTTTTGCGCCGTCCATAGTAAGGGTCGGCGTTTTCTCAACATTCTGCAATTGCAGTATCTTATTATTCACCAAATCAACTGAACCGCCATCAGCAGACAGTTTGCAGGTGATGCCATTAATCGTATAGGTGTATGTTCCGTCTACAAGCCAGTTATTTGCATTCTTGGAGTAGGATGCCTTGCGTCCGTCATTGCGGTTGATATCCACAAGGATACGCGAATCCGTACTCTCCGCCTGAGCAGTCAAAAACGGCGATATACCAGAAACCGCCGAAACTTGCATGCTGCTGATAAGCATTGCAATAACTGCTGAAAATGCGATTATTTTTCTTTTTTGTTTATTCATTTTATCCTCCTGTTAGCCTTTTCTGTTTTATCTTTGTTTCCAGAATATACTATTTATTATTGTATCATACTCAGTCCATTTTTTCAATACTTATGATGTTAAAAATCACGATATTTCAACATCTGCCTTTCTTAGGTTTTTATTGCTTACTTTTATCATATCTTCCTGTAAAGACAACAAAATGCGAAGCTATAATTTTAAACTCCGCATTTTATCTTATTTGATTTATAATAAATATTTTTCTCACTCAAAAAATCTCTGAACCTCATAAAAATCAAGCTATATCTAAATCCTGTAAGGGTATGAAATCGCATTCTTATTCATATGGGCAAAAAAACAATCCTCGTAAACAACGCATTTACTAGGATTGTTGGCTAAAGACTGCAATTTTAATACAATGCACCCTCCGAATTGTGAAAGACAAAATGGCAGAGCAATTAACTTTGGATGATATAGACCCATTCAACGGGTAAGCTATAGCAATTACTCAAGAGAACGTAACCGCATGCGTTCGTGTTGGTATGTCTTTCAAGACGTGGCTTGTATTCTGAGTCTATATGGGATGTTTATTCATTTTGTAACAATTTAAGATAAACCCCTTAATAAATTTCGGTTTCTGCTATCTTTCTCTCGTGTTCAGATTCATTAAAGAAGCTTCTGCTTATGATACTGAATATCTTAGCTGTTTTTGGATAACGAACCGATAGTTTTCTGCTTATTTCAGCATATTTTTCTCCAAGTTTATATTCATCTTTACCACCAGTTACACTATGCACACCTCGTCCATAAATAATAGCAAAGGCAAAAGAGTTCATCAATTTCTCATTCCCGATTTCTTCTATTTTATCTCTGATTGCTTCATGTGGAAAAATACCGTCAGACCCTGTAGGAGAAGCAGCAAAAAGCTTTCCGAGCATTTTATACAAGAGAGAATTCTGCTGTTGGTATTCCAAACATGATTTGAAGTCGCTCAACCACTTATCCAAAATGCCTTTATTGATAGAACCGTTTTCTTCACCAGGGCAAAACTTTATATCTCTTTCCAAAGAGAAAAAACTCGTTTCTTCTCCGAATCTATTGATTCATCATAACTGCCATCATCTTTTTTGTAAATCAAAGATATGATTTCCGCAAATAGATTGGCATTGCGTTTAAACATATAATTGCAGCATTTCATGTTTTCCCAGCCGATAATACCATATAACCTAATTTCAAGTTCAAATAAAGCAGGATAGCTTTTAAAGTCGTCTCCAATTCTTTGGTGAACCACTGAAAACAAACGTTTAATAAAATAGCAATCATTATTTCCTATTGTGGCTTTTTCAGCAATCATTTTTTGTGTGGATTCAGATATTATAATCAGGATTTCTTCGGTATTAAACATTTCTATTTGAGAGTGCATAATAAGACTCAGCGCATTCCAGTTACTATACTTTAAGAGATTATCAACAGCTTCAATGAGTAAATCTTTGTTCTCAATTTTGAAGCGAGTAAATCTGCTCCAGTAATTCTTTGTAGCTTCATCAGGCAATTTGTTAATAAGCACCTTCGTTTTTTCATCAAAAGGCAATGTAGATATAAAAGCAACATAGAAATCATCTGCAAAATGATCTTTTCGCAAATACTCTATTGCATGATATACTTCTGATAAGTTTGAATTCGAACAATTATAAGTATAGTCAACTGCTATTTAAGGATTATTTGTAGATTGGATTATTATGTCAAGTATACCTTGATCGTATTTGGAATCACAATAATATTTTGCAATAGTAGCACCTATATAATAGCAAGATTTTATCTTCCTTATCCCTAAAAAGTGCCCTAAGTCAATGCCATCTTCTTTAAATCTTGTAATTTCAGAAACGATGACATCTTTTATAGCGTCTTTATTTTTCTGATAATCACGTTTGGAATCATGTACAACAGGATTGAAAATAGGTATATCTCCAGATTCTGTCAAGTATAAAAAATCGTATGCCTGATCTTCAAAAGTGATTTCGGTACATATTTCTTCAATTTTGGCGATTCTTTCAGTACTCGCTGCCCAATTGGAATTGGCAAAACGTCTGTGATTATATATAGTCTTTCTTAATTGGGTTTTTATTTTTTCTTTATCAGGATCATCAAGTTTTGTAACAGCAGTTGTTATCTCGTTCTATATATCGATAAATAGTTCATCTGTACAATTAGGTAACAAATCTAAAAGTTTTATAAGTCTGTCGAGATTGCCATTTATATTGGTGAGAAGAATTTTGGTATATGAAACATAGAAATGGAACAAATCTCTATTTGTATATGGAATAATTTTATCGGTCTCTCTGTATGTGAAACTTGAATTGCCATAAAGCTTTTCGATTACAGTTTTATCGCCATCGGACTCCATCCATTTCCCTAATAATGCTGCAACAACAACGGCTTTATCATTGTCTTTTTCCCAGCCCGGATGTTTTTGTGTGCCAGTAAATAATGCGTTTCTTATGTAATAGTATAATCCTTGCGTTTTCTGCAAAAGTTTGTATGGGTCATCATAGCCATTTTTTCTTAACTTATCAGCAAGGAAACTTATTGTACGTTGTGGAATCCTAAGAATATTGGGTCTGTTGTTTTCGTTATGTATAAAAATTGTAGTATTATTTTCAATTGCTGGAATTTCCTCCGCCTGAAAATCAGGGATCAATATACTGCCGGATAGGTGCTTTTCTGTTTTATTCCAAGTTTCTTTTGATCTTATAATATATACAGGAATATCTGGTTTTAGTCTATGTATCAAGTTGAGAATGCAGTATTTTCCTTCTTCGATTGATAATTGACGAAGTGGATAATGCCTCCAATAATCAAGTTTTTCTTGACTTTTGTAGCCGTTCGCTGTAATACCGTTGAAAAGTCGGGAATACTATAAAATAGACGATAATCAGGCTGTAATCAAAACAATTTTAGGTGTAATGCGAAATAATCATCAAGACTGTTTTCCGGTACAGAATATGATTTAATGTATGTATAATTGGCAATTAAAGAGCCTTTAAAGCACATTTAAATCTAAGCCCATATTAAGCTAACGGAAAAATCCGTCTGCTATTTTGGCGTTAAGGAGTGGGAAAATTAACCAACTCCATCTTAATAAATATTGATTATATAAAACAACAAAGGAGGTCAAAAATTATGACTTCCTTTATTGTTTTTGGTATTTTATGAAAAGCTTTAAGCTGTAGGCGGCTTCTTTGAAACTACAATACCATTCTTCTTATTGTTGAGAACGAATGCATCAAAGTAAATACGACCCTCACAGAGCCAACCACTAATTCCCTGTGGCTTATCATGAATCTTATATTCAGCCAGTTTTACAGGACCCAGAGTTGCACACGGATGTACAAGAATAAAGTCAATGTCCTGCGATGGGAAGTAACTGCTTGGTGTTACAATAAATGCTGTATTGTCAATTTTAGCAATTTCTCCACTTACTGCAATCTCATTTGCTTTGTCTGCCTTTCCTGTAAATGCAGGATCAAGTTTCAAATCACGGTAATAACTGGGAGATACAAAGGCGATGCGTCCGTCAGCTGGAACAAGATTTTCTGTAAGTACTACGCTTGCATCAAGGAAGCGTTCATATGCACTCGGTGTAGTTGGCGTTAAAGTTGTACCTGCTTCTTTTACCATCTTAGAAATACGATATTTATCAACTGTTGGTGTGATCACTTCATCTATCTGACGCTTTGAAGCATTTGCTGCACTGCTTGCCATAACTGTATCATTGTAGTTACCGGCATCAATTGTAAATGCAAATCCCTTATCCTGTGTAAGCGTTAAACGCTGTACAGCATTGCCCAGTTCTTTAGGTGTACCATAGCGATTTTCAGTTTTATTTCTCTCATAATCATTAAGTTCTGCCGTTTCTACAGAATAGATATTGATTGTATTTACGCCATCAAAGTTATATTCTTTATTGACTGCACTATCCGTGATGGAAGATAACTTGAAACGCTCATCAATCGTATTACTGTATTTTTCAGCATAATTGATATCAAATTCTAATTCAGCCATTTTTTAACAATCCTTACCATTCTTTATTTCTGCTTGGTTCAGCTTCTTGCGGAAAGCCTGTAGAAGAAGCAAAAGAATTGCCGAATAGATCAAGACTTCCTATACACGAAGCACGTCCTGATGTAGGAGCTGCGGCACGTTCTGTGGGATCAGGAACAAAAGCATCCGGACAACTTTCACGAAGCTCTTTGACAACAGCATCGCCGCCCATGAGAACACCATTATCATCAAACTGTAGATTTTGCTCTATAATCTGACGTTTTAGATATTCAGCATAAATGTTGTTTTTTACTCTTGTTTCCTGAATGAACCTGTCAAGCTTATTATTGTATTCAGACGCTTGATACTGCTCGTACTTTTGCTTCCATTCAGCTATTGACTGATTAGCAGCATTAAGCTGCTCACGCAATGATTCCACAGTTTCTTCTGATTCTGCTGTATTGCCAGTAGTTTGATTTTCGTTCATTTCTGCCATAATTTTAAAATCCTTTCCTTTTGATTTTATAAAAGCAATATTATGCTTTTAGTCTGACTATAACTTGTCGTTTTCTATTATGGTGCGGATAAATGTTACACTCAATTTGTGCTTGTGTGCAATATTAAGGATTGACATTCCATTTTCAAAGTCTGCACGAATCATTTTGTTTCTTTCTGGATCTCTTAAAGTCTGCATTTCACTTTCCATATTACGCACAATATCACGTATGGTTTTTTCCGCTAATCCATGCCGTCTTGCAAGTGTTTTTAAACTTACTCCATCAAGAAACTGAGAATAAATATCACGGTCACGAGTTCTAAAAGCAGATTTTTCACATTTTGGAACATATATGTTTTCACCGCCATATGTTTTGGTGATTTTTAATGTATTTTCCTCACCGATCAATTCAACGAGTTCTTTTATAAGTCTGGATTCTTTATCTTCCTTGCAGAAACTCTCATAAGTTCCATTCATAAAAACCACACCTTTCTAATATTTATGATACTACGTTTCTATTACTATTGTCCTCTTCACATACTTCTTCGAAAACAGGTGCAAACATAAACACATTTGCACCTGCTCAATATTTATTAATCAGAAAAGATTGTCGAAATCATTCTTATTATCATTGACCAAATATTCAAGTCTGCCTTGAAGCTTGATCTTTTGACGCTCCGACATATAAGGAAGTGACGCTGTCAAGCAAGCAGTCAGTTCATCATCAACAGATGTTTTCTTTTCTATGGGCATTACTCTTTCAAGATGTTCGGCTGGTCTATGAAGTACATGAATTGTTGGTACTTCTGCATTCATCAAGCATTTTAGAATACTCACACCCAAATTAAAACCAACGTCAAAAGCATTACTGCAAGCAATAAGAAATGTCATATCTACATCATTTTCCAATTGCGTTTTAAATTTTTCATCCATCGCCATACAATTATCAATTCGACTGCGTACCTCATCCATACGGACACTGTCTTCTTCTGTAACAAAACTTACATCTAAAGACGAATCAAGAGCACAACCACTAAAAAGTTGCAGGTGCATAGCTTTACGAATCTCATCTACTGTCATTTTAATATCTTCCATTTTGATTTCCTCCTAAGTATCGTTTAAATTGCGTTTAAATTCGTTTGTAATCGTTTAAGAATTTTTGCCTGAGTGATTTTATATCTTAACATTAGAACGCCTTAAAAATGATTTTACGGCGTGTATTGACTTTTTGGAAATTATCGTGTATAATGAAGATAAACTTCGTGTGGAAATTGAAGTTTATCTTCGGAGCGGTTGTTATTCCAGTAACAGCCGTTCTTTCTTTTATACACTTTTTCATTTGACTGCTCCTTTGTAAGCTAACTTTCTTTTGATTCTCTCCAGTGCAGCCTTGTCACTTGTAACAATTGCAACATTGCCACCGAGTTTTGCAAATGCATCGGCCATCTCAATGGCTGCATCACACACCACTGTCAAACTATTGGACTTTACATCCGTTTCACAACGAATACCTTCTGCAAGGTCATAGATGAAAACGATGTACTTTCCATTGCGTAACCGTTTAATCCAAATCCAGTAAATTTCATTATTCATACATTCATTCCCATCCCTACACGCTGTACAGCTTCTTTCAAATGATGAACCTGAATGTTTCCAGAAGCTTTTGCGCTTGCAAGCTTGAACAGATTCACGGCATAACGTAAACCGCCTTTTTTTGAAGTTGCATTAAGCAGGTATTCAATGACCGGTTTATCAAGATTAAATTCACTGAACAGAACTGAAACTTCTTCAAATGTAAAATGATTTTCCAGGTTGCAAGTGTAACCGTTTCTGCTGTAAACTTGATCAAATTCTTCTGTTGCACGTCCAACCGTCATGCGCTTTATAATATCTGGTGTTCCTGCATAGATAACGCCTACTTCTGCACGGTCATTTAAGGCTCTCAATGTATCAAATGCACGTGAGGTAAGATGTTGTGCTTCATCAATAATTATAAGCCTATCTGTTCCAGTGAGATTATCAATAAGCTTATCCAGTGTATCCGATGAAGTTCCTTTGCATATTTCTCTCATAGCTTTGGAGATCAGTTTTAAAACAGAGCAGGGGGAGCGCTTTGTTGCATCTGCTTGTACATACACAACGCCATTTGCAATCTTCTGGTAGTTTTTCAATGCTGTTGTCTTTCCGCATCCAGAAACACCAGATACAACACCGGTACATCTATTAGCGTAAACATAGTCAAGTGCTGCTGTGATTTTTCGTGTGTTTCTCAGCTTGTCAGTAAAGTTTGGAGCTTTTGCATAATGCTCACGCATCGTTTGCAAGTAGATAAATGACTCAACTTTTAAAGCGATTTCTGCATTATCGCCAATATAGGATTCACTCAAAAACTGCGATACTGTAGTCGGTGAGATACCTATTTTCTTTGCTATGGCTGACTGACTTTGTCCGGTTCTGTTCATATAACAGATTAACTTGTCACGTGCCTTTTCAATGTCATTCATTTGCATACCTCCTTGAAAGGCTTAATTCGTAATCATAATCATCATCTTCAGTAGGAAAAACAAACTTCTTTTTCGCTGCTGCATCAATTGCTTGTTCTTCTGCATAAATCCTTTCATGCTCCATGCGCTTTTCCGGATCAAGAAGAAATGTCTTAGGAATATCGCTAAAATCAGGTTCGCCAAATGCTTCTGAACGTCTCTTGTAAACATCTTCAATGGTTGGTACAGAAATACCATGAGGATAAAAGGACTTTGCGTATTCACGTATTTTCCGCTTCGACTTATTGTTATCTCTTATTACCTGTGCATTTACTTCTTCACCTGCTCCATACACATACAATGGCTTACTTGGAACAGCGCCGATAAATGCACCGTTTTCAGCGTATACATGAATAGACTTTACATCATTTGTAAAGTACTTTGCATACACTTTTTCTCCGAAGTGATACATTACAAGTTCATCACTATAATAGTCGATTCCGCCCAGCTCTGCAAACTTTATGCCGTTTTTAGTAACCTTAACGCAGCGTGTTCTTCTACGCATGATATTAAGAAGCTCCTTGTCTCCGAGCTTTTGCATTGGTTCTTTGAACTCCTCTTTGTAGCACTGATACGGTGTGCGTCCGTTCATACCTTTTCCGCTATGCGGTGTATTGTTGTATAGATTGATTACATTAGCAGCAGTTTCTTTGAATTCCTCATAAGTCATCACTTTATCCTGAATCTTATCATTTGTCATTTTCATGGATTCTGGACGATTGTCCGGACGGTCGCCACAATAAGATTCAAGCATTTTATTAAAGCTTTCAATACTTCTGAATGCACGTTCAATTGATTTTGCCTTTGCATTATATGGCAGTGAGATTCTTACAGCTGCTTTCAGTTCAGCAGCCAAAGCATAGGGACTGTCACGGGAAAACAGGTCATGTACTTTGTAATTCTTTCCGTTATCAATTTGTATTCTTTTTGGAATACCGCAGTTTTTTACCGCTTCTGTGAAACTGTCAAGAACAATATCTGAATTCGGTTCACGCAGATTGATTACATAGCCTACAATGTACCTTGAACGGCGGTCAATCCATGTACTGAGCCATGCTCTACCTACTTTTCCTTTATCATTTACAATAACGTCAAATTGGTGATGATCGGCAATCCATTCGTAGTTTGATTCTATGCTTTCATAATCTGTCTGAATGCTTGGTAAACAATTATCATCAAAATTCTTGTTTCCGCCTCTGTATTTTATTAAGGTCTGGTCTGGAACTGTTTTCAGAAAACGTTTGAATGAAGAAATATGCGGTACTTTACCATTAAAACTATCGCTTACATCATCATAACACTGCTTGATTGACGGTTTTTTGTCTGTTAAATAGTACTTTAAAAACATTTCCTGCATTTCTTTTGTAAGTGATGTGTTTCCTTTGCTTCGGCATCCACGTAAATCAATGAGACCGGCTGCTCCTTGTTCCTTATACCTTGCTGCCCAGACTGCAAGCCGTTCTGTCTTGAATTCAATCATAGGATAATGCTTTTTCATATACTTCACGAACTGCTTTACATGGTCTTTGTGCGGATAATTGTCACGAAATTCAATGTACTTTCGTGTGATCAGGAGTTTTTCTTCAAGCTGATCTCGTTTATCCGCTGACATCCTATCAAGAAGAATCTTTTCGGCATCTCCTGAAGTTGTTTTTTTCTGCTCTTTCAGATAATTGCGCTGTGCTTCCGGTGAAAGGCTTTCGAGCAGGATACGGAGTTGCTTTCCTCCTCGTCCTTTGCCAGATATGTACTTGTATTGCAGTGTGCCACGGTTTACCTGTTGAACAATGGTATTCTCTTTACATTTGTTACATATAGTAGCTTCTTTTACTGTGATCCAATGTTCATTCATTCGTCTGACCGTCTCTTTCCAGCAACTCAGCCATTTCATTAAGATCCAGATCCAATGCCAGACAAAGCTTCATCAGTGTTACTACTGTAGGTTTGTTTATCCCACGTGCATAACATGAAATCTGACAACGCTGACAATGAACCTTTTCCGCAAGTGTTTTCTGCGTCATATTCAGTTCGGCAAGCCTTTTGTATATTACTTTTCCAAACTCACAATATTTTCCACTTTTCATTACTTTTACCCCTTTCTTTTTATTTTCTTTTGTGGTATAATGATGATAGCAACATAACCACAATTATATTATATCATTCGTACACTTATATTGTCAAGCGCTTGATATAACTATGGTTATATTTTTGGAGGATTTCACAATGTTAGAGTTAAATGAACGTATAAAATTGTTGAGAAAAGAAAATGGACTTACTCAAAAGCAGTTTGCAGATAGAATTCTGGTCACGCAACCGTATTTAAGCCGGATAGAATCTGGAAAAGAGTGCCCAAATGAAAAGCTATTAAAGCTTATTGCATTGGAATTTAACGTCCCCACTGATTGGCTCGAAAATGGAACTGGAGTTCCTATAATACAAAAATATACTTTCGATTATTATGATAGAGGATATGAAGAAGAATTACAAGAGGGTTTGAACGAAGAAATTGAAAAATTAAAGAAATTTCTGACAGAATGTAACAATTGTGTTGTCAACACTAACATACATAGTATATTGCTGGAAATGAGGCTTTTTCTTGATTCTTGGAATAATGAAACAAGGTCACTTCAAACAATAGTATTCGAAAAGATAGCAGGTTCAATTATGGAAATTTTCAATCAATTACAATCATTAGAACCAAGAATAGAAAAAACGGAATTCAAATCAAAGGCTTGGAATTGCGTATCTACTTTGATAAATTCGTTAAATGATATTAGTGACATTTTCTTCAACCCAGATGATTTAAAGGATTAAAGATACATCTAAATGCTGGAATTCAATAAAAAATTAAGTGACAAATCAAAGATACGATAGAACACAAAAAGCAACGTAAAAATACCGAGATTTCGGCAAATAACGCTGCTTTTTTTGTCATTTAAAACCACTTTTTCACGTGTTTTTTGTCATTTAAAAATTATATTTTAAAATCACCTAATTTCGGGCACTTTTCATTTTTTCCTTTTCGAACGTTTTCACCTCTTTTTTACCGAACTACTACAACTTTTTAGCACAACTAAGAGGATATTATTTAAATCGCACACAACATCATACTTTCCAATCTGTCATTCTCGCCGGAGTACATGATATTCGAAATCTTCGTCAAAAAATCCGTCCTGATGCAGAAAACAAACACAACAGTCCGTGGAATATTGCTTCTCCATTCGATATAGATATGAGTTTTTCACCCGATGATATAGCCGGAATGTTGACTGATTATGAAAATGATCACCATGCTGGAATGGATATTGCAGATATTTCACAGCTGATTTATGATTATACTTCGGGGTATCCGGTGTTGGTTTCCAGCATTTGCAAGTTGATGGATGAAAATTTTAACTGGTCAGAAAGTGCGGTGGCAGAAGCTGTAAAAGTGATTTTGAAAGAAAACAACGCACTGTTTGAATCGCTTATCAATAAAATAGAAGATTATCCGGATTTGTACGATTATTTGTATCAAATCTTGATTGAGGGCAGACGTATCTCATATAATCCAGATGATTCCGTAATCAAACTGGCGATGATGTATGGGTTTGTAAAAGAGGAAAACGGTTCGGTTGTAATTGCAAACCGCATTTTTGAAACAAGGCTTTACAATGCAATTCTAACAAATAAACAGATGCAAAAAACATCAATTTTTAAAGCCGGTGAAAATGATAAATCCCAGTTCATCTCAGGCAATGAGCTAAACATGGAGCTCATCCTTGAAAAGTTCATTTTGCATTTCAACGACATCTACGGTTCACAACCTGACAAATTCAAAGAAGATGACGGCAGAAAGCTGTTTTTGCTCTACCTTAGACCAATCATCAACGGCACAGGAAATTATTATATCGAAGCTCAGACACGTGACCAAAGACGTACAGATGTTATCGTTGACTATCTCGGAAAGCAGTACATTATTGAACTAAAAATCTGGGTACGGTGATGAATATAACACGCAAGGAGAAAAGCAATTGTCCGAATATCTAAACTATTATCATATTGACAAAGGCTACTTGCTCAGCTTAAATTTCAACAAAAATAAGCAGAGCGGTATGCACACCATCGAATTGAATGGCAGAACCATTGTGGAAGGCGTTGTTTAATTTCATATAAAAAAATTCGGCAGGACTATTGCTATCAAGCAAAGCCCTGCCATTTTTCTCTTAATTACAAATTCACTCGTGACAGCTTCCGCCACATCCATGCTTGTTTTCACCACAAGAATGACCTTCGCCGTGGTGACCATGATGATTACAGCGAACATCCGGATTGTACGCAAGAGTTCCCTCAAGCAAAGCATTTACCGCATCGTCAGCGCTTCCGGATACGCCGCCAAACAGCTTGATTCCTGCTTCTGCAAGAGCATTCTGAGCACCTGCACCGATTCCTCCGCAAATCAGCGTATCAATATTCAGTCCGTAAAGCAGTCCGGCTAACGCACCGTGTCCGCTGCCGTTTGTGTCTATGATTTCAGAATCCTTTACCTTGCCATCAACTATCTCATAAACCTTGAACTGTTCTGTATGACCAAAGTGTTGGAATACGTTTTCATTTTCATAAGTTACTGCAATTTTCATAATTTCTGTTTCCTTTCTAATATCAGCTCGATTATGAGCCAAAAAATTAATTCTGCCGCAAATTTTAATGCAGCATTTCCATGCAGAGCCATCACACAATTCATAATTTCCACCGGCAATATGAAGTGATTTTCCATTGACAATGCAATCGGCAATTTTTGTCCTTGCCCGTTCATAAATTTCTGTGACCGTGGTTCGGGAAATATTCATCAGCAAAGCACACTGCTCATGTGTTTTCTTTTCTTGATCGATCAATCGAATCGTTTCAAATTCATCAACCGTCAAAACGATTTGTACTGCATTTTTAACTCCACATGGTGCAAAACTGTCATACTCCGGTTTGGCACAAATTCTTCGGCATCGACTTGGTCTTGCCATACACACACCTCCGTTTCCGACATATGACGATAATATTATAACCCCAATCTTCAAAAAAGTCAAGACACTATGAAATTTGTTAGCGGCTTTTTGCATAAAGTTTTTCACATAACGCTGATTTGTGATTTAATCACAGAAAGAAACTATTTCTTATGGTATACTACTTATATAAATAAAAGGAGGAGATTTATTATGCCAAAAAGAAAAGCAACAGTCGGTATCCGTGAATGTGTCGCATGCGGATGCTGCATGAAAGTTTGTCCGAAAAATGCTATTACAATTCTAAAAGGTGTATTTGCCGAAATCAATCCTGAATTGTGTGTCGGCTGTGGAAAATGTGCTAAGGAATGCCCTGCAAGCGTGATTACACTGGAGGTGACAGAGCAATGAAACAAAAGAAAAAATGGTATGACTATCTTTGGATATTCTCTCTTACATATCTCATTTTAGGATTTTTCAATATTCTGTTTGCATGGCTTGGATTACTCTGTTTTTTCATACCTATCATCATATCGGTTGTAAAAGGCAGCAAGGCATATTGCAACAAATATTGCGGACGAGGTCAGTTATTTTCCCTGATAGGAGGAAAATTTGGACTTTCCCGCAAAAAGGATATTCCAAAATGGATGAAGTCAAAATATTTTAGATACGGATTTTTGATTTTCTTTTTTGCGATGTTTTTCCTAATGCTCTGGAATACATATCTGGTTTTCGCAGGAACAAAAGAACTGAATCAAACGGTTAAGCTGCTTTGGACATTCAAGCTCCCATGGCACTGGGCATATCATGGAACAATGTTTTCACCGGGAGTAGCACAGTTTGCTTTTGGATTTTACAGCGTCATGCTCACATCTACCGTTCTCGGTTTTGTTACTATGATTCTGTTCAAGCCTCGTTCATGGTGTGTATACTGCCCGATGGGAACAATGACGCAGCTCATATGTAAAGCGAAAAATGTGACTTCATCACAGAAAGAAAAATAAAAACAGGGTATACTAAAGATACAATAAAATAAAGGATGGTAATTCATATGTCAGTTTTAAGTGTAAATAAAAATAATTTCAATTCTGTAAAAACAAGCGATAAGCCGGTTCTTCTTGATTTCTATGCTGACTGGTGCGGTCCATGCCGCATGGTGTCACCGCTTGTGGACGAAATAGCAAAGGAAAATCCGCAGTATCTTGTTGGAAAAATCAACGTGGATCAAGAACCGGAGCTTGCACAGGCTTTCGGCGTAGCAAGCATTCCGACTCTGGTTGTAATGAAAAACGGCAAGATAATTCAGCAAGCTGTCGGATCAAGACCAAAGTCGCACATCCTTGCAATGTTAAAGGGCTAATTGACGCAAACGCTTTTTATCAAGAATTTTTATTCCCTTGCGTGAAACTTCAACGATTCCCTCACCTGCAAAATATTTCAACATTCTTGATACGACCTCACGGGCAGAACTGATATACCGAGCAATCTGCTCGTGAGTCAATGTAACGGTATCGGAGTTGATTCTTGCACTCTCATCTAAGAGGAAAATTGCAAGCCGTTTATCCATACTCATAAAAAATATTTGCTGCATGACCCACATCACATCTGAAAAACGGCTGACGGCAGTTTCAAGCGCAAATATTTTTATCTTTGGATTGCGGGCGGAAACCTCAGCAAAAGCAGAACCGCTGATGACATAGCATTCGCTGTCCTCTTCTGCGTCAACAAACACATCAAAGGTAATCGTCTGTAAGACGCAGGAAGCCGACAGCATACACATATCGCCCTTATGCAGACGATAGAGCGTAATTTCCTTTCCGTCCTCGGACATAATATAAAGACGCAGACTGCCTGAATGGACGAAAATCACACCGGAGCATTCGTTGCCATCGTGAATGTTAGTGCCTTTCGGATAGTTCAAAGCAAATGAGTTTCGGCAGATAAACTCACGTTCTGATTCCGTTATTTCATTCCAAAACGGGAATATTTCCTGATAAACAGGCTCAAATGGGTTTTGTTCCATTGAAAAAACTCCTTTCAGAAAAGAGGTATAACTATATGAAAACGATTATTATTGGCGGTGTTGCCGGAGGTGCTTCCGCAGCGGCAAGATTGCGCAGACTTGATGAAACGGCAGAGATTATTGTGTTGGAGCGTGGGAAATATGTTTCCTTTGCCAACTGCGGACTGCCGTATTATATCGGCGGTGTTATTACCAATCAAAATAATCTGACTCTGCAAACACCGGAAAGCTTCTGGGCAAGATTTCGTATTGATGTCCGTGTAAGCAGTGAAGCGGTAAAAATCAATCCCGAAACCAAAACAGTGACAGTTCAGAATTTAAAATCAGGGGACAGTTATGAGGAAAGCTATGATAACCTGATACTTTCACCCGGTGCTGAGCCAATCAAACCAAATATTGAGGGAATCAACAATGACTTCGTGTTCATGCTTCGTAATATTCCTGACACTTTAAAAATCAAGGAATATATCGAAAGTGCAATGCCGAAATCTGCCATTGTAGTCGGAGGTGGATATATCGGCGTTGAAATGGCGGAAAATCTGAAAGAAGCAGGACTGGAAGTATCTATTGTAGAACTTGCCGATCATCTTATAGCACCGCTTGATTTTGATATGGCAGCAGATGTGCATCGCTATATCAAATCAAAAGGAATCAATCTCTATCTGAGTAACGGCGTGAAAGCCATCAACGGGCATACAGTCATGTTGCAAAACGGTGAGATTCATGCTGATATGGTTATTATGTCAGTTGGTGTCCGTCCTGAAACTGCATTGGCTAAAGAGTGCGGTATCAAAACAAATCATCGTGGCAGCATTATGGTTGACCAGAATATGAGAACCAATATTCCGCATATTTATGCTGTTGGAGATGCGGTAGAGGTGAAAGATTTTGTCACAAAATCCCCAGCATTTATCCCACTTGCAGGACCTGCTAACAAACAAGGACGCATTGCAGCGGACAATATTGCAGGACTGTCTTCAGAATATGATGGTACACAAGGCTCAGCTGTACTGAAGCTCTTTGATATGACCGTTGCTACAACAGGAATCAATGAAAAAAGTGCAAAAGCGGCAGAAATCGACTATGACAAAACCTATATTTATTCCGGTTCTCATGCCTCTTATTATCCCGGTGCGAGCAATATGTCAATCAAGGCGTTGTGGGACAAACAGACGCTGAAAATACTTGGCGCACAGATCGTCGGATATGACGGCGTGGACAAGCGTATGGATGTATTGGCAACAGCAATTCGTTTTGGTGCAAAAATCACCGATCTTGCAGAACTTGAACTTTGCTATGCACCACCCTTCGGCAGCGCTAAAGATCCTGTTAATATGCTGGGATTTGTTGCTGAAAATATTATTACAGAAAAGATAAAGCAATTTTTCTGGGATGATGTCGAAAATCTGCCTCGTGACGGCAGTGTGACGCTTCTTGATGTCAGAACTGCCACAGAAGTACAGCGTGGCAAAATAGATGGTTTTATCAATATTCCTCTGGATTCATTGAGAGAACATATTTCAGAAATTCCCAAGGACAAGCCTGTATACGTTCATTGTCACAGCGGTCTTCGCAGTTATATTGCCTGCCGCATACTTTCAGGAAATGGATATGAGTGTTTTAATCTTGCAGGCGGTTGGCGGCTTTACGAGTCTGCGATCAATGAAAAAACTGTTCCTGAATATATCTGCACTGAATGTAAATAACAAGAATCTGTGCGTTGTGAACACGCTTTATTTTTTCCTTCATTATATCACTATATATCAAAAAATACAAGTTACTATGAAAATCATTAGTTGCTCTATAAAAACGGAGAATCTGTTACACAGTAGTTGAGTCATTCTTCAAAAATATGAAAACCGAAGAATTATACTGTACCATTTTTAAACATTTCAAATAATTGCGTTCAATTTAAAGCAATGTATTAAACTACGTAAAATAGGCACATAAATAAGAAAATCGTCCTCAAACTGAACATGACCGGTTCAGATTTTGAGGACGATTCAAAAACAGATTCATACAATATATGATTCGGTTAAAAAATCATTCGTCTATAACAATCTCTTCAACACATCCACCATATTGCTCAGAGCGAAATGCTGAAACAACATATTTCAATTTTGGATTTAATTGTTTTACCACGGAATTCAAAAAAGCAAGGGAACTTGCACGACAAATCTGTTCAATTTCTGTATCATCCATTCCGAGTGCTTTTGCGCCTTCATAAACAGGACACTTTCCGAATTTTGTAACTGTTGCACCATGAGTATCAGATACATCTAAAATCGTATCTTGCCCTCCTATGTCACTTGCCATATCAATAATGGTATACAAAGCTTTCGGAATATCAAAATCTTCACCGCCGCCGCTTGCTCTAATCTCCTGACCGACTTTAATTCCACGATTTTTATCAGATTCAGACATCATTGCCAGAACTTTTTCTGCACCCAGTTTCTGAATCATCGTATTAATACAGCCAAAATAAGATCGATACACATCGACAGCTCCAGTGAATTCATTCTTCTCTTTCATCAATGTAAAGGGATATGGAATCGGATAATCTTTTGTCAATTTACGAGCAAGATAAACGCCATCCGTTGCCTTTCTATGATAATCGGTAGGATAAATACCCGGTTCAATATTCTGATTCTTGAAAAGTGCAACAGCACAGCTTGTAACTTGACTGTATGTCATATCCATAATTTCCGTGGGAGTACCATAATACATAAAATTAATGGGCATGGTATTATTGACAAGATACAATGTCTTTGTTACTTGCACATCATTTTGATTAAAAACAAATGTAAACTTTGTTCCAAAATTGCGTTTGATCGTTTTCGGCGGATTATCATCCGGCCACATTTGTTCTACCGCTGCGATAGAAAGCTGATCTGGAATTGCTGCCACGGATAATTTTTGCAGTTTTATATCATTTATCTCTCTGCTTTCCTCTGGCATATTTAATAGTTGTTCAAGCCAGCAGAGTACATCAGAAAATTCAACTGTTTTTGTGCTGCCTGATACTAAGTATAACTCTGATTTTTTTGTTCCATATGTCAGCCAGTCGGCAATATCCTGACCACTGATCGTCTGGTATGTAGCTTCTCGTCCATCAAAGGTTACCTTCCGTGGTCCACCTGTCCAGCCAAGGATTATATCAATATCATAACGAACTTCTTTTGATAAATCACTATACGCAGCTACTTCACCTGCAATATCAGAAAGCGGTTTATCACAAGCAGACTATTCTGCCCATTCTGGAATAGTTTCTGGCATTGATTTAGGCCAATTCAATTTTAGATCGCAACCCCAAAGTTGTTTTTCTGCATTTTCAAGAATATTTGCAAGATGTCCTACGCTTAATCTGCCTAGGTTTCCTCTTGCACCCATAACCAAAACATTTCTATTTCGCAAACTACTTCCTGTAGAATAAAGTACTTGTGAAAGTGCATCAATACATGCCAACGTGATTGAATCACCTTCCAGCATAATTTTTTCATAGGATGCCGCAATTGAAAAGAATCTTGTATTCATTGCACGTGATGCTGCGATTACTGCACTCATATCGTAACCATTTCTTGTGAGTTCTACTGTACCAACGAAAATATTTTCTATTGCTTTTACAAAAGATTCGGGTAGCTGACTGTCTGTTTCCGGATCATCCGGAATCATATAAAGACTTCTGAACTGCGCAACTGTCAGGTTATCTTCGATTGATTGATCAATAATTGGATTGAGATATCCACCATCTTCCCAAACAAAAACCTTTTTATTTTCTGCTTTTCCTCTTGCGATCGCACGCAAAAAATTATATGCACATAAACTGCGCTGCGCATTAAGAAAACTTAATGGTTTACCGCTAGGATTTTTCAACTTGTCTGTACCATCAAAAATTTTATCAAATGCATCTGATGGCAATTCAGATGATGCAGGAAATTTGTTGAAATCTCTTGCAATATGATAAATGCCCTCCGCCCAGTCCGGTGCTGATTCGCCATTAGGAATTGTTTCCAGAATACATGCATGAAATAATTCATCCGGAATATCATTCAGCATTCCTCTCCAAATTTTTGACTGAAGCGGATTATATCCGACAAATATATTAAACATTTCAGTTGCACCCCACTCACGAAGTACACAAAGTCCACCATAAGACTTATCATCCAGATGATGCACAGCTACACAAATAGTGTCATTTAAGGGCATGTTTGTACCAATGTTACCATCTTTATCTCCTCTGCTTACTTCCATAGATCGGATACAATGTGGCATTGCCTTTAAGCAGCTGTAGATTTCATAATCTTCCCTTGTTTTTACCTCTACAGCTGCACCAGAATCTTTTTTGGGATTTTGCAATTTCTTTTTGAGCAAGTCCATATTAATAATATGTCTTGCAGATTGAACCACACCGTGTTGAATTCCGGAATCAATATTCATTACCGTATCTGATTTTTCTTCAACCGCAAGTGCAAGATGTTCTACTGGAGAATCTGCTTGCTGTTTCTTTTGCATATAGCGCTTACTTTTTTTCATGTGATACCTCCTAGTTGTTCTTACTTATACCATAGTTTTCTAATTACTTGTTAGCGATAGTATATAATTATCTAGAGATGTTTTTTGTCAAATAAAGCCAAATTTTTTTCTTGCTATCAATTCCAGTGCTGCATAATATAAGAATGTCTTGATTTGATCTCTCTGCATTAATGGATCCGCATGGAAATGGAGAACATTATCAACATAATGACTGCCTGTCTTTATTATAACGCAAATCAACGATTCATGCCAAAACTTGTAGTGAAGCCACGGATTGTTTGCAGTGAAAAAATTATTTTTTTGGAATTTTAGCGTAAAATTTCAAGCAATTGTATAATTTAATTGTAACTAATTACATTTCGTTTGTCAATAGTTGTGGCACGAAATGCACTTTTTTTGCACGAAATGCATATTATTTTTTGTTTTAACATCAAATCGGGTGTAAAAATCAGTAATTATATGCAGTCCAAACAAATTTGTCCAGACTGCATTTAACTTCATTTACACTTAAATTCATCAAGTATTCTGCAATATTCTTTTTCCTCGCAGGCAATTATCTCTCCGTCCTCAGTTTCTCTCGGTAAATAATCGTTTGGTGTGATCTTCACGTAAAAACCTAAATGGGCAAGTTCTGCTATATGATCGACAATTTTTTTGCAGCTCTTTTTATTTTTGTCATTATTGGTTCAAATTCTTCTCCATTAAAAAAGGCGAAAGGCATCTATTTTTTTGACCTAAAATTTTTTGCTCCCAAAATGCCAAAAAAGCCAGATATTTCGGTTTTTTTGAGTGAACATCTATTTTGTTCCACAAGTATGGAAATAAATATAGATTAATTTTTGAATGCAATATTGTAACTGGAAAACATACTGTCAATACATTTTTTAAAGATAATTCAATCAATGAAAGATTGAAGAAATACGAATATATCAAATCATATTCAATTGGTTCAAACATAAATTAAGCGTTAATTCTCCCGACAGTCCAATCACCAACTATACTTATCTACTTAACGACGAGAGTATAGAAAAAATCAGCAAACTACTTTCTGCTTTTTCAACAGGTGTTTCACAGTTTAGTTTCTATTCCACTTGAGAAAATTTCAAAGAGAACTTAGAGCAATCGGTGTAAGAGTTATATTTGAAAATGAAGAAATTGATACTTCTAAAAAGGAAATTCTTACTCCTTCCGGAAAGAAAAAATGGTGCAATCAAACAGTTGTAAAAATACTTACCAACGAAAAATATATAGGTAATGTGCTGCTTAAAAAGACATATACCGATGGTTTTCACAATCGGAAACGGAAGAAAAATTCCGTTGAAAAACATCAATATTTGGCTGAACAAGTGCATCCAGAGATTATTTCAAAAGAGATATTTGACGCAGTTCAAGAAGAACGTCAAAGAAGAAGCAATGTAGTCATTGATGAAAACGGAATGAAGAAAAGAGCAAGTAAACGGTATTGTTCTAAAAATTCCAATTCTGAAAATGAATCTGGAGAATAATATAAAAAATTCCTTAATACTAAAATGGTGTGAAGGAACTTTTTTCAGCATATCAGTCTACTTATCATTGCGTATAATGATAAATAGACTGCAAGAAAAACTATACATATGATAGCAATTAAAATACTTTTCTGATAATTTCAGACCACTTATTACTCATCTTTTGAATGATAATCATATTATAAATATATTATTTTCGTAACCTTTAAGCAACAGAAAACGGTACTTTCTGAAAAGTGCCGATACTGCGTTGTTTTTAATACATAAAATTGCACCCCTATTTTGTATCAAAATAGGGGTGCAGATGTGCCAAAGAACGCTTATTTTGATACAATTTCGCTTGCGTTTTCTTTTGCGTTGAACGTTTTCTTTAGGTATTACCAATTATACTTTTCTCATTTTCATATTTCTGTTCGATCAATCTGACAGATATGATGTGTTGTGACCATGAAATAGATGAATGGATTCAGTATCTACTTATTGAGAATTATAAATTCAAAATTATCAGCTCTAGCTTAAGAAAAAATGATTAAACTTCCTTTTGAATATTATAATCATCTTGATTTACTTGTATCTCATATGCCTTATCAATATATGATTCCATATCACCAACAAAATCTGACCACTTTACACAATACATATAACTGCAATCACCATGATATATAGTTTGGCCAACATCACAAGCATCTGTATCTGGATTTTTATGATTAAACATATTCCTACTCATTATGCTAAAAATCAAGTGGGAATTACTTTGATAGAATGTACAACCAGTACTACAGCATGTTCTATTGGATGTAAAGTAATCATATTTACCATTTATATCTGGCAAAATGACAGCTAAAAGCGCATTTGTTTTACTTGTAACTGGATTACCATTTTTATCTTTCCTTGAAACTTCCTTCAATGAATATGATATTTCCTGAGGAATCCACTGATGTTTTTCTGCTTTATATTTCTCCCTCATACCCTTTGATATCATTATAATTGTTAACGTACTATCATATATTCTATTTTTCAATTTTTCCCAAATGGTTGAATTCTCAAGCTGAGATAAATCTTCTCCATCTGATTCACCTTTATAAATATGATCTGTCTTATCTTTAAGAGTTTCTACAACCACATCAACATAATCTCTAACTGTGCAATTATACCATAAACCTGGATTGCCAGTAATATTTTCAACGTCATTATCTGCATACTTGTATGATATAAAAATTTTTCTTCCCATCTTTGTGCCCTTTCTATTTTAGAATAAATCCACCAACAATTAATCCCAATGCTAACAGCAAATAAAGTGGCAAAATTGTTACAGAAATAATTGCATTAATCAGGCAGTATTTACAAGATTTATATTTATCAATTGACATTTTAAAATTCTTTATATCATCACCATAATTGGCTGCATCAACAATATCATTATATAACGCTCTGAATTTACGTTCCTGCTGTAAATAATATGAATCCAAAAACCAAAAGATTAATACAGGAATAAGTGCAATAAAAATATATGTAACTTTTCCACTATTAGCATAAAGTGCTAATAGTGCTGATACCAATGTAATCGTCCATCCTTTTATTTGAAACGAGTTTGTATTCATTCTTGTAATGATGCCTTGTATCAATTTTAAATGTTCAACTTTATCATTCATATTGTTATACCTCATTTTCTATATTTATATCTTAATTTTAAATGCTTATATGCAAATTAACAAACATAATTATACTATCGTTTTAGCCATATCTCTAATTCTTCTCCTGCACATAAGTATTCCGGTTTTAAAACTAACCATCTGTTATTAATGTTTTCAATTCTGTTATATAATTGATAATACTCTCTTTTATCCCAAGTTTTATTTTCATGAACTATTGGAAGTACAGCAATATTGCTTAGTCCTTTCATCTGATCGGATAAGCCTATTTCCCATGGCATCCATATTGACTCAATACTTTTAGGTGTTGCTAAAATCACAAATTCGCTTGACTTCTCAATTTTAATTTTCAACTTCTCAGCAGTTTCTGAACTCGTGACTTTTGGCATATCTTTGTCCAACCAGTCTATATATAAATTTACACCTTAAGATACAAAGAAACTTCTAATTTGATTTATTAGTCTAATATCTTCACTATGCCTATGAGATAAAAATACAGTAATTGCATCATTACAACTATAATTAACTACTTCATTGAAAATTGCACGCTGCTCATAATTATTGTATTTCGATTCTAGTTGCTCAAAAGTCAGAAAACGATTCATTTTAATTATTCTCCTAATTTATTATTCAGGTAATTTAGTACAGCTTGAGATAAAGAATAATAATCAATACTTTCCATTAACTCAATATTTAATTCTTTTTGTGCATCATTAAGTCCTGTCCATTTATCAGCTTTATACTCCAGAGCAACTTTAGATGAACACCCCCCAACAGAACCTACTATAAACACAGGTACTCCAAATTCAATAGCTAATGCTATTTCTTCACGAATTCCTTCTTCAGATTTATTTTCCTTAATTTTACCTCCCAAACAAATTAGAACTGAAACCTCTTTACGTTGTATCATTTCCTTTCTCATATTTGTCAAGCTTTCGCTTAAGGTGCTTTCTTTTTCAATCTCGTTAAATTCAGAGTTTGCTTTATAATATTCTTTTGAATGTGTATACTTATCTTCAAACCACTTTGATATATACAGTTTCAAACGATTTTTATAATTCTCAGGATAAATCAGACGTGATATTTCAAAAAACAACTCTTGAAATGTAGGGTGAGCACCAAATGTTAAAGTATATCCCGATTTTAAAATTGATTTAGCAAAAATCACAAGTGCATCTGTAAGTGTTTGCTTATATATTTCCTCTCCATCGGGAAAAGCACCCGAAATAATTATCTCTTTATTTTTATTGACAATAGTCTTTTGAAGATATTTATCCCAGTGAAACATAAAATCTTCGTACGACTCAATTATCACACCATCATTTTCTTTACTTTTTACTATTTTGTCTGTCAAAATCACTGTTGAATCGTATTGAGCGTTCAAACTCATCAAGTCTTCATTAAAGCGAGTTGCATCGAATAAAGTAGGTGTTCTGCCAAATAACTGAACATATTGATTTATATCTCGTTGTGGGTATCTATATCCTTTTCGTTTAACATCAATATTAAAGATCATTTTTTCGCTGTCAACGCACTTTATTTTATCTTCAAACATTTCTTCTAACGCATTATAACGATCAAATACTACATTCGATTTAGTCATAAGCAAGTCAAATGTTCTCTCCATAATTTCACCAGCGATCTCGGCTAATCTTTTGACATTCTTAAATTCATCTAAACCATAACGCAAGTGTGGCTTTTCTGAAGGAACAACTTTTAATTTATGAATATCGGCATTATCTATCTGCACCCATAACACAGGTATGTTTCTTAGAACAGCAAATCTCAACTCTTTCTGTATCCACTCAGATTCCGAAGCCCCAGATGTATGAATAAAAATAAATGCATCACTTTCTAACATTACCTTGTCGATTTCACTTTGTGCCTCTTCACCAACTTTTACAGAAGTAACATCACGAAAGGTTCTACACGCCTTAAACTGAACACTAAGAGAATCACAAAGCCTTGCTGTAATTTCTTCACCATCTAAACGTCTATGACTTATAAAAATAAGTCCATTTTCACTGTACATAGTTGGCATTATTTCAGCAATAAGTTTTCGTGCAAAACAGCGTGCAATTAACGGAAGATAATCGTCACTTAAATCTCTGCATCTAAGTTGTTCCCAAACATCATAGCTTTGTTTATCAGCAATAATATCTAATGGCTTTCTTGTTTCCTTATCCATAGCAATCGGATATATAGCTGCTTTTTTGTTTTTAGCCACACGCAACATTTTTCTTATACTTTCATCTGTATAAAGGGATTCACCGTTAAAAATTATTAAAACGCTATCCTTTTCAATTTTAGAAAGGTACCTAGCTGCATTATTCACAATAGAGTAAGATATATCATACTTCTCAAACTGTTCTTTAAGAACTTGAACAAAGCAATCAGCTTTGCTGTGGTTTTCCATTGTAAATAATGGATTTATAATGTAAATATTCACTAGATAATTGTCTCCTTTTTATGCGTTAACAAATGCGCAAAATTAAAATCATTATTAATAAAAACAAGAAAAAATCGAAGCACCTACGACTGTCATTACTCCTGCTACAGCAATTGAAAGGCTACTCATCGCACCTTCTATTTCTCCTATTTCAATTGCTTTTGCTGTTCCCATAGCATGTGAAGCAGAGCCAATTGCCAATCCACGAGCAATAGGTTCTTTAATTCCAAAAATTTTACATACTAATTCTGCAATTATATTACCAGTAATTCCTGTCATAATAACAATAGGAACAGTTAAACTTGATATACCTCCTAATTCCTCAGAGACTCCCATAGCCATTGCAGTAGTTATTGATTTTGGGAGTATCGTTACATACATAGTGTGAGAAAAATTGAATATCATGGCAAAACCAAGAATACTAAGTAAGCAAGCTATAACTCCAGATAAAATTCCAAGAATAATAGCCAGCCAATTTTGTTTTAACGGTTTTATCTGTTCATATAATGGAACAGCAAGACAAACAGTAGTCGGAGTTAATAGATAATATAAATAATCAGCCTTTTCATAATAAGTATTATAGTCAATATGCAAAATCAATAGAAAAAGCACGGTAAACACTGTGGAAAATAAGAGTGGATTAAAAAGTACAATACGAGTTTTATCCTGCAAAAATTTGCCCAGCAAATATGATGCTAAACTCACCAATACAGCCCAATAAACAGTATTAGTCAGAAAGTTCATCTTTTTCATCAACCTTCTTTCTTTTCTTTACTCGAATAATTGCCTGAGATGTTATTCCTGTAACTGCCATTGTAATTACAGTTGTTACTATTGTGATTATAATAATTTGAAACCAAATTGATTTAAGTTGATCCACTTGAGCTATAATCCCCACTGCAGATGGAATAAATAACATGGGCATGATGTCAATTAAAAATTTGCTGACTTCTTTTATATGATTCAGTTTGATTACACCGATACACAAAAGGATAAACATCAAAATCATTCCATAAATACTACCTGGTATGGGCAAAGGGATAATATAATTCAACAATTCTCCTAGGAACGAGATAAGAAAAATGATAAGTAATTGCTTTATATATTTCATTTACCATCATCCTCATCATTTAATATCGTTTATTATCATTTTGCATTTTTTTGTATTCATCTGAAATACTCTTATATTGTTCATTTGTAATGCCTAGACTACTCAAATCATACCTTAAAACATCAACAAGACCAACTGTCATTATTATTTTATCTTCCTCTCTAATCTTCCATTCTTTATATGCATTAATAAGCATATTATCTATCTCATTACGCCTTTCTCTATCATCCAAACTATGAGATGGGGAAATAAAATAGCCTCCATTTGTTTTGCCTTTTACATAATCACCTTGTTCTATTCCTAACAATGTTCGAGACAAATCTCTCTCCTTAACATTACGATAAATAAGGCGATCAAATACTTCAATTAACGCCCCACACACATCGGCACCTCTTATCCTTAATGTTGACTTAATTCTTTGAATTTTAGAATCATGACGTACTTCAGACTCCATACTGCTATCTGTATCTCCTGATTGATTTGTTAGATAAAAATGTATAAAGGCAACCTTTCTATCAATAATAACCAATTCAAAATTAATATTATAATTTTCCTTTCTGATATAAACTGTCATATTGCCTTTGTCAAGTGCTTCGTATATATCCTTCCATTTTTGAGCATTATTATTGCAAATAATGCGCCTACAAACTGAAAGTTCATTAGTCTTTGAAATATTGTTTAATTCTTCTGTAAAGTTGTTATGAGCTTTTGTCACTCCTGTTTTTTCATTATCAATTTTACTTACAATAGATTGATTGGCAAACCTTGTTGTTCTTAATTCTTCTTTTGCAGTTTTTATCGCTTCCGTTAAAGCTTCAAAAGCATCTTGTTCACCCGGAATATAAGTCGCAATATCAATTATCTTATCTTCAAGGAACTCACGAAAACTATTATAGCCCATATTATTTAACACGGCATTTTCATAATAATTAATGAAAGGATTTTCATACTTTTTATCTTTTAAGCAATTGCACAATTCTGTTTTAAATTTTTTATATGCATCTGCTTCTTCTGGTGAAAGTTTTTTTATATCCTCACTTTTCCATTCTACATAGTTTAATGATCTGCTGTTTTTACTATAATCAGAAGTTTTAACAATTTGTCCATCAGCAAATACATATCTATTCCAAAATCCTTTCAGATTACCCAAGCGTATAACTTTTATATCATTGACATCGAAAGGAATATGAACATCATCGTCAGCAATTGCAATAATTTTACAATTTCTTCTAGTTGATATAGCACCTAATTCAAACCAAACATTAGGATTAAAACGCTTATCTGCAGCATTTAACAAAATAACGAAGACATCGTAAGCAAGCAATTTATTAAAAAGAGATTTTTTGATATTACTACCCTTAGATTCATAATGAGGTGTAATTTCATTAACGTTGTCCTCATCTGATAAACCTTCTTGAATCACTTTTTTACATAATGCAAGGACAAAATTTGAATATGATCTATTGGGAGATGATTCAGAACCCGTTGCTGCAATAAAAAAAATCTTTTTTTTGTCGTTCATTATACTCTCTTTCCTTTCATCAATGTTTTTATTGTTTGATGTGATTACATTTTGTATGTGGATTAGCAATGATTAATGTATTCACCCAAAATATCATCATCAATATTTTTTGATTTATTGATTAATAGGTAATATACAATTATCTTCTGTTGTAAAAGCTTATGCAATCCAAAGATTCCCAAAAAGATTTTTTACAACATTTATACTGAAAAAGTCTTATAATCACACACATCCATCTAATCAGCTATTCACCCTGAAATAATCCTCTGCCTGCACAATTGTATTCCAAATCTGCTCATCCTTACAGGGATTGATATAACCATCATTAGGGAGTCCGCCATACACGGCTTTCATCTTTTCCTTTTCCATCTTTGCATATGAATACATATTACTCTCATAACGTTCCCGGTTTACACTTCGAGTGCGCATTAGCTGCTGAGAATGATTCATTCGTTCCAGATGATGTGTTTGCATAGAACGTCTTGACACAGTTATTTTTGATAAAAGCTTTTGCATTTCATCAGATAGTTTTACCGCCTCGTCATATTTCTCAACAGCTGTCTTTGCAGCATCTATCCTCAGCTGTTCTTCATAAGAAACTCCATTATTCCCGTTTTCTGATATATCACGAAGCTGCTCTACAGTTTCTTCCAACTCGGTCAGAGAAGCAGATCTTTCTGAAATATTGATATTGGATTCTATCATGCCGATATTTTCAAGAAGTCTGTTATCCATCTCATCAAAATCAGGCAGAGATTCCCCAAATTGCTGCATATAGGTATCCTGAACAAAATGCAGCATTTCTGTATTTCGCTCCAATACATGAACCGCCTCAGATATATCAAACTTCTGATCATGATACTGAACACAATGCATATAACGATTTTTCAAATAAATACTTGAAACCACACCATTTTCCAGATCCTTTACATCTGGTTCAATTTTCTCCATCATATTGTCAGAAATGGACGCTCTTCCCTTAAACGGATCCTGCATCAACGTTTTCTGTACAGACCATTCATGATTGTATTCCTTCCCCAATGCAACAAAATCAATACTCAACTGCATATATAATTCGTTTGGATCTGCTGATAATCTTGCAGCCAATCGGCGAATAAAGAATAAGGATGTAACCGACGTGATGACTCCATTTACAAGCTGCAGCACCCCTTGGCTAAGTCTTCCGGCAAACTGCACTGCTGCCTGAGCCACTGAAAGCGCCGCCTCTGCAACATAAATAGATGCATAAAGCACTCCTTTTGCAATTTCATATCCTGCTATTTCACAGCCGATAATTGGTGCATAAAATATTTTTTTGAACCATCCCATATTGCGGAGTCGATTTCTGCACGCATCTATTTGACTATCTAAGTATGAGATCTCATCATATAATTTCCGTACCTTTGTTTTGGCATCTTCCAATGATTGCGTTGCATCTTTGATTTTCTTTCTGCAAACTTCGATTGCATGATTCAATCGATCCTTTACTTTTGTCAATGTTTCTTCTAATTTGTATGTGTCAAAAGAAAACTGAAAAGCAAAGTTCAGCGACTGAAAGCTCTGATAGTTTACATTTAAGGAAAGGTGCGTTGTCATACCACAGAATATACTTTCTAAATTAACAATGACCGAGCCTTTCTGATAATACAACTGCGCCTGCTTTTCCACCAAACCGGCTATTGAAATTTTACCGTCAAAATAGAAGGACACATCATTTTGAGATGCTTGCAGATAAAATGCGACTCCATTGGAAGATGTATCAAGAAATTGTGAAAGAATGCTGTTTTCTGGAATCGGAATAGGACTTTCTTGACTAAAATCAGATGCACTGATCTTTATGATTCCCAGATCTATTTCTGACAGATTCCCAAATGCCAATACGCCCTCCTGTTGGCGGAAGGATAATAAAACCTTTAAGGACGTCTGAAACACACAAATTTTTGCGCAAAAGAATATCCCCGCACTTACTATCATGCCATTTCCAATTGTAAATGGCTCTGCAGCATCCGAATAGTAAAATTGCGGACGCAGGTACAGGGTGCCATCTGAATCCACATAATAATGTCGCATTCTGTATTTATCCACAAGTGCATAACCATTATCCTGCGGTACTTTTCCGACAGAAATGGCATCTGCATGAAGTGCAAGCTGAGAGGAGGTAACGTTTTCATTGAAAAATGCTGCGATCTGTGACAAATCAGAATCTTCAAACCATTTGATTTGAAACAAATTTTTACATTCAAAATCAAAATAGTCAATGGAAATGACGTCGAGTGCATTGATGCCGGGAATTAAAATACCGGTAATATTTTCAATTAGATTTGATATTGAAATCCTGCCGGTAGCAAAACATAATAATTGCGGTTTTAAAATCCCATTATAGGAAAACTGCACTGCTGTAAACAAATACAACTTTCTTAAATATATTTCGCCAACGATCCCGAAAGTCAGTCCCTTATCATAACCAATTGCAATAGATGTATTTCCAAGAAAAAAAGCGCCGAAAAGATTGATTGGTTCTTTTGGCATTGCAGATGCTGTCAATACAAGTGAATCAGGTGATAAAGTACAATTAATTTGAAAAATCATTTCAGGAATAGCCATTAATTGAAAAGCTCCGGATACTGTAAATCTTGTACCGGAACTGCCGGTGTCCAATTCCAGAAGCAGCTCTTGTATGCGAATAATATCATTGGAAATTTGCGGAACAGAAAGCACAAAATAAACACCTTGCTGCCTTTTTCCTGCGAAAAAGGAAAGTTTTTCTACACCAAGCAGGTCATGGAAAAATAGCTCCAGCAATCCATTGCACCCTTGTGAAAAACGGTATTCGGAATACAAACAAAAGCTATCTTTTTCGTAGAACCTGGAAGGCGGCAGCAATGTTTCCGTCTTATGAAAAGGCTTTAACATTCTTCCTATATCGACCGGCTGCAATCCTTTGGAAATATATAGATACAGCTTATCTATATCTATTAAACGTTTGGCAGCTGCAATAAGCTCTGCAATAAGCCCTGAACTCTCCTGTTCTGAAATTTCACATAAGAATCCGCTGCCAGAATAAGTTCCATTTGAATCTTTTAATCGAATTGCTGTGACACGGAGCGACTGCATATCTACAAAAAACATCTCATGATCATAAGCATAACTGAAATACAATTCAGCAGATGTATGCGTCAGATAGTCCGGAAGAAGTGTATGTAATTCCTCAGACAGCTTAGAATCGACCAACGCAACAATTGCAGTCATATCAGCATCGTTGATATTCAAACTCCCTTGAAAACAGCTCTCGCCATGCTGTACGCTATACGATGCCGCCGCCTCATAGCCCAATATCGTTCCACGAACACCGATGCTCATAGAGAATGTTTTTTCTTCTATGAAATCCTCTCTATCTGACTTTTTCATAAATTAAAATGACTCAGGTGTGATCAACGCCATTCGTTCCAACACAGTCTGACGCTGTGTATTCCAAATGTTAAAGCTCAGGCTGTCGATCTGGAATATTTTGATTTCCTTTGGAATCAGACCTTCTGCATTGATTTGCAGAGAAATTGCATACTCAACTGTCTTTTCTTCTGTTTCACCGCTTTTCTTCGATTCAATATTCAAGAAGAGCATTTTCAAGCAGAACTTGACAGAATCAAAATCAATTGCATTCACAACCTGCGGATCTTCTTCGGCTGCAATCTTGCTCTTAACATCGTCTTCGGAAAGAGCACCTTCACCTGCCATGCCGTTAAACTGACCGACCATTTCCTTTAATGTGAGCTGCACATCATTTGAAACATTCGCAGGTGCCAGAAAAATCTGATAGCCGTCTGCCGTCTTTTTGTAATAGGAGCTCAAGTCAACTCCCATAAATGTAAATTTCAATCCCACGGATAACTGCGCCTTTTCTGTAACTTGTAAATTTTTCATATGATCTAACTCCTTATTTTCCGATCCAGCGAAGTCTTGCAGCTTTCACTGCACATCTCAATTGTATATTTTTTCCTAAACCACTGCTATTACAGCTTCTACATAATGGGACTATGTAAAATTCCTCGTTTGGCTGTAAAACCTGTACAGGCTGCGATAATACAACATGTGCTCCGACAAGATCACTTGGATTGCCTGATGTGCAAAATGCGTTGCAGCATCGATTGCCAATTTGTTCTCTGCTGGAGCCGGTTAACACTTCCCACGCATTGATTATCGTTGAATTGTACTCAACGCCTTCGTATATCACTTTATCTCCTGAACTTCCTATTGCATTATATAAAGGCAGACCCTGTCCCAACTCATTAACTTCTACATACTCCGATTTAAGTCCCATATTGTTTTCTTTTTCCATAATACTTTCCTTTCATATCATTAATTTACAAACGTCAAATCAATACGTTTTCTGTCTAATTTTCATCTTCTTATATGTCGCATTTCTCAAGCAGTAGCCAATTTATCAACATTGATATATGATTCATTTTATACCAGCTGCCTTCTTAGCATACATCTCAAGAATAAGAGTAGCATCGGATATATCAATTTTCTTATCACCATTAATATCAGCTGTATTCAAGCTTAATGGATAGGTAGTATTAAGTCCGACCTGTCCGGCAGAAAGACCTGCAGCTTTTTTTGCATAATATTTTAAAACCTCAGTTGCATCGTCAATAGCTATTTTGCCATCTCCATCTACATCGCCTATTTCAAGAGGAGTATCATATACACCATCATTATCCGGATCAATACTACACCATCAAAGGCTTTCTGTTTCTATATAACAAACTAATGAACCCAATCTTTATAGATATTTTAATCAATAACTTGGACTAATTAGAAGATATATTTAAGTACGGCACAAGATAAAATCAGCTATTTTTCTTAGCATTTCCCAATTTGCTTTATCATCCTTAATTCATATATACTGCAAACAAACATCCATAACATCAAATAACAACATACCACTGCAGCAGATATTTCTCTTTGCCAAATTAATATATCAATACTGTGCTCTTGGATATGTGATGCTATTTGCAAAATATAATCGACTATTAACTGAGATAATGCTATTCCAAAAAACAGAACAGGAATTGCCAGAATCAAAAGCTCTGTAAAAAACAGCCGTCTTAGTTGTTTAGCTTGCAATCCCATACACCTAAGCATATAATAATATCCTAACTTCTGCTGTACATAATTTCCCAGCATAGCAAACAAGGCAATGCTCATGGCAAGAAGAACTACTGCACAAACAGCAATCAATGTCCTTCCAATAAGCGTCTGCTGCATAGATACAGCTGCAAAAAGAGTGAGCGTTTCATTTGGTAAAAGATCGTATTTCCCTTCTGCAAGATCTGACCGTTCTGCATAAGCTTCTTTAAAATCATCTGCAAACAGACGAACCATATAGCTTGGTACATGAAAAGATTCTGTTTTATCTGTTTCGGTTATATAGATCTGCGAACAATTTTTCTTTCCATGAAGATAAAAAATATCAGCATCTATAATTCCACAAAGCGTATAATTCTTTAAAATGCATTTATCCTCCAAATACATTGAGACCGTCTGACCAATGAGCAATTCTTGTTTTTCCTTTGGAATGCCATATTTTTCAAGCATATAGTCACTAATCAGAAGCTCATTTGGATTTTCAGGAATACGTCCGTTCAGCCAATATATTGTATTATTATCAAATTTCTGTTCAAATTCTGCCTTTTCTGCTTCTGCAAAAAGTGTACTCCCGATAACAAGCGTATCAATTCTAAACGGTACAGCATAATCTGATTCAGAAGCCGCACTGTTTATATCAAAGTCATAAGTAAAGTCGTTAACGCCTTCGTAAAAAGTACCATTCCATTCCAGTGCAGAGGAGCTTATATAGATTTTTTTAACTTCATCATCAGATCGTCCAGCCATTTGCCAAAGATCAAGCTCAGAAGTAATGGTATATTCCCGAACGTTTTTCGCAGCTTTTTCTGCTGTTTCTGCATCGGATATAATTACGTTCCGGCACATTGACATCTTATTTAAAACGAGCTTATCCATACTCGTGCTAAGGGAAAGACAGTAGGTCAGCATGGTGCACAGAAGTACAGCACAGATGAAAACCATACCTGCAATTTTTAAGGAAAAAGCAGTATTGCACTTGATATTTCGCATTGATAAAGTAAATATGTCAGATTGTTTCACTATTAGTCACCGCCTTTCGCTAAAAAAGAAAAGTCGGTCTTTATGTTTTTTTGCTGATTAAACGTACATACGCCGATAGATAGAAATCCTCCAAAAACATACAACGCAAATAAAAGGATAGTTTGACGGACAGAGAAACAGTATACACCGGTAAGCTCTGAAAAAGCCTTATTTCCATAGATAGTCCCCAATACAACAAAACTTGAACTAAATAATGCAGATACAGAAAAAATGCCGTATAGAAGAAGTGCATAAAGTTTGCCGATAGTTCTTTTTTCTGTTCCAAGAAAGCAGCATAGAACTGTAAATGGTACTCGGTTTTGAATAAGTATTCCGCAGAAATGAAGCAAATTTACCCAATGAAGTATGGTAAGCAATACAGAAACTCCGTATAGAAGAATTTTTATCATGTTCATAGAGGAAAACCACGGCTCAGCCCTAGAAGAAAATGTAACTCCGAATTTTTCACAATTGCTTCGTATATCGGGCAGCCTGGAAATGCATGAAGATGTACCGACCATACTATAATTCTGCGGAATACCTATCTCAGAAATCATTTGTATATACGGCACAAAATTTATGATAACATCGCCGTATTCTTCCGATTCCTGATATATGCCAAGCACTTTAAATTCCTCAGATATTTTTGTATAGCTTTCAAAAACAAATCCATCGCCAACATCACATCCAAGTTCATTTGCTGTTTGTTCTGAGAGCCATATTGCAGGAGTATATTCGTCTTTTGGTGTCCAGAGCTTTCCTTTTACAGCTTTAAGGTCTGCACTTTCAACTGCCCATAGATAGCTTATAGGATATTTTTCTTTACTAATTTCCGTATTATTTCTTGTACATCGTATATTGCTGCGTGAATCGCCCATGCAATCTGCTTTTATGTCTGTAAAGCCTGCATTCAGAAGCTTTGCTCTCTGCGAATAATCTGCACCAATAAGTATGACTGTTTCACCATCCGGATACTGCTTATCCAGATAAGCAGATAATGTATCGCCAACAGATAAGCTTATTTGCCAGAGAAGTACACAGAGTGAAATCATGCATATTTGTACTGCAATCATTGCAAAAACAGTTTTTTTCTGGATACGTGCTTCACGAAATGCCAAGGTAAGCAAATCATATCGTTTCATCATCAATCACCTGTCCGTCCTTTAACGTGATGATACGGTCAGTTTTTGCAGCATCTTCATTATTATGCGTTATCAGTATCACGGTCTTGCCAAGGTCAGTCATTGTACGCAGAAGCCTCATGACAGCCTCGCCATTCTCTGTGTCTAGACTGCCACAGGGTTCGTCAGCAAGAATCACAGAAGGATCATTTACCATAGCTCTTGCAATGGCTGTACGCTGCTTTTCGCCGCCTGAAAGAACAGCTGTAGGAGTGTTTCTCTTATGAAGCAGTCCTACAGTTCTTAGCTGTTGTTCTACCAATTCACTGCGTTCTTTTTTAGGAACATAGCCTATGAGCAATGGCATTTCAACATTCTGGTACACAGTATACTTTGGTTCAAGAAAAAACTGCTGAAATACAAAGCCTATATGCTTATTGCGAAATGCTGCAAGCTGTATCTCTGACATTTTCTGTATAGATATATCATCATAAAAAACGTTGCCGCTTGTTGGAGCATCAAGTCCGCCTATGATACGCAGCAGTGTACTTTTACCACTGCCCGATCTTCCCACGATAGCTGTAAATGTTTGGTCTTGGATTTGCAGATTTGTTTCTTTCAGAGCCTCACAATTTGTATAACTTTTGCTTATTTGCTTTAATTCTATCATTGCCCGTCTTCCTCGTACACAAATTCCCACTCAAATTCAAAATACACCAGACTATATTTGCCATCATCATAATGATACAAAAGAGGAAACCACATTCCGTAGTCGGACAATTCACAAGTAAGTTCTATATTTGTTCCGTAAGGCTCAGGCGTTGTTGACATTGGATTGACATAAAATGCCGACTTGTTCTCAACAAGAATTTCCTTGATTTGACTGCTGTTCTTATACTTATTTTGAAGTGTGGCTTTTTCTGAAGCTGTGTATTCAGAATTACTCTGCTGCTGATTTTGATAAACAGCACTTGCAAATGCTGCTTTTTCATAGTATTCCTGAAGTCCCGAAAGGCGTTCTTCATCTATATCAACAAGCTGAAAATATTTATGGTCTGTTATCTCTATATACCCTTCTCCGTCTGTAAAATAGTATCGTCCATTTTTTATTTCCGGCATTTCTATATCAAAAATCAATCCGTCCTGAACAGCTTCACGATCTTCCCAGTAAAACACACCATTATACAGCTTTCCCTTTCCTTTCAAGTCAGGGTATTCATCACTTTCAGCATTAACAATTGGATCTATAACTGCACCCTGCCATTCATTATCTCCTATGATTTCTTCATAATCTATATCATTAAGCTTTGAACCACATGATGTGAATACAAAAATTGTAGCAAACGCAATTGGAAGCAATTTTTTCATATAATGACTCCTTCTAAAACAGGCTGCCGCACCAAAAATACGACAGCCTATTTTATAATTAAATCTCTTTTGAATACAAAAGCAGTGTATTAATCATTAACGTATTAGGCATTAACGATAATACTTTCTAGAAAGCTGAAGATATCCATTCGGTCGGTTATGAGTAACACCGTACCCTGCACCCTTCTGATTACCAGAGGTCATTGTAAACCATAGAGGATACGTAGTTCCAAACGAATCATTTGCTTGTACATTCCAATTGTATGAAGCATTTCCTGTTGTATATATACCAGCAGTAGTATATACATTGTAAAAATATGCTGTAGTAGTTGTTTTTGTCTGAATATAATATGATGAATTAGTATTATCATACCATTTTGTTGCATAAAAAGGTGCTTCCGCACTTGCAATACTTCCTAATCCAGCAGTCATTGTAGCTACTGTCATAATTGCTGTGATAATTCTTTTGATTTTCATAATAACTTCCTTTCCTGGTTGAGCTAATTATTCTTGATAATCAGCAGTTTTCTGTATCATGTATTCTTCAAAGAATTGAATATTTCTCTTAATTACTAATTCAAGATCTTATATATTAATCAGTTCGTTTGAGGAATAAACACATTCTATGTAGAATAATGATTAAATTTTCACACTTTTAAGAATCTGGACTTTTTTCATCGAATGAAATCCAAAAATAATAGCCTGTTACGCACCTATTCTTACGCTCTTTTCGTCATACTTATCGATAACTGTCGAAACGTTTTTCTTCTAATTCTGTTTCATCTTGATTCACCTCTCTCCCTTTTGCACGAACAACTATAATTGCCAAATAATTCATAAATAATGTAAATCCTAATAAAATAGCAAATTGGTGTTTTTAATACAAAATAGTAGTTATTATAAATAGTAGACTGCAACTACAATATGTTCTTGCATGATAGCCATCTCACATTTGCCACAAAACTGCAAACATAACAAAATAAACAAAAAGCTGAAACAGTATTCCAAGAAATAATGTAGTCGCAATATTTACAGATATCATAGGAAATCGAAAAACTCATATACATATCTGCATCTGTTTTGGAAATAATCCTGGCACTGGTCAGCTTTCCGTTCATTTCAAAAATTACTTCTTAAGCTGCTTGATCTCCTCCGGCTCTTCTGGCTGATGAGAAAGCCAAAAACAGGCTGAATTAGCAGTGAGTGCAGCAACTACAACTGCAAATGCAGCCATTGTTCCACCAAACTTTGTCATAAACTGAGTAATTTTTTTCTTCATACAAACTTTCCTTTCGTATTCTCTGATTTACAGAGTTTATTTCGGACTTCCTTATCCTTTTATAGGATAACATAAATTTCGACAAAAATCTGAGATATGGTACGAATGGTATAGTTTTTGGGTACGAAATGCAAAATCCGCCTGATATTCAAACATCAAACGGATTTTTATAATTCTATTTTTTGATTAAATTATTCTTAATTACTCCTAATATTAGCATAACACTGAGCAGTACCCATATACTACTTAAGACAAGCGATATTTTATTATGATGCAGTAAAGTAAAAGCAACAGATATACATATTTCAATTGCTAAAATAGCAACACCACGCTTTTTATATTTTTTCCGATCATTTTCATCTAAAGGTTTATGTAAATCTTCCACAGGCATAAGTATAATTAAAACCACAACAGATATTAATGATAAAGCACCAAATGCTATATAAAATTTTTCTGCATTCTGCACAATCACCAATGAAACCACTAAGATTATATTTGATAAACACCAACAGCGAAATGGGGTTTTGGCATGATATCCTCCAGCATAAATTCTTAGTGGAATATATCCAATAGTAAACATAATAGTCTCAAAAGGCATTTTAAGCAAAATTCCAATTATTAGGAACGTAACAATGTTAAATATGGTATCTAAAATATGACTTATGCCCCACTTGCATATCACCACTTTGTTCTCTTCAATAATATGATTACTTAACATCCACTTTACAATGTTATCAGCGATTTTTAAAAACATTATTATATCTTCCTTTTATGTGTTTCAATCAAATTTTATATGCAAAATCTGGACACAAAATTGTGTCCGGTTATCATCAATCCAAGCTATTATAAAAAATAGCTGTTGTGTGATACTTAATTTCTTCTGGATATGCTTCTAATTTCCCATGATACTTCTGCAACGTGTTCTCTACACTAAGCAATCCTATTCCGTGCTCCTTGCCGTCATTCTTTTTCCTATATGTTGAATTATACGAATTCTCAATATCAATTCGTATGATGCCCTTATTATATCGAATGCTGACAGTTAATAATTTCTTTTCAGAATGTTTAAGAGCTTCAATAGCATTATCCATAAGATTTCCTAATATAATCGTCATATCAAACGAAGAGATATTCAATTTTTCAGGTAAATTTACATCATAAATTATCTCTGCCCCAAATTCATCAGCAAGCGACAATTCATAATTCAAAAGGCTGTCTACATCTTCATTTCCCGTTTTTAAATATTCTTTCTTAATGACAACAGCATCTTCCATCTCATTTAAATATTGTTTGATACTTTGTATATCATTCTCTTCTGACAAAAGTTTCAATTTGTTTATATGACGATAAAAGTCATGTCTTAAAAAGCGTATTTTTTGCTGTGATTCATTCATAATCTTTATCTGATTCTGATATGCATAGTTAGAAGTTTCAATCAGTTTTAATTTATGGTGTGCTTTGAAGCTTTCCTGTTCTAAATTATAAATATAGAAATTCAAGAAATTGATAAATAATAATATAAGTGCAATCAAATAATCATAAGATGAATTTTCATTAACTGTTAGTACTCCAATTAACGCTGTACCAATGGAAATTAAAATTAAAAACCAAGAATATTTCGATTTAAAGGAATAGTCCTCTTGATTTTTGTAGTAATATCTAAATAAAGAACATAAAATCAAGAATATAATAGCTTGAATGAATCCACTTTCTATTATTTCTGTGTTTCCAAAAACAGCAAATCCCATCCAATCAATAAACATCCCCACGGCACAAGATGAAATTACAGAAAATATTTTCTTTGACCATGAAGAATAATATTGAAGTGTTATTAAAAGAATTGGTACTGTATTTAAAATTAAATTAAGCGTTGTACTTTGACCATACAGCCAACCAATCGTACTTATCAGAAAATAAGAAACATAAGTTAGTCTATTAAGCAGCTGACTTAATCGGCTTTTCCCTAAAAATATATTTATAAACACACTAATTGCGTACACACGAATAGAATTTGAAGCAATATATAAAATGGTACCCATTTTACCTCCTTATATTTCTGATAATCGATCTCTTACTGCATCTTGACATCCTCGGCTTATATGTAATTTTGAATTGTCTGTAAGAAGAATTTCCTTAGTAGTTGCTTCGATAATGTGCTGAATATTTACGTATACTCCACGAGAAATACAGACAAATTTGTTTTTATTATCACCAATAATGTCAGCAGCTTTTCCATAGACTAAAAAAGTGGAGCTTCGTGTATGAAACTCAGTCTTTTTTCTGTTACTTTCTAAATATAGAACTTCTCGAATTCTTATTCTGTGTTTTATATTTTCCAATGTATACTCAAGAAATCCATTTGAATTTTCAAAATGCGTCATATAAGTCAACATACATGACCTCAAGGTTTCTTCAGCAATCGGTTTCAAAAGAAATTCAATCGGTCTGATTTTAAACAGTTCCATCGCGTAATCTTTAATGGATGAGATAAAAATTATTTGCGTATCATAATTTTTCATCTTCGTTCGCAGCATTTTACCAAATTCAGTTCCATTCATCTCCGGAAACTCAATATCCAGAAAGATCAAATCATAATTACATCCATTTACAATACTGTTATATGCTTCCTCACAAGAGCAATAATATTCAGGTCGGAAGTCAAAATCATAACAGATATTAAATTTGCTGATTATCCTCACTATCTCTTTGCATACAAGCTCATCATCGTCTACAACAGCGATTTTTATCACAATACCCCTCCCCATTTCAATTATAACGATTTTTGTTTTCAAAATCAATTTTCATAGTATTGATTATACCAAAATTTTGATTAAAAATCAAGCATATTCGGAGAGCAACTATGCTATAATAACTATTGAAATCTTCTTTCGCAAAATTCAGACTTTTGCGAAAGATAATAGATCAATGGTTATTCTATTATCAAGCTGCTAATTTTTTCAAAAAGCAAGTTTTATGCGTTTCATATACTCTTTTTTCTGTTCAAAGGATGAATGCACGTATCTATTCAGCGTAATTTCCACAGAACTATGCCCAAGAAGCTCACTCAATGCCTTAACATCAAATCCTAATTTAATACAAGATGAGGCAAAAATGTGGCGCAAAGCATGGAAGTGAACTGACGGCAATTTTACGTTTTTTAATATTGAGGCAAAGCGGTACTGCATTGTTCTTGGTTCTATTGGTTTCTTTGAGCCTGTTAAGACATAATTTCCAGATTCTTCTTTAAACTTATGCAAAAAGCCCACCATGCAATCCGGGATTGGTATTCTTCGGCGGGAAGATTCACTTTTCGGATCAGTAATGATGAGCTTGGTTTTCGATATTTCTGTAGGGTATTGAATTCTTTGCATAGTTTTCCTGACGGTCAGAATACGTTTTTCAAGATCGATATCTTTCCACTGCAAGGCACAAAGTTCTCCGATTCTGATTCCAGTGGACATCGACAGAGCCACGCCGAGTGTTGAATGGTTTTGATTATTGTTTATATATCGCTGCAATTTTGCTTGTTCAGTTTCATCTAACAAATCAATTTCAGGAGTTTTATTCCTTGGCAGGATAACTCCATCCATTGGGTTGAAAATATGATAGGTTCTTACTGCATATTTGTATATGGTTTTCATAAGAATGATGATATCTAAAACATATCTATTGGAAAGACCTTCCTTTTGCTTGGCTTCAATGAATGAATAGATGTCATTCTGAACAATAGAATCAACTAATTTATCACCGAAATTCGGCAATATATGCTTTTGTGCTTTCATTGTATAGTTTGCAGCGGTAGATTCCTTGACCCTATGCTGAATACTGCGGTACCATTCCGAGAACAGTACAGATACTGTTTTAGAGCATCGTCCTTTTGGCTGTTCACTTCGGCGAATATCTTCCATTTTCTCGGCAACAGCGTCTCTTGTTCTGGCAATGACATATTGATACTTACGCTTTCCATTCTCTTTCTTGCCACGAGAAATACGTCCTTCCCATCGTCCGTCACGGCGGTGATAAATATTTAATTTAGACATCTGATACATACTCCTTGTTAAGCTATATTTACAATACTCATCGAAATAAACGATAATACTACCTTGATTTTCTTTCGCAAAAGTCCGAATTTTGCGAAAATTCGAATATTCCTTAAGCGTATCGTAGTATCATATATTACTCAATAAGTGAATATAGTCAACAGTCATATTTACCAGATTTAATCTCTTTATTTTGTTTAAGAGAGAAAAGCTGTATCAGTATTTCATGATACAGCTTCTCATGAATATGTCCTCATTACAAAGGAAACCCATATCAAATTAATTCGGCTAATGTGCAGATGCCAAATTTCAACAAGATAACATATGAAACGTAATTATGCATCTACTGATGATAAATTACTAAGCAGCATTTTTTTCATTAAACAAAGGTCAAAGACATTGAGCACGTTATCCTGACATAAATCTGCTGCTTTCCAGTTAGCAAGATTGGCATCAGGCACAGCTAATAACCACTTCTGAAGCAGAAGCACGTCTGCTATTGAAAATACTCCATCTTCATTGACATCTCCTTGAATTTGCTTAACAATCCCCTCAGAATTATAGTGAATGCTAGCTTTTGTCAAATAAGAATTCATATCCATTGAATTATCAATTTCAATTGCATTCCAATCACTTTCTGAACCGGAATAATATACGTCACTCAAAGAAATACATTGAGAAAATGCACCAACAGGTATTACTGTTATACTTTTTGGAATATAGATATCTGTCATCTTCGTACAGCCGTAAAATGAAGCTTGGCCTATACTTTGAACAGTAGATGATAATACAATCGTTTGTATACTGCTGCAATAATAGAAAGCAAAATCCTCGATCGTTGTTAATTTGTCTGGAAGTACGATTTCAGTTAACCCTCGGCAGTTATAAAATGCAGCATCTCCGATTATTGTTACACTGTCAGCAACAGTATAACTTTCACCTGATTTCCCGGCAGGATAACAAATGATTTTAGTGAAATCAGAATTATAGAGCACGCCATCTTTGCTTGAAAATGACTCATTACCATCTGCTACTATAATTTCTGTCAAGCTATTACAGTCATAAAATGCACGATTGCCAATCGTTTCTACATTTGTTGGAATTGTAATCATTTTCAACCCAGAACAATTATTAAATGCAAATCCTTCAATTGTAGTCACACTGTTTGGAATTTCAATTGACGATAACCCAGTGCAGGAATAGAAAGCATTAAAACCAATTTTTTGTAATCTGACTGGAAGCTCTATGCTTTTTAGCGAAGAACAACCATTGAACGCATTCGTTCCAATTGTTTTTACCGTATCCGGAATTGTAATTTGTGTTAGAGCAGAACAACCGGAGAATGCATTGTCACCAATATCCCGTACAGTTGTATTATCGATTTTTTCCGGAATTTCCACAGTTTCCACAGTAGTACTACAATCAGTAATTTCAATCCAGCCACCATAATTCATGTAGGTTAAATCACCATAAGTTTGTGATTTTACTGCACTAACTGTTAAATTAGAATCAAATCCACCAAACACGCACATAGCAGACATTACGAAGCCCATAATCGAAGCTAATATTTTTTTCATACACACATCCTTACTTTCTCTTTTTCATAAACAGAACTGTGGATACTGCTGATATGCCAATTGCAGTCAATACACTGACAATCGGAAATGAATCTCCTGTTTTTGGAGAAGAAGTCGAACTACTTTTTGAAGAAGCATTTGTATTTCCACTAGAAAAAGAATTTACTTTTTGAGTTATGGTTGTTGTTTGTTTTGATGTTGTACCAGCTTCACCAATTGTACTGCTTGGCAAAGAAGTTTGTGTTGTAGTTATCTGAATATCAGAAGTTGCTGTAGTAGTTGATACATTTGTCGATGTGTTGGTCGATTCCGAATTGTCAGATGAAATTGTAGTAGTTGTTGCAGTTGTAGAAGTGCTGGTTGTTTGAGTAGTTTGTGTCGTTGTTGTAGAAATTGCTTCATCAAGTGCGATAAAGGTGAAACCTTTCTTAGTTGCATAGTCTTCTGCAGCTGTACCAGCATAACCATATATAATGAAATCATCTATTGGCTCTCCCCATACTTCATATTCCCAATTATCTGGATTAAATGAACTTCTATAAGAATAACCAAATGCATAATCCCCAATTAAAACAACACTTTTGGGAATTACAACTGAAGTCATATTGTCACAACCAATAAATGCCCCATCATAAATATATTGCATAGAATCAGGAAGTTCTATATTTACAAGACTTTTTGAATTTTCAAAAGCAGAAGAACTAATTGCTTGTATCCCCTCTTCTATTACGATATTTTCTGCATGACAGTAGCATTCCGGGTCATAATACAATTGTTCAGCATTAACCGAAAATGCAGATGAACCTATTTCATATATTTTCGTCCCTTCTATATTTGACGGAATAAACATATATTTTGACGTTCCTTCATAGTCGCAAATGGAAGTTTCTCCATTTTCATATGTTCGGAAAGAAAATGTATAATCAGACACCTCTTCCGCAAACACAGTGAAAGAAAAAGTTGACAACATCACAGCTGCATTTATAACTACGGAAATTGTTTTCTTCATACTTTATGCCCCTTTCTCATCAATTAAAAAAAATTCTTTTGCTGTTTCATTCCAAGTATACAGATCATAGTAATATGGCGGTATTCTTCTTTTTATATATATTTGAGGTTCTTTAATTGCTTCAGATATAGGATATGCTGAACTTGGAACAAATCTTTGCCATTCACCTTTAGAATATCCAATTAACATCATTTCAATATCATTAGGCAATACATTACCCTCAACATACATAATTTCTCCACTTCCGATCAAGCCTGGATTTAGCCCTGTATTATCATAGTAAATCTCTTCACTGCTAACAGGTGCGTACTTTCTATTGTCTTCCGTATCCGGATACGCATCGCTTAATAATAAAGTGTGTCCAAACTCATGTGCTATAGTTCCTTCATATCTAACAATTTCCAAATCAGTTGGTGTACTCTCACGACGTAAATATAATGTTATATCTTTATTTTCATTTATATTCCTTCCGTATCTAGTGCCGGATCTTCCTATTTCAGAAACACAATTAATCTTCGTATAATGAACTGAAGATTCTCTAGGCTTACTATTAAGAACATCAATTTCTACAGATACATTAGTTACCATACCAGGATAGAAATCATAAATATTTCCTAAATATTCTCCGCTCCATCGTTGTTTAATTCCATCCAAAACAGCATCTTTGTAAGTAAAATTTTCACCCAATCGTTCAGCAATTATTTGTGACTGTTTCTCTTCTTTAATTAACTTTACAGCAATCTTATCATAATCTCCATCAAAAAGAATTCTTGTTTTAATAATGACCTCATTGCCGTTTACATCAAGATATACTGCATTATTTTTTTGATTAGCCCCTTTAGAATCTGTTAATTCTGGGAACAAAGACTCTACCGTATCTGCAACCATTGGATTCAAATTATCATATCGACTATCTGTAGTAATGTTCATAATTTCATTTGAATCCATTATACCATCTCTATCAGAATCTGTCAACATAGGATCTGAAACACAATAAAAGAAGCAATATCCCACCAAAGAAGATTTGTTTTCTATAATATACTGTTTCATTAATGTTAAATCGAAAATATTGACAAAATTATCTCCATTCACATCCGCTCTTTCAAGCATATCTTCATCAGTTATAGAAATAATTGCGAGCAAGAATTTCTGCAAAATTATCAAATCAACTATAGTACGAACTCCGTCACTGTTTATGTCTCCTACACTGTGTGATATTTCATCTCCAGATGTATAACCATTTTCTATAAATTTTTGAATTAGAAATAAATCTGTTTCTGTAATTTCTCCATTAAGATCACAATCAGCACTGGATTTTTGCTCACCCGATAAGTTTTCTGTACCTCTTAAATATGACTGTAATAAATCGTTGTCATTTTTGTTAATTACTCCATCTCTATTGATATCCCCTATCATACAGTATAATATTTCTTCGCCATCATGTAATCCATCTCCGTCTGAATCTTGAACTCCTTTTAGTGAAAAAGATTCAACACTGTTTGAGAGATGAAAAGTGTTTTCCGGTGTATCTTTCGTGGAGGATTCATAACAATCAGGAATGCCGTCTTGATCTGCATCCGTTAAATCATCATTAGGCATAAAATAATAAAAGCCTTGAGATGAAATATAATCAGCAATATTCACCACGCAATAAATGCTAAAATGCGGAACGTCGGCGATAATTGTTGACGTATCTTCTTCATAGATACATTCTAATAATCGAAATTGCTGAAAATCTGAATCATACCAAACAATTCCTAAAGTATTTAATTTTGTTACCTCTGCAAGTTCTGTATTGATCTGAAATTGAATTGTTGCATTATCAAATTTAGAACTAGTTTCAAATCGAAAGGGAGTTCCGATAATGCCAACCAGATTAGAAGCATATATATATTCATCTGCCGGGGATATACTGGTGTTACTTTTTATATATCCGGTTCCCTCAAATGATACATTAATGGAATCAATAACTGTATCTGAATCTTCAGTATTATATGTCATGCTTTGTGAAAACTTTTCCTCATTATCCGGAATTTCATCTTCATTGCTGTCAGCAACCAACGGATTTAATCCAAGAGCAATTTCATCGCCGTCAGACAAACCATCACCATCGGTGTCTGGATTTAATGGGTCAGTACCATAAACATTTACTTCATCACCATCGGACAAACCATCAAAATCAGAATCAGCACGAAGTGGATCTGTACCAAGAAGATATTCTTCATAGTTACTCAATCCATCTTGATCATTATCATATTCACCATCGGAAAGTGTGTTATCCAGTGAATACGCATCTGCCGGATTCGAATCGATTGTCATAATTTCATAGCCATCCGGCAATCCATCTCCGTCGGTATCTGGATTTGTTGGATCACATCCGTATTCTTCTTCATATTCATCTGGTAAGCCATCTCCATCAGAATCTGGCAATGTACTCCAATCAATGCAGTCATCATAAAATTCATCGTCTTTGTTGTCGCCGTTAATTATCGAATTAATAACAGACTCATCTACAACAACCTCAGTCAATGAATAGTCGCTGATGATCGGTTCTCCCTCTTTCATACCATTAAAACCAAGGGAAATACTTCCACCAACTGGAATAATACTTGTGTACGTTCCTTTCAACATATAGTTGTACGACTCAAGTTCAGTAACATCGGCCGCCCAACTATTTGTAATTTCGGTTATAGTGAAATTGGTATCTGCCTTGAGTTCCCATGCCTCAATTGGTGCATCCGTATCATTCTGGATAATAATCTCACCATTAAAGTACTCGTTATTACTTCCCCATGTATAATTCACTTTAAGTGAAACATCATATCCAGTTTCCTTTGTTATTCTTGACTGGCAGAACTTGTAATCATCTGGAATTTCTTCACAGTTATTGACAGCATAGCGGAATTCAACGGATGCACCGGGATCAATATCTGCGTTGTAACCTGGATTTTTAATATACCCTATTCCGTTAGTTGTTGTCATCTGAATAGCGTCATTGACATACTGAATCTCACCGTTAGGATCAAAATAAAGCATCCAGTCTTCAATGGTTTCTGTTCCTGTGTTCGTAAGAGTCAGAGAAATAACATCAGTATTTCCCCATGAATTTTTAACATCATATTCAACAGTATACCCATCAAACTCAAAAGTTTGTGAAATATTATCTGCGAAAACTGAGAATGGCATTGTAAGCAAAATATTTGCACTCATCGCAGTTCCTATCATAGTTGCAAAAATCTTCTTAAATTTTGACATTATTTTACCTCCTGATTATTACAATTACTATAAATTAATTTTGTATTCTGCTGTCACCTCACCATATTCAATGTTAAAGAATATTTTATTTATAGCACCATCCCTCATATTTCATAGTTTTGCCTATAAAAAGAAATTTCTCAAAATAATTACAATTATTATTTAGCATAACACAACGAACATCACCTAAACTGAACTATGGTACGAGTGGTATAGTTTTTGGGTACGAAATGCAAATTTCAATGTATTTCATACCTAAAAAGAAAGCATTTCATACCATAACATATAATTAAATTTCATCAATATGATATAATCCAATGAATGCTTCAACTTTTTTGTAAGGTCAACAATTCAAAAACAACATCTTTATAAAGCATAACTATTCGGCCTTACATGCCGAAGGTTATGCTCTTTTTTTACCTTTAGCTATTATTCGCAAAAAGTTTACAAATACAGCCTTCCGATTTTGACCTTTAAATTTGTCTTAGTATTTCCAGGAAGGCAAATAACGCTCATCTTTAAATCAGCACAGGTACAAAGCAATATATATTAAAAAGCATACTGTTACTCTGTATCCAATCAATTTTATAATACAAATTGCATAAGCAAAGAAATACTTTCAAGCTTTTAATTGTGCAAATATACAATATTTTAGAAATAGTCTTTTTTATTTTTTTAAGGTGCAAAGTGGTTGCACCTTTACGATGTATGATATATTTACGGGCAGAAAAAGAGGTGAGCAGGTGAGAATAACTTTAACAACAGAACAAAGACGAGAAGAAATATTGTATATTCTTCATATGAGAGGACACGAAACTATCCCTAATCTGGCAAAAGAGCTGGAGGTTTCAATAAGAACTATCAAATATGATATTGAAGCATTAGCAGACCGATGTAAAGTAAAAACAAAACGAGGCAAATATGGTGGAGTTGAACTCGACAGTGGTTACTTTGTGATTCACCTCGCTCCAGCACAATTAAATCTGCTTGAAGAACTAAAACTTGGATTGAATGGACATAAACTTGAAGTGATGGAAAGTATTATCGCCGACTTTTCGGCACCATAGATATATTTTACATAAGGAGAACCCAAAATGAAAAAAATCCTAAAAATCCCAATCAAAGCAAATCTGTATCAGCATCAGCAGAACGCTTGTCAATTTGCCTGCAAACGCTTCGGAATCCTGCCGTCCGAAGTACATAGTAACGGAGTTGCACTGCTGATGGAAATGGGCTGCGGTAAGACCATCACCAGTATTGCAATTGCAGGAATCCTGCACCAACACAGACACATCAAAAAAATTCTGATCACAGCGCCGCTGTCAATCCTTGGTGTGTGGGAACAGGAATTTGCACGTTTTGCTGACTTTCCTTTTACGCTCACTGTACTGAAAGGCAGCAGTTCTCAGAAGAAAGAGCAGCTATCAAAATTGCATGGAAATACTTTGCAAATTGCAGTAGTCAATTACGAATCAGCATGGAGACTGGAAAAGGAACTGCTTGCTTTTAATGCTGACCTCATTATCTGTGACGAAGCTCATAAGCTGAAAGAAAATCGTACTTCTCAGTCAAAAGCAATGCACCATTTAGGTGATAAAGCAAAGTACAAACTGCTTCTGACCGGAACGCTTATCACCAACAAGGAGATCGATGTATTTTCGCAATATCGTTTTTTGAACAGCGAAATCTTCGGGACAAGTTTCTATGTGTTCCGAAACAGATACTTTGATATGTGCGGTTATGGAAATCATATCCCAGTTTTCAAAAAGCAGATGATGGACGATTTTCTTCAAAAAATGCATTCTGTTGCATATCGTGTTACAAAAGCGGAATGTCTTGATTTACCTCAGATTACCGAGAAGATACGCACTGTTGAACTTGAACCGAAAGCAATGAAACTGTACAAGCAGCTTGAAAAAGAAAGCTTTGCAGAACTTGCAGATTCTGAGGTTTCAGCAGTAAATGTGCTGACAAAAATGCTCCGTTTATCTCAGATGACAGGCGGTCATCTTACCGATGATGAAGGAGATACAACTTCTGTCAGTACGGCAAAACTGGACGCTCTTTCGGATATTCTGGACACCATGCTCGCCGAAGATAAAAAGCTGGTCATCATGGCAAGATTTGTGCCGGAACTAAATGATATTCAGAAACTGCTTGAAAAGAAAAATATCGGATATGCTTCTGTGCGCGGAGGTATCTCTGACCGTGCTGAGGAAATCCGAAGATTTCAGGAAGATGCAAACTGCCGTGTCTTTGTGGGGCAGATCGCAGCGGCAGGACTGGGAATTACACTGACCGCGGCGTCAACAATGGTGTTCTATTCTTTTGATTACAGTATGTCCAACTTTGAACAGGCAAAAGCAAGAATCCACAGGGTTTCGCAGACTGAAAACTGCCTGTATATCTATCTCATTGCCAAGAATACAGTCGATGCAAAAATCCTGCGTTCTCTGCGTGATAAGGTGGATTTAGCGAAGACACTGGTTGATGATTATCGTAACGGAATCAATCCGTTTCAGGAAAAGGAGGACTAAAATGGAACTGAATATGTATGAACTGGCAGAGCAGTTAAAACAGCTTCGTGAGGAGAAAAAGAACGCAGAGCAACGTGTCAAGGACATCAATGCTAACATCGACAAGACAGAATATGCCCTCGTACAGCTGATGGCGGAAACAGAAACGCAGAACTTTACCCGTGCCGGAACTATGTTCTCACTTACCACTAAAACCCGTGCTTCTGCCATGGCAGGGCATAAGGAAGAACTGTATGCGGCTCTGAAAGAAAACGGCTACGGTGATATGGTCTATGAAACCGTCAACGCAAACAGCCTGTCTGCTTTTGTTAAGGAGCAGATTGCAGAAAATCAGGATACCATTCCGGCATGGCTGAACGGACTTGTAAACGTTTATGAGCAGACCTCTGTGTCTGTCCGCAAATCTACGAAATGAAAGGAATCAGAACTATGAAAAATGAATTGATGGAAACAAACAACACAGGCTATCTCGCCTTGCAGGACTTTGATCTTGCTAACGTGATGAGCGAGGAAATGGACGGCCTTTCTGCTACTTTTGAGCGTGTCAAAATTCCTTCCGGCGGAGGAATCATGTTTGAGATTCCCGGTGATGATCCCGATGAACCGGAAACCGTCAAGGAATTCTCTGCTGTCATCCTTTATCAGCATTCTCTGAACGCTTACTACAAAAGCGAGTATCAGGGCGGCTCTAATCCTCCCGACTGCGGCAGCTATGACGGTCATAACGGTGAGGGTGATCCCGGCGGAAGTTGTGATTCCTGTCCTTTAAATCAGTACGGTTCAGGCAAGAATGGTGCTAAGGCCTGCAAGAATCGCCGCCGTCTGTATCTTCTTTGTGAGGGCGAGATTTTCCCGATGATTCTTTCCCTGCCGACGGGTTCACTGAAAGCATTTACACGCTATCTCATGCGTGTGATCCCGAAGTACAAAAACTCCAACGCTGTGGTGACTAAATTTACGTTGAAGAAAGCGTCAAGCAATACGGGCATCAATTACAGTCAGGCACAGTTTGCGGTGGAACGTGCCCTGTCGCCGGAAGAATACCAGCTGATCTCTGCCATGACGGAACAGGTCAAGGCTCTCAGCAGAAATGTTGGCTATGATGCAGAGGATGCATTGAATGTTGATCCTGAAACAGGCGAAATTATCGAACCGCTGAATTGAGGAGAATGTTATGGAAAATTATAAATGCATCATTTCGGTGCAGGAAATTCAGGATTACATAGGTGATTCAAAAATTATCGCTTTTGACTATGAAACAGCGCCGGACGAGCCTTATCGTACAGAAGAAAAAACTGCTCTTGATCCGCATAAAAGTCATATTGTGGGATGCAGCTTTTCTGTGAAAGAGCATACAGGGATCTACGTCCCTGTTACTCATAAAATCGGAGAAAACATTGATAATACGCCGTTTTTGCATTTCCTGCACAGCTTTCTAACGAATAGAAATATCATCAAAATCGCACACAATATCGCCTTTGAATCTGCGGTGTCCTGTCATCAGGGCATCGTGATTCAGCCGCCTGTGTATGACACAATTTGTGCGGCACAGATGACGCTTAAAAGTAATTATGAGTTCCGCAAACTTGCCGACAGCGGTTTGAAAAAACTTGCAGCAGAGCTTTGTCATGAATCTCTTCCCACGTTTACAGAAGTCACTAACGGCAGGCATTTTGATGAACTGGATGCACAGGATTCTGAAACGGTACGTTACGGTTGTGCAGACTCTGATTTTGCACTTCGGCTTTATAATATCTTCAACAACTGGTTTGACCGTTTTCTGCCGAAACATCGCTACATTGTGGAGCAGATAGAATCGCCTACAGCGGTGTATCTTGGCATTATGAAGCACAACGGTGTACCTGTTGATGCGGACTTGATGAAGTCCCGTCAGCAGGAAGCGGAACAGCAGATGCAGCGTATCAGAAACGAGATCACAATGCTCATTGGTGACGTTGAAATCGGTGCAAACTGCGGTACAAAGGCATTCAAGGATTATCTTTATCAGACCTTGAAGCTGCCTGTCATGAAAGTCACCGCATCGAATAAAGAAGCGGCAGATGACGCTTCCATGATCATGCTGAAAGAATGGTGTGATGAAAATCGCCCTGAACTTTCTCCATTGTTTGCATTGGTGCAGGAGTATCGTAAATGGGGCAAGAGGGCCTGCGGACAAAAAGTTGGACATCAAAATTTGACGTATCCAGGCAATTTTGC
>CAJTWE010000013.1 GCA_910579955.1 uncultured Ruminococcus sp. | reverse complement strand
TCTCTCTTACCTTTATTTCCCTGCCTCCCTCGACAGCTTTATTATTATACCATACTTATCCATTTATGTCAAGCGTTTTTTTGCGATTTTATGTTTTAAACAGTTTTATTTTTTGATTTTATATATTTTATGCTCGCTTTATATAAAAAATTGCGCAAAGCACTTGCATTTACCCTGCAAAGCAGTCTTTGTTGCAATCATATTTTTATTAAAATGTCATTATAATATGTATAATGGCTGTAATAAAACTCGCTATTAAAGTAATTATCCCCAGAATCATTCCAATTATTCCTAAATGATTTGCTTCTCCAGACTTTTTTATTTTACTAAAAACGCCAATAGACACAATTGACATAATTGCTGAAACGGATAACGTAAAAAAACGCCCGGCAGAGTATCATACCAACTTCTGCTCCATCCAGCCACTCCCTCTATATTAGGTATCATTATACTTATCAAATATAAATAAACAAGTGCTCCCACTAATCCAAAAACAAATGTCAATGCATTTCTAGTCCCTCTTAAATCTTTTATATTTCTTTGTTGTCTAAAGCCATGTATAGGCTCTTCACACCCAGAACATGTCTTTTCATCATCAGAAATTCGTTTTCCGCATTTCGTACAGTACATAGTCTTTCTCTCCTCTTGTACTTAAATTCACACACTTTTCCTTTTTAAATTATACGCAAAAAAAAAAAAAAAAAAAAACGAATATTCTGTATATATTGTGTAAACTCAAGCAAATATAAGAAAGCGACCCGCATCAAGCAGATCGCTATTCTTATTTATATTATTTTAATGTAAGAAGAATTATACGCAGCCCTGAGCCTTCATAGCTTCAGCAACCTTCAGGAAGCCTGCAATATTAGCACCAGCCATGTAGTTGCCTTCCATGCCGTATTCCTTAGCTGCATCATCACAAGCCTTGAAGATGCTCTTCATAATGCCGTGAAGCTTAGCGTCAACTTCCTCGAATGTCCAAGAAAGTCTCTCGCTGTTCTGGCTCATTTCCAGACCAGATGTTGCAACGCCGCCTGCATTTGCAGCCTTTGCTGGACCATAGAGAATACCATTTGACAGATATGTTTCAATAGCCTCAGGTGTAGAAGGCATATTTGCACCCTCAGATACAACCTTACAACCATTCTTAACCAGAATCTCAGCAGATTCCTTATCAATTTCGTTCTGAGTTGCACAAGGCAGAGCAATATCACAAGGAATTGTCCAAATGCCCTTGCAGCCTTCATGATATTCAGCCTCAGGATGAACGTTTACATATTCCTTGATTCTCTTTCTTTCAACTTCCTTGAGCTGCTTTACGAGTGGCAGATCGATACCGTTCTTGTCATAGATATAGCCGTTGGAGTCAGACAGAGCAACAACCTTTGCACCATATGCCATAGCCTTTTCAGTTGCATAAATAGCAACGTTACCAGAACCGGAGATAACAACAGTCTTGCCCTCAAGAGACATACCATTTGCCTGGAGCATTTCATTTGTAAAGTACAGCAGACCATAACCTGTAGCCTCTGTTCTTGCAAGAGAACCACCGTATGTCAGACCCTTACCAGTCAGAACGCCTGTGAATTCATTACGCAGTCTCTTGTACTGGCCAAACATATAACCAACTTCACGTGCGCCTGTACCGATATCACCAGCAGGAACGTCGCAGTCAGCGCCAATGTGCTTAGAAAGCTCTGTCATAAAGCTCTGGCAGAAACGCATAACTTCGCCATCGCTCTTGCCCTTAGGATCAAAGTCAGAGCCGCCCTTACCGCCGCCCATAGGCAGTGTTGTAAGGCTGTTCTTGAATACCTGCTCAAAGCCCAGGAACTTGATAATACCGATATATACGGATGGGTGAAGTCTGATACCGCCCTTGTATGGACCGATTGCAGAGTTAAACTGTACACGGAAGCCTCTGTTTACCTGTACCTTGCCGTTGTCATCTACCCACGGTACACGGAACATGATCTGTCTCTCAGGCTCAACGATTCTTTCCAGAACGCCAGCTTCTACGAGATCAGGACGCTTTTCAACAACTGGTTCAAGTGTTTCAAGAACCTCTGTTACTGCCTGAATGAATTCTGGCTCACCGGCATTTCTCTTTTTTACTGTTTCCATCAGGTCGATCAGATACTGATTTTTTAAAGCCATTTTTAATTTCTCCTTACATCAAAAATTTTGTGCATTACAGCACTAAAATATTATTATTAAATATACGCACTAAAATCATTAACGATATCAAATAAAAAAGGCGCAGATAACCAAAGCAACTATGCAGTGCTTTTAAAATCTGACGCCATTGTCATTACCGTTATTTTTAGTACTTCATTAGTATACACTATTCAAAAGCATTTGTCAATACTTTTTTCCAAAAAATTTTTTACGGCTACTCTATCGCATCTTAGAGGCATAGGATATAGTTTGCTTCAAAGCAGACTTTTTTTCTACACCGGAAATTCTAAGCTTATGAGCATACTCCAAAATATCTCTGAAATTCTTATCCGGTACAAGCCCTGCATCAATAAGATCCTTACCTGTAACGTACGGTCTCGCCATCATTTCATTGTAAATATTCAGTCTTTCAATAAGGAATTCTTTAGTGGACGTTCTCTCTACAAGAGTTTTTCTTCCATTATCATCAGCCTGTGCAAAATATATAAGATCAATAGGACTCACCGCCCTATCAAACAGCTTATTAGTTGATTTCACAGAAGAGCCAGCACCGGCAAGAATATTCGGCTTCATGTGGAGTTCTGTCATATTAAGGACATATCGAATCAGCTTCTTTTCATTTGTTATGCGATGCAAAAATTCGCTTACCATAGATAAACCTTTAATTTCATGATCATACGCATGATAAACTCCATTTTTATTTTCTGTGCATATGATTTTGCCAAAGTCATGTACAAGAGCCGTCATCATAAATCCATAAGGGTAAGTAACGCATTCACGATATTTTGCAGCTTCATCAAGCACCATCATTGTATGATTCCAAACATCGCCTTCCATATGATAGCGCTCGTTCTGAGGTACACCTATTAGCTGTAAGACCTCCGCAAACCACGTTTTAAGCTGATTCATTTTTCTAAGTGATTCAAAGAATAATGAAGGTTTCTCCGCTTTTAGAAGAGCCTTCATAAGTTCCATTTCAATACGTTCTTTAGAAAGCGTACTTAAATCTATACCACTGCAAAGGGCTATTGTTTCATCTGATATTTCAAACTCAAACCGTGCTGCAAACTGCGCAGCCCTAAGAACTCTGAGTGGATCTTCCGGAAACGTATTGTCATTTACGTGGCGTATTATTTTATTTTCTATATCATTTACTCCGTCAAAATGATCGATTATCTCACCTGTAAGAATATTCTCCATAAGAGCATTTACTGTAAAATCACGCCTTGAAGCAGCTTTTTCTGTGCCTATAAAAGGGTCAGCAATTACATAAAAATCACGATGCCCCTTACCGCACGGACATTCCCTCCTAGGCAAGGCTATATCAATACTGCAACCTTTTATTCCGTATATTCCGAAGCTTTCGCCGATTTTCATGCGGTTTCCAAGGCTATCGAGTATTTCTTCAAGAGCATCCACTGAAATTCCGTGAACTTCAATATCAATATCCTTGCATATGCGTTTCATAAGCCTGTCACGAACATAACCTCCAACAAAATATGCAGTACCTGATTTTTCAGCCACAAGCTCTGCAAGCCGCCTTGCCATTTTCATATCATCCAATAAGGTACGCTCCTTTTATTTTAATATATTTTACTAATTATCAGCGATCCATCTCCACGGTAAATTTTTCCAATAATCGCCGGCATAATCTATACCAACACGTACATCTGTCCTGATATTAGGACAAAAACCGTCGTCCTCTATCCACAAATCGTCATTATCTATAAAGCTTTTTCCATTAAAGCTCTTATCCACCTGCAAATATTTGGTAAGCTTTGCAGGTCCATTATGCACTTCGCCTGCACGTATAAGAACCCCCTGAGGCTGTTCGAGTTCTCCTGTAATAACATTCATAAGCCAGTGCATCCCATAACAAAGATAAACATATACAGTACCGTACTTTCCATAGAGCAGCTCCGTCCTTTTTGTCCTGCCTTTTGACGCATGACAGGCGAGATCCTCTTCTCCACGATAAGCCTCGGTTTCTGCAATACGCTCCTTTAGCAAGCTACCATCAGTCAAACGCCTGACAATGAGCTTGCCAACCAAATCAGGTGCTACTTCCAGACAATCACGATGAAAAAATTCTTCACAAAGACGAAAACTCATGCTTTTTTCTCCTTTTTAAATTTCAGTGTATCAGCTGGAGGCGTTACATAAACCGTATGCTGATTTGAGAATATTACCATGCCCGGCTTTGCGCCTACAGGTTTCTTCACAAACTTAACAAGGCAGTAATCAACAGGCACCTGAGCCGAGGTCTGCGCCTTGCTATGATAAGCCGCAAGCTGTGCTGCTTCCAATATTGTATTCATAGGCGCTTCTTCTCCCCCTGTATGAATGATAACATGAGAACCGGGGATATTCTGAGTGTGCAGCCATACATCAAGCTTTTCAGAAGATTTCAAAGTAAGCTTATCATTCTGCTTATTATTTCTGCCTACTGAAATATCAAATCCATCTGAGGATACATACTCAATAGGCGGAAGTGTCTTAGGTGCTTTTCCTTTAAGCCTGTTAGCACGAATGTATCCCTGCTCCGCAAGTTCAAGCCTGAGCTGCTCCAGATCATTTTCAGTTTCAGCACGAGTAAGAACATCGAGCACACTATCAAGATACAGAAGCTCTTCACGTCCTGCATGTATCTGCTCGGCAAGTATCTTCTCTGCGGTACATGCTTTTTTATAGGCACTGTAATAATGCTGCGCATTCTGCGGCGGAGTAAGTCTAGGATCAAGAGAAATAGTTATAGCAGGACAGCTTTCCTCATAAAAATCCTCCAGAACAGCTTCCTTATCACCTTTTTTTATACGATAAAGGTTTGAGGAAATAAGATCCGCATATCTTCTCAGCATATCTTTTTCTTTACAAGCTTCGATTTCCTCTGTTTGCGAAGATATTCTTCTGCTTATACGTTCAGATCTCTGTACAAGCAATCTAAAAAGGTCATTGGCTCTTTGCTTCATTCGTGCAGTTCTGTCACGCTGTGCATAAAAATTATCAAGAAGTGCGCAAGCTGACTGTACTTCACGTGTTATCATAAGAGTTCCATACTGGTGAAGAGGCAAAAAGGAAAAATCTTTCAGCTGACCCTCTTTAGTAGCTGCAATTGTAAAATGGCATTGACCTTCTATAAGCATTGCTCTTGTACGGCTTATAGCAAAGCAAAGCCTGTCATAGTGATCGCTGCTCATCGTTTCTGTACGAAGATCGCTGCCCTTTCCGGCGTAAAACGCCCACTCACGTACAAGCACAGGAGAAACGCCCTCTAAAACTGAAAGCAGAACCTTTGGAAGCGCACCGATCTTTTCTTGCAAAGCGTCTCTTATCTCATCTTCTGAACACTTAAGAAAATTAAGTCTCTCATCTCTCGGTGGGAGTTCATACGCCATTCCAGGAAGTACAAGTCTTTTGCTGGACATCTCAGCGTCAACACGCTTTATACTGTCAATAATTCTATTATTTTCATCAATTAAAATAAGATTAGAGTATCTGCCCATTATTTCACAAGCAAGAGTAAGCTGCACCACATCTCCAAGTTCATTAACGCAGGAGAAATCAAGATACAGCACACGTTCAAGTCCATCCTGCCTTATAGATAAAAGTCTGCCGCTTCCAAGACGTTTTCTAAGAAGCATACAAAACATAGGAGGAACTTTAGGATTTTCCACCTGAACATCTGTAAGATGAACTCTTGCACGATCGGCAGATGCTGATATAAGCACCTTGTATCCTCTCTCTCGTGTTCTGAGCGACAACACTATCTCATCTCTTGCCGGCTGATGCACCTTTTCTACTCTTGCACCTATAAGGCATTCCATTTCTTTTTTTACTGCATATAAAAATGCTCCATCAAGTGCCAATTATATTACCTCTTTCTGTACTGCAATATTTCAAAAGAAACCTCAGTATGAAGTTCCTTTAAATTTTCAAGTCTGATATGCTCTTCCCTGCCTGTTTTGTAATAATAAGGTGTCATGGTAAAGAGATTATGTATATCTTCCGCATTTGGAAGAAAAATTTCAAAGTTGACCTTTTCTGTTCCAAGAAATTCAAATCCGGAAAGCTCATAATCCTGTACATCATTTTCATAAGGAGTATCATAAACGGCTTTTTTAAGTCCCCACAAATGATCCTTTCCCGGTATAACAAGTATCATTTTTCCATCTGATTTCAGCACACGACTGAATTCATCGCCGCAATATGGTGCAAAAAGAGACATAAGAACATCCGAACTTTTATCAATAACAGGAAGATGAAATACACTTCCCACAGCAAATTCTGCCTCCTTGCAGCTTTTTGCAGCAGCATCAGCAGCACATTTTGCAATATCTATGCCATATATCTCAGAATTTTTACCGCTGGCAGAAAGATATTCCGTTACGTTTTTTGTGTAATATCCCTCACCACATCCTGCATCTAAAAGAACTCCGTTTGAGGGCATAAACGAATTTACTATTTCACAAAGCTTGTCACTCATAGGCTTATAGTACCCACTTCTGAGAAAACTACGCCTTGCATTTATCATAAGCGCATTATCCCCCGGATCTTTTGTTCTTTTGCGACTTACGGGCAGCAGATTAACATAACCGCTTCTTGCATAATCAAAACTATGATTATTCTTGCAAGCAAGGCTTTTCTCTCTTTTCAAAAGAATTTTTCCGCATACAGGACAGCTCCACATACTCATTGTTTATTTCCTCCGAATGCGTACATAACAGGATCTCCACCATTATCACAGATGATCTCAGCTTCTGGAAAAGCCGCTTGCAATTTTTCTGCTAAAAGCTCTACTGCTATTTTTTCTGTATGATAATGACCACAGTCAAACAGGGAAACTCCCGCATTTTTTGCGGTATACCAAAGATCATGCTTTACATCGCCAGTTATTAAAGCGTCACACTGCTGATCTATTATTCCACTAAGGAATGAGCCGCCGCTTCCGCTGCAAAGAGCTATTCTTTTAATAGGTCTTCCGCCATCGCAGTAACGTACAACAGTACAGCCAAAAACGTCTTTTAGTATCTCAGCCATATCTGTGGAATCAAAATTTCTTTTGCTTTCAGCTATCCATCCAAAGCCGCTTTTGCATAATGAATCTTTTATTTCTCCAAGAGAAAGTTTTTCTCTTAACATTTCGTAAAGCTTTGCATTTATGCCCTCACTTGAAATATCAAGAGGAGTATGAACACATATTGCAGACATATCAGCTGCTGCAAGCTTCCACACCGGCTCTGACGGACTTAGATTTTTGAGTGGAGAAAAAATCACCGGATGATGAGAGATCATAAGCTGCGCTCCTGCATTTTTGGCAGCAGTAACAGATTCATTTGAAATATCCAAGCTTAAATATATCTTCTCAGCAGGCATATCTGCATCGCCGACAAGCAGTCCGCTGTTATCCCATTTTTCCTGTGTACAAAACGGCGCAATACTGTCTATTAATCTATAAACGTCACCTACCGTTATCATATCTTTTCCACCTCACATATATTACATTTGCTTTCTATCTCTTGCATAATATTTTTATAAACCTCTGCTTCATAGGGTTTAACATCTTTAAGCTGCATAAAAATCTTTTTTAACTGTGAATATCTAAATATGCCATATTCCTTTGTAACATTATCATTCCAGTCATGCTTTCCGATTTCAGTTTCAAATTTTGACAGCTCATGTTTTTCACCATCGTACCTTGCTTTTATTACTGTATAAAAAAAACGGCCTTCACAGACAATTTTCTCACAAACTATATCAAAACCATTTTCACAAAACCATTTTCTCAAAAAAGGGATCTTCGTCATTGGCTGCACAATAAGATTCACGCTATTATTTTTTACCCAGCCACACTCCCCAATAATATGTGCTATAGTTTCACCGCCCATACCTGCAATCACAACATCAGTAACACCATCAGCAGGAATATTCAAAAGTCCATCTGATAATATAAGCTCAGCATTATCAATAAAGCCTGTCTGTGTAAGTGTTCTTTTAGCAGCACTTAGCGGCCCCTGTGCAATATCAGATGCAATTACTCTTTTGCATATTCCGCTTTTCAAAAGCTCTGCTGCCAGATATGCATGATCCGTACCCACATCGCAGGCAATACCATCTCCTGAAACAAGTGATGCACACATAGCAAGTCTTTTTGTAAGCACTTTTTTCACCTCACTAAAAATAGCAAACGGCTGTCATTACGACAGCCGCCAAAGCTCAAATCATAAAAAACTTACGCTTCCTTTGCAGCGATTTGCTGATTCAGCTTTTCAAGAAGAGCACTGCAATCAACACCGTGAACCATACAAGCTTCCTCTACAGTTTCACCTCTTGATGCAGGACAGCCCAGACAGTGCATACCGATTTCCATAAAGGTTGGTGCTGTTTCCGGAGCAATATCCAGAATATCTCCAATAATAGTATCCTTTGTAATTGTTGTTGCCATTGTTTTTCCTCCTGTTTTATTGTTTTTTATGCAAGACAAGGCACAGCTTACGCCATGCCCCGCCCCATTTTTTAATCTTTACTCAGCCTTCATCTTAGCGAAGCATTCGCTGCAATATACTGCACGGTCTTCTCTAGGCTGGAATGGAACCTTTGCCTCACCACCGCAAGATGCGCAAGTAGCAATAAACATTTCACGCTCCGGCTTAGAAGCACCTGTTGAGCCCTTCTTAGCATCACGGCAAGCCTTGCAGCGCTTTGGCTCATTTACAAAGCCCTTTTCAGCGTAAAATTCCTGTTCACCGGCTGTGAAAACGAATTCCTCTCCACAATCCTTGCATACTAAAGTCTTATCCTCGTACATAGTGACCTTTCCTTTCTGAATCTTTCACTCGGAAGATTCCGCTGCTGCGTCATAACAACAGCTTAGTATGAGTTATATTGGACCGGGAACGGATTCACACCGACACCGGGCGCTCTGCGCCTTGCTCTTCTCATTAAGCTACCGGACCATCTTTATATTTAAAACTTGTCTTTACAAGCTCTTATATAATTCATCGCAGTTTACGACGAACCCTCTGAATTGCGTTATCAACAGACTTCACAGAAATACCGAGCTTATCTGCAATTTCGGCATAGCAAAGTCCTCCCATAAACATCATGCATATCTGATGCTCAAGGTGTGACAGCTGAGAAATGATCTTATGCCAGAACACCGACCATTCCTCACGTTGAATAACGATGAAATCCGGCTGGGCATTTGTATCAGGCATTTCAAAAACAGATGCGCTTATATCTCCGACAGGCATAGGCAGTCTGCTGCTGTTTTTAATAAGAGAAAGCATTTTATTTGTGATACAAGTCCATGCATAGGTTGAAAATCTAATATTTCGCTGTTCATCAAAAGCGGCAACAGCGGACAACAACCCCATAAACCCTTCCTGAGCCAGATCATCTGCTTCAACATAGCCGCACATCCGTGATGCTTTAAAGCGGATAAGCTTTGTGTATCTTGCTATCAAAACATACATTGCCTCGGAATCCCTCTTCGCCAAAACTGCAAGCTCCTCATCCGTGCAACAATCAAGCTCTGGATTTTTCAATTAAATACTCCCTATATTTGCCAATTCTTCTAAGTCTGTACCTTTTTATTATATCTAAAAAACTATCTCTTGTCAATATAATTCCACAAAAAACAAAATCTATCCTTTAAAAATAGCAATTCAAACAGTTTTTATATAATAAAATTTGTAATAATGCACAGGTAAAGTTATATAAAAAGTACGCGGCTTTAAGCTGCGTACTTCATATATCTTATCTTTTCTTATCTTTCGTCAAGAATCTTAAAAATAGTATCCCACTCATCTTCATTGAGAAGAGGTTCTTTTTTTACAGCCGGCTGCTCTTTTACTTCTGGAGCGCTACTAACCTTTACCTCAGGAGCTTTTGGCTGTTCTACAGGAACTTCAACCTGTTCAGCCTGTACTGCTTCTTCATCGGATTCATCATCAGTTTCACCAAAACCTGTAGCAATAACTGTAATTGTCATTTCATCGTGCATATCGCCCTTGAATGCTGTACCGAAGATAGACTCAACATTATCCGCAGCCTTTTCTGTAATAAGCTTTGTAGCTGCATCAACGTCAGAAGACAGTACATCTTCACTCATTGTAATATTAATAAGCAAACGCTTTGCTCCTGCAATAGATGTTTCAAGCAGCGGACTTGCAATAACTTCTGCTGCTGCGATCTTTGCCTTGTCCTTGCCTGAACCATGACCAATAGCCATGTGAGCGTAACCAGCACCACGCATAATAGTTGTAATATCTGCAAAATCAAGATTGATATATCCTTCTTCAACAATAAGATCGGAAATGCTGCGAACGCCCTTTTCCAGTATCTCATCAGAACGTGCGAAAGACTCACGCATTGTAAGCGGCTTATCATCGCCATCAAGAAGCTTTTCGTTAGGAATAACTATCAGTGAATCTACATATTTTCTCAGCTCTTCAATACCTTTTTCAGCCTGAGCCATCTTCTGCTCACGTTCAAAAGCAAAAGGCTTTGTTACAACAGCAACAGTCAGAATTCCTGCCTCTTTTGCAAGACGTGCTACAACAGGAGCAGCACCGGTACCTGTACCGCCGCCCATACCAGCAGTAATGAATACCATGTCAGCACCTCTCAGTGCTGCCTCGATCTCTTCAGCGTTTTCCTCAGCGCTGTTTGCTCCTACTTCCGGTCTATTTCCGGCACCTCTTCCACGAGTCAGCTTTGCACCGATCTGGATTCTTGTGCTTGCCTTTGAATTATTCAGAGCCTTAGCATCTGTATTTACTGCAATATACTCAATATTCTGGACACCTGATTGAACCATGCAATTCAAAGCGTTGCCACCAGCGCCGCCAACGCCTATTACCTTAATACACACATCCGGTTCAAATGCATCTTCATAAATGAAATCAGTCATTATTTTGCTTCCTCCTAATTTTTGCATATATACTTCTGACACACGCTTTTATCTGTGTATCATGATTTCTATCGCCTACATATAAATACACATATTATTTTAACACACTTCCAAGCATATTTCAAGTGATTTTTGAATTTTTTTTCTTTTTTAGGCAGATTTTATTATAATCATTCATTATTCGCCATTCCGATTTCACCGATAATAGTTTCAGTAGAAGTAGTTGTCACGCTTTCCTCATTGCCATCAGATGAAGTTGTAGTAGTAACAACTGAAACTTGATTTGCAAGTTCCACAGAAGCCTTATCCCTGAATGAGATCTGATTATTGCCAACCATTGTAAGATAACCGCTCTTGTCATCGCCAAGCCTGTCGATTACTGCTTCTGCAAGAGTTATCTTATATGGTATTTCATTCCAGTTGCCAAGTGAAAATTCTATTCTGTCATCAAAAACAACAGCTATATTATACTTGTCCGACATATCTATTGAAGTAATGGGATAGCCCATTTCTTTGGACATAATTTCTGTAAATGTTTCAAAAATAATATTTTTGGTATCATCAGATGAAGATATATGAAGTCCCGGCGTAAGAACAACAGGATTAAATCCATAAACTGCCGGAAGCTCTTCCTCTGTTTCTGTACTATTAGTAATAATTTTTCCGCTTTCGCTGGTCATAAGTATTCCATTATCGAAAAAAACATTATAGGACTCATGGCAAGCTTGTACATCTATTACTACAGCGTCAGGATATTTTTTTGAAACCTCAGCCTTTTCTATATATATCATTTCGGATTCTATCTGCTCTTCAAGCTCTTTAACGTCAAGCCTTAAAAGATTTTCGCCCTTTTCCACACCGCTTGAAACTACTATCTCCTCAGGTAAATACTGAGGTGCTGTACCTGTAACCAAAATTGACGACACATTAAAAAACAGTGTCATTGAAAGTGATATTCCAAGGCAAGCAGTAAGCACCAGAACCGTAAATATATATATCGGCATAAGCCGCCTGCGTCGCCGCATTCTTTTGGCATTTTGGTATCCGGTACGTATTGTTGTCTTTTCGACATCATGCATTGCCATAGCCGTCCTCCTTATAATTTATAAATTCACATCCGCAGACATCGCAGCTTCTGCGGATGTGTTATAATAATTATCATATCACTGGGAGATGCGAAGAATATTCGCTCCAACACCCTCCAGAGTTTTTTCAATAGTTTCGTATCCCCGATCTATATGATGAACCTGTCTGACCTCTGTTGTACCTTCTGCCGCAAGTCCTGCGATCACAAGAGCAGCACCACCACGAAGATCCGTTGCCGCAACATGAGCACCGCAAAGTCTATTCACACCATTTACCACAGCGATCCTTCCAGAAACATATATCTCTGCTCCCATCTGAACTAACCCATCAACATGGCGATAACGACATTCAAATATATTTTCCTCAAAAACGGAAACGCCCTTTGCAACAGTCATAAGAGCCATTATTATTGCCTGAACATCAGTGGGAAAGCCGGGATGGGGCATAGTACGGAGTCTTGAAACAGCCCTTAATCTTTTCGGTGCACAGAGATACATTGCATCGTTTGCCTTATCTATACGGCAGCCTGCCTGTTCAAGCACCGGAAGTACATTATCCATACGTGCATCTTTTGCACCAAGCAGCTTTAACTTTCCGCCTGTAACGGCAACAGCTGACAAATATGTTATGCCTGCTATACGATCAGGCATTATCCTGTGTGTGCAGCCTCTAAGCTCCTTCACACCTTGAATACGTATTGTGCTTTCGCCATCGCCTTTTATCAAAGCTCCGCACTTCCTGAGAAATTCTGCCAGATCGCATATTTCCGGCTCTCTTGCCGCATTGCTGATAACAGTCTCGCCCTTTGCCAATACAGCAGCAAGCATAACGTTTTCAGTTGCACCTACAGAGGGGAATTTCAGATGGATATTACATCCGGAAAGTCCCTCCGGAGCATAACAGTCAAGTCTTCCCTCACAGCGTTCTATCCTTGCACCCATGCGGCAAAGCGCTTCAATATGAAGATCAATGGGTCTCGGACCAAGCTCGCATCCTCCCGGATAATAAACACGGCATGAGCCTGTTTTTCCAAGAAGAGCACCTAAAAACACTATAGATGACCGCATTTCCTGCATCATCGATTCCGGTATTTCACTAAGCTTTATACTGTCTGCACAAACAACGACCGTATGTTCTTTCATAGCACATCGGCAGCCTGTATGAGTGAGTATCCTGCAAGCTGAAAAAACATCTGTAAGTCTGGGACAATTTTCCAGCACAGTTTCACCTTTACACAAAAGAGTTGCCGCCATAAGCGGAAGTGCGCTGTTTTTAGCACCCCGAAGCGGTATCTCTCCTTCCAGTGCAGTGCCGCCTTTTATAACAAGCTTCTGCATCTGCATCACCTCTTGTTTTTCTTCATGCTATGCAGATGCTTTATATTTGGTTACTGTTCTTGATTTTCCTCTGCACTTTTTTCCTGATCTGTTTCCTTATCAGGCAATAATTTTGGAACACAGGACAGTACATTTTCTTTAGCCTTTGAAACAGCCTTTTTGAATGTTAGCTTTTCTTTCTCTTTTGAAGTATCAGAAGGAGCATTCTTCTTTTCATTTCGTTTAACACTCATATCATAAAGGCTCTCTATTACTTCCCAAATTCTATCAGGCGTATCATCTATTTGCAAAGAAGCAGCCCTTTTGGACATTGAAAGAAGTCTTTCAGGCTCATCATAGAGCTTCTTCACATGTCGAAGCATTCCTTCTATGCTTACATTTTTCTGTTCAATGACAATAGCAGCGCCTGCTTTGCCTAAAACATTAGCATTATGGAACTGATGATTTCCTGCAACTATCGGTGAAGGGATCAGTATAGACGCTTTACCCGCAGCTTCCAGCTCTGCAAGTGTACTTGCACCTGCACGGCAGATAACAAGGTCAGCTGCTGCAAGACAAGTGTCCATATCATTTATGTATTCCGTAATTCTCAAACGCTTACTGCGCATTGGAATTCCTGCCGCTGCCATTGCCTGCGGAAATGTATCTCTACCCATTCCGCCATAGCCGTGGATATGATTTATTTTAAGATTTTTGTGTACTGTCCATGGGATCATATTTTCCATGATCTCATTTATGCAGCCTGCACCGAGGCTTCCACCAAAGGAAAGTATACACATACCATCATCAAATCCAAGAACTCTTCTTGCTTCCTCCTTTGATGTATGTGATATGCCAGAACGTACAGGAAGACCTGTAACTGTATAAGGACAGTCAAATTCCATATATTCAAGCGCTTCTTTTACAGTGAGCATTACATGGTCAACCTTCTGAGAAAGCATCTTGTTTGTTATGCCCGGAAAAGCGTTTTGCTCATGTATCGCACAAGGTACACCCATCTTTGCAGCCATTCGTATAACAGGCCCTGCAACATATCCGCCCGTTCCTATCGCAATATCCGGCTTAAAGTCCTCCACGATCTGCTTTGCACGTTTGCCGGACTTTGCCAAAAAATATACTGCTTTAGCATTTCGCTTTATATTTTCAAGTGATATTTTGCGCTGAAAGCCGGCAACCTCAATAGTTGTCAGCTGATAGCCTGACTGAGGTACGAGCTTTGCCTCCATACCTCCAGGAGTTCCCGCAAACAAAAACTCAGCTTCTGGATCATGTGACTGAATAATCGAAGCAATAGCGAGGGCAGGGTTAATATGTCCTCCCGTTCCTCCGCCTGCTAATAATACTCTCATCTGTATCCTCCTATCCAATTATTCCTGTACTGCTGCTTTGGCAGCTACTTTTTTACGCCGCATTGTATAAGTTGGTGCTTTATATCTTGCACGTGATATATTCATTACAACGCCCATTTCAGCCAGCTGTAAAATAAGAGCTGTACCGCCATAACTGAAGAACGGCAAACTGATACCCGTATTAGGCACAAGGTTGCTGACAACGGCAATGTTAAGAAATGCCTGTAAGCCGATATGCATTGTAAAACCTACAGCAAGAAGCATACCAAATTTATCAGGTGCTTGTGACGCTATGCGGAATCCTCTGTATACCAGCAGTGCAAAGAGAAGAACAACTGTAAGCGCACCTACAAAGCCAAGCTCTTCGCAGACAATAGAAAATACGAAGTCATTCTTAGTTTCTGGAAGATATAGGAACTTCTGTCTTGATTCACCAAGCCCCAGACCAAAAAGTCCACCTGAACCAATAGCTATCAGTGATTGACAGGTTTGCCATGTACCGCCCTCACTATCAGAAAACGGATCAAGCCATGACTGAATTCTTACCTGAATATAGTCATAACCCTCATAAATGGATAAAAACGCTACAATAGCAAGGATAGCAGCTATTCCTGCTATAATAAGAATCAGAAAATGACGTGGTCTTGCTCCGCCTACCCATATAAGTGTCATACCTATAAGTCCGATAAGAATAGTACAAGAAAGATGCGGTTCAAGCATAAGCAAAGCAGCAACTATTCCCAAAGCCACCAGATATGGCAGAATACCTGTTTTAAATTTATGCATCTGCCCATAATTCATTTCAATCAGATATGCAAAAAATATTACCAAACCGATCTTCATAAGCTCTGAGGGCTGGAAGTTAAAGCTTCCAATAACAAGCCATCTTTGAGCACCGCCCGCACTTGTACCAACAAGAAGTACCAAAATAAGCAACACAACAGGCACAACATAGCTTCCTATAGCAATAATAGGCGTACGGTAGATACGATAATCAACTATCGAAAGAACATACATAAGGATAAGACCTATTGCGCCTGTCTTTATCTGTTCTTCAGCATAAAATGTTCCGCTGTGACCCTCTGCAATCGCCCAGGCATAGCTGGCAGAGAACATCATGATAATACCCATAACAAGAAGTGCAAGCACTGTCAGGAAAAACGGCACATCGACCTCGCCGTAGCGAACACCTCTCTGAACAAAAGGAAAACGTAGTCTGAGACGCTCCTTCTTTTTTCTCGTGGCTTCAGCCATACAGAACCTCCTTAAATTTCAGCCTTTTAAGGCATATACCGGAAAAATACCAATAAAACACCGCCAATTCCAGCTATCAAGCTGAACAGTGAAAATGTTATAACTATTTTATATTCACTAAAGCCACTCATCTCAAAATGATGATGAATAGGCGTCATTTTAAAAATTCTTCTGCCTTCGCCATACTTTTTCTTTGTGTACTTAAAATATGAAACCTGTATCACAACAGACAGCGCCTCAATTATATAAACAAGTGACATAAGTATAAGCACAAGATGCTGATGGGTCACAAGACCTGCTGCCGTTACAGCTGCACCTAAAAACATTGAACCTGTATCTCCCATAAAGCACTTTGCCGGATGGAAGTTCCATACTAAAAATCCAAGGCATCCGCCTGCCACAGAAATAGTAAAGAGAGTCATCTCTGCATTTGAAAGTATCACAAATATGGTAGTATACAAAAGCATATTTACCATTGTAACTGTTCCGCAGAGACCGTCAATACCATCTGTCAAATTTACTGCATTTGTAAGATATATAATAACAATGACCATCAGCGGATAATAAAACCAACCTATATCAAAGCTTACAAAACCAAGATTGATATTTGTATTGGTATCTCCGAGAAAACGCATCGTTAGAAGCCATAATACAGATATTACTACCTGAATTACTATTTTCTGCATAGGTGAAAGTCCGTCATTGTTTTTACGGGAAACCTTTGTAAAATCGTCAATGAATCCCATAACTCCAAATAATATACAGAATACAATACAGCTCAGAAGTCTTAAAGCCGCCTTTGAAGCAATTACAGACTCTGTTCCAAGAGTTATTATTGATGTAATGCGGTATACAACATATCCTACAGCAACGGCAATTACTGTCGATATAATAAACATAATACCGCCCATAGTTGGCGTACCCTGTTTTCCCTCGTGCCATTTAGGCCCGAATTCAACTTTTATAGGCTGACCGAATTTCAGTTTATGAAGAAACGGTATAAGCATTTTTCCGCTTAAAGCTGCAATTGCAAACGAAACAAGCCCTACAATGATCTCAATCCAGAACGGCATTCTGCTCATCCTCCTGTCTGAATATTTCCTTTATGCAATCCTCAAGATGCATACCACGGCTTGCCTTAAAAAGAATAAGATCCCCTGGTCTGAGATAAGCACGTATAGCACTGCAAAGCTCGGTCTTATCCTCCGTATGGAATACAGACGCACCGCATTCAGCAGCTTTCTCTGCAATATATTTTGCCTGCTCACCATAGCAGAATATCTGATCTGCACCGCTTGTAAGAGTCATATTACCCACTATTTCATGAAGCTTTCTTGAAAGGTCACCGAGTTCGAGCATATCGCCAAGAACAGCTGCTTTCCTGCCCGATGACTTCATTTCTTTCAAAACATGCAAAGCTGCTTTCATAGAATCAGGGCTTGCATTATAACAATCTACAATAAGAGTATATGTTCCATGCTGCTCTATATTCTGTCTAAAGCCCACTGTTTTATAATTTCCCAGAGCCTGTGCGATCTTTTCAGGATCAATATTTGCAAGACGGCCAGCACAGTATGCACCCAGTGCGTCAAGAACGTTATGAAGTCCCACGCAAGGAAGAGTAACATTACAAGTTTTCTCGCCCTTATCTACAACGGTAAAAGAAGTACTGCTGTCTTCAACAGAAATATCTACAGCACGTACATCTGCGTTTTCATTTTCAATTCCATATGTATAAACAGGACGTGAAAGCTTATTTTTAAGCGGTTCAAGAAAAGGATCATCGCCGCTTACAACAAGCGGAGCATCTTCTGCCATACCGTCGAGTATTTCAAGCTTTGCCTGTAAAATACCTTCCTGTGATTTCAAATTTTCTATATGTGAAAATCCTATATTAGTTATAACGCCTATAGTAGGCTGAGTTGTACTGCTAAGACGATGTATTTCACCGAAATTAGACATTCCCATTTCTATAACAGCAGCTTCATGATGTGAACCAAGCTCCAAAAGTGTTTTTGGAAGTCCTATTTCATTATTAAGATTTCCCTGTGTTTTAAGGGTATCATAAACAGATGAAAGCACTAATGCTATCATCTCTTTAGATGTGGTCTTTCCCACGCTTCCTGTAACGCCTACTAAAATAGGTGAAAATTTACTTCTATAGTATGCAGCTATTTGCAGCAAAGCACAGCGTGTATCAGGAACTACCAGACAGGGACAGCCCTCTATTTCATATTCGGTAACAACTGCCGCAGCACCACTTTCAACAGCACGTTTAGCAAACGCATGGCCGTCAAAGTGCGTGCCTTTAAGTGCCAGAAACAGGCATCCTTCAGGCAGATTTCTTGTATCAGTACATATTTCAGTTATTTCAGCTTCTATGGGAGATTTTGTTCCCAAAGCATTTGCGATTTCTGTAAGATTCAGCTTTTCCATAGTCTACTTTACCTCTAAATATAAATATATTATTCGCCGCCCAGCAGCGCAAGACATTCCTTTACAATTTCACGTTCATCCATGTGAATATGTTTTCCGCCTGCAAGTATCTGATAATCTTCATGCCCCTTGCCTGCAAGCACCAGAACGTCTCCATTTTGCGCAAGCTGCATCCCTCTGAAAATAGCAGCTTTTCTTTCAACAACTACTTCATAAGGCACATCTGTGCCCTCAAGACCTGTAAGGATCTCTGCAATAATCGCCTGCGGATCTTCATCACGTGGATTATCCGAGGTAACAATTAAAAAATCCGCATATTTTGCCGCAGCAGCAGCCATTTTAGGTCTCTTTGTTCGGTCACGATTTCCCCCGCATCCAAATAAGCACATAAGTCTGCCCGAGGTATATTCCTTTACGCTTGAAAGAATATTTTCCAGAGCGTCGGGCGTATGAGCATAATCACATATTACTGTAAAATCTCTTCCTGTAGGGATTATTTCACAGCGGCCTCTAACACCAGTATACTTTTCAAGAACTGCTATCATTTCTTCAATGCTTATACCTGCTCTCAGACAGGCAGCTACAGAAGCTGTAACATTTGCAACATTGAACATTCCCGTCATAAGAAGATTCATCTGATAAGATTTTTCACCGCAGCAAAGCCAGAAACTCGTGCCGTTTGCACGAAGCTTTATTGCATCAGCATAGAAATCACCACGGCCACAGCAGCTGTAAGAGGATTTTTCGCAGGATATTTCCTCAAAAAGCCTTTTTCCGTATTCATCGTCTGTATTTACAACGGCATAATCGCACTTATCAAAAAGCATACGCTTCGCCTGATAATAATTTTCCATGTTGCCATGATAGTCAAGATGATCCTGAGTAAGATTTGTGAATATGGCAGTTTCAAAGTGAGTAGGTCCTATGCGATATTGTACAAGTCCAAACGAAGAAACCTCCATTACAACATAATCACAACCCTCGTCTGCCATTTCAGCATAGAGCTTCATAAGATCATATACCATTGGAGTAGTATTTTCTGTATGAATAATTCGGTCGCCTATCTCGTTCTGGATAGTTCCTATAAGTCCAACCTTGTGACCGCTTTCTGTGAGCAGTCTCTTTATAACATTTGTAATTGTAGTCTTTCCGTTTGTACCTGTTACACCAATAAATCTAAGCTTCTTCTCAGGATGCCCAAACCACGCAGCACACAATTCTCCGTAAAACGAGCGAGAATTTTCTACAATGATCTGCCTTTTTCCAAGGCCCAGATCTCTTTCGACAACAACAGCTGCCGCACCCTTTTGGAGCATATCCGCAGCAACGCTATGTCCGTCAAAGCTTCCACCCTTTACACAAATAAAGAGAGAACCCTCCTGAACCTTACGGGAATCATCTGTGATTCCTGTGATCTCCACATTTTCAAGCTCTGTACGTACTCTGTCTTCAAGCAATTCATATAATCGCATAGTGATACCGCCTTTCATACACTGTACTCAATCGTATTATTTCACAGCAGCATGTATGATATACTGCATCATATTTTCCAAAATAAGGGGGACACTCCGCAGAAGTATCCCCTAAGCATTTACTGATCTTTTCACAAGGTCAGGCTTCTGCAATGCTCAATCATTAACCTGTTTGATCATTTACAGTCATAGTAAGACTTATAGTAGTACCCTTTTCAACTCTTGCGCCTGCCGGATCAGACTGGAACTGAACTCTAGCCTCTGGATTTTCAGCAGAAACACCAATAGTTACAACATTGAGTCCTGCATTTCTGAGTGCTACCTCAGCCTCAGCAGCAGTTTTTTCCAGCACATTTGGAACTTCTACATATTGAAGATCTGCTTCTGTGTCTGTATAGATCAATACTATACCGCCCTTTTCAACGCTTGAGCCTGTTGCCGGACACTGACGTATAACAGATGTACCTGTTCCAATAATTTCATATTCAAGACCAAGCGCTGTAAGATCGGATTTTGCCTGTTCTACAGTTCGATCTTGAAGCATAGGAACTGTAACATTGTTAGATTCAACAGTATTTGTTGTCTCCGGATAGAATCCCAAATATGGAAGAACATCCTTCATAACATTTCTTGCATAAGGAGAAACAACCGAACCGCCGTAGTAGTTTATACTGTTATCCGGTTCATCTGCCATTATAAGCAAGATTACTTCCGGATCGTCTGCCGGTGCAAAACAGCAATAGGATGCCACATACTTCATTGCTGCTTCATCACTTGAATTGTATTCATCAAGCTTTTCAGATGTACCGGACTTACCGCCGATTCTATATCCATCAATATGAGCATTATTTACATTATTATTTTCGACAACCGCTTCAAGCTGCTGTCTCATTATCTCCGATGTTTCAGCAGATACGACCTGACGTTTTATTTTAGTATTATTCTCAACGACGATATTGCCATCTTCATCCTCTATTCTATCCATAACATAAGGAGTAACGAGGTATCCACCGTTTATAGCAGCAGAATAAGCGGTGATCATCTGAATAGGCGTAATTTTATTAACCTGTCCAAATGACGATGATGCAAGGTCGACATTGCTCATATCAGCATCTACATGAATACTGTTTGATTCACCGGGCAGGTCTATTCCCGTTCTTGATGAAAGCCCAAAGCCTTCAAAATACTGGAAAAATCTGTCTGTACCCAAGCGCAGACCTATCTGCATAAATGCAGGGTTGCAAGAAGTTGTAAGCGCCATTGTATAGTTCTGAGAATTGTGACCGCTTCTGTTGGAACATCTGATCTTCTCTCCGCTTATCTCAAAGTAACCGGGGCAATCGAACATATCAGCCTTTAGATCAATAAGCTTCTCCTCAAATGCAGAAGCACTTGTAATTACTTTAAATACAGAACCGGGATAGTAAATCTCAGCTACCGCTTTATTTTTCCACTGTAGCTCACGTGCTGTGGTATAAGCCTCAGTATATTCCTGACCGGATAAAAGTGCAAGCTGCTGTGCAGTTGCAGTATCATAGATCTCCGAAGGATTGTTAAGGTCAAAGGAAGGATATGTAGCCATTGCATAAACTGCACCGGTTTTAGGGTTCATGATTATACCGCTGGCTCTTTTCTGAACATTAAAATCGGTGACCATTTCGCCCAAAGCCTTTTCAAGATAGTACTGAATAGTAGTATCAATAGTCAAATACAATTCATCGCCATCTTCAGCATCATATGTAGTCGAATAACGATAAGGCATCTCCTCGCCATTCGCTGCCTGTGCTGATACAACTCTTCCGTCAACACCTGAAAGATATGAATCATACTGATATTCAAGACCGTATTGACCGTCACCATCACCATTTGTAAATCCAATAACGCTTGCCGCAAGTTCATCCTGCGGATAGTATCGCTTAGTTGTAGGCTGGGAAGCAAATGAAATAAGATTCATTTCACTGAAATAAGCCATTATTTCATCTACAATATTCTTTTCCACCTGCGTTTTTAAAAGATAATATCTGCCGTCCAGTTCATAAGCGTCCTGAACCTCTTTTGCATCTATATCGAGCTTATTTGCAAGATAATTTGCGATTGAGTTTTTAAGGTTTTCAATATTTATAAGATTATCGGCAGTTTCACCCTTCTTTTGAGCGTTTGAACGTTTAGTTTCATTAGCTTCCTCGATTTCCTTCATTTCTTCACGAAAAAGCGTAGGATCAATATATACGTTGTAAACAGTAGCACTCCATGCAAGAGGTGTACCGGTAGCATCATAAATCGCACCACGCTGAGCCTCAAGAGTGATTTTATCGAAGTGGTAGTTATTTGCCAGCTTCTCATATTTTCCATGTTCCATTATAGATACTTTAAAAAGATTAGCTATTACAGCCCCACAGATCAAAGTCATAATAGAAAACACACCAATATTCAGATGTGATTTCATTTTAGCTGTAGGCTGATTTCCCTTTACAGCACCTGTTTTTACCTCTCCGTTTTTATCATTCTTTGACACAGTAGCACTCCTTTCCAGTATTTCAATGATACCCAAAGATCTTAAACTTTCTTCTTAAAAATAAAATAAGGCGGGAATCCATGAAAATACCCCGCCCTTGTAACAAAGTCAACAGCCTATCCCAAGGCGTTGCATACTATTTGAACTGTCAATGTGACAGGAATTCTCATTAAACAGGAAACGGTTCCTTTCCTGCTTAATTTTTTGCGGAACAAATTCGTGTGCGCTTCATCTGTCCGATGAAAGCACAGCCATACGAATTGAATTCCTTTTTTCGACACCCGATTTTGTATCTCTTTCTTTTTTATATACTAACGGCAGCTTTTCTTTATTTAATAGCGCTGCCGATAGCATCCAAATAATAACCGTACAAAAGCTATCGCCCTGTACATCATATGCCGACTATCCACGAAGATATTCTATCAAATCAACGAACCATCGTTTTATTTTAATAAATACATTCTGTTCCGGCTCTTCTACGATTACCTCATCCTCAGTTTGAATTTGAATATACTGTATCTGAGACTGTGCCATCTTTTGAAGTCCGAGTCTTTCCTCGGCATACTGCTTGATATTTCTTATAGATGCCTGACCCTCAAGCTCCGTCTGCATACGAACGTTATCGCTTTTCAATTCATTAAGCTCCGTACTTGCAGATGAAATATCAGAATAAACCTCGTTTAGCTGGACATAACTATTTATTACCAAAAAGAATAAGACCAGAGCGAAAGCACTTACAATAAGAATTTTAAGAGCCTGCCCTCTTTTTTGAGGTGTAATATAAAATATCCTTCTCTTTGAGTCTTTATCTTTTATTTTATTAGTTGAAGCATTATCTGCGGTGGCTGTCTCAGCCATTATATCTTTATGCTGCTCAGCCATAATACAGATTATCTCCTCTCTATCACCCTTAGCTTAGCACTGCGGCTGCGAATATTCATAGTAAGCTCTAAATCTCCGGCAACAATAGGCTTTCGATTAACAAGCTCACCCTCCGGTTCTCTGCCGCATACACACTGTGGAAAATCGGGTGGACATATACAGCCTGTACACCATTTTTTGAATTGTTTTTTTACAATGCGATCCTCCAGTGAATGGAAAGTTATAACTGCCAATCTGCCTCCGGGTTTCAAGCAGCCAAAAGCTGCCTCCAGACCTCTTTCCAAATGCTCAAACTCGCCGTTTACAGCAATTCGGATCGCCTGAAATGTTTTTTTACAGGGATTTTTTTCTCTGCGCACCTTTTGTGGTACTCCACTCTTAACAAGCTCAGCAAGCTGTAGAGTAGTCTTTATGGGTTGAATCTCACGAGCTTCTACAATTTTTCTTGCAATGCTTCGTGCAAACTTCTCTTCGCCATACTCAAACAAGATCTTAGCAATAGCTGCCTCTGACCATGTATTGACAATATCCTCTGCACTAAGTCCGGTCTGACTCATTCGCATATCAAGACGGGCATCCACATGATAAGAGAATCCTCTGTCACCTGTATCAAGCTGGTGCGAAGAAACGCCCAAATCCATAAGAATACCGTCAACGCCTGTGATTTCAAGTTCATCAAGAACCGTCTGCATTTCATCATAATTACAGTGAAAAATCTTAGCAGGAAGCCCTTTCAGCCTCTCGCTTGCAACTTTCACAGCATCAGGATCTCGGTCAAGACCAATCAAAAGTCCCTTTTCAGAAAGCTGCTTTGCTATTTCTTTTGAATGTCCTGCGCCGCCTACAGTTCCGTCAACATAAATGCCATCCGGTTTTATATCAAGACTAGCCAGAACTTCATCAAGAAGAACAGGTATATGTACAAATTCCATCATGTCACCGCCTTAAAAGCCGAGTCCCGCCATTGTTTCAAGAAGATCATCCATATCAATAGACGCATTCATCTCGTTCCAACGTATTTTATCCCAAATCTCAGCCTTATTATTAGCACCAATTATAACAATGTCCTTATCAAGCCCAGCAAAATCACGCAGCTCTTGAGACAAAAGGACACGTCCCTGCTTATCGGGTTTCAATTCAGCTGCACCTGAATAGAGCCAGCGTTCTATTTTTCCTGATTTAGAAGAAGGCAACGCAGCAACTTTCTCTGACAACTTATCCCACTCTTCCTGTGAATAAACAGTAAGGCAAGGAGAATCAATACTTCTGGTAACATAAAAAGGCACACCTAGAACCTCACGGAGCTTAGTAGGGAAGTTAATTCTGCCCTTGCCATCAATATTATGGTAATATGTACCCATTAATGATGCCACTATACTCTCCGCCTTTCTAAGGTTAACAGGGGGAAGCGGCCTCATTTTCCGCCCACATCAGGGCACAATACACCACTTTTCACCACTGTATATTTATTATACACTATCTCTACAAAAAAATCAATAATCCATAAGAGAAATTGCAATAAAAGAATACCGAAGATTTTCCCAATTTTTTGTGCGTTTTTAACAACAGCTTTATAAAAAAATAAAGAGGAAGTAAGAAAAACTTACTTCCTCTCTTATTTTAAGAATTAATTATTATTAAATTATTCCTTAATAGCAGTTACAACGCCTGAACCTACAGTTCTACCACCTTCACGTATAGCGAAACGCAGACCTTCTTCAATAGCGATTGGAGCGATCAGCTCAACATCCATAGCAACGTTGTCGCCAGGTGTGCACATTTCTGTGCCTTCTGGAAGAGTGATGATACCTGTAACGTCAGTTGTTCTGAAATAGAACTGTGGTCTGTAGTTGTTGAAGAACGGAGTATGACGGCCGCCTTCTTCCTTCTTCAGAACGTAAACCTGACCTGTGAACTTTGTATGTGGGTGAATGGAGCCTGGCTTACAAAGAACCTGGCCACGCTCAACCTGATCACGTGTGATACCACGGAGCAGAGCACCGATGTTATCGCCAGCTTCAGCAAAGTCAAGAGTCTTACGGAACATTTCGATACCAGTTACAACTGTAGAAAGCTTATCTTCAGAAAGACCAACGATTTCGATAGTTTCGTTAACATTCAGTCTACCTCTCTCAACACGGCCTGTAACAACAGTACCACGACCAGAGATAGTCATTGTATCCTCAACAGGCATCAGGAACGGCTTAGCGTCGTCTCTCTCAGGAGTTGGGATATATTCGTCAACCTTATCCATCAGTTCGATAATAGGTGCATATGCAGGATCGGACAGATCATCTGGAGCATCCAGAGCAGCACGAGCAGAACCTGTAACGATCGGAATATCATCACCAGGGAACTCATATTCGCTCAGTGTATCACGAATATCCATCTCAACCAGTTCCAGCAGCTCTTCGTCATCAACGAGGTCAGCCTTGTTCATGAATACAACAATTGCTGGTACGCCTACCTGACGAGCAAGCAGGATGTGCTCCTTAGTTTGAGCCATAGGACCGTCAGAAGCAGCAACTACCAGGATAGCGCCGTCCATCTGAGCAGCACCTGTGATCATGTTCTTAACATAGTCAGCATGTCCTGGGCAGTCAACGTGAGCGTAGTGACGAGCCTCTGTCTCATACTCAACGTGAGCAGTATTGATTGTGATACCACGCTCTCTTTCTTCCGGAGCCTTATCGATCATATCGTAAGCCTCATACTGAGCCTGACCCTTAAGAGCCAGTGTCTTAGTAATTGCAGCAGTCAGAGTAGTCTTACCGTGGTCAACGTGACCAATGGTACCAATGTTTACATGGGGTTTAGTTCTTTCAAATTTAGCCTTAGCCATTGGAATATTCCTCCTATATTTTATAGTCTAAATTACCGTGAGTCCTTACAGAGCACACGTGTTATTTATATTGTATCAGATTTCAAAAATAATTTCAAGTCTTTTTTTGAAAAAATAGTACTTTAAACAAACTTTTTTTCAAAAAACATTACTTCTTTCTTGCAGACATGATCTTTTCTGCAATATTCTTTGGTACTTCCATGTAGCTATGTGGTTCCATAGAATACTGGCCACGACCCTGAGTATTTGAACGGAGGTCGCTTGTGTAACCGAACATTTCTGAAAGTGGTACAAGAGCATCTACCTGAACAGTACCCGGTCTTGCTTCCTGACCCTGAATCTGTCCACGGCGAGAGCTAAGGTCACCAATTACAGTACCGGTATAATCATCCGGAACAGTTACAGAAACCTTCATGATAGGTTCCATGAGGATCGGCTCTGCCTGACGCATAGCTTCCTTAAATGCCATAGAACCCGCGATCTTAAATGCCATTTCAGAAGAGTCAACTTCGTGGTAAGAACCATCATACAGTTCAACAACACAGTCAACTACTTCGTAACCAGCAAGGATACCAGCCTTCATAGCACCACGGATACCTGCATCAACAGCAGGAATATATTCCTTAGGTACAGAACCACCGACAACAGAGTTCTTGAACTCATAGCCCTTACCGGATTCGTTAGGATTAACACGGATCTTAACGTGACCGTACTGACCGCTACCACCGGACTGCTTCTTGTACTTATAATCAACATCAGCACTGCCCTTAATAGTTTCCTTATAGGATACCTGTGGAGCACCAACGTTTGCTTCTACCTTAAACTCACGGAGAAGTCTGTCAACAATAATATCCAGGTGGAGTTCGCCCATACCTGCGATAATTGTCTGACCTGTCTCTTCGTCAGTATAGGTACGGAAAGTTGGGTCTTCTTCAGCAAGCTTTGCAAGAGCAATACCCATCTTTTCCTGACCAGCCTTTGTCTTCGGCTCGATAGCGAGCTGAATAACAGGCTCTGGGAATTCCATAGATTCAAGAATTACAGGATGCTTGTCATCACAGAGTGTATCACCTGTTGTAGTATTCTTCAAGCCAACAGCAGCAGCGATATCACCAGCATATACAACCTCGATATCCTTTCTGTGGTTAGCATGCATCTGAAGAATACGTCCAAGACGCTCCTTGTTATCCTTTGTTGCGTTCAGTACAGTAGAACCTGCTTCAACAGAACCGGAATATACACGGAAGAAGCAGAGCTTACCAACGAACGGGTCTGTAGCGATCTTAAACGCCAGAGCTGCAAACGGCTCATCATCAGAGGAATGACAAATAACTTCCTCATCAGTATCAGGGTTAACACCCTTGATAGCCGGTACGTCCAGCGGAGACGGCATATAATCTATGATAGCATCCAGAAGCTTCTGAACGCCCTTATTTCTATAAGAAGTACCGCATACAACCGGTACCATTGTATTTGCAATACAAGACTTTCTGATGCAAGCCTTAATTTCGTCGATAGTGATATCTTCACCTGCGAAATACTTTTCCATCAGTTCATCGTCCTGTTCAGCAACGTGTTCCATCAGAGATTCACGATATTCTTCAGCCTTTTCAACCATGTCTTCCGGAATATCCTCAACACGGATGTCCTTGCCGAGATCATCATAATAAACGTATGCTTTCATCTCTACGAGGTCGATGATACCCTTGAATTCATCTTCAGCACCGATAGGCAGCTGAATAGGAACAGCATTACACTTAAGTCTGTCACGCATCATATCAACAACATTATAGAAGTCTGCACCCATAATGTCCATCTTGTTGATATAAGCCATTCTTGGAACCTGATACTTATCAGCCTGACGCCATACAGTTTCAGACTGTGGTTCAACACCGCCCTTTGCACAAAGTACAGTTACAGAACCATCCAGTACACGCAGTGAACGCTCTACTTCTACAGTAAAGTCAACGTGTCCAGGTGTATCAATAATATTCAGTCTGTGACCAGCCCAATAAGCTGTTGTGGCAGCAGAAGTAATGGTAATACCTCTCTCCTGCTCCTGAGCCATCCAGTCCATTGTAGCCGCACCTTCGTGTGTTTCACCGATTTTGTGATTTACGCCGGTATAAAACAGAATACGCTCTGTTGTAGTTGTCTTACCAGCGTCGATATGCGCCATGATACCAATGTTTCTGGTATTTTCCAGGGAACAATCTCTAGCCATAGTTACCCTCCTCTATTTCACGCAGCGATGCGATTACCAGCGGTAATGTGCAAATGCCTTGTTTGCTTCTGCCATCTTATGTGTATCGTCACGCTTCTTGCAAGCGCCGCCTACATTGTTAAGTGCGTCGAGAATCTCGCCGGCCAGTCTTTCCTTCATAGTTCTCTCGTTACGCAGTCTGGAATACTTTGTGATCCAGCGCAGACCCAGTGTCTGACGGCGCTCAGGTCTAACTTCCATAGGAACCTGATATGTTGCACCACCGAGACGGCGAGCCTTTACTTCAAGCTGTGGCATTACGTTTTCCATAGCCTGCTGGAACATTTCCAGTGCGTCATTACCGGTCTTCTCAGCTACGATGTCAAATGCACCGTAAACGATTTTCTGAGCGACACCCTTCTTACCGTCGATCATTACATTGTTGATCAGACGTGTAACGAGCTTGGATTTGTAAATTGGATCTTCAAGCACGTCACGCTTTGCGATTTTACCTCTTCTTGGCATTTTCGCTTCCCTCCTTCACATAATTCATGAATTCACAGGTACTCGTTCAGGCGGTTTTTCCGCCGACCGTCAGGAGCTAAGTGAGAGGATCATCGCAGCGCCACCGCTTCTGCGGCAGCAATCTATATGATCTCCACACATTTCCTGTGGTACTTATTGTCCTGTTTTTACGTTTTGGCAATAGTTATTTCTTACTTCTTGCCAGCCTTCGGGCGCTTAGCACCGTACTTAGAGCGAGCCTGCATTCTGTTTGCAACACCCTGTGCATCCAGTGCGCCTCTGATGATGTGGTAACGTACACCAGGCAGATCCTTTACACGTCCGCCTCTGATGAGTACAACGCTGTGCTCCTGCAGATTGTGACCGATACCTGGAATGTAAGATGTTACTTCGTAACCATTTGTCAGCTTAACTCTGGCAATCTTTCTCATAGCGGAGTTAGGCTTCTTAGGTGTAGCTGTACGAACAGCTGTGCACACGCCTCTCTTCTGCGGTGAGCTCTGGTTAGTAGTTACCTTCTTCTTAGAATTGTAACCCTTCTGAAGTGCTGGGGCAGTAGACTTGTCCTCAAGCATCTTTCTTCCCTTACGTACCAACTGATTAAACGTAGGCATTAATCTTCCTCCTTTTCAAAAAAAATATGAGATAATATGCAATATTGTACCGCATACCATCTCATTATATACCTCGCATTACGCTTTGTCAAGCATTTTTTCTTTTTTTTTACATTTTCCTAAAATTCACCAATTTTAACAGCTGCTTCATGCACAATACGCCAGTTTTCAAAGCTGTCGCTTGTAAGCCCTGCCCAAAAGCTTGCATAGTACTTTAGAATACACATTGCATCGCTCATGTTTACAACACCATCTTGATTCACATCTGCCAAAACATACAGCCATTCATCTACCGGAAGCTTTGCTAAATCATAAGCATACAAAGTCATGATGATACTCGCATCATTTATTGATACTTCACCGTCACCATCCATATCTCCTGCCGCACGTGGTCCAGTAGTTTCAGTTGTTTGCGTTGTGGAAGAACTAGTACTAGTTGCAATTGTTCTCATTGTTGTCGTTGTAGTCATTGTATTCTTAGTAGTCATGGTAGTTCGTATTGTAGTAGTGGAAGTGCTGGTTGTAGTAAACTTTGTCGATGATGTGGAAACAGTTGAATTTGTTGCTTTTGTTGTACTTGTAAAAGCCATAGTTGTAGTAGTAATGGTGGTAGTTGTAATATCTGTTGTACTTGTTGACTGACTTCTTATATCCTGAAATGGATTGCCATTTGTTACGGCGTATTCATAAGCTGTAGATTCGGTATATCCTACGAGCAGTGTATTAGAATTAACGGCATTCTCTTTAAAAATACACTCTGTATTATTAACAGTTATACATGTAAGATTTTCATCAAATGCATTTGTCTCTATATATTCAACACTGTTCGGTAAGGTCACAGTTTGCAGATTTATGCAGTCAACAAATGCGTCTTGTCTAACAGCACGTATACCATCTATTATTTCCACGTTTTGCAGAGATGTGCAGCCAAGAAATGTACCTGCCTTTATTTCCTCAATCGACCCGGAAAGAGTTATATCTATAAGCGATGAACAATCACAGAAAGCATATTCTCCTATATATGAAATATTCCCATATCCTGAAAAGGAACTCAAGGTAAACAAATTATCAAAGGCATACGAACTAAGCCGGATGACTGTTTCAGGCAATCGTATAGTTTCAATATTCTCACTATATGAAAACGCCCCTCCACCGATTATCTCAACTCCAAAAGGCACATTAACATCTGTTTCATGGCCATAATATCCCAAAAGAACACGTCCATCATATATAACAAAATCGCTTTCAGCAGACATAGCCCTCAGATTGTTGTAAAAATACGTATCAAAAAAAGCATTCACACCTATATCGCATACACTTCCGGGAATGTTTATTTCTGTAAGGCTTCTGCAAGACTGAAATGCCTCAGCCTTTATTTCTGTAACCGTATCCGGAATAACTATACTTTGAATGGATGTACATTTATTAAATGCACCCCTGCCTATCTTTAATAACTCGCCCTTTATATTTACATTTGAAAGGGCTGTACAATCCTGAAAAATATAATCCGGGAGATTTACAACACCTTTCCCTATTGAAGCGGTTTTAAGGCTTGTACATCCTTTGAACGCATTAAATCCTATTTCAGTAACAGTTTCCGGAATGTTTACAGCTCTGAGCGACGTACAGCCTGCAAAGGCGCTGTTGCCTATATATTCAATTCCCTGCCAAAGCGTAATATCCGTAAGGTTTTTGCAATTCATAAATGCGCCTCGTCCAACAAAGGTCACTGTTCCCGGAATCACCTCTTCTGTAATGCCGGTATTAGCAAAGGCATAAGTCCCAATGTTTTGAACACCGTTTGGAATGATTATATTAGCAAGATTTGTGCAGTCTTTAAATGCATCTGATCCTATCGACTGAACAGTTGATGACACACTGACCATTGTAATATTCGTGTTGCCGACAAAAGCCTCTTTGCCTATTTCTATCACATTTATATCCAGATAAGATTCAGGTATTTTTATTTCACCTGAAAAATTTTCTATAGCGTCTTCTGTAAAGCTTTCAATTACAAGGCCATCAGGATTTTGTACCTTTCTATATATAAATATTCCATCAGACAAGACATCGCTCTGTTCTGCTCCATAAACATTAATACTTAAAGCAAATGGTAAAAAACACACTGTCCAAAGTGTATATAAAGCCATAAAAAATCCCGATATTCTTCTTTTTCCTTTCCTAATTTTTTTCATAAAAAACTCCTTCATTCTTCCATAAATCATAAATCTAAATCACAAAACTAAATATTATCCTATCACGCAAGACCTGCGCACTGCCATGCGTATATCCTTAATACAATAGTAGCATCGCCAATATCAATTTCGCCATTGACGTTCATATCCCCTGCTGTCATATCAAAAATACTTATGTGTTTTATATTACCTGCGCAGGTATTTGCGTAAAGAGACAGCAAATATGTAGCATCGCTTATATCAATATCACCGTTTTGATCCATATCTCCGGCAAGCGGAACTAATGGAACAAAAAGACGGTCATATCTCTGAGCGTAGCTTTGCGCAGATGATTTGTTAAGAGCGCATATCGCAGCACAAGGCTCTATCGTTTGTTCAGAATCAACTATTTTACAATTTTCGTTATATACCGTAAGCTTTTGAAGCCCACTGCATCCCTTGAACGCATCCTCACCAACAGATTCAACGCTTCTGCTGAGTGTTATTTCATTCAGTGAAATACATTCCATAAATGCCTGACTTCTTATATCTCTAACCGATTCCGGTATAACCATTTTAGAAAGGCTTGTACAGCCCAAAAACGTTGCAGTTTCAATTATCGCAAGCTTATTCGGCAGTTTTAACGAGATCAATGAACTGCACCCTAAAAAAGCATGGTCTCCTATTGTTTCTACACTATCAGCAATACTAACCACCTGTAGGGCTTTACACCAGTTAAATGCGTATGCTCCGATAGTACGTACTCCATCAGGTATTACACATTCTGTAAGCCTTGAACACCCCGAAAAAGCAAGTCCTCCTATATCGCATACAGTTTCGGGTATATCAACCGACATAATATTCTTGGCATTTTCAAAAGTACCGCCTGCAATAGCAGTAACTCCATACGGTATAGCTGCATGTTCAGATTCACCCCTATATCCTATAACTATCCCTTTACCTACAATAACGCAGCCTTCGGGTTGATTTTGCAGCCACGGAGTACCTTTAAAAACATTCCATCCTATACTGTCAACACTATCCGGAATAAATATCTCTTCTAGCCTTGTACACTGATAAAAGGCATAGTCTCCAATATTTACAACTGTTTCCGGAATAACTACCTTTGTAAGGCGTGTTTTTCCCTGAAATGCACTGTTCTTTATTTCTGTTACGATCATTCCATCTATTTCACATGGTATAACAGCCTCAGTCACCGACGCTCTTGAACGTGTTATCATGACTTCATTAAATTCATTTATCTGATAATATATATTTCCATTAAACAAAAATTCATCTGAACTTTCTGCAAAAGCCTCTGCATACATACTTAACGGAAGCATCCAAAGGCTCATAAGTATGCTAATTACAACGCAAATAATTCTAATTCCGATCTTCTTTATATTCAGAGCAGGCATCTCCTTTCCTACAATATTCAGGAATTGTGCAGTTATTACCTTTATTATATTTTTTTACATTTACTATCTTTATTACATTTTATCATAGGCACTTAATAATGTCAACGCTTTTTGTTTAAAAGGCAAAAACGCAAAAAAAATCAGACTCATCAATAATAATAAAACGAGTCTGATTTTTTATATCACCTTTTATTAAATTTGCCAAATTTAAACAGAAACAGCGCAGCCACAGCCGTTACAACTATTGATAGTATCATCGGAAATAATGTATGTTCCGAATATGGCAGGTCGGCTGTATTCATTCCGTAAAAACTGAAAACCATATTAGGTATAGCCAAAATAATCGTTATAATAGTAAGTCGCCACATAACAAAGTTCAGGTTATTAGAAATAACTGAACCGCACGCTTCGACCATACCTGCAAGTATGCCAGAATAGATGCTTGCCATTTCCTGAGCCTGTTTAAGCTCAATGAGAACGTCCTCTAAGAGATCCTGATCTTCTTCATAAAGTTTTATGACTCTGCCTCTGAGGATCTTGTTTACAGTAAGGTCATTTGATTTGAGAGATGTTGTGAAATAAACCAGCGACTTTTCAAGCTCCATCATCTGTATTAGCTGCTGATTTTTAACCGCTCCATGAAGCTGCCTTTCCAAAACATCGGATGCCTTGTCTATCTGCTTCAGATATACGAGGTATGTTGATGTTATATACATCATAAGTCTCAGTACAAACTGAGTACGGAAGCCTGTTTGAACATTTCTGAGCCTTCCTGCAATAACATCATCTACAACCTTGCTGCTTTTAAGGGATATTGTAAACACTTGCCTATCGGTTATAATTATGCCAAGAGGCATAGTATAAAATTTCAGAGTTTCGCTTTTAGTTACCTCAGAAACTGCAGTGTCCACAATTATAAGAGTCTGATCTTCTTCCTGTTCCACACGTGAGGACTCTTCTTCATCAAGTGAAGATTTCAAAAATCCACTGTCAAGCCCATAGTCCTCAATAAGCATTTTCATTTCCTTTGCTGTGGGGTCAACAACAGACACCCAGCAGCCGGATTCCATTTGCTCCAGCTGCCTAAGCTTTCCATCAATTGTCTTGTAATATTCTATCACGGTTACCACCTTTCCGTAAAAGCAGCAACCGCAAGGGCATACCATACCCGCTGCCTTTACTATTTTAGTGTTTCTGCATTCTTGACTTTCAGCAGACCTGCGAGATTATCATTTACCGCAGGATACGGGTCAGCGTTCATAATATACCTCCATTAAAATATTAGACATCAAAGTCTACCCTTTTATTATATCAAATTTTATCTCTACTTGCAAGCACATAAAGTTAATTTTTTAATCTTTGTTCTTCTTATTTTCATCACGCAGACGCTCTTTAAGGCCTTCAAATACGATATTTTTAGCCCATACCGCTTGTTCCTTTGTTGCAGGTTCAATTCCCTCCAAAGGATATTTCATATTAAGCTGCTCATACTTCACTATTCCCATTGTATGATAAGGGAGTATATCAAGTGCTTTAAGATTATCAAGCCCTCCTATAAAATAGCCAAGTCTTCTGAGATACTCCTCATTAAGAGTGATTCCCGGAACAACAACATGACGAATCCATATTTCTTTACCGATATCACGTAAATAATCTGCAAAAGCTAAAATATTCTTATTTGAATGACCGGTCAGTTTTCTATGCTCCTCATCATCAATATGTTTTATATCAAGCATTACAAGGTCAGTGTACTTCATAAGCTCATCATATTCTGCTCTTTTTTCTTCACGAAACATAATTCCGGAGGAATCAAGACAGGTGTGAATCCCTCTATTCTTTGCTTCTCTAAAAAGCTCTGTTACAAACTCCATCTGCATAAGCGGCTCTCCGCCCGTTGCAGTTATGCCACCGCTTTTGAGAAATTCTTTAAGTCCTTCGTATTCGTCAAGCAACGATTCAACTGTACGTTTTTCACCAATTCCGACCTTCCATGTGTCCGGATTATGGCAGTACTGACATCTCATAGGGCATCCCTGAAAGAATACTACAAAGCGTATTCCCGGGCCATCTACTGTGCCAAAGCTCTCGGTTGAATGAATATAACCTTCCATATATATCCTCCTTATATAACATAAATGCGGGCGCACCTAAAGCACGCCCGCATGAATTCATCGGTTCTTAATCGAACTTACCCTGCACTGAATTAAAGACCAGCGTGGAATGTTCTGGAGATAACATCATCCTGCTGTTCTTTTGTCAGCTTGATGAAGTTTACAGCATATCCGCTTACACGGATTGTCAGCTGAGGATACTTTTCAGGATGCTGTTGAGCGTCCAGAAGAGTATCTCTGTTCAAAACATTTACATTCAGATGATGTCCACCTTTTTCTGCGTAGCCATCAATAAGTTCAACCAAATTGTCAATCTGCTTTTCGTTTGCCATAACAAATTCCTCCTAAAAAAACTTATAAAATACCACTACTCATTCTTCTTCCAAAAATTCTGTGGGCTGGCAGCAAGCCATATTACCCTTGGAACAATCCATACTCTTATACGTGTCAACCTTGATACCACCGTTTTCCAGTTCATCAGGTGTCACTGTCAGGTGTCCTGTTCCAGATGCCATCAGGTTTTCGATCATTTCTAAAATATCATCTTCCTGCTGTTTCTTTTCAGGTTCTAAAGCCATTTGTATTCCCTCCCATTTTATTCAGGTAGAAATTAGTCCTTCATAGCCTCTCTGATGGATTCTATATCAATATCACCAGCAAATACACCGCTGTCCTTACCCAGAGCATCTGGAATTACAGTGAATGTATTGGAGATACCGTCCTGTGCATTGCTCCAAGGAAGCTTAGCAACAGAAGCCATAGATGCAGCTGCACCATGAGTATCTCTGCCGTGCATAGGATTTGCACCAGGAGCAAGCGGCTGACCCATCTTACGGCCATCAGGAGTATTACCTGTCTTCTTACCATATACAACGTTTGATGTGATAGTCAGGATAGAAGTTGTAGGCACACCGTTTCTATAGCAGTGGTTGCTGCGAACCATATCCATGAACTTATTAAGAATATCAACAGCGATTTCGTCTACACGGTCATCATTGTTACCATATTTCGGGAAGTCGCCTTCGATCTCAAAGTCAGTTACAACACCGAATTCATCACGGATGCACTTAACCTTTGCATACTTAATAGCTGACAGTGAGTCTGCTACTACAGACAGACCTGCGATACCTGTTGCAAAGTAACGCTTTACGTCTCTGTCATGAAGAGCCATCTGAAGTGCTTCATAGCAATACTTATCGTGCATGTAGTGAATGCAGTTAAGAGTATCAACATAGAGCTTAGCCAGCCATTCCATCATATCGATGTACTTATCCATTACATCGTCAAATTCCAGATAATCGCCTGTTACAGGTCTGTACTTAGGACCTACCTGATTGTGCTTGCCAGACTTAGCGTCGATTCTTTCATCAACACCGCCGTTGATAGCATACAGCAGGCACTTTGCGAGGTTTGCACGAGCACCGAAGAACTGCATTTCCTTACCAACTCTCATAGAGGATACGCAGCAAGCGATAGCATAGTCGTCACCGTGAGTTACTCTCATCAGATCATCGTTCTCATATTGGAAAGAAGATGTGTTGATAGAAAGCTTAGCACAATATCTCTTGAATGCTTCAGGAAGCTTCTTTGACCACAGAACTGTCAGGTTCGGCTCTGGAGCTGTACCAAGGTTTTCAAGAGTATGCAGATAACGGAAGCTGTTCTTTGTTACCAGAGTTCTGCCGTCGATACCAATACCGCCGATAGATTCTGTTACCCACTGTGGGTCGCCAGAGAACAGTGCATTGTATTCAGGAGTTCTTGCGAACTTAACCATACGAAGCTTCATAATGAAGTGGTCGATATATTCCTGAGCCTGCTCTTCTGTGAGGATTCCCTTGTCCATATCACGCTGGATATAAATGTCAAGGAAAGTAGAAGTACGGCCAAGGCTCATTGCTGCGCCGTTCTGATCCTTAACAGCACCCAGATATGCAAAATATGTCCACTGGATAGCTTCCTGTGCGTTTGTTGCCGGCTTGGAAATATCATAACCATACTTAGAAGCCATAGTTTTCAGAGCCTTCAGAGCCTTGATCTGCTCAGCAAGTTCTTCACGCAGACGAATCTTATCATCTGTCATTGTACCGCATACAGTAGATTTCTGATAGAGCTTATCTTCAATAAGTCTGTCAACACCATACAGAGCAACTCTTCTGTAGTCGCCGATGATTCTGCCTCTGCCGTAAGCATCCGGCAGACCAGTGATGATAGCATTGTGACGTGCAGACATCATTTCAGGTGTGTAAACATCAAATACACCTGCGTTATGTGTCTTACGATATTTATTAAATATAAAGCTGATTTCAGGATCAACTTCATAACCATAGGACTTACATGCACCCTCTGCCATACGAATGCCGCCGAAAGGCTGGAGTGAACGCTTCAGAGGCTTATCTGTCTGGAAACCAACTATAGTTTCAAGTTCCTTGTTCAGGTATCCTGCTTCGTGAGAATCAACTGTAGATACGATCTTTGTATCCATGTCAATTACTCCGCCGTTTTCTCTTTCCTGACGGAACAGATCCATAACCTGATCCCAAAGCTTAGTTGTAGCTTCAGTAGGTCCTACCAGGAAGCTCTCATCACCCTCATAAGGTGTGTAGTTCTTCTGAATAAAGTCACGTACATCAATATTAGATGTCCATGCACCGCCGTTAAAACCTTCCCATTCACTGGGCATTACTTTTGCCATTTTCATCTCTCCTTTGCTAAATTAAGCAAAAAATATTTTTGTTTCAGGAAAACCAGTCTTTAAAGACCGTTTTCCCTTGACCCATATTTATAATAACACATCGAACCTACGATGTCAATAGATTTTTTCCGTTTCTACTCATTATTTAAACATTTATACCAATTCTGCCTTACTTTATTTATCCCTCTTATTGATACTTAATATTATTAAGTTATATTATTTTTTATTTTATACTATTATCTGCGCACAACGATTTCATATTCATTCATATTCATTTTTAATATAAAAATCAATATAAAATTCAATAAAAAAATCACTCTGCGATACGTAGGTTGACTATAGATCTATCAGCAGTTATAATTAAATCAAATAAACGAAAGGAGCAAATTTCATATGCAATACGTAACAGGAGAAACAATTAAAGCCCTGCGTGAAAAGAAAAAGCTTACACAAAAAGAACTCGGCGCTCTGATCTGTGTAAGTGATAAAACGATTTCTAAATGGGAAACAGGAAGAGGTCTTCCGGACATAAGTATTCTGACCGAACTTGCGGCAGCACTTAATATATCTGTCGCCGAATTACTGACCGGCGATTGTGCTGTAAACAAAAACCGTTCTTCCAATATGAAAAAGGCTGTATTTTATGTATGTCCCATATGCGGAAATATTGTGCAGTCAGTCGGTACTGGAGCGTTCAGTTGCTGCGGAATACGTCTGCCGGAACTTGAACCCGAAGCAGCAGAGGGAAGCCATGATATAAACGTAGAACTCAGTGATGGCGCATATTACGTCACAATGAATCACGATATGGAAAAATCTCACTACATTTCATTTCTTTGCTATGTTACAGCAGACAGAACAGAAATGATAAAGCTTTATCCTGAACAAAATGCCGCCGCACGTTTTCAAAAGCGAGGTCACGGTTATCTATACGCCTATTGCAACAGGCACGGTCTTTTTCGCATATCCCTATAAAAATAAAAACAAAAAGGAGCTGATTCGTCCAAGCGATCAGCTCTTTTTATAATAAAATATAATCAATCAAATACACCGTTGTACACGGTTTCAATAAGCGTATTATTATTTTCTGTAAAATCTGCTACAAGAACATCTTCACCATTTATATTATCAGGGTAAAATGTACCGTCAGCAGGTATTTGCTGCTGCGAAATATCATAACCCATAATTAAAAAAGGTGCTTTCAGAGAATAACCGTAAAGACTGAGTCCATGAATATTTGTGGATATCTCCGGAAGTGCGTTTAAAAATATACCGCAGATTGAAACAGGATTTTTACACGCCTTTTTCATAGCAATAGAAAGGACTTCACGCTGACGGCTGGTTCTCTCAAAATCCGCATTGCCCACATATCGGATACGACTGTAAGAGAGGGCTTGTTTTCCGCTGAGATTATAAGTTCCGCCGCCATCCAGCAGATCATCATTGCGCTTGTCACCCATAAGCTCATTTACCTCGCTTATGAGTATTTCATTAAGGGCATTTGCCTCATCATCGGAAAGCGTTATTTCCACACCACCGACAGAATCTATAACCGCAGCACAAGCTGCAAATGAAACCAAAACATAATCATCTATCCTGATACCATAATTGGACTCAATAGTATCCATAAGAAGCTCAGGTCCGCCGTAGGCATAAGCCGAATTAAGCTTTCCATTGCCGTAGGTATCATTTATATACACATACACATCACGAAGAAATGATGTCATATATATCGTATTATTTTTAGAATTTATTGAAAGCAGGATGATCGAATCCGAGCGTCCGGAATCTGTTTCAATATCACGTGAATCAGTACCGATCACAAGGATATTATCAACACTGGAAGAATTTAGAGCATCATCTGTATGATTTCTTTCGGCGGAAGCTACTATATTTGTTCTGAAAATACCTATAAGTGCAATTGCGGAATATATCAAAAATACCGCAATTATCAATACAAGAATAGCTCTAAGCACCGTCTGCCACAATGGTTTTTGCTTTGATCTCTGCCTTGGCTTCGGCTTTGAGTACTGCTGCCTTTGTTTCTGTCCGTAGCCGGAATTATTATTTCGACTATTGTTGTTATTTCTCGGCGGCGGTGGTGGCGGAGGCGGAGGATAAGACTGTCCCTGCTGCGGGTTTCTATATCCTGTATTTCTTTGCTGATATGGCTGATACGAAGAATTATATGCGCCCCTGTTATTACTGCCGTATTCTGTATAATCGCTCTGCGGAGGAACACTATAACCTCTGTTATAGCCACTATTATTATAGCCGCCATTATAACTATTATTATTGGGAGTATTCACAGGTTTGTTTGGATTTCTTCTGTCCATTCTGGAACGTCTTGCGTTTTCTTCCTGACTGATACGTCTGCGTATTTCTTCCGCACTAAGCTTCTGTGTATCATACTGATCTGAACGTTTTCCCGTTTCCTGAATGGGAATATATTGTGTTTCCTGATCGTCCGAGCGATCCTGATATCTGTTTCTTAAATCCATGAAAGCTCCTTTCCTATATATTTATTTCAGACGTACTGCAATAGCTGTAACTGCGGAAGCAGCTATCTGGAAAAGCAGAAACGTCTCAGTAGTAACACTGGTATATGCACTTAGTCCTATATATATAAATGCAATTGCAAAACCGATTATTGCCGCTACTGACTGGAGAATTATTCCTGTCATCGCACTGCGGCGTATCTTTCTTGCTGAAATTATCAATCTTATAGTATCAATAGCGCTTCCGGACGTAATAGCAGAAGCACTTACATTGTCTGCTATCGAAGTATACTTGTCAAAAACCTCATGCAAAGCAACAGGAACTACCTTTATGCCACCTTCCGGTATTTGATAAAGACCGGCAATAAGCTGCTGTGTAATGAAACTGTCGACAGATTTTACAACAAGCGCAATATCCTCATCAATGAGTTTATTAAGCTGATGTTTCATACGTCCGTTTGCAGAAATTTTTACAAGCATCATAGCTGAAAGCACACCGCTTACAGAGAAATAAAGCACTTCATTTCCCTCACCAGCATATTCAGCTTCACGCATAGGCGATGGAAGGTCCTCAACATTATGTTGAAGCATCATTTCACGATTTCCAAGCAATACACGGCGATTTCTAACCCAGCCGCTCAAACCGTAATTTTCTTCATACATAACATTATCTACAGGAGGAATACTGCTTTCTTCCCCATCAATCATTTTATCAAAAGCATATTTTAAAACACTGTCAGCCTGTCTTGAAAGTCCCGCTGCCATAAGAATCACTTCTTCTATTTTTGCATCTCTGAAAGGCTTCATACCTTCTATTGTAACGGCACTTTCAGGAAAAAGCGAAGAAGCATTCACCATAATGGAATTTGTATCATAAAAATCATCCACACTCTGATAACCGAGAAGTGCAGAACCTCGTTTTGTGAGATTTTTTGCCGCTATATTCAGCGGAATATTTGTTGTCAGCATCACACCGGAGCAACATCCTCCGCAAAGAAGCATTGCAAAAACCGACAGAAAAAAACCAAAAATCGCATCTGCCGGCATAACTGTAGCTCTTATGCCCGTAATAGCAGCCGCTATGATGATTGAACCTATGCAAATAAGCGGAGAGGCTTTACGACAGAATCGGTCTCCCATATCAGCCGAATATGTATAATGCAAAAAGTCACTCATTTGACGTGCTTTTCTCATTGAAACAAGAATAGGATAATCAGGCTGAACGCCCTTTGTAAGCTTTTCCGCATCGCTGTCATCATTTACATACGTAAGAACATACTGCTCATATTTTTTTGAGATAACAGAAAAATTCTTTATAGCACGTCTTATTATAAGCTGTTTTCCAACCGCATTCATAAACAAAATGAAAATCGCAACAGGTACAAACAAATGCGCTTCTTCTCTTGCAAGGCTTGCGGATGACACTGTTGTTACAATAGCACCAATCGTAGCTACAAGGATCGGAATTGCTGCCATACTGTCACTATCAGCACGATTTATGCATAAATATCTTATTCCGTTTGCAACAGTTGGAAATGCAATCATAATTGAAATCATTCCAAGGAACATGTGTATCAGACTATACCCATTATATCCAATAGCAGATACTATGGAATCATAAACACTGCCTGTTCCTTCCAGAATACAAAACACTGAACCGATAAGACAAAGCACTGCCAGCATAATAGTTCTAAACGATACAGTTTTTCTGAGAATGTTTATATTTGCACGTATCTCAGAATCATTGTTTGGAATATGAACTACAGGGCTTTTGCTAACCTCCGGATCTTCAAGCTCACGCATTTTCATACGTTTTTTTCTGAGCTTGCGTATTGCCGCAACACGTCTGCGTCTTTCACGCTCCTCACGTGCCTCACGGCTAATGAATTTCACCGCATCAGCATGATGCAAATCAAAAAAGAACGGCTTGCTCTCATCATCGGTCTTAACGCTGTCATCCTGCGATTTCTCTTCCGTAACAGTATCATTTCTGTATTCATACCGATTTTCGCTGCTTTTTCTTTTTTTTCTGCCCTTTGAGAGCTTTTCTTCCTTTGCACGTGTGGAATCATCCATAGCACGTATCTGCGGAGTGTAACCGCCTTTTATATCTTTTTGTTCATCATTATCAGAACTTTTCATTTTCACAGCACCTTCATAACCGTCAATACGATCATTTTTAGGTACAGGTGTTGTCTGCGGATCAGCTGCTGCGGAATTAACAAAGGAAACCTTCTCACGCATCAGCTCAAGTGTCTGAAAAGCAGCTGCTCTGCTGCTTTCTATATCAGCTCTTCCGCCTGAACGCACTTCTCTCTTTATGCAGTTTATTTTTGACTCATTCTCCGAGCGCCTGAATGAAGCCGGTCTCTCAGAACCATACTGAGGCGTTACTCCTGCTGCGGTCTTTTTGAGCATTCTGTGCATTTCCAGCTTACCGGAAGGAGTTTTGCCTTTTGGCGGAGTTTTGGGATCTTTGCCGCCGTATTCACTGAGAATATCTTCTACTGTATACTTACGATCTGCCATGTTTCTATATAAACACTCCTTAGTAGACCTCACTATTTATTCTTACTTTTATCAATTACTCTTATCCATATCTCTCTGACGAACTGCTTCGTAAATAAAAATTCCTGCTGCAACAGATGCATTAAGGGAATTTACCTGTCCCTTCATAGGGAGCTTCAACATTGCGTCGCAATTTTCTCCTACCAGTCTGCCTATGCCAAAGCCTTCCGAACCTATAACAAAAGCAGTTCCGGTTCTGAAATCAGAATCCGTATAATTGCTTCCGGAAGCATCTGTACCATAGATCCAGACGCCGTTCTCTTTAAGCTTTTCCATAGTCATAACAAGATTTGACACTCTTGCAACTCTCATGTGACTTGCTGCACCTGCCGAGGTTTTTCCGACAGTCAAATTAAGAGAGGCACTTCTTCTTTTAGGAATAATTATACCATGAACTCCAGCCGCTTCTGCTGTACGGATAATTGCCCCCAAGTTATGAGGATCTTGTATTTCATCACATATAACAATAAGTGGAGCTTCGCCCTTTTCACTTGCATATTCAAGTATCTCTTCAACGGAAACATAACTGCCGCATGAACCAGCTGCCGCAGCTCCCTGATGATTTGCATTACCTGTCATCTGAGAAAGCTTAGCTTCGGTCACTATTTTTACCGGCACGCCCTTTTCTTTTGCAAGCTCCGATATCTGACGCAAAACGCCGCCATTGCCGCTCAAATACACCGTATCCGGCAAATTATCACTACGAAGTGCTTCCATAACAGGGTTTCTTCCTGCCAAAAGCTGTTCTGATTCTTGTAATGCAGCATCGTGACTTCGGCTGCTGCGCCTGTTTTGACTCATTGGTATTCCTCCGTTTCATTCAAAAAAAGAAGCCGCAGCTCTGCAAAAAACGCACGCAGCTGCGACTTTTATTATAACATGATTACATAAAAAGTACAAGACCTTTTTGTCTTTTTCACAAACTTTTCTTAAAGTGTAAAATTATTCACATTTTCACAGCAATACTTTGTGAGACTTTTTGCATTCTAATTTAAATAAAAACAAAAGCAATGACAGTAAGCAACCCTGCGCTTAGTATGATACCAGAAAAAAGAGCTATTTTCTTCCAAACATTTTTTTGCACAGGAGGCTGCAATTCTTCCAAAACCATCTGAGCCGCTGCTTCTGTTATCTCCGGCGGAAGCTGAGTTACGCCGGGTCTGAGATAGAAAACAGCCTTTTCAAAATAATCGCCGCCGGGTGATCTTACTTCAATAATCTTCTTGTGTACACCTTTTACCATTTACATACGCTCCTTTATGAATCTATTTTTGATATATTTTTGATACTGAAAGTATGCACCAGTTTTCTATCTGATAATCAATAAAATGTATTTTCAACAGGTGCATGTTGAAAAGTCGAAAAAAATCGGTGGAAAACTCTGTGGAAAGTGTGAAAAACTCAAGTTTTAAGGTCATTTTACGATTGTGGAAAATCAAGGAAATAAAAACTTGCGGCGGCTTTGTTTTTTCATTTTGCCAAACTTGACATATTATTAAGATAATGATATAATGTAATGTGAATATCTCCGCATATTTTGCGCAAAAGCGAAAAGAATAAGATTAAAGTTATTAAAGCAAAGGAGTATATTCATGAAAAACAATCAAAACAATACCTCTGAGGAAAAAAACGAAAGCTCAGTACAGAAACAGCTTGACGAAGCTGAAATAATAGAGGAAACAGGCAGCATAAGATCACAAAATGCAAAGCACCTTATTCATTGCCTTACTATTATTGGTCAGGTCGAGGGTCATGATATCCTGCCGCCTCAAAATAAAACCACAAAATATGAACACATTATGCCCGCTCTTGTTGCTATTGAACAGGACAGAAGCATTGAAGGTCTGTTGATACTGCTCAATACTGTAGGCGGCGACGTGGAAGCAGGACTTGCAATCGCAGAAATGATAGCAGGAATGAGTATTCCTACAGTTTCACTTGTCGTAGGCGGAGGACACTCCATAGGCGTACCTCTTGCAGTAAGTGCCAAGCTGTCTATGATAGTACCTTCAGCTTCTATGACGCTTCATCCTGTTCGTACAAACGGCATAGTTATTGGAGTACCGCAAACTATGACATATCTGTCACAAATACAAGATCGTATAACAGGATTTATATCAGAAAACAGTCACATAAGCGAAGATAAGCTTATTTCGCTTATGCATAATACAAAATCCATGACAACCGACATCGGTACTATTGTAACAGGATCTGAGGCTGTAGAGCTGGGTATTATTGACAGAGTAGGTTCTCTTCACGATGCGCTTGAAAATCTTTATTCAATGATAGAAAATGAAGGCGCACGCTATCCTGACAATTAAATTAAAAATTAAAGCACAGGCTTATAAATTTATAAAGCTATAAAGCGGAAAGGAACTGACGTGGCTAAAAAAACCGAATCACAACCAATTCCTGAAATGGATATTGATACAGCAAAAAAAATGGGAGATAAAGCTCTTTCCAAACTAAAACGGAGAGGGCTTGTCAAAAAAACAGAAGCTGAAAGGAATAGTCCGGATAAATTCCGGGCTGCCGTTCTCTTTGTTTTAATGATACTTTTTATACTTCTAGTCTTTGTAGAAGGCAGCGCAGGCTGGAATCTTATTCACAAGATAATACGTGGCTGCTTCGGCGTAACAACACTTCTTATCCCCATACTTATTGGCATGGCGGCATGGAGAGCCGATTCAGAAGATGAAAACGATGTTATTCAGGCAACTCCAAAGTGGAATATAATTATTACCATAATTATTGCCGGAGCTGTACAGATACTTTTCAACGGCAGCACAGGAGAAACAGGTCTTGTAGATTACATAAAGTATCTCTATGAGGACGGCGTGGAACACACATTCGGAAGCGGCGGTGTTATCAGTGCGCTGCTTGCATACCCACTTCTCACATTCCTTGGCACAACTGGAGCACGTATCGTTATTGTGCTTCTTATTTTAGTGCTTATGTTCTGGATCTCAAATAAAAGTCCAAAGGATCTTATATACATGATGACCCACCCTTTCAGCAGTGTTGACAGTGACGAGGATGAAGATGACGAATTCAGTATTCCTATGGACTACGTAAACGGCGACGAAAGCGAAGAGGGTCATGTATCTGTATTTAAAAGGATACGTAATTTCTTCTTCCCGAATAGTTCAGATGATTTCACAGATGATACAATGCCGGAATCAGGTAGTCTGCCTGTCCGCACCTATAAAACTGATTATAACGAAAGCACTGAAGAAGAATATTACCCTGCCGAAGAACCGTATGATTACAGAAATGAGGAAACAGACAATTTCTTCTATGAAAACGAACCTCAGCCACCAGTTCCAGAAGTAAGCCCAGTTGAACCTATTGATAATATTATTCAGAATACCTACAATCCAAATACTGAACCTCCTAAAGGAATAAATCAAGAAATAAAAACACCATACGGCATGCCGGTAAAAGAAGAACAGGCTGCACCAAATACAGAAATCAGAAAAAAGCAAAAAGCGGCTCCAGCAGTATACAGTTTTCCGCCTCTGGGCTTCCTGAAAAGAGGTTCTATAGTTACCAACACTCCTAAGTCTCGTGAGGAAATGTCGGAAAAAGCTGCCGTTCTCGTAAATACGCTTAAAAGCTTTGGCGTTGAGGTGCGTATAACCGCTATTTGTCCCGGACCGTCTGTTACACGTTATGAAATACAGCCGGCTGCCGGTGTAAAGGTTTCCAAGATAACAAATCTTGCAAACGATATCGCAATGAATCTCGCTGCGGACAGCGTTCGTATTGAAGCACCGATTCCGGGAAAGCCTGCTATCGGCATTGAAGTTCCAAATACATCAAAAGATACTGTATCACTTCGTGACATTCTGGAAAGCGACGCATTCAAAAATTCCAAGAGCAAGCTTACATTCGCTGTCGGAAAGGACATCGCAGGCAGCGCTATTGTAGGCGACGTTGCAAAAATGCCGCACATGATCATTGCAGGTGCTACAGGCTCAGGTAAATCTGTCTGCACTAACTCAATTATTATGAGTATTCTCATGAACGCAACTCCGGAGGAAGTTAAGCTCATACTTATCGACCCGAAAATCGTTGAATTCCGTGTATATGAAGGAATACCTCATCTGCTTATTCCTGTTGTAACAGATCCGAAGAAAGCTGCTGGTGCACTTAACTGGGCTGTTCAGGAAATGCTGCGCAGATACAAACAATTTGCAGAGCTGAATGTACGTGATATATACGACTACAATCAAAAGGCATCCCTGCCTAACAGCGATCTTACAAAAATGCCTCAGATAGTTATTGCTATTGACGAGCTTGCCGACCTTATGATGGCAGCCTCCAAGGAAGTTGAAGATGCTATCTGCCGTCTGGCTCAGATGGCACGTGCGGCGGGTATGCACCTTATCATTGCAACTCAAAGACCTACTACAGATATTATCACAGGTCTTATCAAGGCAAATATCCCAAGTCGTATTGCTCTTTCTGTTATGTCACAGATAGACTCACGTACTATTCTTGATATGGGGGGCGCTGAAAAGCTTCTCGGTCACGGAGATATGCTCTATCTTCCAAACGGCATGCCAAAGCCTGTACGTGTACAGGGCTGCTATACTTCTACTTCTGAAATCGAACAGGTAGTTGAATTTATAAAGAATCAATCACAAAGCACCTACGATGAAAGTATCATTGAAGAAGTAGAGCACAATATTCCTGTTACAAAGGCTGATAAAGCTGCACAGAACATTGATACCGGCAGCGAAGCAGGAAATGACGATGCTCTCATAGAACAGGCTATCGAATATATTGTACAAGCAGGACAGGCATCGACCTCATCACTGCAAAGACGACTTAAAATAGGCTATGCAAGAGCCGCACGTATTATGGATGAGCTGGAAAACATGGGAATTATCGGCCCGTATGAAGGTGCCAAACCAAGACGTGTACTGATAACTCCTCAGCAGCTTGCAGAAAGAAGAGCAAATAAATCAAAATAAAGTAAAGAAATAAAATAAATGAAAGGAGCTGCGCATATATGGACAGCTTTCTCCCTGTAACTTATCAAGAAATGAAAAGCAGGGGCATAACGCAGCCGGACTTTGTATATATCATAGGCGATGCTTACGTTGACCACCCAAGCTTCGGTGCTGCTATTGTATCTCGTCTTATTGAATCACTCGGCTACAGCATATGTATTATACCGCAGCCGAACTGGCACAGTACAAAAGACTTTATGCGTTTCGGCGAGCCAAAGCTTGCATTTCTTGTAACAGGCGGAAATATAGATTCTATGGTGGCTCATTATACAGCTGCAAAAAGAAAACGCAGCAACGACATGTACTCACCGGGCGGAAAAGCCGGAAAACGTCCTGACAGAGCCGTTATCACCTATTGCAAAAAAATTCGTGAGGCTTATCCAAATGCAGCAATTGCTATAGGCGGACTGGAAGCTTCCCTCAGACGTTTTGCCCACTATGATTACTGGGACGATGCAGTGCGCCCATCTATACTCGCTGACAGCGGTGCAGATCTCTTAATGTACGGAATGGGTGAGCATCAGATAACAGAGCTTTGTCAAAGATTGGGAGAGGGTGAGCACATATCATCAATTCGTGATATACGTGGCACTTGCTACATGTGCGACACTGTTGATACGCCTTATGGTGCAGTACAGTGCCCTGACTTTGCTCAAGTATGTGCTGATAAAAAGGCTTATGCCAAGGCTACTCGTCAGCAGTATGATCAGCAGGACGAGGTTTACGGCAAAACAGTAATACAACGTCACGGAAACAAAATGCTCGTTCAGAATCCACCTGCTCTTTCTCTTTCGCAGGAAGAGCTTGATGAAGTATATAAATTACCTTTTACAAGACGTGTTCATCCAATGTATGATAAAGACGGCAGTGTTCCGGGAATTGAAGAAGTACAGTTCTCCATTGCACATAACAGAGGATGTTTTGGTTATTGTAATTTCTGCTCTATCGCTCTTCATCAGGGACGACGTGTTACCTGCCGAAGCGAGGAATCTGTTATTGAAGAAGCCAAAAAGATAACGGCAATGGAAAATTTCAAGGGCTATATTCATGACGTAGGCGGCCCTACAGCGAATTTCCGTCACCCGTCATGCGAAAAGCAGATCAAAGCAGGCATGTGCAAGGGCAAAAAGTGCCTTGCTCCTACTCCTTGTCCTGCTCTCAAAGCAGATCACAGAGAATATCTCAATATGCTGAGAAAGCTTCGTGCTCTTCCAAAGGTTAAGCGTGTATTTATACGAAGCGGCATTCGTTTTGATTACCTTCTTGAAGATTCAGATGACAGCTTTTTCAAAGAGCTTGTAAAAGAACATGTAAGCGGTCAGCTTAAAGTTGCACCAGAACATTGCAGCAATGTTGTTCTGGATAAAATGGGCAAGCCTCATATCGAAACATACAACAAATTTCAGAAGCGTTTTTATGAGATCACAAAAAGCATAGGAAAGGAACAGTATCTCGTTCCATATCTTATGTCCTCTCATCCTGGAAGTACACTTCAAGAAGCAATAAACCTTGCTCTATATCTTCGTGACCACAATATACATCCTGAACAGGTTCAGGACTTTTATCCGACACCGGGTACAATTTCAACCTGTATGTACTACACAGAGCTTGATCCTTATACTATGGAAAAGGTCTACGTTCCCAAAACCTCAAAAGATAAGGCTATGCAAAGAGCTCTTTTACAATACTATGTACCAAAGAATCGTGAGCTTGTTCTGGAAGCACTGAAACGTGCCGGCAGATATGACCTAATAGGCACAGGCAAGGGCTGTCTGGTAGCACCTGAACCTACCAGCGGCAACATGGGAAAGAAAGGAGAAACCGGTAAATGGCAACATCAAACAGGAAATCGAGCAAAGGCTCATCGTCCAAAAGCTCAGGCAGCAGGAAGAAACAGAGTTCAAGCTCAAAAAAGCAAAACAGCAACAAGAAAAAGAAACTCTCGGAAGCCAAGGTAATGGGGGTAGGTACGCTCCTAATACTCGCTATTGCTTTCTTATATCGTGCATCGGGCTGCGATATTGACCTTAGCAGCTTTACTGATACAGAAACGGGAGAAAGCGGAAGTATTACAAATATCCACTATCTGGACGTAGGACAGGGCGACAGCATACTTATCTGCGGCTCGGAAAAAAACATTCTTATTGACGGCGGAGATCGTGAATATGGAGATACTGTTATTGCCGATTTGAAAGAATACGGCGTAGAAAACATAGACTATATCATTGGTACACATCCTCATGCAGATCATATAGGAGGTCTGGTGGACGTTCTGCGTTATGCGGCAGAAAATGATGATCTTTCTGTAGGAAATGTAATTATACCCGATATACCGGAAGATGACGTTCCGACATCTTATACATATCAAAAGTTCCTTGACGGCGTAGATAGAAACAATATAGGCGTAACATTTGCAGAATATGAAATGACAATAGACATCGGCAGCGGCATTATGACTCTTTATCCTCCTGTTGCAGGTAAAAATTACGATTCGCTCAATGATTATTCTGTTTGTGCTTATCTCGAATGCGGGGATACGTCATTCTTCTTTACAGGAGATATGGAGAAACCTGAGGAACGTGATCTCCTCAAATCAGGCTGTCTGGATGGTTTGAATGCTGACGTACTGAAAGCCGGACATCATGGCAGCTCAACATCGTCTTCAAAAGAACTGCTTGATCAGCTCAGTCCGGATTATATTGTAATATCATGCGGCACAGGAAACAGCTACGGACATCCTCATAAAGAAGCTGTGCAGCGTTTTAATAAATACGCTGATAAAGTCTATCGCACAGATAATGACGGTACTGTGACCTGCACCACAGACGGTAAAACACTTGCATGGTCAGTGAAAGGTAATTAAAAATCATGTTTTACAGTATAGATCGTTTTGAAGGAAATTTTGCAGTTCTAATTTCTGATGAGGACGGTTCTTCCGTTACAATTTCAAGGGAACTTATTCCTATTGAAGCAGAAGAAGGCGGCTTGCTTTCTCTTTTAGATGGAAAGTATATTTACGATCCGGAAGAAACTTCAAGGCGCAGAAAAAGACTATTTATGCTTACGAAAAAGCTTAGCGAAAAGTGAGGAACTCATGGAAACAGATCATCTGATAATCGGCGGAGGTGCAGCCGGAGTTTTTTCGGCTCTCACTGCTGCATCATTCGGCGGAAGTTGTATTATTCTTGAAAAAAATGAGTACATAGGACGAAAGCTGCGTATAACAGGAAAAGGCAGGTGCAATCTCACAAATAACTGTGACACAGATACACTTATATCAAAAATCCCGCGCAACGGAAGGTTTTTATACAGTGCATTTTCCAAATGTTCTCCGCAGGATGTTATGGATTATTTTGAGTCTATAGGCGTACCGCTTAAAACAGAACGTGGAAATCGTGTCTTTCCTGCAAGCGATAAAGCAGCCGACATAACAGAGGCTTTGAAGCAAGCGCTAAAAAAAGCCAATATTCTTGTTATACGTGCAAAAGTAAACAAACTCATAATTGAGAACGGGCGCTGCGTGGGCGCTGCTGCATCAGACGGGAAAATATACAAAGCTAAAAATGTCCTAATTGCAACAGGTGGAATCTCTTATCCTGTGACAGGGTCAACAGGTGACGGATATAAATTTGCAAAATCAGCAGGTCATACTATAATAAAACCTCAGCCGTCCCTCATTCCCCTTGAAACACAAGAAAAATGGTGCGCAGATGCCGCCGGGCTTACACTAAAAAATGTCAGACTGAGAATACTTGATAAAAACAAATGCCGATATGATGAACAAGGCGAAGTCATGCTTATGAACTACGGCATATCAGGACCGTTAACTCTTAGTGCAAGCGCAGTACTCAGCGCCACATCATTTGAGGATAACAGATACACCGCTGAAATAGATCTTAAACCAGCACTTTCAGAGCAGCAGCTTGACAGCAGAATACTGCGTGAAATAGGAAACGCTCCAAATATGCTGCTGGGACAGCTCATGAGAAAACTTATCCCGGGTCAGCTCATCGCTGCTGTATGCAGCTTGTGCGATATAGCTCCTGACACGAGAGTAAACTGCATGACAAAGCAGCAGCGGTTAAAAATAGCCCGCCAGCTGAAAAAAATGATTCTTCATATAACAGGTACAAGACCTATTGAAGAAGCTATCATAACACGTGGCGGCATATCCGTAAAAGAAATAGACGCTAAAACAATGGAATCAAAAATCATGCCGGGACTTTATTTCGCAGGTGAAATAATAGATGTCGACGGCTATACAGGCGGATTTAATTTACAAATAGCCTTTTCAACTGCATACTGTGCCGGCATTGCTATGGCACATGCGGTTAATATAAACTAATTTTTATTAAAGGAGAAACATATGAAAACTACAAACATCGCCATTGACGGCCCTGCCGGGGCTGGCAAAAGCAGCATTGCAAGGGAGATCTCTTCGGAGCTTGGATTCATCTATGTAGACACCGGTGCACTCTATCGTACTATTGCACTTTATGCACATAGGCACAGCATTGAAAGCGTTGAAATGCTTATCAGACAGCTTGACGAGATCGAGATCGAACTCAGCTTTATAGGCGGTACACAGCGAATATCCCTTTGCGGCGAGGACGTTACTGACGATATAAGAACACCTGAGATATCTATGGGTGCATCAAACGTTTCCGCTATACCGGAGGTAAGAAACTTTCTCTTTGACTTGCAGCAAAAAATTGCACGTGAGCATAATGTAATCATGGATGGACGTGACATAGGAACAGTCGTTCTTCCTGATGCCGATTTAAAGATATTTCTTACAGCTTCCGCTGATGAACGTGCAAGCAGACGTTATATGGAACTTAAAGAAAAGGCGGACTGCCCTACTTATGAAGAAATACGTGCTGATATTATAAAGCGTGATTATAACGATTCACATCGTGCAATTGCACCGCTTCGACAGGCAGAGGACGCTGTTCTTGTTGACACAACAGATATGGGCTTTCATGAAGTCTGCGAGGAAATACTCTCTCTCATAAGAGATCGTTTGGAACTTGACGATTAAAGGAGAATGCTATGAAATACCATATTATTGATTTCCTTTATAGATTTACATGTTTAATAGTAAGAATCTTTTTGTTTCCTGTGTACAGCATTAAATTTGAAGGCCGTAAAAACATCCCAAAGGGTACAACTTCAATATTTGCCTCTAATCACAGAAGCTACCTTGACCCTGTACTGGTCGCCCTTTCAAGACCTAATCCTTTCAGCTTTATAGCTAAGGAATCACTATTTAAAAAGCCCGGGTTTTCTCATCTTATAAGACTTCTCGGTGCAATTCCATCCTCATGGTCAAAAGATCCTGATTACAATGTCGTGGAAGCAGCTTCAAACAGACTGCACTCCGGATATCATATGACAATTTTTCCAGAAGGCACACGTCATACTGACGGAAAGGTCGGCAGAGGTAAAACAGGCGTTTGCGTTCTTGCTGTAAAAAGCGATGTTCCAGTAGTTCCGGTTGGTCTTATATTTAATTCAAATAACCTGCACTTTCGCAGCAAAATTTGTGTACGTATAGGAAAACCAATTTATCCTAAGGATTATGGTTTAACTTCTGAATCAAGCCCGATGGAAATGAAAAAAATGAAAGACGATATCATGTCGTCGATCAAATATATGGTTGAGGAAAATCCACCCTTTGAAATAATTCACGATGAAGCAAAACACAAATCCGAACGTGAAAAAAAGCGTGCTGAGAAAATAAATTCTTCCAAGGAGGATTAATCTATGTTTCAGATAACTGTTGCAAAATCCGCAGGCTTCTGCTTCGGGGTAGATCGTGCAGTCAAAATGACTTATGAAGCACTGGATAAATATTCTGCTGTTGCCACTTTAGGCCCAATTATCCATAACAATAATGTTGTTGATGATATGCTGAGACGTGGCGCAAGAATAATAAACAATACCGATGAACTGCGTCCCGGCGAATGCGCTGTTATTCGTTCTCATGGTGTAAGCAGAGATGTTTATGACCAACTTGAGAAAAAAGGAAATCCATATATTGATGCAACTTGTCCATTTGTTGCAAAAATTCATAAAATAGTTTCAAAGCATACTGCGAATGGCGACTATGTCCTCATAGCAGGCGATGCGAATCATCCCGAAGTTGAAGCAATTGTCGGACACTGTAATGGTAATTGTTCTGTTTTCGAAGATTGTGAATCGCTTATAAATTTTTTGAAGACTGAATATGAAACATTAGGCAAAGGGCTTGCAATTGTTGCCCAAACAACGTATAATATATTAGTATGGGAAAAGTGTATTGATGCTCTACCAAAAGATGATCCGAATATAATGGTTTATGACACGATCTGTCACGCAACGCAGGTGCGACAGTCAGACGCAGATGAGCTTTCAAAACGTTCTGACTTAATGATTATCGCCGGCGGAAAGCACAGCTCCAACACAGTGAAGCTGTTTGACGTGTGCAAAAAAAACTGCCGTTCCTATCATATTGAGACTTCAGATGAGCTTTATACTCTCGACCTGCGTAATGCCTGCCTTATAGGCATTACTGCCGGTGCGTCCACTCCGGCACATATTATTGAGGAGGTAAAAACCACTATGACTGAAATCATGACTGAGGACAACATGAACTTTGAGGAACTGCTCGATCAGTCCTTCAAGAAAATACATACAGGAGAGAAAGTTAAGGGTACTGTTGTGGCACTGAACAACAACGAGGCTATCGTTGAAGTAGGTACAAAGCACACAGGCTACGTACAGCTCAGCGAGCTTACTGATGACCCGACTCTGACACCGGCTGACATCGTTAAAGTCGGCGATGAAATCGACCTGATTGTAATCAAGATCAATGACCAGGAAGGTATTGCAATGCTTTCCAAGAAGAAGGTTGACGAACAGAAGGGCTTTGAAGAAATCATCAAGGCTAAGGAAGAAGAAACTGTTCTGGAAGGTACTATCCAGAGCGTTGTTAAGGGCGGCGTTATCGCTGGCTTTGCAGGCGTTCGTGTATTCATCCCTGCATCTCAGAGCGGTCTGCCAAGAAACGCTGATCTGAATGTTCTCCTTAAAACAAAGGCTAAGTTTGTTATCCTCGAAGTAAACGAGCACAGAAGACGTGCAGTTGGTTCTATCAAGGCTGTTATGAGAGCTGAGAGAGAAGCTGCTAAGGAAAAGTTCTGGGAAGCTGCTGAAGTTGGCGCAACTTACAAGGGCGAAGTTAAGTCCCTGACAAGCTACGGCGCATTTGTAGACCTGGGCGGTATTGACGGTATGGTTCACATTTCTGAACTGTCCTGGAAGCGCATTAAGCACCCATCTGAGGTTGTTAAGGTTGGCGACTTTATCGAAGTTTACATCAAGGAACTGGATAAGGAAAACAACAGAATTTCTCTGGGCTACAAGAAGACAGAGGACAACCCTTGGGAGCAGTTCAAGGCTTCATATAATGTTGGCGATACTATCTCTGCAAAGATCGTTTCCATCACACCTTTCGGTGCATTTGCACAGATTATTGACGGCGTTGATGGTCTGATCCACATTTCTCAGCTGGCTAACAAGCGTGTTGACAATGTTAAGGATATCGTTTCCATCGGTGATGTTGTTGATGTTAAGATCATTGATATTGACATTGAGAACAAGAGAATCAGCATTTCCATGAGAGCTCTTCTCGAAGATGAAGATGCTGCTGATGCAGATGATGCTGATGACGAAGCAGCTGACGCTGAATAAGATTTAATAACTAAAAGTTAAAGGAGCTGTTGCAGCAATGCAGCAGCTCCTTTTTGATTTGTTTTTATTTTTCAAGACGTGCACTTTCTATGCAAAATACAGCTGTCATAATAAGCCATATAATTGATACGACAATAATAGGCATAACGCCTGCATGAAATGCAAACTGTGCGACCAGACAAATAAGATATACTCCCATCATTGCATAATTTGTAACCTTATATGCTTTAAAGCCCGCTTTATACATGATAAGCTTTTGAGCTTCGTCGCTGCTTTCTTCCCATTTTTTATTAAAATTTAAATCCAGCAAATCACCTTGCTTTTCCGGATTTATTTTCTTGGAAAGTTCAACACACTGTCTTGCTATTACAAATAATACTATGTAAGAAATTATAAAAAATACTGATGCAGCAAGCATTATAATTCCCTTGATGGAATCCGAAAATACACTTAGTTCAATTGTCTCCATAAATAATGAGAATAAAGTAAGCGAAAGTATAAGACAAAGATTCAAAAGCATATTCGGCACACTCAAACTATGATCAATATCAAGCATTCTGTCCTCATCGTCATCAGTCAGTACACTAAATGCACGTTTGGCTTTTATATATTTATAGAATGAGATTCCAAGCAGAGCAATTATAACCACAGGGTAAATTATCGGAATTCCATAAACTGCGGCTGTTTTCAATACATCTGCAAGATTTTCTATAATGCCCTTATTCTTAAAGATCCCTGCAATTCTACCACAGCCATATCCTGCTATTCCACATACAAACATTATTATAGCAATTCGGATAACTTTTACAGTTACATTAACCTTCTTCTTATTACGCTTATCATCTTTACTCATTTCATTAGTCCTCCTCGTATTCAAAAACGTCTTCGACAGTAACATTACAAACTTTAGCAATTTTAAGTGCAAGGGTAACCGATGGAGAATAATCTCCACGCTCTATTTGACTTATAGTCTGACGTGATGTCCCAACAAGCTTACCCATTTCTTGTTGATTCACACCTATTCTTGCACGCAATTCTTTTAAATGATTTTTTAGCGGCATTTAACGCACCTCGTTTATTATATTTTTACTTCTAAATTTATTGCATCCGCTTAGGATTACACCACACCATAAAATAACAAGATACCATTCCTTTGATACAACCGATAGTCATAATATGTCCTCCTTATTATTTGACAAACATTCTTGAATTTATGACAAGTATAGTTTTTATTATGACAACTTTATTTGTCATAATAGATTATACCATTGACAAGAAAACTTGTCAATGGTATTTTGAAAAAACAATTTAATTTAAAGCAGTTTCATTAAAACTAAACATATTACAGTATATTTTCAAAAGCAATTTTATGCAAATTTACGTTTGATCTTCAATAGAATCGGCCAGTGCTTTTATAGCTTCAGGAATTTCAGGACAAAAATCAAAGTACCATTCCCTACTTTCACGAATATATCTTTTCTTAAAATCAATACTTGCTACAAAAGCACTTTGCAGATTATGAAGCCTATCAGCGCCCTTCACAGCAAATGCTATAGGGTCGCTTTTTATGCCGGCAACATATTCTGACATATTATAACCATCTGATTTGGTAAGCAACTTTACTGCTTTAAGAACGTTCTTCCCTCCGAGTTTTTCTATCATCTCTTCAGAAGCGTCTGTATCCTCCAGCAAATCATGAAAAAGCGCTGTTATCTGATAGTCTATGCCAAAACCTTTTTCTCTTAAAATCTTTGCAACAGCAAGTGGATGAGTAATATACGGCTCTCCACCTTTACGATATTGTCCACGGTGCTTTTCTTCAGCGTATTGATACGCAAGTTTAAGCCTTTCACACTCATTCACAGCAATATCTCCTCACATCACATCATTCCCAAATTTAACATATTCTGCTTTTCCCTAAAAATCTCAAGCATAATTTCAACATTACGTTCCTGATTTGGAAATTTTGCACCATATACTTTTGAAGCAAACTGTACTTTTATTTTGTATGTCTCGTCTGATTTAAATTCAAGATATACAGACTTCTGCCCTAATAAAGCGCTGGATATTTTAACTTTTACCAAATCATCCATACTAAGCAAAATAGGTGATGTATTAAGCATTGCCATTTGATATCCAATAAAACGATTTTTACTTGTAATCGCTGCATATCCGCAAAATGAATATCCACTTCTAAAAACACCTGTTCCCTTAAACATACAATAAACAGCCGTTTCTATATATTCATCAGACTCTAACAAAAGCTTGCTTAGCATTGTAAGCATCTCTGTTTCATTATACTTTTTTGTAAGCATACTCATAACAATATTCCCCTTATGTTTTTACTCAGGACAAGATATTTCCATAACCTGTTCTATCATCGTATGAAGAAGGTTGCTCTCCGGCGTATCAGCAGCACGATAATAAACTTCTTTTCCCTCTCTGCGACTAACTATAAGACCGTTATCACGCAGCGGTTTAAGGTGATGCGCTACCGCAGGACTGGACATATCCATCATGGCCGCTATATTTACTACGCATTCCTCACAGTGACAAAGCAACCAGAAAATGCGTAATCTGGTAGTACACCCAAGTTGATTGAATACATTTGCAACAATACTGAAATTATCAATATCATTAAGCTTATCCTGTAAATTTTTAAAATTACTTTCATTGCCATGGTCGTGCGGCAGCGTGTTTACAGACATATATTTTTACCTCCGAAAATTTTTTTGAAAAAGTACTTGACTTATGCTTATAATTGTATTATACTATAATTAGAACAATTAAGCAAGCGTTTAATCATAAATAAAAAATATTTTTAAAAAAGAGGTTTTTTACATGAAAAAAACTTATAATATTGAAGTTGACTGCGCTAATTGCGCTAATCTTATGGAAAGTGCAGCTGCCAAAGTTGAAGGCGTTGCTGCTGTAACAGTAAATTTTATGACACAGAAAATGATAGTGGAATTTGAAAGCGATTTTGAGCCTAAAAAAGTCATGAAAAACGTTCTTAAAGCCTGCAAAAAAGTAGAACCTGATTGTGAAATTGAATTCTAGTCACCACAACGCCCTTGAAAAAACATCTTGGGCGTAAACTTAAAGCGAACGATTAAACGATTGCTTAATTGTAATTCAAGGAGGATACGAACATGAACAAGAAACAAAAAAAGGTGCTTATAAGAATCATAATCACAGCAATAATGCTTTTAATTTTGTTTTTCCTGCCCATAACGGGAGTTTTACAACTGCTGCTTTATCTTGCTGTTTATCTGATAATAGGATACGATATTCTTAGAAAAGCATGGAAGGGTATTCTAAATCGCAGGGTTTTTGATGAAAACTTTCTTATGGCAATTGCAACTGTAGGTGCGTTTGCTCTTGCTATTTACGATAAAAGCGGCGACTATTTAGAGGCCATAGCTGTTATGCTATTTTATCAGGTTGGTGAACTCTTTCAGAGCTATGCCGTCGGAAAAAGCCGAAAAAACATTAGTGAACTAATGGATATTCGTCCAGATTACGCTAATATTGAAACAGAAAGCGGAATTAAACAAGTTGATCCGGATGACGTACAGGTCGGCAGTATTATCGTTGTACAGCCGGGTGAAAAAATTCCGATAGATGGTATCATCATAGAGGGCGCATCTTCACTTAACACAAGTGCACTTACAGGCGAAAGCATGCCTCGTAATGTAAAAACAGGCGATGAGATCATAAGCGGATGTATAAATATGTCAGGCGTTCTGAAAATACGTACTACAAAAGAATTCGGTGAATCAACTGTTTCTAAAATTCTGGAGCTTGTGGAAAATTCAAGTTCACGCAAGTCTAAATCAGAAAACTTTATTTCAAGATTTGCAAGAGTATATACGCCTATTGTATGCTATAGTGCATTAGCTTTAGCTATAATTCCTCCGCTTGTAAGTATATTTATGAACATGTCCCCTTCTTGGGCTGACTGGATATACAGAGCACTGACATTTCTTGTTATAAGCTGTCCATGTGCACTTGTAATAAGCGTTCCGCTGAGCTTCTTTGCAGGACTTGGCGGCGCAAGTAAAGAAGGTATTTTGATAAAGGGTTCAAATTATCTTGAAACTCTCTCAAAAACAAAATACGTTGTCTTTGATAAAACAGGTACGCTTACTCAGGGTATCTTCGAGGTAAATGAAATTTATTCGGCAAATGGCATTGAAAAGAAAAAGCTTCTTGAATATGCTGCACTTGCCGAGTGTTCTTCCTCTCACCCAATAAGCAAAAGTATTCAAAAGGCATATGGAAAAGAAGCAGATCGCAACAGAATCAGTGATATTGAGGAAATAAGCGGGCATGGAATAATTGCCAAAGTTGACAATATATCCGTTGCAGCAGGCAATAACAAGCTTATGAAAAAACTTGGCATTTCATTTGAAGAATGTAAAAGCAACGGCACGATAGTTTACATTGCACTTGATAAAAAATATGCAGGTTACATTTTAATATCCGATAAAATAAAACCTACATCTGCTACAGCCATCAAGAAACTAAAAAGACTAGGCGTTCATCAAATAGTCATGCTAACAGGTGATAGAAAAAAAGCTGCAATGCAAATTGCTAATGATTTAGGCATTGATGATGTAAGAAGCGAACTCTTGCCTGCACAAAAGGTTGAAGAAGTAGAAAAACTCATTAAAATTAAATCTGAAAAAGCAAAACTGGCGTTTGTAGGTGATGGAATAAACGACGCACCTGTTCTCACACGAGCTGATATAGGCATTGCAATGGGTGCTATGGGTTCAGATGCAGCCATTGAAGCCGCAGATGTCGTTTTAATGGACGATGACCCTTTAAAGATAACCAAAGCCATTAAAATATCACGTAAGTGCATAAGAATAGTATATCAGAACATTGCATTCGCACTTATTATAAAACTTATCTGCCTTATACTTGGCGCAATTGGAATTACAAATATGTGGTTTGCTATTTTTGCAGATGTAGGCGTTGCTGTTATTGCAATCCTTAATGCAATACGTGCCTTGCATGTAAATAAGCTGTAATTACAATAAAAAACGTCTGAACTTGATATTCCAAGTCAGACGTTTTTACTGGCTTTAAGTATTTTTTTCATTGAATAGTCGATAGGTTTTCCAAAAATAATTGCAACCACGATATTACCAATACAATGGGCAATATCAAATGGTATCCCTGATATCCAATAAGTAACTGCATATGATATTGATACAAACATGTACGGAATCGCAAACACTGCACCGAACATCAGTCCAAATGCTCCGTTGATCGCCGCCCATATGAACCAGCTGTCTATTTTTCGCAGCTTATAAACCAATAATGAAAATACAGGCCAGACAACAAGATAAGTAAGCCACCATATACCAAATCCCCATGTTATTGCAGTAAGACCAACGTAGACAAAGCATGCTATTGTGCCTTCTTTGCCAAGGTTCTTTGTAAATATCACTATAAGAAGAGTTACAACCTCAATATTGGGAAGAAATGAAAGTGAAATTTGCGCTACATACAGCAAAGCCCCTAGAAGCGCTATTCTTGTAAGCTGTATAATATTATTTTTTTTTACCATCCGATTTTAAGTTCAAGTTTATAAACAGACTCATCCTCAAGAACTATTTCGTCCACTCCTGTGGTTGCGGATTCTCCGTTTACTGATATATTCCACCATGATTGTTCTTCATCATTTGCTGAATATCCCTGTACGGCAATAACATATCTGCCATAATCTAATTCCTCAAATTCGATAAGATTCTCCTTTTCAAGAAAATCTCCGAGATATTCTAAATCAGTATTATATTCCTTTTCAAAAGAATAACTGTCTCTTTCAGATTCAACTTGAATAGTTATATTTTTTCCGCCATCTACAGGATCTTTTTTATTTGCGTTATATAAAAACCACATACCGATGCACAGAGCTACTAGAATAACTATTCCTATAACTCCTATGATTATCTTTTTACTTTTTGATGTTTTTTCCATTTGAAACGTCCCTTTCATACTTTTAAATTTTGCATTTTAATTTTATCATGCTGCAAAAAATAAATAAAGGCGAACAATTAAATAGCTCGCCTTTATCTAATATGGCTCCCCCAGTTGGACTCGAACCAACGACAACTCGGTTAACAGCCGAGTGCTCTACCGACTGAGCTATGGAGGAATATGAGAACCGGCATCGACCAATTTTCCCAGGACGTCGCCGTCCAAGTATCGTAGGCG
>CAJTWE010000012.1 GCA_910579955.1 uncultured Ruminococcus sp. | reverse complement strand
ACCATAAACGGCTTTTGTATATCGGGTGTGTTTGTTTTTACAGTGAATTTTTTTGCAATGTCAGGATGCGGACGAAAATAAATGTGATTATTTTTCACTTCGCAAACTCTTGGTATACTAAATAACCCAATAGTGTTATTTTCCATTGGCTCAGGCATTCTCAACCATGCAACTACAATTCTTCTGTCGCATTTATCAGTTGTGCTTTGAGGTGCATAAAGATCAAGACCATAGTCTAAATACTTCATATTGTGAGAAATATTCATTGTACAGTTTTGTTCATCAAAATCAGCCAATGTACACACAGCCTGATTTCCTTTTTCCTCGTCCATAGGTGAAAAGATCAGAACTCCCCTACCCTCTGCCTCAAAGTAATCAGGACACTCCCACATCCAGCCCATATCGTTGCAGGAAGCGTAATTTATATATTGCCAATTTAATAAATCGCTGCTTCTGTAAAATAGAACTCTGCCCACATGATTTACTGTGCTTCCCAGAATCATATACCAGTTTCCATCATTGCCTTTCCATACTTTTGGATCACGAGTGTGCGTCATATCACCTATTTTCGATTCGTTAACAGGCGGTATTATAGTAGCTTTATTACTGAAATTATCAAAAGTGTATCCATCATCAGAACTTATATGAAGTTGTGATGCTATAAAGCTATCATTCAAGTTGCAATTGATATTTTCAGGGTCAGGTTCGGTATAATGCACACCAGTATAAAACAAGTGCATCTGTCCGTTATGTTCTACAGCACTGCCAGAAAAGCAGCCGTCACTGTCATCAGTTTTCGTTGGGAACAGTGCAATGTCCAGATGTTCCCAATTTGTTAGATCATCACTGACAGCATGCCCCCAATGCATCCTTCCCCACTGGGGAGCGTAGGGAAAATATTGATAAAATAGATGATATTTTCCCTGATAGTAAATAAATCCATTAGGATCATTTATCCAGCCTTTTGGCGCTTTCAGATGGATATTTCCCATGATCACTCCCCCTTAAAACAGACTTTCTTCTGTTGCCTTGTCGAAGAAATGTATTCTTGCTGGTGAAAATACAAAATCAATCTTGTCGCCAACTTTGCTTATCTCATACTTTGACACTCTTGCAACTGTATTGACTCCACCGAATGTAAAGTAAAGATTATTCTCGTTGCCCATAACTTCCGTATTCTCTACAACAGCGTGCTGTACGGAATTCTTGTACAGATCAAGATTCTGAGAATCAAGCTTTATATCCTCGCCTCTTATACCAAGAATCAGACCGTCTTTTTTGCCATTGAGTTTGGAAATAATGTTTTCGGGAAGAATTATTTTGCTTCCGTCTGCAAATTGAACTGTATTACCATTTACAGTCACATCATAGAAATTCATCTGTGGTGAACCAATGAATCCTGCAACGAATTTATTTACAGGATGCTCATAGAGTTCCATCGGCTTGCCAACCTGCTGAATAATGCCATCCTTCATGATAACGATTCTGTCAGCCATTGTCATTGCTTCAACCTGATCATGAGTAACATAAATAGTCGTACTTCCCAGTTCTCTATGTAGCTTGCTGATCTCATTTCTCATGCTGATTCTCAGCTTTGCATCCAGATTAGAAAGAGGTTCATCCATGAGAAAGACTTTCTGATTTTTAACAATTGCACGACCAAGTGCAACTCTTTGGCGCTGACCGCCGGAAAGATTCTTAGGCTTTCTTTTACGGTATTCTTCAAGACCAAGAATCTTAACAGCCCAGTCAACCTTCTTCTTGATCTCATTAGCAGGGACTTTCATATTTTTAAGTCCATAGGAAATATTCTTTTCTACTGTCATGTGTGGATAAAGGGCATAATTCTGGAATACCATGGCGATTCCTCTATCACGGGGAGCGGTTTCGTTCATCACTTTTCCGCCTATTTTCAGTTCACCGGAAGTGATTTCTTCAAAGCCTGCGATCATACGGAGCGTTGTGGATTTTCCGCAGCCGGAAGGTCCAACAAAAGCAATAAATTCTTTTTCTTCTATGTTAAGATTAAAGTCTGTAACGCTGTTTTTTTCTGCACCTGCATACTTCTTGCAGATATTTTTCATTTCAATAAAGCTCATAATTTAGCCCTCCTTAGAACCTGTTGACACAACGCCCTCGACGATTTGTTTCGAGAACAGTGAATAAATTATAATTACCGGAATTGTGATCATTGTAATAACAGCAAGTGTTTGACCCATTGTTGTGTTATCGTTTGATGTTATAGAGTTCAGACCTATCTGTGCTGTCAGCAAATCGCTTGATGTGAATACCAGCGACGGCCAGAGATAGTCGTTCCAGACGTTAAGAAATGTAAATACGCTTACAGTTGCTACAACTGTTTTTGACATGGGCAAAACCATTGTAAAGAAGTATTTAAGTGGACCGCAATGATCAAGCTGTGCGGCTTCGTAAATATCGTCTGGCAGACTAACAAATACTTGTCGGAACAGGAAAATATTAAATGGATTTACAATCATTGGAAGAACGTAACCAATAATATTATTTAGAAGTCCCAATTTAGCGATTGTTAGGAAATTGATTGTGATGATAGTTTCAGACGGAATTATCATCAGCATCATTATTATTAAAAGCCATTTATCAGAAAACGGGAACTTGATTTTTGCAAGCGCATACCCTGCAAGTCCGTTTACAACGATTCCTAGAATGATAAGTATTGCAGCATAAAACAAAGTATTTGCCATGTATCTCAAAAAATTTGTATCTTTGATTATCGTGATATAATTATCTAAAAAGCTGCTGTTCAAAGCCGGAGGAATAAATGCAGCTGCGGAGTTCATATCGGCTGTGATCGCAGCGTCTCCTTTAAATGAATTCGCAAGCATCCACACTACCGGAAACAGAAAGAACAGTGACATGATCAGCATAACTATTGTCAATATCCAACCGCTTATTTTTTTAGCTTTCGTTTTCATTTTTTCTTATCCTCCTTATCTTTTGTCAGGACATTCTGAATGATTGTAAGAATGACAACGAATACTACAAATACGACAGCCATTGCAGAAGAAAGACCTATCTCCCAGTTTACCGTACCTGTTTCATAAATATCATATACCAGAGTATATGTAGAGTTTGAAGGTCCACCACCTGTCATTACCATTGGCTGTACTATCATACGGAATGCACCTATTGTAATGGTAATAAACACAAATATACAAAGCGGTTTCAGTTCAGGAAGAGTGATATCTTTGAATTTCTGCCATGAACTTGCGTGATCCATTTCAGCTGCCTCGTAAAGTGCGGGATTGATTGCCTGCAAGCCACCAAGGAAGATAATCATCTGATATCCCACGCCTTGCCATACACTCATGATGGCAATGGAAGGAAGTGCTTGTTTTGCACTGTGAATAAATGGTTGTGCATCAATTCCAAAATGTCCTAAAATCGTATTAATAATACCCTCTGGACTATAAATTTGCATCCACAATGTGGATACGACTGCCAGTGACATAACTACAGGAATAAAGAATGCTACCTTGAAATATTTCTTGAAATGTGCTACTTTATTTACAAGAAGTGCAAGTCCCAACGAACCTAGTCCTTGCAAAGGAACGATTATTGCTACAAATCCGACTGTATTCCAGAAGGATTTTGTGAAAAGTTCGTCCTTAAATATTTTTTTAAAGTTTTCAAGTCCAACAAAATGTGTATTATCCGGACTTAATGCAAAGTAATCAGTAAGGCTGTATATCACTGTCATCAGCATTGGAACAAATAAAAATACGATCATTAAAATCAGTGCCGGTGTGAAAAATGACATACCCATAACCGAACTGGAACGTCTTTTTTTCATATGCTTACCCCCTTATATAGCGTTCGAGTTTATCGTTGATACGTTCTGTCGCCTTATCAAGCTGTTCGCCTGCATCTTTTCCACTCAATGCAATATTTTCAAGTGATTGCTGAAACATTGAACTAAGCTGTGGATAAGCCGGTGTTTTTGGACGAGGATGTCCATAATCCCTAAGTTGTTCGTAAAGTGCCTTGTAATTTTCATCTTCTGCAAACAAGCTTATCTGCTCATATGCTGCATAAGTAGATGGAAGGCTGTTTGTCTTTTCAAAAAGTATCATTCCACTTTCTACACCACTCATCCATTTTACAAGCTCTGTTGCACCTTCAATATTTTCAGTATTAGAAGACGCTGCATAAGTCCATGAACCAGTAGGTGTGTAGCTTTTGCCATCCCAGTTATCACCAACTATATAAGGAGCAACACCCAGATTAACATCAGGATAGCTTTGATAAATAGTATTTACTTCCCATGCGCCGTCGAATTTAAAAGCTGCACGTCCGCTTTCAAAAAGATTCTCAATCGGTACGGCTGACATGTATTTTTTATCAACAAGTCCTTTAAAATAATTCATTGTTAAAGCATTTTCCGATGAATTGAAAATACCATCTACTGTCAGACCGTCTTCACTTACAAAGTCGCCGCCATTTGACCATATAAATGGAGCATAGTAATAAATGCTTGCCTCACCGACAGGAAACGTCATATCAAGAGGATAGCCGTTTTTACTGTCTGTTATCGGTTTTAGCTTTTCAAGAATTTCAAGAAATTCTGTAAACGTCCAAGGGTCGTCAGGCTCAGGAATTTCAATTCCTGCTTCGGAAATAATATCCTTATTGTAGTACAGTCCAACACTGGACTCCATTGCACCAAGTGCATAAAGCTGATCATTGTAAGTACCTTGCTCAAGAATAGAATCCAGATATTCACTTCTTTCTTCATCGCTAAGAGGTGCAAGAGGCTGTATTATACCGTTTGCCGCATATGCTGCAATATTCGGTCCGTCAACAGTTAGAACATCAGGTAGATCTCCTGATAAAACCGATGCGTTTACCTTGTCCGAATAACCTCCGCCGCTGTCGTTTCTTGGGATAAATTCAATATCCGCAAAGTACTTTCCGTTATATGCTTCATTAAAGCTGTTCACAGCTTGACGATAAGCTTCTCCCTCGGGAGTTTCCTCGATACTGTGAACCCAGATGCTCAGGTATTGTTCGCCTTCATCGAATCCGGCAACATCACCCGGGTTTATGTTTTTTGTGCATCCGGTAAGGCTGACTGCCGCAAGTGAAATTGCTGCGGCACTGCAAATCAATTTCCTTTTCATAAATCCTCCTGTATGAAATATATTTATTACTTTCTGATAACCGGTAAAGTAACCGGTTACTTTATGCTTATATCATAATACAAATCATAGCATTTGTCAAGGGGTATTTTCTAATTTCATCAGAAAGTATAAAAAAGCATATATGGATTTGTTTACTTTTCACAAAACCGGTTATGTAACCGGTTATTCTGTTGCAATCGCAAGAAGAAAGTGATATAATTAGAAAGATAAAGGAGTATGATATTATGAGTAAGAAAAAAGTGACATTTGCGGATATTGCGGAATATACTGGATTTTCCAAAACAACTATTTCCAGATACTTCAATAACCCCGACTCACTTACACTTGAAAATCAAGAGAAAATTGCAGAAGCATTAAAAGCACTGGATTACCATGAAAACAAACTTGCAAAAGTTCTTGCAAATGGAAAAACCGAAATTGTTGGAGTTATAATCCCCAATCTTTATATGCACTATTATTCAGAAATGCTGAATCAAATTATTTCAACATATGAAAAAAGCGGTTATAAATTTATCGTTTTTGCAGGCAACGATCATAAAGAAACAGAACGAAAATATATCAGAGAGCTAATATCATATAATATTGAAGGTCTTATTATACTTAGCCATACAATCTCATCGGAAGAGCTTGCCTCATACAACATACCGATCGTCGCTGTTGAACGTGAGGACAAATACATTTGCAGTGTTAATACAGACAATTATATGGGAGCAGTACAAGCAACAAGTTTGCTTGTTAAGAGTGGCTGCGATATTGTGATTCATGTAAATTCTCCTGTTTCGCCTGATGTACCGTCATATGGCAGAATATGTGGATTTACTGATTTCTGTACAAGTCATGATATAAAACACCGTCTTATCCTTACTGAATTCGGCAGCAATTTTGATGAGAATTATACTGGCATCAATAAACTTTTTAAAGAACTCGAAGAAATGTATCCAGATAAAAAGCTTGGAATTTTTATGCCAAACGATACTCATGCCAATATTCTTCTTAATATCATATTTAAAAAATATGGTTGTCTTCCTGAACGTTATAAAATCGTAGGATTTGATAATTCGCCGATTTCCAGAGAAGCGATAATTCCCATAAGTACAGTTGGACAGCAAATTGAAACGATTGCAAATGAAGCAATGGATCTGCTTGTCAGACAAATGGATGAAAGGAAGAAACGCCGTCCTACACCTCTTAAAAAACCAATTCATAAGGTTGTTACACCTATATTGATCCGAAGAGATACTTCTATATAAATATAAACAGCTGGATTTTGAAGAAAGATTTTGAGTCGTTAAAAAATTACTTGCGGAGTATAAGAAATGAAAAGAATTATGTTTGTTTGTCACGGCAATATATGTCGTAGTCCGATGGCAGAGTTTATTTTTAAAGATATGCTGAAAAAATGTGGACGTGAAAAAGAGTTTCTCGTTGCTTCTTCTGCAACAAGCACTGAAGAAATATGGCATGGCATTGGCAACCCTGTATACCCGCCTGCAAAGGCTGAACTTTTAAAGCATAGCATATCCTGCGAGGGAAAAAGAGCTGTACAGCTGAAAAAATCCGATTATGATAAGTATGATTTCTTTTTCTGTATGGATAGCAGAAATGTTATAAATACAATGCGGATTTTCAGTAGTGATTCTGAAAATAAAGTCCGCAAGCTGCTTAAAAATAAAGACGTTTCTGATCCTTGGTATACGGATAGGTTTGATGTTGCCTACAATGATATTTATGAAGGCTGCTGTCAGCTTTTGGAGAACTTATGATGCAGATTTGGAATCCATGGCACGGATGTCACAAATATTCTGAAGGATGCGAGCATTGTTATATGTATTATATCGATGCACAGCGTGATCGTGATGGCAGTGAAATTTACAGAACAAAAACAAACTTTAATCTTCCGATAAAAAAAGACAGACAAGGAAATTATAAAATTCAGTCAGGAACATTGCTGCATGTCTGTATGACTTCTGATTTCTTTCTGGAAGAAGCAGATAAATGGCGTGATGAGGTTTGGGATATGATACGTCAGCGACCGGATGTGATGTTTTGGATTCAGACAAAACGTGCAGAACGCATTGAAGAGAATCTGCCGGATGATTGGAATGACGGCTGGGAAAATGTTATTTTGTATGTTACAACTGAAAATCAGAAGCGTGTTGATGAAAGACTTCCGATTTTGCTGTCTATTTCTGCAAAGCACAAGGCGTTTATGTGCGCACCTATTTTATCAGAAATCCATGCAGAACAGTATCTTGCCACAGGGCAGTTTGAAAAGGTTTTGGCAGACGGTGAAAATTATGATGGAACTAGACCGTGCCGCTATGAGTGGATTAAATCTTTGCACGATCAGTGCGAAAATGCCGATGTAGAATTTGACTTTATTGGTACAGGCAATATTTTTATCAAAGATGGCAAGGCATATCGTATTCCTAAAGCGTATCAGAGGGTACAAGCAAGGCGTTCGGGACTAAGTTATCCATCTGGAAATACGGATATCCCAATGCAACCAAAATGTCGATTCTGTAAAAGGAAAAATAGCTGTAATGTCTGCAATTGGTGCGGAAGATGTAGCTAAAATTTTGCAAAGATAAATGTATGAATTATTTTACAAATTTTAAATGTGAAAATATATGTCAAATTAATATTGATTTTTTGTTTTAAGTGTGCTTTAATAGAATAAATGAATTAACAATAGATGTCATTAGCTATGTTATTTCTTGTATTTTTATAATGGAAAGGAATGATTTAATTATGAAACTAAAAAATATAATAGCGGCTTGTGTATCGGTGTGTATATTTGGCAGTGCAATGAGCCCATATGCATCGGAATTTAATAATGTTGCAATTACAGCAAGTGCACTTTCATGTCATGGAGATTTTGGTGATGGATTAAGTTGGGCTTTTGAAGATTATGACGGCACACTAAATATTTACGGTGAAGGTGAAATGTATAGTGATGGCTTTCTTATGCAAGACTGGTATTATTACTGTGACACTGAGGGACTAAAGGAGAAAATAAATAAAATTGTTTGTTTAGGAAGTCCAGCGAATATTGAAAGCAACTTGTTTTCAGATATGCCAAATCTTGAATCGGTTACTTTGCGTAATACAAAACGAATTGAGTCAAATGCATTTAGTGGATGTACTGCACTTACTTCTATAAATCTACAAAAAGTAGATGAAGTTGCAAGCAATGCGTTTAAGGGATGTACTGGATTGACCGAGGTAACTATAACAAATTCTAACTGTACATTGGGACAAAATGCATTTCCCATGACAACGGTCATAAAATGCTATGAAAATTCTAAAGTACAAAAATTTGCACAAGAAAATGGGTATCAATTTGAAGTATTGGAAGATACATATCCACCTCAAATATCTGCTAGTTCTTTATCTTATAATGATAACGAAATGTTTATGTATGTAAGTGTTTTTGATAACGAAACACTAATTGATAAGGTATGGCTTGAGTATCGTTTAGATGATAATGAAGAGTGGTCGGAAACAGAATTACAAAAATATAAAGATACTACTATTGCTTCAGCTGTAGGTGGAGGGTCTTATGTTGGTCATGTTGGGTATGCGTTATCCGGGGCTTCGTCAGTATCTACTGTTTATTATAGAGTAAAAGCTATCGACAGTGCTGGTAATGTATCGTTCGGTGTAAAATCAGATATTTCTTTAAAATCTGGTGAAGCAGTCTATTTAGGAAATTTAAAAAATACAGTTATTCAGGATGACATTACTTATCTGTTGTTTGACGATCATGCAGAGGTATACAAATGTCCATGGGATAAGAAAGGAAAAGTTGTTATTCCTCAGACCGTTAGTGAATTGCCTGTAACAAAAGTATGTGGATTTTCATTTATATATTGTGATAAAATAACTGAAGTGATTCTGCCTGATGGTATAACAGAAATTCGCCGTAGTGCTTTTGAAAATTGCACTGAGTTACAGTCTATATCACTCCCGGAAAGTCTTACCAAAGTAAAAACTTCTGTTTTTTATTCTTGCAAAAGTCTGAAAGAAATAATAATTCCTAAGAACGTGGATGAACTTGGACTTTCTGCGCTTTGTAGGTGCTCCAGTTTGACAGATGTTTACATTATGAATTCAGAACTTAAATTTACTGATTCTATTATTAACAATTCAGATAAAGATGAATATATTTTTACCGGAATAATTCATGCTTATAAGGGATCTGCTGCACAAGCAAGTGCGGAGAAATATAACTATAATTTTGAGCCAATACCTGTAACAGAAATCACAATTACAGTTGGCGAACAATATACAATTGATGCTGATGGTGAAAATCTTACTTATCAATCTAGTAACAATGATGTTGCGATTGTTTCCAAGTCTGGTGTTGTTACTGCTCTTTCTAAGGGACAATCCAAGGTATTTATTATCAATCAAGATAATGATGCATTGGTATTGACTGTAAATGTAGTAGAGGAGTCTATTGCTGGCGATATCAATAATGATGGCAATCTGACTATAGCTGATGCTGTTCTTTTTCAAAAGTGGCTTTTAGCCGTTACTGATGTTAAACTTGTAAATTTGGAAAATGCAGATCTGTGTAAAGATGGAAAACTTAATGTATTCGATCTTATAATGATAAAAAAAGAACTTTTAAAATAAACTGACACGCAAAATATAAAAAAGCCTCGCACTTTCGGAATTCTACCAATAGTGCGAGGCTTTTTTATGACAATGCTATTTTGTTTTATCATCGGATTCTGGTAAGCCTGCAATGCTCATAAGAATTGAAAGAATACCCGACATTAATGCGGCACTGCCAACATATAGCCAGTCAACTTCGGTCATCACAGCTCCTATTCCTATTGTAGCTGCTGCTGTTTGTGCAACAGTTTTGACAGTTCTTATAGCTGCGGCTTTTAACCATATTTTCCATTTTTTACTCAAAACAAACGCTCCCCTAGAAGCATATTTTAATTATTATCCTTCCTTATTACAGATATGCGTTTTATGAGATTATTGTGCTTGTCCTTATGAAATGAACGTTTATTTCTTAACCAATAATTTTAAGTATTATATCTCTAACCATAGCTGGATTTGCATTGCCTTTTGATTTTTTCATACACTGACCGATGATGAATCCTAATGCATTTGTCTTGCCGTTTTTATAATCAGAAATGGATTTTTGATTATTCATTAGAATTTCCTCTACAAGAACTTTAAGAGATTCCGCATCCGAGTTCTGTTTCATATTGCTTTTATCTATTATATCAAGAGGATCTTCTCCGGTTTTCATCATAATGGAAAGCACCTTTTTTCCGGCTGTATTTGAAATATTCCCCTTTTCAACCTCTGCTATAAGACTGCATAAACTTTTTGGAGTGATTGGCAGCTCACTGATTTTAAGTTTTGTATCGTTCTGAAATTTTGCAATGTCAGAAAGAAGCCAGTTACATATACTTTTAGGAGTACATTCCATACGATTTATCGAATCATCAAATAAAGCAGCTCTTTCAGGATCTATTGCAATCAGCTTAGAATCAACTTGAGAAAATCCGAAATCATGTATATAACGCCATATCTTTGCATTTGGAAGTTCTGGAAGACTGCTTTTGTATTTTTCTATCTCTTTTTTATCAATATAAGTTGATAAAAGATCTGGTTCGGGAAAGTACCTGTAATCATTAGCATCTTCTTTGGTACGCATTACAAAGCTTTTACCCTTAGCATCGTCCCAACGTCTGGTTTCTTGTTTTATAGTTCCACCTGATTTTAGAATATCAATTTGCCTTTTTATTTCATATTCAATACTTCTAACTGCGCCACTGAAACTGTTTACATTTTTCATTTCACAGCGAGTGCCTAATTTATTGCTTCCTTTTTTACGAATAGATACATTTACATCACATCGAATAGACCCTTCCTGCATCTTACAGTCCGATATTCCCAAATACATAAGTATCATTTTTATTGTTTCAAGATATGTTTTTGCTTCTGCACTGTTTCTAATATCCGGTTCGGATACTATTTCTATAAGTGGAACACCGCAGCGATTAAAATCTACAAGAGAATCATTGTACTTACTATCATGAAGAAGCTTTCCGGCGTCTTCCTCAATGTGTATTCTGTTTATACGAATACGTTTAAGTCTGCCATCAGATACTATATCAATAAATCCATTTTCGCAGATGGGTGTATTCCACTGTGAGATTTGATAAGCTTTTGGCAAATCAGGATAAAAGTAGTTTTTCCTGTCATGATGGCTTATATTGTTTATATAGCAGTTCATTGCAAGACCTACTTTAGCAGCATATTCCACTACCCTTCTGTTAAGCACTGGAAGAGTCCCCGGAAAACCCATGCAAATAGGACAAACGTTAGTATTAGGTAAGCTGCCAAACAAATTAGGGCAGTCGCAATAAATTTTCGTTTTAGTATTAAGCTCCGCATGAACTTCAAGTCCGATGATGCTTTCATATTCGCTCATTTTTTAAACCTCCTGATAAAGTTTCATAAGTATAAGCTGTATTTAAAAGCAGTTCTTCGGAGAAATGATTTCCCATTATTTGCATACCGATAGGTAATCCTTCAGAAGAATATCCACATGGAACACTTATTGCAGGTATACCGGCAAGGCTCGCAGGAACTGTACAAAAGTCGTTTGTATAAAGCTTAGTTACATTGTTTTTGTGTTTGTATGCTCTGAATGCTGTACTTGGGTATGTAGGAGTTATAATAACATCACATTCTGTAAAGCATTGGATGAATTCATTACGTATAGCATTTCTGATATTAATTGCCTTTTGATAGTATTCATCGTAATATCCGGAACACAAAGCAAAAGTTCCCAGCATAATACGATACTTCACTTCCCTACCAAAACCTTTGCTTCTTGTTTTTGCGTACATATCCGAAAGACTTTCATACTCTTCACTGCGATAACCAAATCTTACACCGTCATATCTTGCTAAGTTTGAGGATGCTTCTGCCGACGAGATTATATAATATGCATTTACAGCATATTTTGTGTTTGGAAGTGATATGCTTTTTATATCTGCACCATATTTTTTGAAAAGATTTATAGCCTGAATTACGCTTTCTTTTACTTCATCGTCTATCTCATTGCCGAAATATTCACAGGGAACACCTATTCGCAGACCATGTACATTATTGTATAAATGCGACCCGAAATCAGTATATTCTCTAAACGCAGATGTAGCGTCCATTTTATCGTGACCGCATATTAGACTATAAAGCATAGCAGTATCTTTTACGTCACGGCATATAGGACCTATTTGATCAAGTGATGATGCAAATGCAATAAGACCGTATCGTGATACGCTGCCGTATGTTGGTTTAAGTCCAACAGCACCGCAAAATGCCGCAGGCTGACGCACAGAGCCTCCTGTATCTGAGCCAAGTGACATTATAGCTTCTCCCGATACAACAGCAGCTGCGCATCCTCCTGATGAACCTCCGGGAACAAAGTCTTTATTATAAGGATTAGATGTCTTGCCGAAGAATGAAGTTTCAGTTGAAGAACCCATTGCAAACTCGTCCATGTTAAGCTTACCTGTAATTATCACCCCTGCGTTTTTAAGTTTTGTTGTAACATAGGCATCATATGGCGGAATGTAATCTTTTAACATTTTTGATGCACATGTAGTTCGTATTCCCTTGGTAGAAATATTGTCTTTCAGTGCTATGGGAATACCTGCAAGTGGGTGAAGCTCTTCACCTGCTGAAAGCTTGTTGTCAACCTTTTCTGCCTGCTGTAAAATATCATTACAAATTGTAATATATGCATTGGTTTTATTTTCGATAAAATCTATTCTTTGAAGAATTGATTTGCATATTTCTACTGAGCTGCATTCTTTCCTGCGGAGCATTTTTGAAAGCTCTGCTCCGCTTTTTTTGTATAAGGACATTTTATTTTGCTCCTATGTTTATTCCACTGTTTTTGGAACTGATATGCAACCGTTATGTGTTACAGGTGCATTACTCAGCATTTCTTCATTTGTAAATTTATTTGCATGAATATCGTCTGGACGCAGTTCCATTATGTTTTCATCAAGTGATTCAACATTAATAATATCAGGTAGATCGCCTACCATGTTAATAATATTTTCTATATTTTTATAAATTTCTTCTTTTTCTTTTTCCGAAAATTCGAGCTGTGCAAGTCTTGCAATATGTTCCATGTTAATTATCATTTAAAATTACTCCTTAGAACTTGTCATTTGAGTAAGCTCCTGTTCTGTAAGAATAGTTATTCCCAGCGCATTTGCCTTATCAAGCTTGCTGCCTGCATCTTCTCCTGCTACTACGAAATGTGTTTTTTTAGAAACACTTCCGCTTACCTTTCCACCGTATTTTTCAATAAGATTTTTTGCCTCACTGCGTTTCATTGTGGGAAGCGTACCGGTCAGAACAAATGTTTTACCCTCAAAACGATTGTCCGCTATCTCTTTTATTTCATATTCAGATGCAAGACCATATTTTTGAAGTCGTTCTACAAGCTCTTTCATATGTTGTTCACCAAAAGCATTTACAATACTTTCAGCCATAACTGTACCGAAGCCTTCTATCTGAGCAATATCTTCTGCACTTGCATTCATTATTTGCTCTAGAGATGGGAAAGCTTCACATAAAAGTTGTGCGGCTCTTGAACCGATGTTTTTTATTCCAAGACCAAAAATAAGCCTGTCTAGTGAATTGCTCTTTGATTTTTCAATAGAGTTTATAAGATTTTCTGCTGATTTGTCTGCAAAACGATCAAGCTTTAGTATATCCTCTTTTTTTAAAGTGTACAAATCAGCAACTGAATTTATCAGACCTGCTTCATAAAGCAGATTGAGATTTTGTGGACCTAGGCCGTCTATATTCATGGCATCTTTTGAGGCAAAATGTATCATACGTTTCATAACTTGAGCCGGACAATCAGGGTTAGTACATCTGAGTGCTGCGGCTTCTTCGTCACGTTCTGCCTTTGTACCGCAAACAGGACAGACCTCGGGAAGTTTATATGCTACGGCGTTTTCATTGTGGTGCACAGAACGAACTACCTCTGGAATTATTTCTCCTGCTTTTCGTACTATAATAGTATCACCAATACATATACCTTTTTCATTTATAAAATCTTGATTGTGTAATGTGGCTCTTTCAACATCAGTACCTGCAAGACGTACAGGTTCAAATACAGCAACAGGCGTTATAACGCCCGTTCTTCCTACACTTATTTCTATATCCTTTAGAAAAGTTTCCTTTTCCTCAGGCGGGAATTTATAAGCGACAGCCCATTTTGGCGTTTTTGTTGTAGAGCCCATTTCATCACGCTGCTCAAAAGAGTCGACCTTGACTACAACACCATCAATATCATAAGGATAGATGTTGCGTTCATTGCCGATACGTTTTATTTCATCAATTATTTCATTTGCCTCAGTTAACGGATCGCTCTGAGAAACAGTTGTAAATCCAAGCTCTTTCAAATAATCAATTGATTCTTTATGTGCTGTAAGTTCTTTGCCTTCTATTCTCTGAACATTGAATACGAGAATATCAAGTTTACGTTTGGCTGTTACAGTAGCGTCTTTTTGTCTCAGTGAACCTGACGCTGCATTTCGTGGATTTTTAAATGGTACTTCGCCATTTTTCTCCATAGTACAGGAAAGTTTTTCAAAGCTTGTCAGCGACATATACACTTCTCCACGCACCTCGATAAAAGGTGGTGCGTTTTTGAGTGTTAATGGAATTGTATGGATGGTTTTAAGGTTCATTGTAACGTCCTCACCTACAAAACCGTCACCTCTTGTAGAACCTCTTGAAAAAACACCGTTTTCATATTCAAGAGATACGGAAAGACCGTCTATCTTAGGCTCGACTATAAATTTAGGTGAATTTAACTGTTCCTTACATTTTTGTACAAATGCAGATACCTCATCAAATGAAAATACATCTTGTAAACTTGCCATTTGTACACTATGTTTCACTTTTTCAAATGAGCTGGAAGCATTTCCGCCCACACGCTGAGTAGGCGAGTCTGCTTTCAAAAGCTCTGGATACTCACTTTCCAGTGCTCTGAGTTCACGCATCATTTCATCATAGGTATAGTCTGATACAGAAGGCTCATTTAATATATAATATCGATAATTATGTTTTATAAGTTCCTTTGAAAGCTCACTGATACGCAATTCAGCTTGTTCCTTGTTCATGTTTTTATCCTCCGTAAATTGTTGTATTATTATTATAACACATAACTCTTATGTTTTCCAGTACTTTTTAATATACATGACAGGATATTTTAAAACAGGTAAACTATCCTATCCTCCGATTGAAGCGTAGCCTTCGGGAACATCGCCAATAAGAATAGTTTCAGCAAGTATATACTCATATTTTATATCGGTTTCAGTTTTACAGAACGGTATTGCACCTGCAACATGAGTATTTACCACAATAACAAGCTTATGACATGTTTGATTGATTCCAGCAGATTCAAATGTACTTATAAGTTTCACATCTGCACTGCCAATGGGAAGAAACCTCATTGGAACAGAAGGACCTCTGCCAGCAAAAAGCCATACACCGCTTGCTGTTCCAAGAGATACATCTATTTCGGCATCACGGCTTTTATCAAGATCTTCATTTATTCCGATAAGAAGCTGCGTTTGTAAAACATTTACATTTACCGAATTTGTTTCAAGTGCTGTAATATCCCCCTCTTCATTTTTTAGAAGCATGGCAAAATCACTTTGATCATATGGACTTTCAATTAGAGTTTCCTGTATACTTTTACCTATAAGTCTTGATGCAAAAGCACGGCATTCTTCCATGCAGATTGCTTTTAATGTAGGTCTTATTAAGCGATCTATCTGAACAAGAAATATTATAGTTAAAATTAAAAATGTTGTCAGCATAAGGAGCATTTTTAAGCTTCGACGTTGTTCTATATACACACTTCGTTTCACGCTTTATCATGCCGCCATATCTTTAATCTATTCATAAAAAACCTCCTGAATTCCCTATATGAATATTTCTTCCATACAGTTTATTCAGGAGATATGCATAGTGTGACTATACTCAAGAATTTTTGTCTACATTCTTAAAGGTTTTTAGGTTTCCTATCTTAGCACTGCGTTCTATTAGAACTTCTTCTACCTCAGCCCAAGAAAGACCACATTCAACACAGAGTACCATCAGATGATACAGCAAATCGTTGATCTCATTTTTTAGTTCGTCGTTATCGTGGTTTTTTGCGGCAATGATGGTTTCAGTGCATTCTTCACCGCATTTTTTTAAGATTTTATCCAGTCCCTTGTCAAAAAGATAACATGTATAGGATTTCTGATCCTCAATATTTACCTCTCCACTGTCATAAACACGCTTTCTGTCAAGTACAACATCGTACATATCTTGCATTGGATTACTCATGATTTATTCTTCCTCCCCGTAAATTTTATTGAAAAAGCAGCTATAAGAGCCAGTATGACAAGCAACTCCTGTCTGCTTTACGTTTATAAGCAATGTGTCGTCATCGCAATCACCAAAAATTGATATCACCTTTTGAAGATGTCCTGATGTAGCGCCCTTGTTCCAAAGCTCCTGCCTTGAACGACTCCAATACCATGTATAGCCTGTTTCTAATGTTTTTCTAAGACTTTCTTTATTCATATAAGCAAGCATAAGAACAGTTTTTGTATCAACGTCAAAAGCTATGGTTGGTATGAGTTCGCCTTTTTTAAAAAATCTGTCCAGATTATTTATATCAATTTGTATCATAAGTTTAACCTCACTTTACACGCATAGCTATTTCCCTGCTACGACAATGTTCTTTTACATCTCCAACTGTCAGTTCACCAAAGTGGAAAAGAGACGCTGCAAGTGCAGCTGTTGCGTTTGTTTTCTCAAATACCTCAGCAAAATCATTGATTTTACCTGCACCGCCGCTTGCAATAACAGGAATACTTACTGCATCACAAACAGCTTTTAGCATAGGCAGATCAAAGCCTTCCTTAGTACCATCTGCATCAATGGAGTTTAGGCAAATCTCACCTGCTCCGAGTTCTTCTACCTTACGTACCCAATCAATAAGATCAAGCTTCATGTCTACTCGTCCGCCGTTTATAAATACAGTCCACTTGTTATCAGCAATTTTCTTTGCATCTATGCCAACACAAATACACTGGCTGCCGAATATATCTGCTCCATCTTTTATAAGACTTGGATTTTGTACAGCCTGAGAATTTACAGAAACCTTATCAGCACCAGCTCTAAGAGTATTGCGAATATCGTCAACAGTTTTGATTCCACCGCCAACTGTCAGAGGTACAAATACACGTTTAGCCGTTTCACGAACGACATCCAGTATAACACCTCTTTTTTCATAAGATGCAGTAATATCATAGAAAACTATTTCATCAGCACCCTGTTTGTTGTAGATTTCGGCAAGTTCTACAGGATCGCCTACATCACGAACTCCCTCAAATTTTACGCCCTTAACAACCTTGCCGTCACGAACGTCAAGACATGGAATTATTCTTTTTGCAAGCATAAGAATCTCCTTTCTCAGTTTTTCTCAGCGTAGGAAACAGCCTTTGCAAGATCAAGAGTCCCCTTATAAATTGATTTTCCGCATATAGTTCCATAAAGTCCCATTTCCTTGCAGGCAATAATATCTTCCATAGTATGTACACCGCCACTGGCAACAATATTAGCCTGTCCTTTAGTAGCATCTGCAAGAGCTTTAAGCTGTTTGGTATTTACACCAGAGAGTGTACCGTCTTTGGAAATATCAGTAAAAATAAAATATTTTACTCCTGACTCTATCATTTTCAATGCAAGATCAATGTAATGCACATCAGACGCTTCAAGCCAGCCTTCTGCAGCGACCATTTCATTCATGGCATCTATACCGACTACGATTTTTTCGCTGCCGAATTTTTCTATTGCTTGACTTACAAGTTTAGGATTTTTCAATGCAACTGAGCCAAGTATTACTCTTGTAATTCCCATTTTAAGATATTCGTCAATAGTTTCAAGACTTCTTATACCACCGCCGAGTTCAACTTTAAGATTTGTATTTTCGGCAACATCAGTGTATATTTTTGTATTTACCGGTCTTCCCTCCTTAGCACCATCAAGGTCAACCATATGTATCCATGATGCACCAGAGGCTTCAAAGCCTTTAGCAGTTTCCATATAATCAGATGCTACTGTTTCTACGGTAGAAAAATCTCCTTTGAAAAGGCGCACGCAGTTTCCATCTTTTATATCAATAGCTGGTAAAATAATCATTTGATAAGTCCTCCGAAGTTTCTGAGAATTGCAAGTCCTGTATCACCGCTTTTTTCAGGATGAAACTGTGCTCCATAGACCGTGCCGCCGTCATATACCATAGCAGGTACATGTCCACTGTACTCTACCCATGCTGCAATGTATTTTTCATCTGTAACAGCTTCATAGGAATGAACAAAATATACATATGCATCATCTCCTATGCCATGAAGTATAGGACAATCCGTACCGTATTCAAGCTTATTCCAGCCCATATGAGGTATTATAAAACCGGGCTTTTCCATTTTTTCTATACTTCCGGAAATAAGACCTAATCCGTCAGATTCACAGAATTCATAGCTCTTTTCAAACAGCATTTGCATACCAAGGCAAATACCTAGAAAAGGTTTTCTTTTAGCTTCTTTGCGTATAACATCAGTAAGACCGCTTTCGTGAAGCTTATTTATTGCAGCAGGAAATGCTCCAACGCCCGGTAATATAATAGCATCAGCATTCTCTATTTCCTTTTCATTTGCTGTTAAAACGCTATCTATATTCAGATAGTCCAGTGCATTTTTTACACTGAAAATATTTCCAGCGCCATAGTCAACAATAGCTATCATAATTATAATACTCCTTTCGTGGAAAGAGTTTTTCCATCAGATAAAGGTGTTACAGCTATTTTAAGTGCATGTGCAACAGCCTTAAATGCAGCTTCACATTTATGATGGTCATTATTGCCGTACATCATATTTATATGAAGAGTGATACCTGCGTTAAATGCAAACGCACGGAAAAATTCTTCTGTAAGACACGCATCATAGCCGCCTATCATGGCATTTGTAAAATCGCCTTGGAACACCAAAAAAGGACGATTGCTTATATCAAGACTGCAAAAGGACAATGCTTCGTCCATTGGAATAAATGCACTGCCATAACGTGTGATTCCTGACTTATCTCCAAGAGCTTCACCCAATGCTTTGCCGAGAACAATTCCCGTATCTTCCACCGTATGGTGACCATCTACATGAAGATCCCCTTTTACATGGATCTCCATGCTGATTCCACTGTGCACAGAAAGAGCAGTGAGCATATGGTCAAAAAATCCTATACCAGTATCAATGATTGCTTTTCCTTGACCGTCAAGTTTGACTGTAACGTCTATATCAGTTTCTCTTGTTGTTCGTTTGATTTGTGATTCTCTCATCATTTGAACACATCCTTACATTACATTTCCTCAAAACGAACTTTAATAGCATTTGCATGCGCTGTAAGTCCTTCACGATTAGCAATAAGAACGATGTCGTCTTTAGCATTACGAAGAGCATCCTTTGTATAATAAGTATAACTTGAACGCTTAACAAAGCTGTTTACACCAAGCGGAGAGAAAAATCTTGCAGTACCACTTGTTGGAAGAACGTGGTTAGGGCCTGCATAGTAGTCTCCAAGAGGTTCAGAAGCATATGCGCCAAGGAATACAGAGCCTGCATTATCAAGTGAACCAAGAAGTTCCATAGGATTCTCCATAAGAACTTCAAGATGTTCTGGAGCTATCTGGTTTGCAATTTCTGCTGCTTGTTCACGTGTATCACAAAGTAGAATAGCGCCATATGTATTAAGTGACTTTTCAATTATCTCCTGTCTGGAAAGATATGTTGCCTGACGATTTATTTCTGCTTCTGTTTTATCTGCAAGTTCTTTGCTTGTAGTGACCAGAATAGAGGAGGCAAGAACATCGTGTTCTGCTTGTGACATAAGATCGGCTGCTACAAATTTTGGATCAGCAGTTTCGTCTGCCATTACAAGTATCTCACTCGGGCCAGCTATCATATCAATATCTACAATGCCGTAAAGCAGCTTTTTAGCAGTAGCAACATAGATATTTCCAGGGCCTACTATTTTATCAACCTTAGGTATTTCTTCAGTGCCGTATGCAAGCGCAGCAATTGCTTGTGCACCGCCTGATAAGAATATACGATCTACACCGCATATAGCTGCTGCTACAAGAATATCCGGATTTGGAGTTCCGTCTTTACGTGGTGGTGTAACCATGATGATTTCCTTAACACCAGCTATTTTGGCAGGCACTGCATTCATAATAACGCTGGATGGGTATGCAGCTGTGCCTCCCGGTACATATAGACCCACACGCTCAAGACCTCTTACACGCTGACCTAAAATAACACCATTTGGCAGAGCGTTTATAAATCCCTCGGTTACCTGTCTCTGATGAAAGTCACGAACATTTTCCATAGCATTAAGAAGAGCATTTATAAAATCTTCATCTGCTTCTGTAAGAGCGTCATTGATAACATCTCGTGGTACTTCATAATATTCTGGCAAATTTCCATCGAATTTAAGTGTATAGTCTTTTACAGCCTTGTCGCCGCCTGCTTTAACATTTTCGATGATTTCAGTTACCGCAGCTGTTACCTTTGCGTTTGTTTCACCGCTGCGCTTATCAAGCATATTAAAGAATGCCTGTTTTTCTTCTATGTTTGCAGCGTTTATTCTTTTCATCTTAATCATTGTTTTTTAGAGCCTCCTCAATTTTAGCAACAAGTGATTCTATCTCTTTTTGACGAAGCTTCAAACTTACTGTATTAACAATAAGTCTTGCAGAGATTGGAACAACATCCTCAACTACTTCCAAGCCGTTTTCACGAAGAGTAACACCTGTTTCTACAATATCAACAATACCATCTGCAAGTTCAAGAAGTGGAGCGAGTTCGACAGAACCTTCTATTTTTACGATATCTACATCCATGTTCTTTCCCTCAAAGAATTTTCTGGAAACATTTGGATATTTTGTAGCAATTGTCTTTACACCGAAGCCACTGTAAAAATCAGTACCTTTTTTAGTAGCAAGCGCAAATTTACATCTGCCAAATCCTAAATCGCAAAGCTCAAAGAACTGTCCTTCCATTTCAATGATAGTATCCTTGCCTACAACACCTATATCGCATACACCATGTTCAACGTAAGTGATAACATCAGCAGCTTTAGCAAGAACTACTTCCATATTGCCATCCGGAATCGGCAATATGAGTCTGCGACCCTTTTCCCTTACAGCTGTACAGTCGTAACCAAGCTTTTCAAGCAGTGCAACTGTATCCTTTTCAAGTCTGCCCTTTGTAAGAGCTATTCTAAGCGGCTTAGACATGCTTACACCTCCGTATATTCACTGTCAACAACAATAATGCGACCGATTTTTTTGTCACGTGCATATTCACGAGCTGAATCAATAGTATCAGAAAGAGCGATTTCAGTAACTAAATTCTTTTCTGTACGAAGCTTCTTTGAAAGCTCGATTGCCTTCATTTCAAAGCCTTCTTCTGCAAAAACGAGAACGTCAGCTGGACATACTTCTTTTGGCTTTTTGTTAAATGTAATTTTTGCAATAGCGTCTATATTCACAGCAAATCCTGTAGCAGGAATATCGTAGCCGTAATCTGCAAGAAGTTTATTATATCTTCCGCCTGAAAGAACTTCTTCGCCATATCCTTCAAGATATCCTTTTATAATAACGCCGGTATAATAGTCAGCATTATTTACCATGCCCAAATCAACTGTAAGTCTGCCATTGCCTATAAGCTTGGAGACTTCTTCATACATCTTGCGAAGATCGTCAAGCATTATGTTTATTCTTTCATTGGAGTAAAGTTCAGCAGCCTTGTCAAATACTTCTTCTCCGCCAAACATTGCAGGAAGACGTTTTAGTGACGCTATTACAGGAGTATCTCCCATACTATCAAGCATGTCATTAAGAGCAGGATAATTCTTTGTCTCAATGAGATAACGTATATTCTCACGATCATCTTCGGTAGCATTTAGCTCACGCATAAGCTCTTTAAATATACCTGCATCGCCAATCTCGAGAGAAAAACTTGTCTCTGTACAGCTATCAAGAATCTCTATGGCAGTGCTTACCATTTCAAGATCAGCCATATGAGAGGCAGAACCGATAAGCTCCATGCCAGCCTGAACGATTTCATTACTTCTGCCTTTTAATGCAGATTCAAATCTGTATACGCTCTGATTATAAAAAAGTCTTAGCGGAAGAGCAGCATCTCGGAGTCTTGTAGCAACTATTCTTGCAATTGGCATCGTACTTTCAGGACGCATTACAAGCAGTCTGCCCTTGCTGTCAGTAAGTTTATAAAGGCGTTCCTGCTGGTAATGTCCAGATTCTGTATGGAATACATCATAAAACTCCAGAGCAGGAGTTGTAAGCTCATAGTATCCCTTGCTCTTAAATATATCGTGTATTTTTTTTTCTGCTTCACGGCGTACCAGACATTCTTCAAATAAAAAGTCTTTCGTACCCTCAGGTGTTATTAAATCATATTTTCTCATACATTCCTCCAAGTTTACTTTACTGTATTAGCATGGTACTATGGTATCACAAATTTAACCAATTGTCAAGTCGGACGATTTAAAAAAGGCTCATCTGACTTGATTTTGGCAAATCACCCAATGCATTCAACTTTTCAAGGGTTTCTATCAGTGCTTTAGAAGCACCGCTTTTTTCTTGAAATTCTTCAATAGAGATAAAATCACGTTTTTGTGCAGCAGCATAAAGAGAATTGGCAGCTGCACCGCCAACACCTGATAATGCTCCGAATGGTATTCTTACCTTACCATCTTCAACAATATATTTATTAGCTTGAGATTTATAAATATCTACCGGTAAAAATTCATATCCTCTTGAATACATTTCATTTACTATCATAAGCAAATCAAGTAAGTCTGTTTCCTTTTTGCTTCTCTCATTACCCTTTTCACGAAGCTCTTCAATAGTATCACGTACAACCTGCTTTCCCTGCATTATGATCTCATAGTTAAAATCATCTCCACGTGTACTGAAATATACGGCATAAAATTCAAGGGGTCTGTAGAGTTTGAACCAGCCAAGCTTAATTGCTGCTGTAACATAAGCCGCAGCATGAGCCTTTGGAAACATATATTTTATTTTAAGGCAGCTATCAATGTACCAATCCGGAACATCGTGATCTTTCAGCATTTGAATACGTTCAGGTGTAAAGGTTTTTGGTGCTTTACCCTTACGAGTATCTTCCATTATCTGAAATGCCTGTTTCGGCTCTACACCTTTATAAAGTAGATATGTCATGATACTATCACGAGTACCGATAACATCAGAAATCGTACATATTCCGCTATCAATAAGATCTTTTGCATTTCCAAGCCAAACGTCTGTACCATGAGAAAGTCCTGATACCTGTAAAAAGTCGCTAAATTTATTGGGCTTTGAATCAAGGAGCATTTGAATTGTAAATCCTGTTCCCATTTCTGGAATGCCGAGACTTCCTGTTTTGCAGTATATCTCATCGCTTGTAACACCTAGTTCGTCAGCATGAGTACACATTCTTATTACTCTTGGATCTGTTGTAGGAATTTTACTAATATCCAGCCCCGTCATATCCTCAAGATGTTTATACATTGTAGGTACAACATGACCGAGCTCATCAAGCTTTAGGATGGTGTCATGAAGTGAATGGAAATCAAAGTGAGTTGTTATAACATCAGAATCAGCTGAATCAGCAGGATGCTGAACAGGTGTAAAGTCGTATACATCATAATCATTTGGAACAACTACCATTCCTCCTGGATGTTGTCCTGTAGTACGCTTTATTCCAGTGCAGCCGATAGATAAACGATTTATCTCGGTAGGACTACAAACCTTGCCACGTTCTTCAAGATATTTTTTTACATAGCCGTATGCAGTCTTATCTGCAACAGCGGCAATAGTTCCCGCTTTAAATACGTTGTCTCTGCCGAACAGTTCTTCTGTATATCTGTGAGCAAAACTTTGATATTCGCCTGAGAAGTTAAGGTCAATATCAGGCGCTTTATCTCCGTCAAAGCCAAGGAATGTTTCAAAGGGAATATCATGTCCGTCACGAAGCATATCTTCACCACAGAGAGGACATTTTTTAGCAGGAAGATCAAAACCGCTACCATAAGAACCATCAGTAATAAATTCACTGTACTTACATTTTGGACAAACATAATGTGGTACAAGAGGATTTACTTCCGAAATACCCGCCATAGATGCAACAAAAGAAGAACCTACCGATCCACGAGAACCTACCTGATAACCGTGATCTACGCTGTCCCATACAAGCTTTTGTGCAATGATATAAAGAACGGCAAAACCATGCTTTATAATAGATGAGAGTTCTCTGTCAAGACGTTTTTCTACTATTTCTGGCAACGGGTCTCCATATATCTCATGAGCCTTTTCATGAGTTATTCTTATAAGGTCATCTTCTGCACCGTCGATATTTGGGGTAAATGTTCCCTTTGGAATAGGTCGTACACGTTCTATCATGTCTGCTATTCTGTTTGTATTTTCTACAACTATCTCATATGCCTTATCATCGCCGAGATATGCAAATTCTTCCAGCATTTCATCTGTAGTACGCAGGTACAGCGGAGGCTGCTTGTCCGCATCATCATAACCCTGACCTGCTTGCAGTATCTCTCTGTAAATCGCATCACCGGGATCCATAAAGTGAACGTCACATGTTGCACATACTGGAATATTCAGTTCTTCTCCCAATTTCACAATAGCACGATTATAATCACGAAGCTCTTCCATGTTTGCAGCAGTGCCGTTTCGTATCATAAAGCTGTTGTTTGCGGCAGGCTGAATTTCCAGATAATCATAAAATTTTGCAAGTTTTACGATTTCATTATGAGACTTGCCTGCAACTATAGCCTGAAAAAGTTCACCGGCTTCACATGCACTTCCAAATATAAGTCCTTCTCTATGTTCCAGCAGAACAGATTTTGGTATAAGTGGTCTTTTATAGAAACAATCTATATGACCGTATGAAATAAGTTTATACAGATTTTTCAGTCCTGCCTGATTACGAACCAAGATTATCTGATGGTATGATTTAAGTTTTTTAACATCTATATCAGCAGTTTTAGTATTAAGTTCACAAAGCTTTTCTAATTTTTTCTCTTGGATAAGCTGACCAACAAGATTGATATAAATTTTTGCAAGCATGAGAGCATCACTATCCGCACGATGATGATCAAACTTTCCAAGTTTCAGTACTTTGGCAACATAATTCAGCTTATGCCTTTGTATATTTGGAAGCATAACCTGGCACAGTACAAGAGTATCTATTGTTACAAATGGAAAATCTATTTCTTGACGACTGCATATGTTTCTTATAAATGAAGTGTCGAACTGTGCATTATGTGCTGCAAGAACCGGTTTTGAATTGCCGCAGAATTTTATAAAATCCTGTAATGCCTGACGTTCAGTCGGTGCACTTGCTACCATAGCATCTGTTATTCCAGTAAGCTCTGTTATATTTTCAGGGATGTGACGTTCAGGATTTACAAATGTTTGCCAGCTGTCCACTACCTGCATATTGCGAAGCTTTACTGCACCGATTTCGGTAACTCGATCGTTCACGGGACTAAGACCGGTTGTTTCAACGTCAAATACAATTATTTCATCATTTATGCTTCTTGTATCTTGCTCATCAATGATAAGCTTTTTCATAAGGTCATTTACAACGTATGCTTCACATCCGTATATTACCTTGAAATTGTCGTCCTTTAATCCGTTCCATGTATTCATTGCATCAGGGAATGCTTGAGCGATACCATGATCTGTAATAGCAATTGCTGGATGTCCCCAACCATGCGATTTTTTGATCAATTCGCTGCATTCTGTTACTGCATCCATTTGTGACATGGAAGTATGGCAGTGTAGTTCTACACGTTTTTTCTCAGCCTTGTCTGTACGTCCGATACGTTTTACCATAACGATAGAATCAGGCTTCATGACGTCCTCACGAGCGAAATTATCGTAATCAACTTTTCCTTGTATCAGAAGAGTACAGCCTTTTTTGATGTCACCCAAAGGCATTTTTTCGATATTTTCATTTGTATCAAAGATTTTGACAAGAATAGAATTATTGTGATCTGTTATTTGAATAGTAACAATGGTACGTTCTCCACGAACCTCTTTGAATTCGGGTTTTGCAAATACATCTCCCATTATAACTGTTCGTCTGCCCTGATTTTCAATAGCTTCATCAATTGATACAGGAATATCACGTATTTGTCTACCTTTAATAAGAACTGCACTGTCTGGAACAATATCAGCTATTTCAGCGTTTACAATGGTTGCTTGTGCAGTAGGAGCAGATTTTTTTTGTCCGGGATCGGCTGACGCTTGCAAAGGAATATTAAGCATGGATTGCTTTGGAAGACTTTCTTCTGTTTTCTGAATCAGCTCTTTAAATTCTTCTTCGTTTACGGCGTTAGTACCTTCAAGTTCTACTGTAAGGAGCTTTGCAAACATTCTTTTAATATAATCTTTCAGCTTTTCTGGAATACGATACTGCATAAGAATATCATATCCGCCATTTTTAAGAGTTATATGAAGTTTATCTCCTGAAAGTGTAACCTCTGCACCATCAAGGAAGCCGTTTATAACAGAAACTTCTCTTTTCAAAAATGCAAGAATATCACTAAAATAATCAAGTGTAAAGCTTTCAGGTGAATATTCAGGCAGAACTCTTACTGATTCTATATGCAGCAGATGTTCAAGGTGATGTTCAAAATTAAAAATATCATCGGCAGAAACAAGCTTTCCAAACTTTACATAAAAGGAGATACGAGTGAGGTTATCGGAATAGGTCAGTTTATGGATCATTCCGTCGTACATCGACTCAGGTATCTGTGGATTATACTCTTCAAAAAAATCAAAAAGACGGTATTCCACTATTCACGCTCCTTCCTACAGTTTTTCTATTTCTGCCATTAGTTCAGCTACAATATTATCTTCTGAAACTTTTCGCAGAGTTTCGCCTTTTTTGAAAATTACAGCGCAACCATCACCGCCTGCAATTCCTATATCGGCTTCACGTGCTTCTCCAGGGCCGTTTACAATACAGCCCATAACAGCTACTTTGATATTTTTATTCACAGATGCAAGAGCAGATTCGACCTCCTTTGCGGTTTTAACAAGATCTATTCTTGTTCTGCCGCAGGTAGGACATGAAACTATCTGTGGACCGCCTCTGAGTCCTAGACACTTGAGAATATCTCTTGCAGCATTGATTTCCATTTCAGGTTTATCAGTAAGAGAAACACGTATTGTTTCACCTATTCCGTCGTGTAAAAGACTACCTATTCCTATGGCTGATTTAAGCATGCCCATATGAGCTGTACCAGCTTCTGTAACTCCAAGATGAAGCGGATAATTACATTTTTCTGCTGCAAGTCTATAAGCTTCGATCATTGTATGTACGTCAGAAGATTTGATAGAAATTACAATATCATTAAAATCGCAGGCTTCAAGAAGTCTTACATGTCCCATTGCGCTCTCTACTAATGCTTCCGGAGTTGGCGAACCGTATTTTGCTAGTATTTCTTTTTCCAGTGAACCGGAATTAACGCCGATTCGTATAGGAATATTTTTGCTGCTGCAAGCTTTTACAACCTGTCTTACCTTATCCATGCCGCCTATATTACCGGGATTTATACGGATTTTATCAATTCCGGCAGCAACTGCTTCAATAGCAAGTCGATAGTCAAAATGTATATCTGCAACAAGAGGAATGGAAACCTTCTCCTTAATGGCAGAAATCAGTGCGATAGCAGACATATCAGGAATAGCAGCACGTACGATTTCACATCCGGCTTTTTCAAGAGAGAGAGCCTGCTGTACACTTCCTTCTATATCGTCAGATCGTGTATTTAGCATAGACTGTATATATATATGATTACCGTCGAGAGTACAATTACCTACACGAACAGGTTTTACGTTTCTTTTCATGTGTATTATCATCCTTTTTTAAAAAAACTTAGTTACGTCCTGTACAGTTATGATTATCATAAACAGGAAAAGTGCTGCCATGCCAATAAGATGTATCATAGCTTCACGTTCTTTTTTAATAGGTTTGCGGCGTATAGCTTCGATCACCATAAACAAGAACCTGCTGCCGTCAAGTCCCGGTATGGGTAACAGATTGAATATGCCCACGTTGATGGTGATAAAAACAGTGAGAGACAAAATAGAGCTAAGACGTTCCCTAAAATCAACGCCTGTTGTAGCAGCTTCGCTTATTACTGATATTGTACCAATAGGACCGGAAAGATCATGAAAGCCGTATTTTCCTGTTACAAGATCGCCAAGTGACATCCAAACAAGCTTTCCTGTTGCAACCGTATCTTTAAATGAGTAGTTCAATACATTTAAGATGTTTTTATCTTCCCCTACTACTTTGAAGTCCATTCGTCCGCCTGAAAGCTTATTCTCAAATTTTACATGTTCGAGAGTTATTTTTTCACCATCACGACGAACTGTAAGTGTGAAATCATTCTTATCTGTTGTCTGGAGCTTATAACTAAGATCTGTTATAGACCATATTTTAGATCCATTTATAGATATTATTTCATCCCCCACCATAAGACCGCTTTCATCTGACGTAGATACAGGCACACTTCCCTGCATATTCATTATTGACCAGCAGTTTGTATTATAGCCATAAGAAAAGGCGCTTTCCTCTGCAAATTGACTTATATAACGTGTAGGGACAAGGTTGAACATAGAAGTTGTAACTATAAGCAGTACAAAACCAAGCAGTATATTCATAAATGCACCTGCAAGGACAACTATCATACGCTGCCAAACTTTTTTCTTATCAAAAGCACGAGGATTTTCGCTTGATGCATCCTCACCTTCCATTGCACAGAATCCACCTATAGGAAAAGCTCTTAGTGAATATAATGTCTCACCTTTTTTGAATTTTATTAGCTTAGGTCCCATGCCGATTGCAAATTCATTTACTTGAACTCCATTTAATTTGGCAGCAATAAAATGCCCAAATTCATGTATAGCTATAATAATTCCAAATACGATAATTGCAATTAGAATTGTGAGTATAGACATAGCTTTTTATATCCTTTCTCAATGACAGATTATTTAATCATTTTAAGTACAGTTTCACGAGCAGCAGCATCTGCTTCAAGAACATCTTCAAGGCAGGTTATTTCCTTAAATGGAACAGTATTCATTGCATACTCAACAAGCTCTTCTATCCTAAGAAATCCTATCTCACCCTTTAAAAAAGCAGCGACAGCAACTTCATTAGCACCATTCATTACAGCAGGAACAATACCGCCTCTGCGTATAGCGTCAATTGCAAGAGGAAGACAGCGGAACGTATCCATGTCAGGTTTTGTAAAAGTGAGCTGCCCGTAATCATAAAGTGAGAGCTGCTTTGTTGGACATGACATTCTATTAGGATATAAAAGCGCATATTGTATAGGTATTTTCATATCGGGAACACCCATTTGTGCAATAATTGAATAGTCATCGTATTCCACAGCAGAATGAACGACACTTTGACGATGAACCACTACTTCTATTTGTTCAGGGGTTACGTCAAACAGCCATTTTGCTTCGATAAATTCAAGTCCCTTATTCATAAGAGTTGCTGAATCAATGGTAATTTTACTGCCCATATTCCAGTTGGGATGCTTGAGAGCGTCTGCCGCTGTAACAGTAGCAAGTTCTTTTCTTGTTTTTTCGTAAAAAGGGCCTCCGGAAGCTGTTAGTATAATTTTATGCAGCTGTTTTCTGGAATTGCCTTGCAAACATTGGAAAATTGCAGAATGCTCACTATCAACTGGAAAAATAGGTACTCCCTTTTTTTTCGCTGCGGACATTACAAGACTTCCGCCGGCTACAAGAGTTTCCTTATTTGCAAGTGCAATAGGAATACCTGCATCAATTGCAGTAAGAGTGGGCTTTAGTCCGACCATTCCCACAACAGAATTAAGCAGTATATCAGCGCTGTTATCAGCGGCAATTTCACATAAACCATCCATGCCGGACAGTACTTTGACATCTACATCAGAAAGTCGTGTTTTCAGTTCGTTTTGATATTCCTCACAATAGATGCATACTGTTTTAGGTTTATACTTTCTAACCTGCTTTTCCAGCAGATCAAGATTTCTATAGGCTGCAAGGGCTGTAACTTCAAAACCATGCTTATCCACAACATCAAGAGCTTGTGTTCCTATAGAACCTGTTGAGCCTAAGATGGAAATTCGTTTTCCCATATGTAAAACTCCTCTCTACAATGCGGCAAACCCTCATAGAAAGCCTATGAGGGAATGTCGGATATTCTTTTAAATAGAATAAATCGGAATGGCAGATACACAGGCAAAGAAAACAGGAACAGTGAACATTACACTATCGAATCTGTCCATAACTCCGCCGTGACCTGGCATAATATTTCCGAAATCCTTGATATTTCTCTGTCGCTTGATAAGTGATGCACAAAGATCACCCAAAACTCCAGTCACAGAGCATACGGAAGCCGTAAATATAAGCCAAAGATAGTTTACATGAACGTCTGCAATAAGTCCGTATATTACGCTTACCAAGATCATAACAATTATATCAGCTGCAATGCCTCCAATAAATCCTTCAACAGTTTTTTTCGGGCTGATTTCTGGGCAAAGCTTATGTTTTCCTAAGAAAGTTCCCGTAAAATAAGCTCCTGTATCTGATATCCATGCTGCACAAAGCGCAAGTATTACATAAACAAGACCAAATTTATCGCTCATAAGCAGCAAACTTACAAGAAGATTCATTGAATAAGGTATAAATACAGCTACAGTCAAAATGTACGCTGTTTGCTGAAATGTTCTGTCCTTATGATTTTTTATAAAATCAAAGAATATTATCATTATAGCAATTGCTGTGATAAATGTACTCCAGCCAGAAAGTCCGAAGAATTTGAAAAAAGGTGTAGCAAGTGCAGCGATACAAGCAGCGGCTACAGAAAATGTGTATTTTAGACATTTATCTGCACGAAGCAATTCCATGACCGCCATTGCTGAAATAAGACCTATACACAAAGGATAGACGAATGTTTTATTGAGAATAAGAATTAATATTAAAAGTATTACTGCTACAGTTCCAGAAATTATACGTGTCTTCATACTTATACACCTCCAAAACGGCGTCCACGGCTTGCAAAATCTATGAGCGCTTTATCCAGTTCGCTCCTCGCAAAGTCAGGCCACAAAACATCTGTGAAATAGTACTCAGCATAAGCACATTGCCATATGAGGAAATTTGAAAGTCTAAGCTCACCGCTTGGACGTATCATCAGGTCAACGTCTGGAATTTCTTTTGTATAAAGATGTTGACCTAAAATGTCTTCTGATATATCCGCAGGTTTTATTTCACCCTTGACAACTTTTTCTGCCAGTTGACGTGCCGCAAAGGTAATCTCATCTCTTCCGCCATAATTGATTGCGAGAATGAGATTCATTTTATTATATTTTTTAGAATCTTCTTCAAGTTCAATCATACGATTGCGTATTTTTTTCGGGAGTCTTGATTTATCCCCTATAAATATCATACGAACTTCCTGTTCCAGATATTCATCACAATCATTAAGATATTCCCAAAGAAGATTCATAATAGCGTCAATTTCTTCTTTTGGACGTTTCCAATTTTCCGTGGAAAAAACATAAAAAGAGGCATTTTTTATACCTATAGAACGGCAGTAACGAGTAATATCATGGAAAGTTTTAGCACCCTCACGATGTCCAAATTTTCTTGGCATACCACGCTTTTTAGCCCATCGGCCATTGCCGTCCATAATAAATGCAACGTGTTTTGGAAGAACTTCCGGAAGAGAATGTTCATTCTGTTCCGCAGCCATATTCTTCTTTAAGAAGGAAAAAGCCATTTTTAACTTCCCCCTTTAGATGCTCATGATTTCCTTTTCCTTAGCAGTGATAGACTTATCTGCTTCATCACAGTAACGGTCTGTCAGCTTCTGGATATCCTTTTCTCCGTTCTTTACATCATCTTCTGTAAGCTCGGAGTTCTTTTTCATTGCCTTGAGCTTGTCCATAGCATCACGACGTACATTTCTTACAGCAACCTTTGCCTCTTCGCCGTATTTCTTTATTGATTTACAAAGTTCCTTACGGCGATCTTCTGTCAACTGTGGAAATGCAAGTCTAAGAACTTTACCGTCATTTGTAGGAGTGATGCCAATGTCGGAAGCAAGTATAGCTTTTTCTATAGATTTTAGTGAAGACATATCCCATGGCTGAATTACCAGAATACGAGCTTCTGCTACTGAGATAGCAGCCATCTGCTGAATAGGTGTAGGAGCACCATAGTAGTCAACAGTTACTTTATCAAGTACTGCCGGGTTAGCTCTGCCTGCACGAATAGCTGCCAAGTCTTTATCAAGACGAGCGATGGTTTTCTGCATTTTTTCTTCTGTTTCTTTTAATACTGCTTTCATGATTTTTAGTTCCTTTCAATATTAAATAATTATTCGTTTTCAGCTACAACAGTGCCAATTGGTTTACCCATTATAGCATCATAAATATTATCAGGACGGCTCAGGTCAAATACCAGCATAGGCATCTGATTATCACGGCACATAGAAGCTGCTGTGCTGTCCATTACAGCCAGTGCGCTGCCAAGAACATCGCTGAATGTGATAGTTTCATATTTTACAGCATCGGAATACTTATGAGGATCTTTATCATATACACCGTCAACGAGAGTTGCTTTTAGGAGAATATCAGCTTCGATTTCAACAGCACGAAGAGTTGCTGCTGTATCTGTTGAGAAGAATGGACTTCCTGTACCGCATCCAAAAATTACAACTCTGCCCTTGTCCATATGACGTATAGCACGATTGCGAATATAAGGTTCTGCAATTGCCTGCATTGAAATGGCAGTCTGAACACGAACCTCAACCCCAAGTGATTCAAGGGAGTCAGCAACAGCAAGAGCGTTCATAGTGGTGGCCAGCATACCTATATGGTCAGCACGAGTACGATCCATATTTCCAGAAGATCTACCTCTCCAGAAGTTGCCTCCGCCTACAACGATGCCAATTTGTGCTCCTGCATCGACGCATTTTTTGATACTTGCACAGATTTTGTTTATAACCTCAAAATCAAGGCCAGTTTTCTTTTCTCCTGCAAGCGCTTCACCGCTCAGCTTTAATACAACACGTTTATATTTAAGTTCCATTTTTGCTTGTCCTTTCGATTTGGATTAACTGCTTTATATGCATATAATTACATATTACACTTCCTATATTATTTTACACTATTTTTCATAAAATGTAAAGTGATTTTTCGTAAATAAATGAAAAAGAAGATATATATGTAAAATATTACATATATATTATGCGAGCGTTGATTTAATATCAATTTATGAAGTAGAAAGAATTATTCAAAACAGCTCGGATTTTAAATTTATGGAATCAGATTTTGTGATTTTTCTGATTACTCTGCATGGATTGCCAGCAGCAAATACACCTTCCGGTATATCTTTAGTAACAACACTACCAGCACCTATTACAGCACCTTTACTTATTTTGACACCACCACAAATAGTTACATTAGAAGCAATCCAACAATCATCTTCTATTGTAATAGGTTTTGCATATTCCAGATCATACGCTGTTCCATCTTCTTTGTATTTCATTTTACGTTCTTCTGGCAATAACGGATGAATTGGTGTTGCAAGTGTGCAGTTAGGGCCAAAAAAGACATTATTTCCTATTGTTACAGGACAGGTATCCAGAATAACTAAATTGAAATTTGCATAGCAATTTTCACCAAATTTTGTGTTGATTCCATAGTCAACTTGAATCGGACCTTGAATATATGTTCCTTTTCCCATATCAGGAATAAGCTCTTTCATAATTTCAAAGCGTTTTTTATCTTCATCGTCATAGGTATCGTTATAATCTTTTGATAATCTATGAGCCTTTTTTCTTTGAAAATCCAGTGTACTATCAGATGGATCATATATTTTACCTTTTAACATTTTCTCTAATTCAGTCATTTGTAAATTCTCCTAACATACTTAATATTACTATTTTATCCTATTTTTCATAAAATGTAAAGTGACTTTTTGCAAATAAATAAAAAAACATGAGGAACACTCTTTCTCATGCTGAAAAAATTACAATTTCTCATTCAATAATTTATGAAGCAAATTATCTCGATTATTAATAAACATTTCTGTTACTATATAACTATCTGTTTCCTCATATCTGCAAAGCTGTATTTCTTCATCGTTAAAACTATATATATCGGCATTAGGCATTCCCAATAAGATAGGAGAATGTGTTGCTATTATAAACTGTGAGCCTTTTTGGGCGCACGTATGTATATCAATTAATAATGTTAATTGTCTTTGCGGTGACAAAGCTGCTTCCGGTTCATCAAAAATATAAATGCCGTTGGCTCTCATGTAATTTTGTGCAATTGTCAAAAAACTTTCGCCATGAGATTTCTCATGATATTTTTTTGAAGGGTGGGCAATATCCGCATATTCCTCTTCTTTTGTTGCTACGTTATAAAAACTTTCTGCTCTAAGAAAATATCCACATTTTGGTCTGCATGTGCCTTTTGTAATTCTAATTGCATTGCACAGTTCGGAATGAGAATCATACGTTGAAAAATGATAATTTTTAGTTCCACCCTCCGGATTGAAACCGTACTCTACAGCAATTGCTTCTAATAAAGTGGATTTTCCACTTCCATTTTCTCCAACGAAAAATGTAATAGGTTTATTGAAAACCAATGTGTTCATATTCTTTATCGAATTTATCTTTTTTAAATAACTGTTTGCACTAATCTTCGACCAATCAATATCTATCTTTTGAATAAACTGATCATTCATATTTATCTCTCTTTCATGAGTTGATATTCTAAAAAACACAAATCCGCTTTCAGTAAAATTACCAAAAGCGGATTTATAAATGCTAAATCAAATCTTACTTGATCATGCTTGCGATTTCATCAGCGAAATTGTCAACTCTCTTTTCGATGCCTTCGCCACGCTCATAGCGAACGAATTCAACGATCTTAGCACCCTTAGCGATACTGTCAACATACTGCTGAACGTTCATAGAACTATCCTTAACGAATGTCTGCTCAAGCAGGCAGTTTTCAGAATAATACTTGCCAACCTTACCAGCAGCGATCTTTTCCTTAACCTGATCAGGCTTAGAAGCCATTTTAGGATCTTCGGCCATCTGAGCCAGAATGATCTTCTTTTCTTCTTCAAGAACAGATGCTGGAACATCTTCTCTGCAAAGGTAAGGAGGATTCATTGCTGCAACCTGGAGAGCACAATCCTTAGCTGCTGTCAGAACGCCTTCTGTAGCTTCTGGAGCTTCAGCCTTAACCATAACGCCGATCTTACCGCCGCCGTGGATATAAGGAACAAGAATACCTTCCAGACGAACGAAACGACGGATCTGGAGATTCTCACGAATCTTAAGGAACAGTTCCTGAAGTGCTTCGTCAACTGTCATTGTACCGCCAGAAATAGTGCAAGCCTTCAGAGCTTCAACGTCAGCTGGATTCTTTTCAATGATAGTATCAGCTACTGTATTTACGAAAGCCTTAAATTCATCTGTATTAGCAACGAAGTCTGTTTCAGAGTTAACTTCTACTACAGCACCGATTGTGTTGTCAGCATTAACCTTAGCTACTACCATACCCTCAGCAGCAACTCTGTCAGCCTTTTTAGCCTGGCTTGCCAGACCTTTTTCACGCAGCAGTTCGATTGCCTTATCTACATTGCCGTCAGTCTCCATGAGAGCCTTTTTACAATCCATCATACCCACGCCTGTCATCTTGCGCAGTTCATTTACATCTTTAGCAGAAATTGCCATTTCTATTTCCTCCTATAATCTAAATTTATTCAGAAAAACCCGAATATGAAAACTTACATATTCGGGTTTAAAGTCTTATTCAGCAGCAGCTTCCTCAGCAGCAACTTCTTCTGTAGCAGCTTCAGCAGTAGCATCAGCGCCCTGTCTGCCTTCGATAATAGCATCAGCCATTACGCCAGCGATCAGACGTACTGCACGGATAGCGTCATCGTTACCCGGAATTACATAATCAATCTCATCAGGATCGCAGTTTGTATCTACGATAGCAACGATCGGGATATTAAGCTTCTTAGCTTCTGCAACAGCGATTCTTTCCTTACGAGGGTCAACGATAAAGAGTGCGCCTGGCAGCTTCTTCATATCCTTGATACCACCCAGGAACTTTTCAAGCTTTTCAATTTCGAGCTGGAGCTTACCAACTTCCTTCTTAGGAAGAAGATTGAATGTTCCATCATTTTCCATTTCATGAAGCTGTTCAAGTCTCTTGATTCTTCTCTGGATTGTGGTAAAGTTTGTCATCATACCACCCAGCCAACGTGCGTTTACATAGTAAGCGCCTGCACGTACAGCCTCTTCCTTAATGGAATCGCCTGCCTGCTTCTTTGTACCTACAAACAGTACAGATTCGCCCTGTGCAGCGATGTCACGAACGAACATGTAAGCTTCGTCGAGCTTCTTTACTGTCTTCTGAAGGTCGATAATGTAAATACCATTTCTTTCTGTGAAGATGTACTGTGCCATCTTCGGGTTCCATCTTCTGGTCTGGTGACCAAAGTGTACGCCAGCTTCGAGGAGCTGTTTCATTGATACTACGCCCATTGTGTAGTCCTCCTAAATATTGGTTTTTTGCCCTCCGCTCGACTTGACTTACAGACAACATATTCACATATGCACCAATCTGTAAAAACCGAACGTGCGAATTGCCTAATTATTATATCATACTTTCCATTTTAATGCAAGAAAAAACAAGAATTTCCGCAAACAATTTTTTTGAACATTTTATTTGACTATTTTATCTAAATCAAACAAATCCGATGCTTTTTCTAGTTCTACAAGAATTACATCTTTTCCTATAAGACGTATATGTTCATAACTGATAACACTTTTCTCTCTTGAGCCAAATATACCAAAATAACGTGGCTTTCCATAAATTATAAGACCTGTTACTGATGCGTTTTTTGTGTCAAGGCATACATCATCTGCATATCCCAGATTCTCGCCGCTTCTGACATTGATAATATCTTTATCTTTTATCTCAGTTAAGCTGCATATCATTCACACCGCCTCCATATAAAGCTTATGCATAAATTAGATAACATATTATAGCTTATTATGGATTAAGCTGTAATTTTATAAGCACATCAGAATTTATTTAAATTAAATTATTGTCAATATACTCTAAAAATGGTTTTTTATTTACTTTATCTGAATTGTTTTTATACCAGTCAAAGGATTCTTTTAAACCTTCATATAATGGCATCGTATTATGCATCAGTTCATATTGTTTTGAAACATCAAGATAATACTCGTAGTTATAAAAACTAAAATAATTTCTTTGTTCAACGTTAGCAAATACATTTACAAAACGTGCTTTTTTGCCTGCTGAATTATAGCAAAGTTCAACCCATTCACGAACAGAAACAGTATCTTTATTTCCAACATTAAAAATATGTTGGAGCGGTTTTTTCATAATAACCACATCTATAAATCTGCATAAATCATTTACATGAAAAAATTGTAATTTCATTTTTCCATCATTAGGCAAATAAAAAGGTCTGTCTTTTAAAGCACAATCAAAAACAAAAGATTCTCTGTAAACATTATTCATCGGGCCATATAAATATGGCGGTCGAAGAATATATGCATTAGGATCTCTTTTAATCAATGTCTTTTCTGCTTTAATTTTATTTATCCCATATTCTCCCCAATATTTATTAATGTCTAATTGAGTTTCTTCTGTAAATGGCAATTTTTCATATTCTGAATAAACAGCGCTTGAACTGATAAAAATATAACTGCTGTAACTATATAATGCATCAAGTAGTAAATCAACATCCTCAGCAGTATAACCGGTATCTATTACAACATCAAAATGAAATTTATGAAGCTTCTTCCCCAAATTATGTCTATCTGCTTCAATCAGATTTACACCTAATGATTGTTTTCTACTATTTCTGTTAATTACGTATACATCGTATCCTTTAGCAATATAATATTCTGCTATATATCTGCTCACAAATACAGTACCACCAGTTACAAGTACTTTTTTCATCTATATACCTCCATAAAATATCTCCATAAATTTTTGTATGAATACAATTACTTCATTTTATTTACACCAATCTCCACCCATGCAGGGCAAAAGCCGCTATTCAAAGCAATATTCCATGAATGATAATTGGCTATATCTGTACCGTAAAATGGAATATCACCTTTCTGTTCTATTTTATTTTTCAAGAGAGTAACAAGATAGGTACCAACGCCTTTTGAACGATATTCGGGCATAACATCTATTCCTATTTGCTGCCAATTCATGGCATCTTCTGAACACCCTGCCATGCCCATTATCTTGTCGTCGTCATATGCGCATACAACTATTCTATCAGGACGATTCTCATAATATTTATCACATATTGCATTTGGAAAACGTTTGTCACCATAAAACTCAACGATTTCTTTATCATAGAACCATTTTACAGGATAGTTTTTCTTTGGTTCTTTATGTTGCGATGATAAAAACATATGATATGTTTCTGTAAGTGTATATCCATGAATGTTTAGTTCTTTTTCAAGTATCAGTAGATTTGGAATGTCAAATAGATGACATCCTTGTTTATCTTTTATCCATTCTTTTAAAAACGGATGAAGTTCTTTTGCAGCTGTAATCACAGCGTTTCTCCCCATTGTTGCCATGTGAAAATAATATCCATCATGAGTACAATATCTTCCGTTTTTACTAGCGACAGACAATGTAATAATATTTTCGTTTCTTTTAAAGTCTGTTGGCATACAATTGTACTCAGACGATAAGAGTAATTCTAAATTTTCAAAGTGCTTAAATTTGTTTATTATAATCGCCTCCAAATCAATGATACAGCCTAAATTTTATACAAGTAAAAATAAAGTCACTTTTAACATGTATTATTAAAAGTGACTTTAAATAAATTATTACTTTCTCTCAGCAACAGCCTTCTTAACTGTTGCAGCAATATTATCAGCACAAAGTCCGAATTCTTTCAAAAGATCCACAGCAGGACCTGAGTGACCATATTCATCATTTACGCCAATTTTAACAACCGGAACAGGAGTGCATTCTGTAACAGCTTCTGCTACTGCACTTCCAAGACCTCCGATAACACTGTGCTCTTCTACAGTTACAATAAGACTTGTTTCAGCAGCAGCCTTGCAGACAATATCTTTATCCAGCGGCTTTATTGTGTGTATATTGATAATTCTTGCATTGATTCCATCATTCTCAAGCATTTTTGCAGCTTCCAGAGCTTCTGAAACCATAAGACCAGTAGCAATGATAGTTACGTCCTTGCCATCTTTGAGAGTGATACCCTTTCCAAGCTCAAATTTATAGTTTTCAGGATCATTAAAAATAGGCGCAGCCAGTCTGCCAAAACGCAAATATACAGGACCATCAAAGTTTATTGCAGCTTCAACAGCAGCTCTAGCTTCAATATCATCAGCAGGGTTTATAATAGTCATGCCGGGAATGGTACGCATGAGTGCAATATCTTCATTACACTGATGTGTTGCGCCATCTTCTCCAACTGAAATGCCTGCATGAGTAGCACCGATCTTAACGTTCAAGTGAGGATAACCAATAGAATTTCTAACTATTTCAAATGCTCTACCCGCAGCAAACATTGCAAAAGTACTTGCAAATGGTATTTTTCCTGTTGTTGCAAGACCTGCTGCAACACCCATCATATTTGCTTCGGCAATACCACAGTCAAAAAATCGCTCAGGACAGGCTTTCTTGAAAACTCCTGTCTTAGTTGCAGCTGCAAGGTCTGCATCCAGAACTACAAGATTAGGATATTTATCTGCCAGAGCAGCAAGTGATTCACCGTAGCTGTCTCTTGTTGCCTTTTTCATTACATCTGCCATAATTTAACCCTCCAGTTCACTGAGCTGTGCGTTAAGCTCTGCCATTGCCTGTTCGTATTCATCCTTATTAGGAGCTTTACCGTGCCAGCCCACTTGATTTTCCATAAATGAAACGCCTTTGCCCTTTACGCTTTTCTGAACTATAGCTACAGGCTTGCCTACAATAGTTTCAGCTTCATTAAATGCAGCCTCAATAGAATCGAAATCATGTCCGTCCATTGTAATAACATGCCAACCAAAAGCTTCAAACTTATCTGTAATAGGATAAGGTGAACATACATCGTCAATTGCACCGTCAATCTGGAGTCCGTTATTATCAACGATCGCTACGAGATTATCCAGTTTATAATGAGCGGCAAACATGGCAGCTTCCCATACCTGACCCTCTTCAATTTCACCATCACCAAGTACAGTATATACTTTATATGCTGCATTGTCGAGTTTTCCTGAAAGAGCCATACCACAAGCAGCTGATATGCCTTGTCCTAAAGAGCCGCTGGACATATCAACGCCCGGAATATGAATGCATGGGTGACCCTGAAGCATTGCACCTATATGGCGAAGAGATTTAAGTTCATCAGCTGAGAAAAATCCACGTTCTGCAAGTACAGCATAAAGAGCCGGTGCACAATGTCCCTTAGAAAGAACAAGCCTGTCACGGTCAGCCATTTCAGGCTGTGCAGGATCAACGTGCATTTTTGCAAAATAAAGATAAGTCAGCAAGTCACTTATTGAAAGTGAACCGCCCGGATGACCTGATTTAGCGTTGAATGTTCCTTCAATAACACCCATACGCACTTTACAGGCAGTAGTTTGCAGTTGTTTTTTTGTTGTAGCGTCCATTTATAATACCTCCATTTTTTTAACTTTGGATTCAATGACTGAAATAAGCTCTGCAATAGCGCCTTCGTCACAGGAAGCCTTCATTACATAATCAGCAGCTTTCTTAACGCAGTCTACTGCATTTGAAGGAGCAGCGCCAAAATCGGCATTTATTACAAGCTCCAAATCATTATTATAATCACCTGCCGCAGCAAATGTTATATTTTTATCTTTTTCAATACGACGATACTCATTTAGAGCGCTTCCCTTTGAAACGCCATATGGAAGCATCTCATAGAAAATATTTTCAGAGCGGACAAATGTTACTCCTTTAAAATTCCTTTTTTCTGTATATTCTTTAAGTCTTTCAATATCAGACGGACTCATTGCAAAAAGCACTTTAAGCCACTGTCCCTTTGGAACTTCGTCTATATTGCAGTAAATTGGATCACTGCAATAAGCAGCATGTTCTTTTTCATAAGAATTGCATTTTATAATGTATGTTCCATCAGGTGTGAGTATTTCAGCACCTACTTCTGGGAAAGCATTGAAAATTTCCATAGTAAAATCATAAGCATCATGCTGTAATGCATGTGAATACAATATTTTGCCAGATACTGGATCGTATATGCAAGCACCGTTATACATTATTACAGGAGAATCTATGTTCAGTTCCTCAATGTACTGCATAGCTGATTGGAGAGTTCGACCTGTTGCAAATGCAAATTTACCGCCATTTTTACGAAACCGCTCTATTGCTTTAAAGTCGGTATTAGAAATTTTCTTTTCAGATGTAAGGAGTGTTCCGTCAAGATCTGTCATAAGATAAACTTTGTTTATAGATTCAAACATATTAATCTCCTTTTAATATCGGCTTATTTTTTGAAGAATTTCCTCAAAATATGGCGGAAGTGGACTTGTGAACTCCATATATTCCTTAGTAATCGTATGAATAAAACCAATTTTTCCCGCATGAAGGCACTGTCCATCTATACCTTTAAAAGGTTTACCATAAACATCATCTCCAAGTATAGGATGACCGATGCTTGAAAGATGTACACGTATCTGATGCGTACGTCCCGTTTCAAGGCGAAGTCTAAGATGCGAGTAACCTTTATACTCAGCCACAACTTCGTAATGCGTAATAGCAGATTTACTATTTTTTTCAGTAACAGCCATTTTTTTTCTATCTACCGGATGACGTCCGATAGGTGCATTTATTGTTCCGCTTTGCTCTTTAAAACGACCTATGCAAATTGCTTGATATTCTCTTGTAAATGTATGAGATTCTATTTGAGCAGAAAGTCCCAAATGAGCTGCATCGTTTTTTGCAACCATCAAAAGACCGCTTGTAAGTTTATCTATCCTGTGAACGATGCCCGGTCTTATTACCCCGTTTATACCAGACAGTCTGTCACCGCAGTGGTATAATAACGCATGAACTAGTGTACCGGTATAATTTCCGGGTGCAGGATGTACTACCATGCCCTTTGGTTTATTGACTACTAGAATATCATTATCTTCATAAATAATATCAAGAGGAATATTTTCAGGTACAAGCTCAAGCGGTGCAGGATCAGGAATTTCGATAGTAACAATGCTGTCTGGAATAGCCTTTGCATTCTTTGCAACAGGATTTCCGTTTACAAGAATTTTTTCATCTTTAATATATGTTTGTATAACAGAACGTGTAAGAGAAAGCTCTTTGTGCGATGCAAGCCATTTATCAAGCCGATCTCCGGAAGTTTCTTTTGAGACAGTAAGAGTGATCAGTTCAGGCATTTTCCTTTTGCTTCCCTTCTGATTCCTCTTTCTTTGAAGTGTATTTTGAGTCTACAAATAATACATAAAAAATGAAAAGTACTATGCCTATAACTACACAGCAATCTGCAAAATTGAATATCGCAAAGTGAAAAAGCTTTACTTCTATATAGTCTACAACGAGACCATCACGGAACAATCTATCTATAAGATTTCCTATTCCTCCGGCAAGTATTAGGGTAAGGCTTACATTAAGCAGTTTAGAACTGTTTCTATAGTGAATAAGCCCCCAAAGGCATATTATAAGCATAATGCTTACTATAGCTACAAGAAACCATCTCATTCCAGCAAAGCTTCCAAATACAGCGCCGTTATTTTCAAGATAAGTAAGATCAAGTATTTCAAAATTGCCTATATGCAGAAAAGGAATAGTTCCCTTTTCCTGTAAGACGCCAACCGCCCATAGCTTTATGAGCTGGTCAATGCCAACCAGAATTGCAGTGGCGATAAGAGAAAAAATAAGCAAAAGAGGCTCCTTTCTCATTCAATACTACAGCCTGCCGCAAAACGACAGGCTGTCATATTTTTATTCCTCTATTACACTTGCACAGCGTGCACAAAGTGTAGGATGAGCAGTGTTTGTGCCTACAGTTGTAGAGTAAATCCAGCAACGTTCGCACTTTTCACCTTCAGCCTTAGTTACAGTATATACAGTTTCTGCACTATCAGAACGAGTAATCTTTACAGAAGAAACAATGAGTACAGCTTCGAGAAGCTTTTCTTCAGCAGATAAGATCTTATAAGACTCCTCATCAGCTGTAGAAATTGTAACGGCAGCTTCAAGAGATTTACCGATAAGCTTTTCGTTACGCTTTTCTTCCAGAACCTTGTTTACATCCATACGTGTCTGATAAATAAGATCCCATTTTGCAGTGAATTCATCAGATGCAGTAATACCTGATTTACAAGGCATGTCATTCATAAATACACTTTCAGTATTATCAGTATCAGAATGCGGCATAAAGCTCCAGATTTCCTCAGCAGTGAAAGAGAGAATAGGTGCGATCATGCGAGTAATAGCACTGAGAATACGGTACATTGTAGTCTGTGCAGCACGTCTAGCTGTAGATGCAATAGGTTCACAGTACAGTCTATCCTTGATAATGTCGAGATAGAAGTTAGACATATCTGTTGTACAGAAATTATGAATGCTATGGAATACAACGTGGAAATCAAATGAGTTATAACCATTTTGAACCTTATCCATAAGCGCATCAAGCTTTATAAGTGCCCAACGGTCAATTTCTTGAAGTTCATCATCTGATACAGAGTCATTATCAGGATCAAAGCCCTCACCGTTTCCAAGGTTTCCGAGAATATAACGTGCAGTATTTCTTATCTTCTTATAAGCATCAGAAAGCTGCTTCAAGATTTCCGGAGAAATTCTTATATCTGAATGATAGTCAGAAGAAGCTACCCAGAGTCTGAGAATATCTGCACCATACTGATTTATGATTTCATCAGGCATGATACCATTTCCAAGTGACTTGGACTGCTTTCTTCCCTCTCCGTCAACAACCCATCCGTGGGTACATACAGCCTTATAAGGAGCAGCACCTTTGTATACAACAGATGTAAGGAGTGAGGACTGGAACCATCCTCTATATTGGTCTGCGCCTTCGAGGTAAAGGTCAGCCGGCCAACTAAGACAATCATACTGTTCCATAACAGCGCTATGTGAAACACCACTATCAAACCATACGTCCATAATGTCGTATTCTTTAGTAAATCTGCCGCATCCGCAATCGCATTTTACATCAGGAGAAATAAATTCATTTGCTTCTTTTATCCACCATGCGTCAGCGCCCTCTTTGCGGAAGAGATCAGCTATATTTTTAATAGTTGTATCATTAACAATAGGCTTACCGCAGTCCGCACAGTAAATAATCGGGATAGGAACACCCCATGTACGCTGACGTGAAATGCACCAGTCGCTTCTGTCACGAACCATACCCTTGATACGTTCTTCGCCCCAGCCTGGGATCCATTCAACGCCTTCAATGGCTTTGATAGCTTCATCCTTAAAATCATTTACAGAGCAGAACCACTGTTCAGTTGCACGATAAATTATAGGTTTATGACATCTCCAGCAGTGCGGATACTGATGGACAATTTTTTCTGTAGCAAGCATTGCGCCAAGTTCAGTGAGCTTTGCAGCAATAGCTTTGTTAGCTTCATCAGTATTAAGACCTGCAAATTCGCCTGCTTCTTCAGTCTGGAGACCCTTAGCGTCAACACATACTATAATACCAATATCATCATAATTTTTGCAGACTTCAAAGTCCTCAACACCGTAGCCCGGAGCAGTATGAACGCATCCTGTACCACTTTCGAGAGTAACATGATCACCAACGATAACTTTTGAAATTCTGTCATAAAGCGGATGCTTTGTTATAATATTTTCAAGTTCATTTCCAAAGAAAGAGCCAATAGTTTCATATTCAGTAATACCGGCAGCTTTCATTGTTGCAGCTACGAGTTCAAGTGCCATGCAATAATATTCATCGCCGACTTTGACCAGTGTGTATTCATATTCTGGACCAACGCAGATGGCAAGGTTACCAGGAATAGTCCATGTAGTAGTAGTCCAGATTACAAAGAAGATTTTCTCTAGCGGAATATTCAGACCGCTGAATACGCCCTTGTCATCAGTAACATTAAACTTAACATATATAGAGTAGCATGGATCATTTTCATATTCGATCTCGGCTTCTGCAAGAGCAGTATTACAGTCAGGACACCAGTATACAGGTTTTAATCCCTTATACATATATCCTCTCTTTGCCATTTCTCCGAATACCTCAACCTGACGAGCCTCATATTCAGGCTTCAAAGTCAGATATGGGTCACAATAATGACCAAGGCTTCCAAGTCTTTTGAATTGGTTCATCTGATTCTGAACGTGAGTCATTGCAAAGTTCTTGCAGTGACGTCGAAGTTCTACTGGAGAAATAGCATTTTTATCAGCACCGTTTGCCTTGAGAGCTTTTAGCTCAATCGGTAAACCATGTGTATCCCAGCCAGGAACGTAAGGCGCACAATATCCACACATGTTTTTCTGCTTTATAATAAAATCTTTTAGAGTTTTATTAAGAGCAGTACCCAGATGTATCTCACCATTTGCATAGGGAGGTCCGTCATGAAGAATATATTTTGGCTTACCCTCATTGCGTGCAATCATCTTTTCATAAAGGTCGGATTCTTCCCACTTTTTTAGAATATCCGGCTCTCTCTTAGGCAGATTTCCACGCATTGGGAAATCTGTTTTTGGTAAATTTAAGGTCGTATTATAGTCTTGTGCCATATTGAATCGGTTCCTCGCAAAAAGCGAAAAACCCTCCTTTCCATCAAATGTTCTTATTCTTCGTTATCGGAAGAGTCAAGGTTGCGTTCATATGCACCCTGAATAGTCTTTGCAGAAAACTGAGAAGATGCAAAAGGATCGCTCTTTGATGGAGCAGACTTGATTGTATCTTCTTCACTTCTTGTCATCTCAGAAACTGCTGATGCGCTGTAGCTATAATCAGCTGCAAAGTCCAGATCGTCTTCTTCTGGCATTGCAGACAGTACTTCCAGATGCTCTCTGTACATATCAAACAGAGCCTTTTTGAAATCAGCAACTTTCTTTCTTGCGTCTGCAAGCTGTTCATGAGCTGCTGCAACCTCTTCCTGATTCTTTTTCAGCAGAGCGTCATGCTGTATAGTAACTTCATCCATCATTTCATCAGCTTTTCTTTTTGCCTCTGCAATGATTTCATCAGCACGCTCATTTGCCTCAGCGATTATCTGATGACCTTGACGCTGTGCACCAAGAAGAGCATCTTTAAGAGCGTCTTCATCACGCATATATTCACGAACTTTATCAGCCAGAACCTGTATCTTATTGTTACTGTCCTCAAGTTCCTGCTGATTCAGCTCAAGCTCGTGCTCTAACTGAGTGAGAAATTCGTCAATATCCTCCTGCTTATAACCAAAAGCAGCTTTTTCAAATCGAAGTTCATGAATATCGTTTGCTGTAATCATGATTTATCCACCTTTCAATTATATTGTTCAATCAATATATGCAGTCTTCCTTTTTTGGAGAGACCTGTTACCATTTTTAATCTGAATTTGCCATGTCCACGCACTACAAATACATCGCCTTCATTTACTATTAACGAAGGTGACGTGACCTCTGTATAGTTTAACTCAATATGTCCCTGTGCTAATATTTTGACAGTTTTTTCACGGCTTTCTTTTATAGCGAGTGCTGCCACAGAATCTATTCTCAGTGACTGTACAGTTCCGCTGATTTCCCGGAAATTCTGCTGTAAAGGCATATCAAAAGGTTCGGCATCTGTTGGTTTAACTCCACATCTGCCTATTTTAGTGAGTTGCCCTAGTATCGGGGAAATAGCATCAGTTACAATAGCCTGAGTTTTGCCGTTGCCTACAATTATGTCGCCTACGGTTTCACGTTGAATACCGCATGACATAAATGCACCAAGGAAATCCCTATGTGTAAGTTTCACCATGTTGCCGTATTTATATGTTATACAAACAATAGGGACTTGACTATCATCGGGTTCTATCCATTCGGGATAAACACAGCAAATCTTGCGCTGTGCATTTTCATAGCCTCCCCACAATCTGACATTTATGTCAGATCGTCCAAGGAGTGTTTTATTTGCAATAAAAACCTGTCGTTCGTCTAAAAAGCGTGAATAGCAACCTGTACAATTACGGATTGCACGTTCAGCAAGATCGTTCAGATGAGCGATCAGGACACGATCGTTTCCGGAATCGGGAGAGCTCATAATCAGCCGATGATATTTGATGCAGCTTCATCGCCTGTATTATAAGATTTGCCAAGCTCGCTTACCAGCTGATCAACCAGTCCAACATCGTGAGGAGTTACAATGTATGTCTGGTTTGCAATAGGCTTAAGGTTGCCGTTCATTGCATATGCAACACCGATAAGGAAATCTATGATTCTTCTTCTTGTCGGCTCAGATGCTTCTTCGAGAACCAGAACTACAGTTCTTCCGTTCATCAAATGATCAGCAATTTTCTTTGCGTCAGTGTATTCAGTCGGCTTTACCAGAATAACCTGCAAAGTAGGAGATGAGGAAAAGCTTGGACGTGAAGATGATGAAGTTGTCGATGATTTGGATGTATTGGAATAATAACCACTGCTTGAATGCTGCTCATGCTGTGGTGTGTAGCTGCTGCGTGTTGTGTTTGCTGTACTGTTGTAGGATGACGAAGAGGAAGTAGATTCGCTCTTTTCTGTTTCCGTCTGTGTATTATTGTTAAAGCTTGTCTCGCTGTCTTCCTCTACTTCTGTCGGAATAAAAAAATCTTTCAAATTATTTAAAATACTCATTATACTACTCCATTCTCCGCACTTATATATTTAGCTGATATAGCAGTGCGGACTATATCAAGCCAACCGGACAGCCGGATTTAAAAGGTCACCCTTTATTTTATACATAATTTCTTGCACCAAAAAGTGCAGTTCCTATACGTACAAGATTTGAGCCATACTGTATTGCTTTGGCGAAATCTCCTGACATTCCCATAGACAAAATATCCATATTTATATTATCCATGTTTTTGGATGAAATGTCAAGATATATTTCCTGCATTTTGTAAAGAAATTTTTCACTGCTTTGAGGAGGCGGTATTGTCATAAGACCTTTTACACGAATATTCCCCATAACAGCCATCTCCATCAGAAGATTTTCCAGTTCATCCGGAGATACACCGCTTTTTGAAGCCTCATCACCTATATTGACTTCAACAAGCACGTCCTGTATTTTTGACACTCTCTTTGCCTGCCGGTCGATCTCAGCAGCAAGTCTTAGGCTGTCTACTGACTGTATAAGCTCCATATCATCAATGATGTATTTAACCTTGTTTGTTTGCAGATGCCCAATAAAGTGAACCCTTGCTGTAGGATTATAGAAATCTTTTTTCGATTCATATTCCTGTACACGATTTTCTCCAAGGAGATTTGCACCTAAAGCTATTGCATGATTAACAGCTTCCGGCGGAACAGTTTTTGTTACCGCCATTAGTTCGATCGTATCTTCTTTATTGCGATACTTGACCTTAGCTTCTTCGATCTCATAACAGATACGGTTATAGTTTTCCGTAATATATTCAAAATCTGTTTTCATATCAATCAGTACCTCCGCTTGCATCAATTCCTTCTACTATAATGGAATCATAAAGCTGTAAGTAATCTTTTTCCTTGTTTATGGAAGAAAGAACATAATTATCGCCTTCATAGATAACATCAAGTTTGCGGAATGCTACCTCTTCGCCGTCTAAAATATAAACGCCTCGATAATTAACCATAGTGGTCGTAACCTCGCCTGTAAGGACATTTGTTGTACTTTCTTCAATATCCTTAAATCTTATAGCGCTTCTCGGCACTTTGATACCATCGCATTCATCTTTTACAACACGAACACGCTCTGTTCTGTGTTGTACAAAATCAGATTGCATATTCTCGCTGTATAGTACGATTATCGTTTTGTTGTCGATATCGCTTGGACGAAGTTCAGTTACGGTAGCTTGCGTACTTGCCGATGAACTTGAAAGGCATATCTTTACACGATCATTGACTTGGAAGTTAATTTCAGTATTGTCAATTATTCCAAGCATATACCAACCGTAGCTTGCAATTGTTTTGCCGATTATTGTACTGCTTTTCAAACTGTCATCATTTGATACTGCTTCAATATCCTGACGGGTTATGGAGCTTATATTTTCAATTGACAGTTTATCCTCGTATCCGTCCGCATAGCTTACAAAATATGCTGCATTCTCAGATACTACAGTATCAATAGGTGCTTGCTGCTGAAGCTTCAAATTTGCTATTTGCTCTTCCAGCATAGAAATTTGCTCGGAGTAATTTGTAGTTCCCTGATTTATTACTATTTGATAAGAACCAAGGGTTGTACGGAAATCGTCTTCTGCCTGCTTCATGCTGTCAAGTTTTCCGAGGTCTCTATAATATGCTATTTGATTATAATACTGAGAAATTTGATTAGCAAGAGAAGCTGGCTGAGCCATCTGTAAAACTCCAGGATTAGAAATTCTTTTCAGAACCTCCAGTTCCTTTTCAAGAGTCTCTATCTTCTGATTTTCTTTTATTGCTGCATTATTGCTGTAAATATTTGCAACAGCACCATTTCTGCTAACTTTACCGCCGTCTGGTATGTTGTAGCTTACGCAGCCATTTCCATCGTAAGAGAGAACTGACTCATCACGAACATATACACCCTGAAATGTTACCGATAGTTCAGATGAAGTAGGCATTGCTGATTCCGTCTGATAATCAGTATCAAGAAAGTGGTAAAAGATCGTACCTATCATTGCAAGTACCGACAGTGATAATAAGACAAGCAGAATATTCGTTAATGTGTTTTTCATATTTTTATTTTATTCGTTTGAATCCAGTATTGCGATAGGTCGCATTGGCTTCAATGTTGAGATTGCGTGTTTATACACAAGATTTTGTGTCCCCTCGCAATCAAGTATGATTACATAGCTGTCAAATCCACGGACGATCCCTTTGAATTGAAAACCGTTTGTTAGAATTATGGTTACCATAATTCTTTCCTTACGGGCTTGGTTTAGGAAAACATCCTGTAAATTCATCATTTTGTTCATTTATATTGCTCCTTTCCTTTCGGTCAATTCGGAGCTGCACTAAGAAATATTTTCCCATGCAGCATTATATTTCTTCCTACAAAAAGACCTATTTTATATTATATCACAAAACTTTGCTTTTGGCTATAACTTTAATACATTTTTCTTGAATTTTTTTCAAGTTGTCACTTTTATCCAAAATCAACCATTGTATCTGTTTATTTTTCCTAAACCATGTAAGCTGACGTTTAGCATAATGACGTGTTTGAAGCTTTATTTCATCAATACAAGCATCCAAATCTTTTACTTTTTCAAAATACGGTACAAGTTCTTTGTAACCTATTGCATTTGAAGCTGTTTTTATGCCGCCATTAGACCATACTGCGTATGCTTCATCTATAAGTCCACACTCTATCATTCTATCTACACGTGTGTTTATACGTTCATATAAATCGTCACGATTTTTGTAGTCAAGACCAATAATACAATAATTATATGGGGTTTGAGAAAGTCTGCTATGTGCTTTATGAGTACTGAATTTTTCTCCTGTTTCTATACACACTTCAATAGCACGCACAACTCTAACAATATTATTGGGATGAATATTTTCAGCAGCTTCCGGATCAAGTTCTTTTAATTTGTTGTGCAGCATTTCAGCACCATTCTCCTTAGCAAAAGCTGTAAGCTTTTCTCTGAGTAGAGGATTTGATTTTGTTTCTGCAAACTGAATATTTTCAAGTAGTGAAGATACATAAAGTCCAGTACCTCCAACAATAATGGGCTGCTTCCCTCTTTTATAAATATCAGCAATAGAATCACCTGCCATCTTTACATAATCGGCAACACTGAAATACTGGTCCAGATCAAGAAAGCCTATCAGATGGTGCGGTATTCCTTTCATTTCTTCTAATGTAGGTTTTGCTGTTGCAATTGACATTCCCTTATATATCTGCATTGAATCGGCTGAGATTACCTCACCATTAAAATATTCGGCCAGTGAAACACCAAGTGCCGTCTTGCCCGATGCAGTAGGGCCAACTACTGCAATTACAGGAATTTTTTCTTTAACTGTCATTATTAAATTCTCCTAAACTGCTTTTCAAGTTCATGTTTAGTAATCACGAACATTACAGGTCTGCCATGAGGGCAATGCCGAATGTTTTCATTATTGTATACTTCATTTGCAAGCTTTTGAAGTTCAATAAGGTCGTTTTTATCATTTGCCTTTATAGCAGCCTTGCAGGCTATACTGTGAAAAGTATCATCAAGGTATGATGGTTGTGGATTGGTCTTGCCGATTACAATATTACGTGCTATTTCTGTTACGATTTCATCTATGTTCAAATCCTGTGCAAAGACCGGCACACCTGTAACTAATATATTTGGAGAATTTTCAAAATCAAATGAAAATCCCATTCCTGATAAAAGTTTACCATTATTTTGAAGAGCGTCTGTTTCATCTGTTGAAAGAAGCAGCTTTACTGGAGTCATAAGCATTTGCCTTGAATGTCCTGCTGTACCTGCTCTGAGCTTTTCAAATATCACTCTTTCGTGAGCAGCATGTTTGTCGAATATAACAATGTTATTTTCAGCTTCAGCAATTATATAATTTTTAAATACCTCACCTATTACTCTTATGCTGGTATCATGATGTTCTTCTTTGATCTCAGACGAAGCTGAAATATTGTCAGTAATTTCAGATGTATTTTTATTTGCATTTTCATTATGCACTGATTCTTGATACTCTTCAATAGATATTTCATCATAAGAAGTATTTATGATTTCATTTTCCATCTCTTCAATTTCAATGTCAGATACGTCTACAAAAACTTCTTTATGATCATTAGGCGCTGTAGTTTTAATGGGTTCTAATTTTTCTACTGGGCTTGTAATTGAAATTTTGTTTTTATCATTAATATTGTTATCAGACATTATTGCTTCAAATGATACATATTCCTCTACAGGAGAACTTACAGGAATAGGCACCTCAGGAAGAGGCGGCTGACTAAATACAAGCGTTTCCGGAACAGGTGCTGTCCAATCTGTAACTGGTTTTTGCGGCTGTATTCTAAATTCGTATATGAGTCCACTTTGAATAAGTGCATTTTTTATGCCGAAATACAGTCCATCAGCTACATTTTTTTCATTTGTAAATCGAACCTCTGCTTTTGTTGGGTGAACGTTTACGTCAATATCAGAAGCATTTACAGAAATCATAAGCACACATGACGGAAATTTTCCGGTCATAATAAGATTTTCATATGCACCTTCTACAGCAACACTGCAAACTCTTGATCGAACATATCTTCCATTTATGAAAAAAAACTGAAAAGAACGGCTCGACTTAGCATAGAGTGGTTTACATGTATAGCCGGTAACGTTTAAATAGCCATCATCAAATTCTACAGGGATCATATCATGTGCAAATTCCTTACCGTATATTGCATATATAGTAGCATATAGATCTCCGCTTCCATCTGTGCAGAATTCCAGCCTATTATCACGTATCATCTGAAATGCAATGTCTGGGTGTGATAAAGCTATTTTTTGAACTATTTGACTTACAGCATTCGCTTCTGATACGTCTTTTTTCATAAAACGCTGACGTACAGGAACATTATAAAATAAGTCTCGTATAATAATAGTAGTACCATCTGGACAGCCTGTAGCTTCGGGGTCACCATCCGGTATGCTTCCGTTTATATCGTAACGTGTTCCTAAGCTGTCTTCTCTACGTTTTGTAAGTAAGCTGACCTTTGCAACGGCGGAGATAGATGCAAGAGCCTCACCACGAAATCCAAGAGTATATATTTTTTCCAAATCGTCTTTTGCACTTATTTTGCTTGTTGCATGGCGAAGAAATGCTGTAGGAACATCGGCAGCCTGCATACCGCAGCCGTCATCTGTAATACGCATATAAGTAGTACCGCCATGTTTTATTTCTACTGTGATATGTTTTGCTCCTGCATCAACGGCATTTTCAACAACCTCTTTGATAACAGAGGCAGGCCGTTCTATGACCTCACCTGCTGCTATCAGTTCAGATATTTCCTTACTAAGTACAGATATATGCGGCATTACGGCGCACCTCCTTTATAGTTTATCGACGTATTTATGTTATGCTTTATGCTTTCCATGGGCGCTTTTTCTCTGTCCAACCTTTTCTTTTCCAATAGCTTGCGTCCGCTTCATTAAAGCCGTTTTTCTGCATTTGACGAATGACAGAAAAAAACATTTTTGTTTTAATAGATGGCTTGATATGTCCTTGCGCTGCTTTTATTTTATTTGCTAATGAATCGAGTTTCTTTTCTATTTTTTGTTTCTTTTTGGGGTTAACTCTATCCCATGAAGTTTCCATAACAGCAACGCCATATTTATAGGTTTTGGCAACTCCCCAAAAAAATGTGCTGTGAGCCATGTCTTTATTGGTGCTTTTCATTCCTGCGCCGGCAGCTGTTGAAATGCAAACAGCTTGTTTGGAAAACATCTTTTCTTCAGTACGATGTACCATCCAGCGCCAACCATAATGATCGAGAAACGCTTTCATAGCGCCTGTTGCATGATATACATATACAGGACTTGCAAGTATAATTACATCTGCATTATCAATTGCTTGTGTAATTGGAGATATTTTTTCAAAATGCGGACATTTTGTTTCAGATACACTAAAGCAAGCAGTACAACCAATACAAAACTCTCCGAAGTCTTTTGGCAAGAAAAATTCTTTTACTTCACCGCTTAATTTTTTTGCAAGTAATCTTGCAATATTACAGGTAGAACCTTGATGACTTTGGCCGTGTATTATTGTTATTTTCATTTTGTTGTTTCCCTTTCAGCTCTGATTTATCTGCTCACGCATTGTGTTTTAAATCACGTTTCACGAAGAAGCCGTAAAACGTCACTGAGAAGCTCTCTGCATTCATTATCTGAAAGCTCATCAGGATTTGTTCTTCTAAGCATATCTATAGCCTGCTCACGCTTTAAATCAGAAAAGCTTATTTGTCCGGTATCATTATTTACAATATTTTTTTCTTTTGCAGCGTTAAGTTCCATTTCAGTAAGCAATTTTCTTGCACGTTTTACTACCTGCTCAGGAAGTCCTGCCAGTTTTGCTACCTCTATTCCGAAGCTATCATCTGTTCCTCCGGAAACGATTTTTCTTAGGAATCGTATTGAGTCTCCATGCTTTTTTACAGCGATACTGTAATTTTTAACGCCTTCCTGAGATTTTTCAAGGTCTATAAGCTCATGGTAATGTGTTGCAAACATTGTCTTACATCCGATTTTTTTGCTGCTTATATATTCTGCAACTGCTTTTGCAATGCTTATTCCGTCAAATGTTGACGTGCCCCTTCCCACTTCATCAAGAATAACGAGACTGTTTTTAGTAGCGTATTTCAAAATGTCTGAAACTTCGCTCATTTCCACCATGAATGTACTTTGACCCGATGTCAGATCATCAGATGCACCAACTCTTGTGAATATCTTATCTACAACAGATATTTTAGCGTATTCAGCAGGAACGAAACAGCCGATCTGTGCCATGAGTGTAATAAGTGCTACCTGACGCATGTATGTTGATTTACCTGACATATTAGGACCTGTAATAAGCATCATTCGATTATCTTTCAAATCAAGATATGTATCATTTGGAACGAACATTTCATCATCAAGCATACGTTCAACTACAGGATGACGGCCATTCTTGATCTGGATAACGCCATCTATAGCGATCTCCGGTCTTGTAAATCTGTTTTCTATAGAAACATTTGCAAATGAACACAATACATCAAGCTGTGCAACAGCATTTGCAGTTTCTTGAACGCTTTTAAGTTCATCCGCAAGAGTGTCTCTTACCTCAGAATACAAAGCATCTTCAAGACGCAGTGCTTTATCCTTAGCACTTAGAATATCATTTTCCATTTTTTTAAGCTCATCTGTAATGAAGCGCTCACAGTTTGCAAGAGTTTGCTTACGTATATAATTAGGCGGTATCAAATCGTAATAAGATCGTGTAACTTCTAAATAATAGCCGAATACACGATTGAAACCAAGTTTTAAATTTTTAATGCCTGTAATATTTTTCTCTTTTTCAAGTATTTTATCAAGCATTTCATTGCCGCCATCCATCATAATACGTAAATTGTCGAGCTCGTGGTTATACCCCTCAGCTATAACACCGCCGTCTTTTACTGTAATAGGTGGATTTTCAACAATAGCACGATCTACAAGTTCTGCTACATTTTCCAGCGGCGAAATTTGTCTGTCAAGAGCTGAAATAAGCCTTATATCCTCAAACTTTTTAAGTTCTGCTTTTATAGTTGGAAGCTGTCTTGCGGTAGAACTCAGTGACTTCAAATCTCTTGGCGTTGCTGTCTTATAAATTACACGTGTCATAAGTCTTTCAAGATCATATACACTATCAAGCATATCTCTAAGTTCCATAAGAGATACTCTTTTCTTCATAAGAGCGTTAACAGCGTCATGACGTGCTATGATTTTTACCGGCTGAATAAGCGGCTGCTCTATCCAGTTTTTAAGCATACGCCTGCCCATAGATGTTTTCGTAGAATCAACAAGCCAAAACAGTGAACCTTTCTTTTCCTTGTTTCTGATAGTTTCCGTAAGTTCAAGGTTACGTCTTGCATTAAGATCAAGTCCAAGAGCGGATTCGGAATCACATATTTCTATTGATACAAATCTTCCGATAGTATTTTTCTGAGTTTCACGAATATAATCAAATACTCCGCATACAGCGCATAGATCTGATCCATTGGCAGTAAGTCCAAGCATTTCAGGAGATGAAACTCCAAGCTGCGAGCAAACATATTCAGCGTTTTCCAAAGGCGCAAAGCATGAAGTATTACGCATAGTTACTACGCAGCCAAGTCTTACTTTTATAAAATTCATAACAGAATCAAAGCGTGCGGCATTTTCTGAAAGCAAAATTTCAGCCGGAGAAAATCTCGACAGTGCGTCTATTATCTTTTCTTCCTGCATAGAGGTTATCGGCTGCATTGCCTTTAGTTCACCTGTTGATAAATCAGCAAAACACATTCCGACAGAGTCGTTTTCATCGGCGTAAATACAGCCGATGTAGTTATTTGAACCGTCCTCAAGCATACTGCTTTCAATAAGTGTACCCGGCGTAACAATTCGTACTATTCCACGTTCTACCAAACCCTTTGCTGCTGAGGGGTCGGTAAGCTGTTCGCATATTGCAACCTTGTATCCCATTTCTACAAGTTTTTTAAGATAGACATCTACGCTGTGAAATGGAACTCCGCACATTGGAGCACGTTCCGGAAGACCGCAGTCTCTTCCTGTGAGAGTAAGTTCTAAAGCTCTTGAAATTTCAATTGCATCATCAAAAAACATTTCATAAAAGTCACCCAAACGGTAAAAAAGCACACAATCTGGATTGGCTTCTTTTACAGAAATATACTGCCGCATCATAGGCGACAGTTTTTCCTTGTCGATCATCATAATATTTCTCCTCACTTAAAGGGCATTAGTGACAACCGGCACTACAATTTGCACAGTTTCCGCCACAACTGTTTTCTGTTGTGTGACATGTTTCGGGATCTTCACCGCTAAGGCTAAGCGAAATAATAGCGTCAACATCATTCATCATAGCATCAACTTCATCTTTTGCAGCTTGAAATTCCTTCATACCATCAGTTGCAATTATTGCATCATACATTTTCTGCAATGTTTCTTCCATTTTTGTAAGTTTTTCACTTGATTGCTCGCTTTTTTCTGCATTACGCTGGAAGTTCATTCTGAGCAGCTGAAATTCACCTATCTGATTTTGCAAAGCTTCGTTTTCGTCATTTGCTTTTTTTGCTGCAACATATCTTTTATAACGGCAATCATTTTGGATAGCCTTACCTAAATTTCTAACGGCTTCATCTACTGTCATAATATAATATTCTCCTTTTACTTATACAAGTTCTCCGCTTACTGCCCAATTTCTGGCATCAGTTATTTTTACATCTACAAATGTTCCAATAAAAGACTTATCTCCCTTGAACTCTACTATAGTATAGGCGCTGCTCTTGCCAAATAACCAACCTTCACCCTGCTTGCTTTCGCCTTCAACGAGTACACGCACTACAGTTCCTATAAATCTTTTATAATTTTCTGTGGCAACATTTCTTTGTAGTTTTAAAAGCCTGTCCATGCGTATACGCTTTTCTGCATCTGTTGTAATATCTTCCATTTCAGCAGCTTTTGTTCCGCTTCGTTTGGAATATATAAATGTAAAGATATTATCAAACTTGACTTCTTCTACGAGCTTTAAGGTATCTTCGAATTCTTCCTCTGTTTCATTTGGAAAGCCTACCATAATATCACTTGATAGTGCAAAGCCTTCGCTGCGTTCTCTAAGATAATTGACTATTTCTTTGTACTTTTCTGCTGTATAATTGCGGTTCATACGCTTTAGCACAGAATTGCTTCCGCACTGAACAGGCAGATGCAAATGCTTTCCGACCTTATCACATTCAAGTATAGCGTCGAGCAGATCTTTTCCTGCATCTTTTGGATGAGAAGACATAAATCGAATCCAGAAATCCCCTTCTATTTTGTTAAGCTCTCTGAGTAGTTCCGAAAAGCTCATTCCATCAGGGAGGTCATTGCCGTAGGAGTTTACGTTTTGACCTAACAGCATGATTTCTTTGTATCCGTTTTTAACAAGCTCTTTTACCTCTTGAATTATAACCTCTGCATTACGGCTTCTCTCTCTTCCTCTTACATAAGGCACTATACAGTATGTACAGAAATTATTACATCCAAACATTATAGGTACAGAGGCTTTAAAACTGCTTTCCCTTATCTGATAAGATGCACCGAATTCCTCTTTGTATTCTTTGGTATCAAATGCAAGCTTTTTTCCCTCGTAATGTTCAAGTAAAAGCTTCGGAAGCTGACTAAGCGCAGATGTTCCAAAAAGAATATCCACAAATGGATAATGCTTTTTTATTTTTTCTATAGTTTTAGGTTCTTGTGCCATACAGCCACATAGAATGAGTATAACTCCCGGGTTTTCTTTTTTGTATTTCTTTATATTGCCAAGAGTACCGTAAACAGTATCCTCTGCGCTTTCACGAACAGCACAGGTGTTGAGCAAAATAAGATCAGCATTTTTATAATCATCTGTAAAATCAAATTCTAAAGAAGCAAGTATACCCTTTATTTTTTCACCGTCCGAAACATTCAGCTGACAGCCGAAGCTGTGTACATATGCGACAGCACCCTTTCGGCTGTACATTTTTACATATTTTGAAACCTGCTTTTGCACCTCAGGATTCATTATATTACACTCATTTGCAGTCATCTATAATCCTCACTTTAATCATAAATTAAATAATACATTATCTTATTTATTATAGCATAATGAGATTTACTTTTCAAGTGATTTTATGCAAAACATTTTATGCAAAAAAAGTGTCTTGCAAAGCGAGAAAAAACATGATATAATAGTTCAAGCTTTCTTTTATTTTTCAAATGGATTGCAAAGAGCTATCACAAGGAATACACATTATAGGGGTATACTAAAAACAAGTTAAAAACAGCAATTGTTGATTTGATTTAAGCTTACCGTTTCCCTTTTGCGAAACGGACCAAAAACAGACGCTGTTTATGCAGCGTTTTACATATATCCTAAAGCCGACAGTTCTCTCTCCTGCTGTCGGCATTTTTTCGTATTGAAAGCTAAATTTAATAAATATAATAATATAACGGAGGTTCAAAGTGCATCCTATTTATCAAAACCAGAGATATTATTCTCTATCTTGTTTTAACAAAAGAAATTTCGGGATTCGTGTTATGAAAGCGGTCATTGACGCAGGCTTTAGCTGTCCTAGCAAAGACGGCACTATGAGCAGCAAAGGTTGTCTTTTTTGTGATGGTGGAAGTGGATATTTTACAGGCAAAGGTTCTGTTACAGAGCAGCTTGAGGCTGAGAGCAGACGTATTTATAAAAAAGCTCCTGATGCAAAAATAATTGCTTATTTTCAGGCTAATACAAATACATATGCACCTATAGATGTTCTCAAAACCACATATGAAGAAGCACTTGCTTTTCCAAATGTTATAGGTTTGTCCATTGCTACACGAGCTGACTGTATTTCTGAGGAGGTTTATACTTATTTAGAAGAACTTGCAAAACGTACATATCTTACTGTAGAGCTTGGACTGCAAACAATTCATGATGAAACGGCTGCAAGAATGAATTTATGCTGCCAACGTGAAACGATTCAAAAATGTACCGAAAGACTAAAAAGTCTTGGTGTACGTGTATGTTTGCATATTATAAACGGCCTGCCTTTTGAAACAAGAGAACAAATGCTCGAAACTGTAAAAATAGCTGGGTCATGGCATCCGGATGGAGTAAAGATTCAGCTTCTGCATGTAATAAAAGGCACGATTCTTTCCGAAATATACGAAAAACATCCTTTTCATATTCTTACTGAAGAAGAATATGTTAGCATTGTGGCGGAGCAAATAAGGCTTTTGCCGCCTGAAACAGTTTGTGAAAGACTTACGGGTGATGGCGATGCAGAAAAACTTGTAGCGCCCATGTGGAGCAAAAACAAACGCAGAGTATTGAATCTTATATCAAAAAAGCTTAAAGAAACAAATGCTTTTCAAAGCGACCGTTATTCTTTGTATTCTGCAATGTAAGGCAGATTTCTGTAATACTCTCCACAATCAAGACCGTATCCTATTACAAATTTATCGGGTATTGTGAAAAGAGACATATCGGCTTTAAAGTCTACCACTCTTCTGGAAGGCTTATCAAGGAGTGTTATTACATGAAGTGACAGTGGATTTCTTTTTCTGAGGATTTCGGTTACTTCTTTTAAAGTCCTGCCGGTATCAATAATATCTTCAGCTATTACAACATGATAGCGGCTTATATCTTGAGCAAGATCGAGCGTAATGCTTACATTTCCGGCAGACACCGTTCCATTGTAGTAGCTGCTTGCTTTCATAAAGCCTACTTCGCATGGTACAGTAACATTACGGCAAAGATCTGCCATAAACATAAACGAACCATTTAAAATGCCTGTCAGAAGAATCGGATTTCCATCATAAATAGAATTTATAAATTCTCCTGCTTGCTTTATTTTTTCTTTTATTTCCTCTTCGGTAATAAGTGTGTTTTTTATTTTGCTTTTGTAATTTTTCATAAATATACTCATCTCCATACTAATGACTTTGATGATATTATAACATAAAATTATGAACTTTTTGTAATATTGTTATCATGTTCATTAAATTACAACAAATGTTTGGTATAATACTAATATTAAATATTATCTTAAAGAAGGTTGTTATTATGAGATTAAAGAACAAGGTGGCAGTTATTACTGGTGGCAGCAGAGGTATAGGTTATGCAACAGCACAGGCTTTCCTGAGAGAAGGTGCAAAGGTAGTTATTACAGCAAGTAATCAGGCTAATGCAGATAGGGCAGCTGATAAGCTCAGATCAGAATTTGAAGGTGCAGAAATAATGGGAATCAGCCCAAATCTTTGTGACTTTTCAGATGTAAAAGCTGCTTTTGGCGCAGTTTGTGAGAAATTCGGTATAATTGATATTCTTGTAAACAATGCCGGTGTATCTGAAAGCACTCCCCTTTCTAATTATACAGAGGAGCTTTTTGATAAGGTTATGGATCTAAATGTTAAAGGTGTAATAAGTGCTTCCAAGGCTGCTGCTGATATTATGACTGCACAGGGTGGCGGTGTTATTTTGAATACATCTTCTATGGTAAGCGTTTATGGACAGCCAAGTGGTGTTACTTATCCTGCCTCTAAATTTGCTGTAAATGGACTTACACTTTCACTTGCACGTGAACTCGGTCCTAAGGGCATAAGAGTAAATGCAGTTGCACCGGGAATTACCGAAACTGATATGATGAAAGCTGTACCAAAAGAAGTTATTGAACCTCTTATTGCACAAATTCCTCTGCGCAGACTTGGACAGCCTGAAGATATTGCTAATGCTTTTGTTTTTTTGGCTTCTGAGGAGGCATCCTATATTACAGGCGTTGTGCTTAATGTTGATGGATTAGCAAGAAGTTAATTTTTATGGTTTAACCATTTATAAACAAAGCTGTCCTGATTTATATGGGGCGGCTTTGTTGTGTTTAATTTTATATGTTTTAATTTTTTATATTGTAAAAGTCGAAGTAATTTTTTAAAAGGGCTTTACATTTACACTTTAATGTGCTAAAATATACTTATTAGTATGGAAAGCGAGCGAACTTAAATGAAAAAGAATCTTTTTAATAAGGACACAAATGCACTGTTTGAAGCTATTTTAGAATTAAAAAATATAGATGAATGCCGTGCATTTTTTCAGGATCTCTGTACTTATCAGGAGCTTGATGCAATGGCACAGCGTCTGCATGTTGCGAAGATGCTGTATACTCACCATGTTTTTACCGATATTGTAGCAGAAACAGGAGCTTCTACTGCAACGATAAGCCGTGTAAATCGTAGTATAAAGAATGGTGAAGAAGGATATAAAGCTGTATTTGAGAGATTAGGCATTCACGAGAAAGAATAAAAAATTACATTTTGTTTATATGTAGTTTACAGACGAATGCTTGGAAATATGATATAATATCTTACTAAATACAGGAAGAAGGTGTAGAATGATCACAAAAGGAACGAAGCTTATAAGTGAAAATCGTCAGGCACGTCATGAGTATTTTATACTTGAAGATATGGAAGCTGGAATTGAGCTTCAGGGCAATGAGGTAAAGTCAATAAGGCTTGGAAATGTAAATCTCAAAGACAGTTGGTGTGATATTGAAAACGGTGAATTGTTTTTGAAGGGAATGCATATTTCACCTTATGAAAAAGATGGATTGGCAAGAACAGAGCCTAGAAGAGTAAGAAAGCTTTTGATGCATAAACGTGAAATTTTGCGCCTTTTTGGAAAAGTTAAGCAGGATGGCCTTACTCTTGTACCATTATCTTTATATTTTAAGGATTCTAAAGTCAAGGTAAAAGTTGGACTTTGCAAGGGTAAAAAGCTTTATGATAAGAGGCAAAGTGCAGCTAAAAAGGATGCACAGCGTCAAATTGGTAGAGCCATTAAGGAAAGCTTCCACTAACAAGCAAGGTTATTTTGAAAAAATGGGGGCGTAACGGTTTCGACGGGGATTGTGAAGTGCGATAAGCGAGCAGAGTTTGCCGAGTCTCTTAAAAATTAGGCACGTTTAAAATTAAACGCTAAAAATAACATTTCTGTAAGCTTTAACAAGAGCGTACAGGTAGCTGCCTAAGTCAGCTACTGTCCATTGCAGGATTACCACGACCTGCTCTAGGGCATCATTGCAGTGGTGAACGTTTCGGCGGCATTCCCACACCGCAGAAATGTATTTGGGATACCTCCCCTTTCAGCCTGTTTGTCGGCGGTAAGTTGAGGGAATTTTAGTAGATAAACTACGCTCGTAGAAAGTTACATGAATCGGTTTTCGGACAGGAGTTCAATTCTCCTCGCCTCCACCACCTTAAAATGCGTATATGCAAATGTTACAAAAGTGAGAAAGCCGTAGCCAAGCGGTTTTCTCACTTTTAATCTTTGAAAAAGCGGACACCAGTTGAAAATCTTTGTGCATTATTTCATTTGTTGTAATATCTATTATATGGCTTAAAATAGCTAAATTTCGTTGACAGGGATTCAATAAGGCTGCCTCTGCCCAACGTTTATTTTGTACTGCGTACATTGAGTTTTTGGCGAAATTATAAAAATACGCACTTAAAGTTGGTTACACTTTGAAAAAGCATCAAAAAAGCGACTTAAAAATCACGATAAATGGCTATATATAGATATTTTAAAGATTTGTGACACTGATTCAAATTTATTCGCCTCCACCAATCGTAAATGCGTAATCGTAAAGGTTGCGAAAATCCCAGTATACCGTAAAATAGCGGTATACTGGGATTCTTTTTTCAGAAAATGTTTACGGCTTCAATGCGGTCAGGGAGTGTTCAGAACCTAATTGACGAAAGAGCCTTCAAATCTTCTCTTGTGTAAAATCATTCGGGGATTCAGAATTTTTAAAAAAATTTATGCACTTTAGGTTGATTTCGGTATCAGAATCAATCTAAGGTGCATTTTAAAACTTTATGTAAAAAAATTGTAAATTGTATTTGAACAGACACCCATATGTCTAATTGGTTTGTTATAATGAGAATATAAAGGAAATTATTCAAATATAGGAGAAGTAACAGCAATTGTTGCATCAATCAGATCATCTATTGGAACGTCAAGAACTTTCGACAATGCCACAAGTTCAATATCAGTAACAAATCTTTCACCGTTCTCAATTCTTCGGATAAAATGGTGGTCTACATCATACCCTGCAAGCTGCATCATCTTAGCAAGCTGACGTTGAGAAATGCCTTTCCTGTGCCGAAGAGCAACTAACTTTTTCCCAGTAATGTTGTTTTTTCCGTCAGAAGTTTTTAATTTAAACATTTGAATCATTTCCTTTCATAAAAAATATCAAAAAGTGGTGAATAGTACTTGACATTTCTTATATTATATGCTATACTTAAAGAAAGAGTGGTATATACTGTTTACCAAGCAGAACGTTTACGAAGAAAGGAATAACTGTATATGAATAAAAAATATATCATTCAGTTTAATATGGATGAAAGTGAAATAAGAAAGAATTTTCTTGATTGGGTAATTCTTGGTGATAATACCCCAATTGACATTGCGTACAAAGCTGAAATCACAAGTGTAACCAAAACTTTTTATCCAATAAGAATGGTTTCTTCTGAGTATAAGGCAGAGTGGTCAGCTTTAAGTATTTGGGAACGTGAAGAAGAATATACAGAACAGGTTCTGTACATTAAATACCAATATGGTCATAATACTAATGGAGTGCCACAATATGCAACGATGGAGGCTGAAAAATACTATAAAAATCCTAATTATGGTCCATGCGTTGATAAATTCTATAAACCCATAAAGAAAACAAGAACTGTAATTGATAAAAAGGAAAGAACAAGCGGACGGATTTCTGGAAATTATTGCAGCAAGGTTACTCTAACAGAAGATAACAATGAGCAAATGGTAGATTGGCTGAATTCAATTTCATTAGAAACAAGTGTTGACTTTTCTGAAAGTGCTGTAATGGGAGCAAAACTGAAACCTTTGACTGAAAGTGACGAATATGCACATGATTATCTTGCTCTAAGTATAAAAAAGCAAGCGATTGGTGAATGTAAAAAAGAAGTTCCAGGAACTCGTTATGAAGAGTTTTCTCTTGAACATATGTCAGATAAGTATCGTGTTGACATATACTACATTCCAGTCTACGAAATTACATATAAATATGGTGATAAAGAATACAATGTCTTTATGAGTGGATCGGTTAAAGATAGTGCATTTGCTGTTGAAAAACCTATAGACACAAACTTGGAAGAGAAGAAAAAGAAACTAAATGGTGAATTGGAAGCACTAAAGAGTGAAAGATTGAAATATGGTTTAATTGGATTTCTTGGTCCAATTGTTACTTACATTCTAACTGCATTTTTTCGCTTTGACGACGGTGCTTACTATATCATATTTGCCTTGTTAGTAGCAGCTGGAGCTTTTGTTGTAGTAAAAAAGTTTCTTCCCTTAAACAAAAAAGTAAAAGAGCAAAATAATATCATATCGGTTTATTTGGGAAATCTTGATGAGAAGAAAAAAACAATTCTTGCAATAGTAAACAATGACTCTCTTTCTGCTGAAGAGCAAAAAGAACAGATAAAGCAAGTAGTAGAGGGATAGTCTAATTTCTTTTTCTTTATGTTGTGAAATCCTTTAAATGCTCTCTCCTGTTGTTTTCCTTTCAGAAATTCAAAAATAGTCTTTTAAAATGGTTTCGTGATTGGAAATCAACATTGACAGAGTAACAAAAAATCAGAGAGTTTTTTCTCTTCTGAAAACATTCGGAAGTCAGAGCTGTGCCTTTTGGGTACAGCTCTTTTTTTGTGCAAAAGGTACAATATAAATTTTTTTGGAGAAAAAATGAATATTATGTAGAAATTAGTCATATAATAATAGTAGTCCAAATAGACAAGCATCTATTTGAGCCAATTATAATTTATTAAAATGAAAGGAAGGTAGTTAAGTATGTCTATCATTAAAAGAAATCAAAAAGTTCATTCAAAAGAAGTGAATGAAAAAGAGATTAATCCAAATAATAAAATCAAGTCACCAGAGATTATTGATGAAAATGAATTTAAGGAGGAAATAACACCTATGTTAAGTAGTAAAAAGAAAGTTATCAGCAAAAGCGGAGAAATTTTTAAAAAACCTGTTGTAGAAGAGTCAAAAGAAAACTCAGAAATTGAAGACGATTTAGAAGAAGAGATAATACCAATTCCACCAAGCTGTAAAGGAAAAGTGATAGGCAAAAGTGGAAGAGCTAACTCTTCTGTCGTCAAAGAGTCAGAACTTGAAGACGATTCAGATTTGTATGAAGAAGAGGAAGAAGTAACACCTCCACCAAGCAGAAAAAGAAAGGTCATCGGCAAAGGTGGACAAATTTCTAAATCTCCTGTTGTTGAGAAGTCAGAAGTCCCTTCTGCTTACTCGGATTTGGAGGACATTGAAGATGACGAAGAAGATAACAATTTCAGTTATTACTTGGATAAACTTCATGAAGAAGAACCCGAGTCGGATTTTGATGAAGATGAATTGTACGATGATGTATCAGAGTCAGATACATATGAAGATGAGTAAGAAGAAGTAATTCTAAAAGCGTCCAAGAGAAAGAAACCTCCGTTTATCCTTAACAGAAAACAATTTTCAGAAAAAGATATAACTTACATTAATGGTATTCCTGTCGTTCCTGCCAAAATAGAATCCTACGAAAATGAAATAATAACTTCTAATGAAGCAAGAATAATCGAGCAAAATGGAATAAAGTCAATTAAAATTTTAGAAGGCGAACCATTTCCTGTAAAGATAGTTGGAACAGAGAACTCGTTTGCAGTGTTGGAAAAAACAGGTGAACAATGTTATTTGAATTGGTTAAGTGACTTCATTAAATTGGAGAATAAATCAAAAGGAACAAACGGAAAAGTTTATGTAGATGTAATTGTTGAAGATGAACTGAGTTCCAAAAAGATAACAGTACCTGTCAGTACGTTGACAGATAAGTATAAAATTAAAACGCTTAGTAATTATGACATTCACGTCAGTCCTACCGACTCAATGACAGTAGCAGTTGCACTTAAAAAAGTACTTGAAAAGATGCCAATTCACGACAAAAATAAGACTCTTGGTGTTGTTCCGAATGTAAATTCAGAACTTGGTTTTTCGTTCAACGGTTACAATTCAGTTGATGCTTTTGAAATTCAGAACGATTGTATTGATGATGACGATTACTTGGAAAAATTTAATGCTCTTCTTGAAGAATCCGTTCCCTTGCAGTTCTTGATTTCTGCGACAATGGGTGCAGTTATACTTACAATTTTACAGGAAAAGTACAATTACGATTTGCACAGCTACTGCATCAATATTGTTGGAAGCAGTTCAACAGGCAAGACTATTTCGTCACAGGTTGCTGCATCAATGTGGACTAATCCAACGTCTGACAAAATTTTCTCTGCAATGCTTTCAACAACCAATGCTGCTTTGAAAAGACTTTCAGGACGTAACGGAGTACCGACGTTCGTCGATGAAGCATCAGCGGTAATCGGCAATATCAAGGCAGAAGAATACGCCTATCAGGTATATGAACAGTGCGAGAAACACAGACTTAATTCAGACTGTTCAGAAAAAGAATCGGGTAAATGGTCTACTGTTGTGGTTATGACCTCAGAACAGAGATTTGCAGCTTCTACGAAAAATCAGAATGGCGGTTTAGCAGTAAGAATCCATGTAATCGACAATCAGAAATGGACAGTTGACAAGAACCACGCTGAATCACTTATGAAGTTTGTCAGAATAAATTACGGCATTGTTGGAAAAGCATTTACAGACTGTATTTTCTCAGAAGATATTTTTGAAGAATTGCCCGAAAGATATGAGGAAGCCCGTGAAGCAATCACTAAACTTTGCAATAAGCACAGAAACGATTTCACTGACAGATTGTGTCAGACATACGCAATCACACTTATGACAGCACAGATTCTTAAAGATGAAATCGGGCTTGATATTGATATTAAAGGAGTCGCTAAAATTCTTATGAATCACAATAAATATGTGTCGAAAGAGCAGAATCTTGCTTTTAACGCTTACAAGGCAATTGTAAGCTATGCTGCCAGAAATCCATACTGTTCCGGAATACGCCGAGAAACTGAGCATAAAAAGCTTACAAAGCTTATCATAGAGGAATCTCTTACAGCCGATATTTTGAAACGTGCAGGATTTCAAGATGTGGACATAGCAATCAGAAAACTTGACGAATCAGGTTACTTAATTCGTCAGGGACAAGGTAAGGGACTTAAATCAAAGCTTACAATTGATGGTACACTTTGCTGGTGTTATCAGATAGACCTTACAGTTATGGAATAATAAATAGTGTAAATCCCCTCGTAATTTATGCAGTTGCGAGGGGAATCATTCAGAAAGAAGAGGTTTTTAAAATGCAGGTAAATAAAATAAAGTTTGACAGAAACAAAAATAAAATAGAAGTTTCTGAAGCTGTTGTAAACAATAAAACAGCCGATACGTCAGAAAAAATCATCGTAAATTTGAGTCATGTTCTTCTTGAAATGCTTCAGAAGAACGAAACAGAAAGCGAGGAAGTCTATGAATAATTTGAAATTATTGAAAAAAGTCGTTATTTATATTCGTGTCAGTTCAGAAAAACAGGTTGACAATTATTCACTTGATATGCAGGAAAAGATTTTGAAACAGTATGCAAAAGCTAATAATATGACAGTTGTAAAAGTTTTTCGTGAGGAGGGCAGGTCGGGGACAAATACAAACCGTCCGGCTTATCAGGAAATGAGAAGTTTTATTCTTGACAATCAGATAGATGCGATAGTGGTACATAAAGCTGACCGTCTGCACAGAAACGAACTTAATTTTTTTAAAGACCTTGAATATTTTAAAAATCATGATATAGCTTTGATAGCTGTTGCAGACGGAATAGACAGCCGTAATGATGAAAGCAATCTGCTTATGGCGGTACAGGCAGCACTTTCTGCGAATTTCAGCCGAAATCTTTCCAATGAAACAAGAAAAGGACTTCTTGCAGGTGCGGAAAATTGTCAGCATATGGGCGGCGTTGCTCCTTATGGAATGTGTGTCAACAAAGATACAGGGCTTTTGGAAATAGATGAAGTAACTGCACCTGCTGTCAGAAAAATATTTGAACTCTACGTTGACGGGTTTTCAGCAAGCGAGATTTGTAAGTGGCTGAAAAAACATAGATACAAGACAAACAGAGGTAATGATTTCAAGCCAAATTCACTTAATTCTATACTTCACAATGAAAAATATCGTGGGTGTTACACTTGGGATAAATCGTCTGCAAAGAACTCAGAAGGTCACAGAAATTCTCACCAGTACAAAGAAAACTATATCAGAATAGAGGGCGGTTGTCCTGCAATAGTATCAGACGAAATATTTTTTGCAGCTCAGGAAAGATTGACAGAAAACAGAAATAAGGCACATAAAGCAAATGTAAAACATTACTACTCTTTAAATGGATTCATTTTTTGCTCAAAGTGCGGAAGTAAAATTTCAGGAAATGTACAACATTCAAATGGTCACAAATACTATCAGTACCGCTGTTCAAATAAGTGCAGTTGTAAACCTGTAAGAGCTGATAAGTTGGAAAATACTGTTTTTTCAGTTCTGGCAGAAGCTCTCTTCTCTGTTCCAAATCAGAAACAAGTTCTTTTAACAATAAACGATATTGCTCACTCGGATAAACTGGAAAATGATAAGATTTTTAAACAGTTGAGAGCGAAACAGGCAGGTCTTGAAACAGCTCAGAAAAATCTTCTGAAAGCCATTGAAACAGGCAAGGCTACAACTGCAATCATGAACAGACTTGACCGTATAGGCAAAGAAAACGAACAAATAACGGCAAAATTAAAAAGTTTCAATAATACTGTTTCAAATTATACATCTGCCGATTTGAAATCATTGAAAAGTCAATTTTCTGAATATATGGCACAATGCGATTCTGTAAATGCAAAACAATTGATACGCTCTGTAATTGATTCGGTTACAGTCGGGAATGGAGAAGTAACAGTAGCTTTAAAGGAGGGCATCTCAGTAGGTCGCAAGTTTAAGGAATATGTTAAAGAACCGCTCAGAGATTATACAATCACGCTTTTTCTTCATGATTTTTATATGGATTCAATGAAACATAAATTGAAATGTTGGTTTGGCGAGCAAGGGTGTGACAAACTTCTTCCTGTTGTAATTCCGATTCAGAAAGTAGGAAAAGTGTTTGGAAATGATGTTGAGAAAATGGTCGGAAAGTTTTTTGATGTGAGTGTAAAAATAAATGCTGACAATCAAATCAGAAAAGTCGTAAAATTAGAAGCTTGCTGACAAAATATAGTTTATAGTTGGCAACAGGGTTCGCAATCAATGCAAACAACTTAAATCGCAATAATTCCAAAAATGAAATATATATTATAATTCCGATAAGGTGATTCCAGCCTTATCGGAATTTTTGTATATGGAGTCCTACGGTAAAATGTCAATAGGCAAAAAGTAAAAAAACGAATGTGTA
>CAJTWE010000011.1 GCA_910579955.1 uncultured Ruminococcus sp. | reverse complement strand
ATTTACACATTCGTTTTTTTACTTTTTGCCTATTGACATTTTACCGTAGGACTCCGTAAATAAAATCTGTTGACAAAATGTCTTGCATATAGTATAATCCATGTATGACCTTATTTCAAGATTCAAATTATCATTTTATGATAAGGTCAGATTGGAGAAAATTATGATTTCTTACGAGCTGGATAATACCAGATCTGAGCCTTTATATGTTCAGATATACGAAAAAATAAAATGTGATATAGAGCTTGGCGAAATAAAATCGGGGGAAAAATTACCGTCAAAGCGTGCTTTTGCAGCGCAACTTGGAATAAGCGTTATTACTGTTGAAAATGCATACAATCAGCTTGTTTGTGAAGGTTATATAAGGTCAGTTCCAAAAAAAGGATACTTTGCAAGAACTATTGAAAAAAGCGCACATAAACCTGTAACGAAAGAACTTCCCATAGACACTCAAACTGATGAAAACAGCGTCACAGAAAACGAACTTTTCCCCTTTACTGTCTGGGCAAAGCTAATGCGTGAGGAGCTTTCCGGAAATCAGCGCAAACTACTCACAAAGCCGCCATTTGAGGGCGTTTATGAACTGCGAAGCGCCATAGCTGAACATTTGAAACGTTTCCGAAATATAAGCGTTACACCAGATCAAATAATAATTGGCGCAGGTACGGAATATCTGTATATGCTTATAAATCTTCTTTTTGGAAACAATTATATTTTCGGCGTGGAAGAACCCGGCTACTCCAAAATAGCAGATATCTACGCAAATTACAATATAAAATGCGAACATATTCCAATGAGCGATGACGGTGTTGATATGGATTATCTAAAAAGTATCAAAACGGATATCGTACATATTTCGCCCTCCCATCACTTCCCTACAGGTGTTATCACCTCTATAGGAAAACGCTATGCGCTTCTTGAATGGGCGGTTCAGTCCCCGGACAGATATATAATTGAGGACGATTACGACAGCGAATTCAGATTATCGGGAAAGCCTGTGCCCTCCCTGTTCAGTATTGACGTTATGGACAAGGTCATTTATATGAATACTTTTAGTAAAAGTCTTTCATCTACAATAAGAATCAGTTACATGATACTTCCTGCTACGCTTTTGGAAAAATTCAGAAAAAAGCTTGGATTCTATTCCTGCCCTGTATCGACTTTTGAGCAGTATACCCTCGCACGATTCATTGATGAAGGATATTTTGAAAAGCATATAAACCGAATGAGAGTACACTACAAAAAATGCAGGAATCACTTATTTGAACAAATGAAAAAGTTCGACATATTCAAAAATGCTGAAATATCCGGTGAAAACGCCGGTCTACACTGTACTGTAAAATTTGATACAGTACTTAGCGATAATAAGCTTCTAGAGGAGATAACAAATCTGGGATTTAAAGCTTCACTGATAAAAAAATATTATCACAAAAAGAATCAGCCGGATTATCACACTCTTATTTTTTTCTATTAAACAGGCAGATAAAACAAAAATCCCCGAAAGCATAATACTTTCGGGGATTTATTGCATATTAAAAAATATTCTTAGAACTTACCAGCCTTAGCAGCTTCTTCAACAGAAACAGCAACAGCAACAGTAGCGCCAACCATTGGGTTGTTGCCCATGCCGATAAGACCCATCATCTCAACGTGAGCTGGTACAGAGGAAGAACCTGCAAACTGTGCATCAGAGTGCATACGTCCCAGAGTATCAGTCATACCATAAGAAGCAGGACCAGCAGCCATGTTATCTGGATGCAGTGTACGTCCAGTACCGCCGCCAGATGCAACTGAGAAGTACTTCTTGCCCTTATCGAGACATTCCTTCTTATAAGTACCTGCAACAGGGTGCTGGAATCTTGTTGGGTTAGTAGAGTTACCTGTGATAGATACGTCTACGCCTTCCTTCCACATGATAGCAACGCCTTCGGTAACATCATTTGCACCATAGCAGTTAACCTTTGCACGCAGACCCTCAGAATAAGACTTACGGAATACTTCCTTAACTTCGCCAGTGTAGTAATCCATTTCAGTTTCAACATATGTAAAACCATTGATTCTTGCAATGATCTGTGCAGCATCCTTACCAAGACCGTTAAGGATAACTCTCAGTGGTTCCTTACGAACCTTGTTAGCCTTTTCAGCAATACCGATAGCACCTTCGGCAGCAGCGAAAGACTCGTGACCTGCGAGGAATGCAAAGCACTTTGTCTCTTCTTCCAGCAGCATCTTACCAAGGTTACCATGACCCAGACCAACCTTACGCTGGTCAGCTACAGAACCCGGAATACAGAAAGCCTGGAGACCTTCACCGATTGCAGCAGCAGCGTCAGCAGCTCTGCGGCAGCCCTTCTTGATTGCAATAGCAGCGCCTACTGTGTAAGCCCACTTAGCATTTTCAAAGCAAATCGGCTGAATACCTTCAACCATTGTATATACATCAAGACCTGCTGCCTTTGTGATCTCAGCAGCTTCCTCGATAGAACCAATGCCATATTCCTTAAGAACAGCCATGATCTGCTTTTCTCTTCTCTCATAAGACTCAAACAATGCCATTAGATTATACCTCCTTCGATTACCTTATTCTTTTCTCGGGTCAATAAACTTTACAGCATCAGCAACACGGCCATACTGACCCTGTGCCTTTTCAAATGCAGTATTTGCATCGTCGCCAGCCTTGATGAAGTCCATCATCTTGCCAAAGTTTACAAACTTGTAACCGATGATCTCGTCATCTTCATTCAGAGCCAGAGCTGTTACATAACCGTCAGTCATTTCAAGGTAACGAGGACCCTTTGCCAGAGTACCATACATAGTACCAACCTGAGAACGGTTGCCCTTACCAAGGTCTTCCAGTCCTGCACCGATTGCCAGACCATCTTCAGAGAATGCACTCTGTGAACGGCCGTATACGATCTGAAGGAACAGTTCTCTCATAGCAGTATTGATTGCGTCACATACCAGGTCAGTATTCAGAGCTTCCAGAATAGTTCTGCCCGGAAGAATTTCAGACGCCATAGCTGCGGAATGAGTCATACCGGAACATCCGATTGTCTCAACGAGACATTCCTGAATGATACCTTCCTTTACGTTCAGAGACAGCTTACAAGTACCCTGCTGCGGTGCACACCAGCCCACACCATGTGTAAAACCGGAAATATCGCTGATTTCCTTAGCCTTTACCCACTTTGCTTCCTCCGGAATCGGAGCTGCTCCATGGTTTACGCCTTGTCTTACGCAGCACATTTCATTGACTTCGTTTGAATAAATCATTTTTATACTCCTTTCATAATAGGACATACTGTGCATATTAACACACAGATTTATTATACTACATTTACCCTCAATAATCAAGCTTTTTTTCAAAAAATTACATTAAATACATTTTAGTACTAAAATGCCCTTGAAAACTATTAGGTTCTGTGTTATAATACATTTATATTTTGCTATTTAGCAACTATCGTGAAAAACAATTCCGTAAAAAGCATTTCAAAGAAAAGAGAAATATTTCATGAGTAAAAAAATTGATAACAGTTCAAAAAACAGCATAGGCAGACTTGTATTTGTGGCAATTTTTCTGCTTTTGCAAATAATATGGATTCTAGTATTATTCTTTCGTTTTGGTCAATCGAGTATATGGGGCACTGCTTTTTTCAATATTTTAGCAATACTCATTGTTCTTGAAATAGTAGATAAATTTACAAATGCTGCATTTAAACTTCCTTGGATCATTCTTATTCTTATTTCACCTGTTGCGGGACTTGTACTTTATCTTATTACAGGCCATTCCGGATTTACAAAAAAACGAAAAGAAAAGCTTTTTAGAATCGGCAATCAGCTGAGGTCAGATTTCCTAAAAGAAAACGGAGCGCTCTCCTCGGAATGTGAAAACGAGCTGCCATACGCAAGTCAGCTTCGGTATATACGAAATGACAGCGCATATCCTGCATACAAAAACACTAAAACAGAGTTTTACAGTGATACCTGTAAAGCTCTTGATGATCTTATAGACGCTCTTTCAAAGGCTGAAAAGTTCATTTTTATGGAATATCATGCAATAGAGGATGCAGAAGCTTTCGGACGTATACGAACTGTCCTTGCAGAACGTGCTGCAAAAGGCGTTGAAGTAAGAATTATTTATGACGACATAGGAAGTGTTGGATTTATAAACCCTAAGTTTATTGTACAGCTTAAAGAACTTGGTTTACAGTGCCGTGTTTTCAACCCTATAATGCCTGTCATTAACGTTTTTATGAATAACCGTGACCATAGAAAAATAACTGTTATTGACGGACGTGTTGGATTTACAGGCGGTTATAATCTTGCGGATGAATATTTTAATATAGTACATCCTTATGGCGAATGGAAAGATTCAGGCTTGAAGCTTGAAGGCGGAGCTGTTAGAAATCTTACTGTACAGTTTTTGGAAATGTGGAACACTATTGATAACACAGATAAGGACTTTAAGTGTTATTTTCCGGATGTTCCCGACTGCCCAGAAGCGGAGGGTGTTATACAGCCATATGGCGACTGTCCGCTTGATGATGTTTATCTGGGTGAAAATGTTTATATGAATATGCTTTCAGATGCTAAGGATTACATCTGGTTTATGACACCGTATCTTATTATAAATGATGAAATGAGCCGTGCGTTAACGCTTGCTGCTAAAAAAGGAATTGACGTTCGTATAATAACACCCGGCATACCTGATAAACGCTTTGTTTATAAGCTGACACGTTCATATTATCATCAGCTTGTAAAAAATGGCGTAAGAATATATGAATTCACACCGGGATTTCTTCACTCTAAGCAATGCGTATGCGATGACAAGACAGCAGTGGTGGGAACTATAAATCTTGATTACAGAAGTCTTTATTTTCATTTTGAAAATGCAGCTCTTTTTGCAGACTGCAAGGCAGTACATGATGTGAAAACGGATTTTGACGAAACGCTTATCCGCTGCAATGAAGTAACCGACAGCTACCGCAGCGAACTGCGTGGAATAAAGCGTATTATAAATCAAATCATAAGACTTTTTGCGCCATTATTCTGATTTAAAAACTAGATATAATAAAAACAGGCTGAGCTTTGAAAAATGAAAAGCATCAACCTGTTTTTTATTTGCTTAATTTTATAATAATATAATTATATCTCAATTCTAACTAAATTTCAATAGTATTTTCAAAAAAATTTATATTCAACTAACAAATGTATTGCATTTTAAAAAAAACTGTGCTATACTAAAATAAAAGCTAACAAATCAATCTTAGAGGAGATCTTATAAATGAAAAAAATTATTAAACGTGCAGCAGCTTCTGTTGTATCTCTTGCTCTCAGTGCATCTGCACTTAGCAGCCTTTATGTCTTTGCAGAAGTTTCTCCAAACCCTGTTATAAGTAGAAACTGCCCTGCATACTCGACTAGCGGTCAGGCATCCGCCGGAAATGATGAACACTATTTCTCATTCTGGCAGTCATCATCTCCAGATTATTTAGCTTATGACCTCTCGGCTGTTCCAGATAGCGAGAAAAAGCAGGTAATTGCAGTATGGTATAACACAAGCTCATTTGATATGATAGGTTCATATACCAGTCAGAACGGCAAGCCTACAGATTACACAATAGAGGTCAACAGTGCAGAGGGCGGAGAATATCCGACAGACGGCTGGGAAATAGCAGAAACAGTTACAGAAAACAAACTTGCCTCACGTCAGCACCTTGTAAATATGGAGGGCTATAACTGGATACGCATTAACGTTTCTAAAGCAGATGGTGAAGCGGGAAAACAGTCTAGTATAAATTTTGATATTCACAATGTATCAGACGGCATATCAGACAGTTGGCTTTTCCTTGGTGACTCCATCACAGCAGGCGGCATGAATAATTGCTATGGTACAGGTTTTGCTACATATGTGAATCGTATTGACGAGAACTTCTTCCCAATTCAGGAAAATGGCGGCATAGGCGGAATAAGAAGTATTGAGGGACGAGAAAATATAGATCGCTGGCTTTCTGTATCAGAAGCAAAATACGTCAGCATAGCCTACGGTACAAATGACGCTTGGGGAAACGCCGGCGCTACTGAATCATATTATGAAAATACAAAATACATGATAGACGCAATACTTGAAGCAGGAAAGATACCTGTACTTCCCAAAATACCATCATCAACCAACGCAGACGTAGAACCAAATATTCCGCTTTATAATGCAAAGGTAGAACAGCTCTATGAGGAATACGGAGATAAGCTTGTTCACGGTCCAGACTTTGAGGCGTTTTTCATAGAACATCCTGAATATCTCAGCGGAGACGGAGTTCATCCGGAAGGCGACGGTTATGATGCTATGCGTCAGCTTTGGGCAGAAACTATGTATAATGAGGTGTACAAAGACAGTACTCCTCCTCCTGAATTTATTATAGGCGATGTAAACAACGACGGCATATTTAATATGTCCGATATTGTGCTTATGCAAAAATATCTGACTGGCACTGATACTCTTGTAAACAGCAATGCAGGTGACGTATACAAGGACGGTTACATTAATGTATTCGATCTGTGTCAGATGAAAGAGCTTATCATAGCAGATAAATAATAGCACACACATAGAAAACATACATGGGAGAAAAATACATGACAGATAATATATACAATGTCCCAACTGTACAAAGCACAGGAAAATCAAAAAAAATAGCTGTTAGAGTTCCGGGGTCAAAATCCATTACAAACAGAGCTTTACTTATAGGAGCTGTTGCAAATGGAGTAAGCAGACTAAACGGCTGTCTCACAAGTGATGATGCACATCATTTTCTGGAGTGCCTGAAAGCTCTTGGTTTTATCATTAAAGAAACCCCAGATGGGTCGCTTGGCAGCAATATAGAAATAACAGGTACCGGCGGAGACATACCAAATAAAAAAGCGGAAATATATGTTGGCAGCGCAGGAACAGCGGCAAGATTTTTAGTGGCTATGCTTGCATTTTCAGACGGTGAATATATAGTGAATGCCTCAGAACAAATGAAAAAACGTCCTATGCAGCCGCTTATTGATTCATTGAGAAATGCAGGCGCAAAGGTTTCATGCTTAGAAAAAGAAGGTCACTTTCCGCTACAAATAACGGGTGCAAAAACAAATGGAAACATTCCAGACAGTTTCACTGTAAATATTGACAAAAGCTCCCAGTTTCTCAGTTCTTTGCTTATTGCAGCAGGAACTCTTCATAAAAACATAACTATAAATGTTACAGGCTCGCACGGTCTCAGTTATGTAGACCTTACAACTGATATGATGAAAGACTTTGGCGTCAATGTTCAAAAAGCAGAAACAAGCGGCAACATAGCATATGTTTTTTCGGGCGAGGATTCATACAATGGAATAGATTATAATATTGAACCGGATATGTCCGCTGCTGCATATTTCTTTGCGCTTGCAGCAATACTTGGCGTAAGCGTGAGCGTTCGCGGAGTTAAAGATAATATGCTTCAAGGAGACACTGAATTTATCTCTCTGCTTGAAAAAATGGGCTGCACAAGCACACATACAGAAAATGGCGATATAATATTAACAGGCACAGAGGATGGTAAATTAAAAGGCGGATTTACAGTAGATATGTCATCCTTTTCCGATCAAGCACTTACTCTTGCTGCAATAGCGCCATTTGCCGACGCACCTATAACAATAACGGGCATAGGACACATCAGGCTTCAAGAATGCGACAGAATACATGCAATCTCAAAGAATCTTAATACGCTGGGAATAAAAACAGATGAATATGCAGACAGCATTACTATATATCCCCAAGCGCCAAATGGCGGACTTATAGTAACATTTGACGATCACAGAGTTGCAATGTCCTTTGCCCTTACAGGTCTTAAAACTGATGGTGTAAAGATAGAAAATCCACAATGCTGTAAAAAGACATTCGCTGAATATTTCGACGTTTTGGAAGAAACCATTTCTAAAATATAAGAAAATATCATAAAAAAGCAAAAGCTGCTTGCATTTCAATTCTGCAAGCAGCTTTTTATTGTTATTATTATTACTTATCTGTTTTTATAAAAATTTTGCCCACAATACATGAAATCACAAATACCACGATATTTGCCGCAACAATTGTAGGGCCTACAGGTACGCTTATAAGTATAGCTGTAAGTATGCCTGCCAAGGCACATACAACAGATATTACCGCAGACGATATTATTACAGCTCGGAAGCTTCCAAAAAGCCGCATAGCCGATAATGCAGGACAAATTATAAGAGCTGATATAAGCAGTGAACCTACAAGATTCATTGCAAGTACGATTATAATTGCCGTTATAACAGCAATTATAAGATTATAAATATTCGCCTTAACGCCTGTTGCACAAGCAAATGTTTCATCAAAGGTAACAGAAAAAATCTTATTATAAAATAAAAGAAATACTCCTATTACCAGTACTGACATTATAACACACAGCCATACATCCGCAGAAGAAAGAGTAAGTATAGACGTTCCTCCAAAAAGCGTACTGCATACATCGCCCGATATATTAGATGAAGATGAAAACATACTCAAAAGAAGATAACCCAAAGCAAGAGAACCAACAGAAATAAGTGCTATAGCAGCGTCTCCTTTTATTTTTGTATTCTGACCTGTCATAAGCAGAAATATCGCACTTACAACAGTAATAGGCAATACTACTATCATTTCATTGGATATGCTCAGTACACCTGCAATAGCTACTCCGCCAAAAGCCACATGAGAAAGTCCATCGCCTATAAAAGAGAATCTTTTAAGCACAAGTGTTACTCCAAGCAGTGATGAACACAATGCAATTGCCACGCCGACCAAAAGGGCATATCTTACAAATGGATATGAAAAATAAAATGCCAAAGTTTCAAAAACTTCACTCATGTCCCTCACCTCCCAATGGTGACATAAACGCCTTATATATGTCGCTTTTCAGATAATCTTCATTTTTACCGAAGAACATCTGCTCTTGTCCCAGATGAAGAATATGACTTCCATATTTAACCGCTGCGCCTATATCATGGGAAACCATTATTATAGTTATGCCATCTTCACGATTTATTTTTGCAAGAAGTTCATACATTTCAGCAGCTGCTCTTGGGTCAAGACCTGTTATAGGTTCATCAAGAAGCAGCATTTTCTGCGTAGCACAGAGCGCTCTTGCTAAAAGCACTCGCTGCTGCTGACCACCTGAAAGGTTTCTGTAGCATTTTCTTTTAAGATTACAGATGCCGAGCTTTTTCATATTAACATGAGCAAGTATTTTTTCCGACTTACTATAAAATGGACGCATACCACATCGGTTAAGACAACCTGACAGCACTATTTCAACCGCAGAAGCAGGAAAATCCCTTTGAACGATCGTTTGCTGCGGAAGATAGCCGATCTCCTTTTGTAAAAGCCCGTCACCCAGCGTAATCTTACCAGAGATTGGGCTTTTCAATTGTAAAAGTGTCTTTATAAGCGTACTCTTACCGCTACCGTTTTCTCCCACGATACAGAGGTAATCTCCGCTTTTCACAGAAAAATTTATATTTCTTGTTATAACATTGCCTTCATAACCAAGGCTTACGTTTTCACAAGCAAGCTGTACATTCATATCAGTTAAGTGCCTCCATAAGTACATCAAGATTCTTTTCCATTACGGATAAATATGTCTTACCGCTTTCTATCTCATCAAAATTCACTGTCTGCATTGAATCCAGAGTAAGAATACGCTTCTCTGTTTCTGTTTCTGTGTTAGAAATAATAGCGTCGGCAATATTACAATCAGAACCTTCTATTGTCAGAATGGCAGATATATTTTCTTCATCCGTCTTTTTAGCAAGATTTAAAACAGTATCAAAGCTTGCATCTGCTTCCGAAGAACAGCCGGGAAAAGCGGCATAATAGTCAATATCATAGTCTTCCATCATATAAACAAAAGGAAATCTATCACCGAATATAACAGTATTTCTCTTTGCAGAGCTAAGCTTATCTTTAAATTCGCTATCCAGCGCATTTAACTTTGAAATATACTCTTTTGCATTCGCTTTATACACATCAGCATTTTCACTATCAACATTAGATAGAGCATCTGCTATGCCACTACAAAATTTTTCAGCATTTTTAAGAGAAAGCCAAACGTGTTCGTCAAAAGCGCTTTGTGCTTCCTCATGTTCATGTTCATGCTCTTGTTCTTTTTCAAGAGTTTCAGGTTCATCCAAAAGCTCATCATCCAAAATATCTGCAAGTCTTACTACCTGCATATCAGAATTTAAAGAGTTTTTAAGGGCATCCTCAATCCATTTGTCAGACTCACCGCCAACATATATCAAAACATCGCAGTTTGAGATCGTTACAATATCCTCGGTACTAGGCTGGTAGCTATGAAAATCCGTACCGTTATCGGCAAGAAGTTTAATAGACGATTTATTTTCAGCTTCTCCTATAATTTCTCTTGTCCACTCGTACTCCGGAAAAACAGTACATACAATTTTTATCTCATCAGAATTTACATCCTTCGCTGCTGGCGCACAGCCTGCAAGAATAGGAACACAAAGAAAAATAGGCAAAAAAAACAGTTTACGCATACGCACCTCCGCACAAATTGAAAATGATTCTCATATTATTATACACATATAACCGTATCTTGTCAAGTACCAAATAAACAAAAAAGCTGCCACGCAAAAACGCAGCAGCTTTTGATATCAATATTATAAATTTATATTATCAATTAAAAGAATGCAATATCCTTTGCAATTTTATGAAGCTTCATATCATAAGGCTTTGACATTGACAGTGCTTCCTGAATGTCGAAGTCAACGATCTCATTCTTCTGCATAGCAACAACACGGTTACCAATACCCTGAGCCAAAAGCTCTACTGCATAGTAAGCCATTTCGCTTGCTACAATACGGTCACGAACTGTAGGTGAACCACCTCTCTGTACATGGCCAAGAACAGTAGCACGAGTTTCAACACCGGTCTTTTCCTGAATTGCAGTAGCAATTTCATGAGAATGACCAACATTCTCAGATACAACTACAATAAAGTTCTGCTTACCATTCTTCTTGCATTCCAGCATATCCTTAGCCAGAGCATCAAGATCATAAGGTACTTCCTTAGTAATGATCTCAATAGCGCCACAAGCTACAGCTGTATTTACAGCGATAAAGCCTGCACCACGACCCATAACCTCTACTACAGAGCAGCGATCATGAGACTGGCTGGTATCTTGAAGCTTGTCTATCATTTCCATAGCAGTGTTCATTGCTGTGTCATAACCGATAGTATATTCTGTACAAGCAATATCGTTATCAATAGTGCCCGGCAGACCTACAGTAAGAATACCTCTTGCTGAAAGATCAGCAGCGCCACGGAATGAACCGTCACCACCAATTACAACAATTCCCTCAAGGCCAAACTTATTGCAATTTTCAATTGCCTTCTGCATGCCCTCTTCAGTACGGAATTCTGAGCTTCTTGCTGTATAAAGCATTGTACCGCCCTTATGAGTGATATTGGAAACGCTCATTTCGTTCATTTCAAAAATATCACCATCAATAAGACCGCAGTAACCACGGCGAATGCCAAAAACCTTGATACCCTTCTTGAGCGCTGAACGTACAACTGCACGAATTGCCGCATTCATACCAGGTGCGTCTCCGCCGCTTGTCAATATACCAATAGTTTTAATCATATTTATTCTCCTCCGATTATCTGTATTATTTAAAGTATTATCAAGACTTTTCTAATACATCTTTACATTCTAATATAATTATACAGCATTTATTTTATTTGTCAAGGCAATACTGTAAAATTTAACATTTTATTGTAATTTTAAAAAATATTTTGACTTAAAACTATATAAGCCCTATATTTTCCTCTCCAAAAGCATTAAAAAGTTCTTCTGCAAGCTCCTTTGAGGGGTCTGTTTCTATCCTTACTTTAGGCATAAGCATTTTCTTTATATCAGTAAGATAAAAACATAGTGGAACTTCTCCTCTATATTTTATTGCAATATCTGCTGCGATGCGCATTTTTTCTCTGTCAGCAGATGTAAATTTACAACAAAGCTTGCTTCTTTTAAGTTTGCGTCTAAGATCATCTTCATTCAGAATACTGCTGCATATTAGCGACGTGCTCTCATCCTTATAGCTAAGCTTTCCTGTTATATAAATTATTTTATCAACAGCAAGCTTTTGCTTTGATGCAGCATAAAGCTCCGGAAATACAACACAATCCATATCTCCTGCTATATCCTCGCATTTCATAAAGCACATTGTATCACCTTTTTTGGTTATATGCCGTTTCACTTCGCTTACTATACATATTGATGATATATTTGATTGATCGGGAACAAGTGTATTGTCTTCTGCAATTTTTGAAAAATCAGCTGTATGAAAAAGTTTTGAAAGAGTGAAATATTCCGCAAGAGGATGTCCCGAAAGATACATTCCCGTATATTCCTTTTCCATATGAAGAAGCTCCCCACGTGAAAACTCAGGCTCATTTGCAAATGGTGATTCATATACTCCGTTATCTGCTGCAAGACCAAAAAAATTCATTTGTCCTTCTAGCTGCATATTAGAAGATTCACGATACGCAGCAAGTACGCTTTCATAATTACTCTTCATCTGCCTGCGATTAAGTCCAAGCCCATCCAAAGCACCGCAGCATATAAGACTTTCAAGCTCACGTTTATTTAAATCTTTCTCCGACATTCTACGGCAAAAATCACGCAATCCTGTAAACGCACCATTTTTTTGACGTTCTGCTTCAAGATTTTCTATAAATGATTTTCCGAGATTTTTCACCGCCAGCAAACCAAAGCATATATCCTGTCCTCGTCTTTCAAATATAAGACCGCTTCTGTTTACATGAGGAGAAAGTATTTTTACGCCTTTATCTTCACATAAATTTATATATGACAAAAGCTTCACACTGTCCCCTATTACACTGGTCATAAGAGCAGCCATATAATCTGCAAAATAGTGGTATTTCAAATACGCCGTTTGGTATGCTAAAAACGCATAGGCAGCTGCATGAGATTTATTGAATGCATATGATGCAAAGCCTGATATTTCATCAAATATGCTGTTTGCTATTTCAGGAGATACTCCCCTTGCAACAGCTCCATCTATGCTTTTGCCGTCTCCATATAGAAATATCTTACGTTCTTTTTCCATAACATCATGCTTCTTTTTAGACATAGCACGACGTACAAGATCAGCTCTACCGTATGAATAACCTGCCAGAACACGGCATATTTCCATAACCTGCTCCTGATATACAATACAACCATTTGTAACATTTAAAATAGGTTCAAGGAGCGGATGCGCATAAGTTATATTTTCAGGATGATGACGGTTTTCTATATATTTCGGTATAGAATCACGAGGTCCGGGTCTATAAAGTGACAGAACCGCAGTAAGGTCCTCCAGACTCTCAGGTTTTAGCTGCATAAGCACACGGCGCATACCTGCGCTTTCAAATTGAAAAACACCGGTAGTTTCACCTTTTGACATCATATTGAATACATCACTGTCATTAACAGGGATATTCTGAATGCTAAAATCAGAATCATACTTTTCTATACTACGAACGCAGTCTCTTATTACTGTAAGATTTCTCAGTCCCAAAAAATCGAATTTCAGAAGTCCCAATGATTCCAGCGTCGTCATAGTATACTGAGTTACAACAGTATCATCATTCATTTGAAGCGGAACCATATCCTCTATTGGAAAAGCTGAAATAATTACACCTGCCGCATGAGTTGAGGTGTGCCTTGGAACGCCTTCAAGACGCATCGCCATATCAATAAGTCTTTTCGCACTGGAATCCGATCTGTAAATCTGTCTGAGATCTTCTCCGTCCGAAGATTCAAGGGTTTCGGATATAGTACGCCTTGGATCTATCATTTTAGCTATTTTATCACAAAGAGAATAAGGCATATTCATAGCTCTGCCTGTATCACGCACTGCGCCTCTTGCCTTCATAAGGTCGAAAGTAACTATCTCTGATACACGTTCCTTGCCGTAACGCTTTATAACATAGTCTTTTACAGCTTGTCTCCCCTCAATACAGAAATCTATATCAAAGTCAGGCATACTTACTCTTTCAGGATTCAAAAATCTTTCAAAAAGGAGATGATTCTCTATTGGATCTATCTGAGTTATATCAAGACAATAAGCACATATGCTTCCTGCGCCTGAACCTCGTCCCGGACCTACAGGTATGTTATTTCGCCGTGCAAATGCTACATAATCCCAGACTATCAAGAAATAGTCCACAAATCCCATACGGCTGATAACACTCATCTCATATTTCATACGATCCGAAACTTCCTTTGAAGGATGGTTTCCATATTTTTTTATAAGTCCATCTCTACAAAGACTTGCAAATAATTTTTTGGAATCAGTTCCGCCCTGTGTCTCAAACTTCGGCAAATACACCTTTCCTGTTTCAAAATGAACATTGCACCTCTTAGCGATCTTTCCTGTATTTGTTATAGCTTCGGGCACAGATGAAAAAAGCTCTGCCATTTCCTGCGTACTTTTTACATAGAACTCGTTTGTTTCAAAGCCCATTCCGATCTCATCTTCTATGTTCTTCCCCGTCTGAATACAAAGCAGTACTCTCTGCATTTCGGCATCGTTTTTTCTTACATAATGAGCGTCATTTGTAGCAGCCAAAGGTATGCCTGTCTCTCTTGACAATCTATACAGATTCGGAAGCGCTCGCAGTTCTTCTTTTATGCCATGATTCTGAACTTCAATAAAATAGTTATTCTCACCAAATATATCACGATACATAAGTGCCGTCTGCTTAGCTTTTTCATAATCACCTGCAAGAATAAGACGTGCCAGCTTTCCTGCAACGCAGCCCGACAGACAAATAAGTCCATCACTATATTCACGAAGCAGCTCTTCATCTACTCGTGGACGATGATAGAAGCCTTCCATATTAGCTTTAGTAACAAGCTTTACAAGATTACGATAACCATTTTCATTTTCACACAAAAGAATGAGATGATCGCTTTTTCTGTCAAGAATATTATCCTTATCAAATCGTGTACGTGCTGCAACATAAACTTCGCAGCCTATTACTGCATGAATACCCGCTTTTTCAGCTGCCTGTGCAAAAATAACCGCAGCATAGAGATTGCCATGATCTGTAACAGCAACAGAATCCTGTCCCAAAGACTTTACATGTTCTATAAGGCTATCTATATTACAAGCACCATCAAGAAGACTGTATACACTATGAAGATGTAAATGAGCAAAAGCACTGCCTGGAATATTACTTGCAGCCATTTTCTCTCAGCTCCTTTGCAACCGCTGCTATCTTTTTAAAACGATGATTTACTCCAGAACGTCCAATAGGAACAGTTAGAAGTTCGCCTATCTCCTTTAGACTGAGTTCAGGATTTTCGATTCTAATTTTTGCGACCTCCCTTATTTGCGGAGAAAGATTTTCCAGCTCATTATACTTAATAAGAAGGAGAATGTCCTCTGTTTGCCGCATTGCAGCGTTTACAACCTTATTTATATTTGCTTCGTCGCAGTTACGCAGTCTGTTTGCCTTGTTACGCATATCCTTACGTATTTTTACATTCATAATATCCATAGTACACTGTTGAGCGCCCATAAATGTAAGAGTATCCTCTATGCATTCACTATCTTTCAAATAGAGTATATATGACTTTTTGCGCTGAATTATTCTACCGGATACTCCAAAAGAGCCAAGCACTGCATTAAGATCGCTGCACAAAAGCTCTGTTGGCACAACAAATTCTAGATGATATTCCTTATTGGGATCAATAACACTGCCGCATATAAAAAATGCACCTGCAAGAAATGCACCTGTACTGTTATTTACAATATTTCTCAGATTTACCTCACGACACGCAGGATCTATCTTATATGTACTGCAAATATCCCCAATAAGTTTACTATCTGTTATCGCAAAGCTTACACTGCCGCTTTCTGTCTTTTCGGCACACACAAGTTTTTCGCCAAATACAGACTTAAAAAGTTCAGGCACTAACGCAGCAACCTCACTACTTTCAGTTTGAAAACATATCTGCTGCTCGGTAAATATTCTGGCATAAAGAAGTATTCCATAAAGACAGGCAAATTTTTTGTCTCTGTCATTTATGGTTTTTCGTACTTCATCTCTCACTTGATTTGCAAATGACAAATAAGCACCTCCCTTTTTACAAAACAGCCGTCCTTTCCGAATAAGAATAGGACGGCATTATTATCTTAAATTTTTTTATTAGCGATCCTTGCCTATATCACGATGCTGTTTTACAACTCTCATTCCTTTTGTAGCAAGATAATCGCCTATAAGCTCAGCAAAAGTTATAGAACGGTGCTTGCCGCCTGTACAACCAAACGATATAACAAGTCTGCTCTTGCCCTCATGAACATAAAGCGGAATAAGAAAATCCAGCATATCCTCAAGCTTTTTCATAAGCTCTTTTGACTGCTCAAACGACATTACATAGTCCTGAACGCATTTTTCACACCCGGTATGCGACCTAAGCTCTGCAATGTAGTATGGATTGGGAAGACATCTCACATCAAATACAAGATCTGATTCTGTGGAAACACCATATTTGAACCCGAATGAAGTTACCTTTATGGACATAGAATCTGTAGGACTGCTGAGAAAGATCTCTCTTACCTGCTCCTTTAGCTGGGAGGCGGACAAATAAGAAGTTTCGATATAATAATCAGCCATACCCTTTATCTGAATAAGACTTTCACGCTCAAAAGCTATTGCCTGATGCAAATTTCCGCTGAATCGTTCATCGAGAGGATGCTTTCTTCTAGTTTCCTTATATCGTTTTACAAGCACTTCATCTTCCGCATCAATATAAAGTATTTTAACATCCAAATCTTGCTGACGTTCCAAATGACAAAAGCACTTATAAGCATCTGCAAACATCTCCCCTGAACGCAAATCCGCTGCTATTGCCACACGTTCAAGGTGATTTTCTGATTCTCTGCATATATCTATAAAACGGCTTGTAAGCTGAGGCGGAAGGTTATCTATACAATAATATCCAATATCCTCAAGAACGTCCATTACACCGGATTTTCCCGAACCAGACATACCTGTCACAACAATAACCTGCATTTAAAAGACCTCTTTTCTACCGAAGCAGTACCGGCTCCATTTCAAGCTTATATCCTGTTTTTTCTTCTACAGTTCCAATTACATATTCACAAAGCTCAAGCACATCTTTGCAAGTTGCTTTTCCTGTGTTCACCACAAATCCTGCATGCTTAATGCTTACCTGAGCGTCTCCGACACTTGCACCTTTAAGGCCACACTGATCTATCAAAAACGAAGCATAGCTTCCCACCGGACGCTTGAAGGTACTGCCAGCACTTGGAAGTTCAAGAGGCTGCTTCGCTCTTCTCTGGTTAAGATATCCTTCCATTTCTGTTTTTATAGCGTCATATTTTCCATCGTGCAGCTGAAAAGTAACTCCGGTTACAATGCACCTTGTGCCGCTAAACATGCTGTGACGATAAGATAGATTCATATCATCTTTAAGCACTGTTTTAAGGCAGCCATTCTCATCAATATATTCCGCAGAAACAACAACATCAGCCATTTCACCGCCATATGCTCCTGCATTCATATAAAGCGCACCGCCTACAGTACCGGGAATTCCAGCAAGGCATTCCATACCAGAATAAGATTCTTCAAGCGCTGTTTTTGCAAGAGTCATAAGAATCACACCGGCATCACAATGAACCTTATAGTCATCTAAAAATTTTATATTGGCAAAATGCTTTCCAACTAAAAAAACTATACCGTCATAACCATCATCTGATACAAGCACATTACTGCCATTTCCAAGAACTGTCCATCTTACATTGTTTTTATTACAGTAATTCACAAGCTCTAAAAGCAATTCGCTGCTGTTTACATCAATAAGTGCCTTGCAACATCCGCCTATACGAAAAGTTGTATGCTTACAAAGCGGCTCATTTTTTAGCAGCTGACAGTCATAACGCTTACATATAGATTCCAGCTGTTCTATTTGTTCCATGCATGTTCTCCTAAAATATCAGTTTTATTTAAAATGTATCGTAGTCCTTGACTACTTCCTTGCTCTCCATGTCAAGTCCAAGATGTTCAAGAAGATCATTTGCAGCATTATATCCCATCTTCTTCTGACGGTTATTCATAGCTGCAACTTCCAAAATAACAGCAAGATTTCTACCCGGTCTTACAGGAATAGTAAGTGAAGGAACTTTTACTCCGAGAAGTGATACGTATTGCGTATCAACACCCATACGATCATAGATCTTCTCTGGATTCCACTGCTCCATCTCTACAATAAGCTCAATATTCTCACGATTCTTTACAGCGCCAATACCGAAAAGTCTGCGTGCATTGATAATACCTATACCACGCAGTTCCAAGAAGTGACGAATATTATCAGGGGAACTGCCTACAAGTGTATCATTAGATACCTTTCTTATCTCAACAGCATCATCAGCTACAAGGCGGTGTCCTCTCTTTACAAGTTCAATAGCAGTCTCACTCTTACCTACACCGCTTTCTCCTGTAATAAATACACCTTCGCCGTAAATTTCAATAAGTACACCGTGACGAGTTATACGGGGTGCAAGATTAACATTCAAAAACGCAATGAGACCTGAAATAAAGTTGGATGTACTCTCCTTGCTTCTCAGAAGCGGAACTTCATATTTTTGCGCAAGCTCAAGCATTTCTTCAAAATAAGGCAGTTCTCTTGATATTACAAGTGCAGGCATTCTTTGAGCAAAAAGAGCCTCCAAGCGCTGCTGTCTTGTTGCCTCATCTATAGTTGAAAGATACGCAAACTCCATCTTACCGATAATCTGAATACGCTCTGGATTAAAATACTCATAAAAACCCATAAGCTGCAAACCCGGACGAGTTACGTCTGTTTCATCGATCTGAATTTCAGATGCGTCTTTTGGAAGGTGAATTTCTTCAAGTTTAAATGCATCAATAATCTTGTCAAGACCAACTGTAAATTTACTTGCCATGTTATACCTCTTTTCTTTTTACGTCTGATATTTTGATTTTTTCTTAATAATTTATCACACAATGTCCGATGCCTGAACCGTCAGTATAGCTAAGGGAAACGGACATATCTCCACTATTTGAGCTTGCCCAGCTTGAAACGGATGAAGCGTCTCCAGAACTTGTTTCAAGAAGAGCATATGACACATCAAGTTTAGATGGGTCATAAACAAGCTCATAACCGTTCATTGCATTATATGCGCTAAGATCCAAAACAATATCTGTAGTATTGGAAGACGCTGCATTCAAAGCATTTGCCAGCTTAATAAGCGCATCTGGATTCTTAGCATAAATATCAGGGTTCAAATACTTTTCATCAGCCTGTGCAAAATTCGGATATTTAATATCACTGCACAAAATAGCTGAAAATCCACTGTTTGAAAGCTCCTGTACAATGCCTTCAAGATAGGATATTGTCATATCACTGTTTGGATCAAGCCACGGCTGACCGCCCTGATCAGGAAAATAGTCATACCACTGGTCGCCTGTAAGTACGCCATCTTTTTCAACTCTATAGCCTGCGTGCCAATATGTGTAAACAGAAGAATACAGATGATCCTCAAGCATACTACATGAAGCATAAGCATAAAAGCCCTCTTCACGTACAATTCCAGCGATCTCAGAAGCCGTCATACTTCCTCTGCATACCATATATGCTGCGTCTCCAGCTGCATTTGATGAATAATTAAGTTCACCGCCTTGAAGCTTCATTGGAATTACAACAGCTTTTGCACTCGGATACTTAGATTTTACATCTTTAAGCATAGCACGAAGAGAATCAGCATCGTTTACAGAGCTTTCAGGAAGTCGAACAGAACACTGAACATTCTTATAGACATTTGCCTCTGGCGCTGGTGTACCTCCGCCAACATTGCCGCCTGAGCTGCCACCATTACTACTGCCGCCGCCATTGCTGCTGCCTGAGGCATCATTATTAGAGCTGCTTCCGCCTCCGTTTGACGAACCGTTTCCGGAAGGCACTCCTGCTCCGTCGATTCCCTCTCCTGTATGAACAGCAGGCTTGCTGCCATCATTATTTTTATCTGTAGTAACTGTTGTTGTGACAGTAGATGTTGTAGTAGTTTTACCACCGTTTAGAACAACAAGACCTGTAGTACCCTTAGTTGTTGTAACACTGCTGTTATTAGTTACAGTTGTTCCTTCTGCTGTACTGCTACCATCAGGAATGTTAGCATTTGTAGAAATCGAATCATTGCTGTTTAAAATCGGCTTTGCTATAGAATAGCCAAAGCAACAAATAACTCCTGCTGCTGCAATTGTAACAATAGTAGGCACGATGTTCTTAGTGGAAGAAAATCCTGCCTTTCTAGATCTCCTAGGCTTATAAGATATAGGTTTTTTTCTATTATTCATCTTTATACTCCATTCTATTCAAACTTCGCCCCGTAAATTCACTCAGAAACGGCATTCCTCAGTACTTCTAATCCATCGGATATACTTGACTGATTAAACAAATAGCTGCCTACAACAAGCATATCTGCGCCTGCTTCAACGGCTTTTGCTATGGTCTTATCATTTATTCCTCCGTCCACCTGAATATGTACAGAAAGATTTCTGTCATCAATATATTTACGCAGTGCTCTTACCTTATCGAGCATATCTTCCATAAATGACTGACCCCCAAATCCGGGTTCAACAGTCATAACAAGCACAACGTCTACAAGCTCTATAAAAGGAAGTATTGCTTCATACGGCGTACCCGGCTTTATTACAATACCGGCTTTAACACCGCCATTTTTTATGGCAGCTATAGTTTCATAAGGAGCGCTGCTGCTTTCAATATGAAATGTAATAAGATCTGCACCTGCACTAATAGTTTGTGAAATGTAGCGCAAAGGGTCTGTTATCATAAGATGAACATCAAGAAACAAGTTTGTGCTCATATCTACAGCTTTAAGAATAGGAAAGCCAAATGATAAATTAGGTACGAAAACTCCATCCATTACATCGAAATGAAGCATATCGACACCACTTGATTCAAGCTCTTTTGATACCTTTTCGAGATTTCTCATATCAGCACTCAAAACTGATGCGCAGGTATAAAACTTTCTCACATTTATCTCCTCCACTTATATCATAACATGGCAACTCCAAAGGCTGATAACACACGCCTTTAGAGTTACACATTCTTATTATATAATAATTCTTCCTCTTCGTCAATAACATTTCCTTAAAAAAACAATATTTTTTAAAGCCGTACTTTCTGAATTTATATTTAAAAGAAAATATACATCAAAACCTCTTTATGAATCACATAATTATTTCTTATACATCAGGTATAACAGGAAGTTTTTCTTGCTTTTCTCCAATAAAAAGAAGCATAACGGTTGCATCTGAACTATCAACTGTTCCATCAAGGAGACAGTCAGCATTTTTCATCTGTATTCTGTTCATTTTTATTGCACCCGAGAGATATTTCGTCATATATACCATATCTACCACAGAAACGATACCGTCTATATTTACATCTCCGTACTTTAGCTTTTCAGTATCTTCAAGCACGGTTTCACACTCTCCATCGCCGTCCGCATCAACACGAATGCCTATACTTCCATCATATTCTTCATAGATAAAAGCTTTGGTATATGCTTTGCCATCACTAAGAGCATTCATTTTGCGTGATATGGAATCTGCTTTTATTATGATATCATTAAGATTATCTCCCGTAAGAATTACTCCGTTTCCGACATGCCCTACTTTTATATTATCAGCATTGCTGCCTGAAACAGTAATGCTGTCCCATCGCAGTTCTGATTCAGTTGTTATGCTTAGTTCAAAGTCACTTTCAATAGCTACAAGATTTATAATGCCATCTGAAAGAAATGTAACGCTTTCGGCATTATCCGCCTTTGCAGACAAAAGATACTTTTCAAAAGACATCTGATAATCTACACTACAGTTCTTTACAGGATATATCTCAAATCCATCGGTGTCATAGTCAAGTCCTGCACGGCGATGAGTAATCGATGCCGACACAGTGCTAAACCAATTAAGATCTGAATTTGTCATAACTTTATCTTCAAAAGAATCTATAGGTGAAATAATAAAATCCTCTGTATCAACAGGCACTTCAAGAATAGGTATATAAGCATGCTGATATGTATAAGCTGACGTTCCCATAAAGTAGCCGCCATCATTTATCAGTGAAACGGAATTTGAAGCCAGACCTATAAATGTATCTTTATCAGCAGAGTTCATATTAAGACTAGGAACACACCATTCAAGAGTACTGCTATTAAAATACAGACATGATTCATTTGAAAAATCGTCTAAATAAGGGTCTGCAATAATTATTCTGCCGTCATATCGCTCTTGTCCAAGATACCATGAACCGTATTCCATATCGTATGCTATAGCAGAATGAGAATAATCCTTGCTAAAAAAGCACACAATAGTCATATCGCCGCCTTTAGCTGAATTGGAAGCAGCTGATATAAGCTGACTAAGCACATACTTTTTAGACATAAAAGCACTTGTCCATGCAATTTCCTGCTGCACACTGTCACTTTCCTGTAGAAGCTGATAGTATGAAATAAGGGAAAGATTTCTATCATCATTCAAATCAAGGTCATAAATATTTTTAACTCTTGGATCCCACATAGGCACAGAAAACGCACCATTTTTGGCAAGTATTTCTGTCACAGTCAAACCATACTCTGCACCCAGCCACTCACGATCCAAAATATTTTTTATACGAACTCGTTCCATAGGGCTGAGATTTGCCATTAGATTTTCCTTATGAGAATTAACCAGCTTATATCCATCTGCCATATACTCAGGTACAAGCAGGTCATGAGGATATTGCCAATTATCCTTACCCCAATCAAAGCTCTGTTTTGTAGTAGTTATTTTCACTGTTGTAGTTGTTGTAGTTGTTGTAATACTTGTAGATGTACTTGTTTTTTGCATATCAGAAGAAGTCGTACTGAAATTAGTTGCACTCGTCTTATCAGAAGTATATGATGTATCTCTTGTTGTAACAGAAGTTACAGTTGTAGAACTTTTACTTTCCGACTCCTTACTTGTTTCCTTTGTGGTTGAAACGCTTGTAAGTGAAGTTTTCTCTGTTGTTGATGCAGAAGTTTTGTTTGAAGAATTTGTAGTTATTGTCTCTGTAACCGTAGTAGTGGCAGGTATAGTTTCAGTAGTAGTTAAAGATTCAGTAGTAGTTGTTGTCATAGCAGTTGTTGTTGTGGTTTCCTTTGGGTTTACTACAACGCACACTTCACTATCCATAACGATTGGAAACTCATCTTTTCCATCCAAAGTACAGTAATAGCTTCTTATATCGTGTGTAGCAAAATAAACCGGAAAGGCGTAATAATCCCCATGTTCATCATCATGCTGCATAGGAATACCGTATTTTTCCGCAGTTGACCTTACAACAGATTCATCTGCACAGTCCATGAGATATGAAATAATAGGAACATTTTCCTCACATATAATACCGCCTTTAGCCATAGGCGTTACAACTGACATCATTATAAAATCAATATCATTTACGGTATTGGAACAAAGATTAGCAGGCATAGCGCTGCCAATATCGTAAGATTCAACATCATAGCTCGGATGCAATATTTCTTGTGCGGCAAGACTAAAATCAATATCCATGCTTATTCCCGCAGCTTCCGGTATTCCCGATTGACTTAGCGTAATAGGAATATCAAATTCTTCCGGCGATACAAAAACACGCTCGAGCATCATTTTTGGAAGCTTTTCAGGATCGTAGCAATTTTTACTAAGAACGCCTACATCATCTATAACAGCGCCCAGTACTGCACCTGATCTATCAGATAAATTCATATCTGGAATGGCCCACCTACCGGTTGTTTTATTGTAATAAATACATGAATCATCGGAAAATGATGTATTCATAGTATTTGAAAGAAGCAGCCTGTAGTTATATCTTGTTCCGCTATACCGCCATAAGCCTTGCTCACAGCCGTAAATCACAGATGTAACGGCATCATCAGATGATGAGCTATGTAAACGAATAATCGCAGGCTTCCCGTCTGACACTGCTGTTTCAGCATTTTCAAGAGCGGCAGCGCTTCCAGAAGACAAAGCCTCCTCATCAAGAACTGCAATAGCGTCAGTATATTGTAAAAGATTGCAATAATTTATAAAACTAAGCAAAGCGTCTTTACGCACGGGCGCTTTGACGTCATGGAGAACTTCTGCTTTATTAGAAATATCAGAAACATCCCATATGCCGTTATAAAACAAAAGCTCAATCAGCGCCATACCGTAGGAAATATCCGTCACCGGCTTTTCAAGCTGACTTTTTATACGTTGTAATTCATCAGCGCTTTTTCCTGATAAAATTTTTCTTTTTAAAACAGAAGTAAGATAAGGTATATCATCATCTATAAGTTCACTTGCTGAAAATCCCCAAGTATCAGCTTCATATAAAAAGACATCTTCCGCACTTGCTCTCGAACTGTTTAAATATCCGACAGCACCAATATCGCCAAATATAAAACACAATGTCAAAATAATCGAAAATATTCTTTTTCTCATTCTTTTTCTCATAGTGAACACCTCCAAAGTATTTGTCACAATTTACAATTTAATTTTATCATATCAGAAATACATCTGTCAACATATACAATGTAAACTATTATACATAAAAAGCTTTATTTCATATAAAAAATCAAGAAAAATTTTCGTAAATTAATTAAAATATAATTCTTATTGATAATTACTATTGACAAGTAAAAGCTAATATGATATAATATAATCACAGTCTAAAGCAAAAAAGATTGTATATTAAATTTCAGGAGGATCATAAATTATGAGTAAATATGTATGTTCAGTATGCGGCTATGTTCACGAAGGCGACAGCGCTCCAGATGTATGTCCAATTTGTCAGGCACCAGCTGAAAAGTTCACAAAGCAGGATGAAAATAAAACACAGTGGGCTGATGAGCATGTTGTAGGCGTAGCACAGGGCGTTGATGAAGAGATCATTGCAGGTCTCCGTGAAAACTTCACAGGCGAATGTACTGAAGTTGGTATGTACCTTGCTATGGCACGTGTTGCTCACCGTGAAGGTTACCCGGAAATCGGTCTTTACTGGGAAAAGGCTGCTTATGAAGAAGCTGAACACGCTGCTAAGTTTGCAGAACTGCTGGGCGAAGTTGTTACTAATTCCACAAAGAAAAACCTTGAAATGCGTGTAGCCGCTGAATCCGGTGCTTGCGCAGGCAAGAAGGCTCTTGCTGCAAAGGCTAAACAGCTTAATCTTGATGCTATTCACGACACAGTTCACGAAATGGCTAAAGACGAGGCTCGCCACGGTAAGGCTTTCGAAGGTCTGCTGAACAGATATTTCAAGTAATCTTATATTTTTATAAAGTTTATACAGATAAACGAGCTGCTTTATTGAAAAACATAAAGCAGCTCGTTTTATTTTATACTTATTTTGCACTTGTTTTTTATAGCCATATATTTACTTGACATAAAAAATATATTATGCTATCATTCCTATATAACTATAACAATTTTTTCTAATAAACTTTTATCATAAACTTTCGGGAGGACTTGCTTAAATGGTAAAAAAAAGATATACTATACCCGATATATTGCGTGGATTTGCACTTGCAGAAATGATAATCTATCACGCCCTTTGGGATATTGTTTTTATATTTAACGTAAATATCAGCGCTTTCAAAGGAACAGGGGCATACATATGGCAGCAGAGTATTTGCTGGATATTCATACTGCTATCGGGATTTTGCGTAAATTTCAGCTGTCGTAAACTTAAACGCAGCTTAACAGTGATTATATGTTCTGCTATAATAAGCATCGTTACTATACTTGCCCTTCCGGATTCAGCAGTAAAATTCGGAGTTCTTTGCCTTATAGGATTTGGAATGCTTATTATGATACCACTTGATAAATACATTTCAAAAATAGCGCCAATTCCTGCTGCAATAATATCCTTGTGCTTATTCCTGCTCACTAAAAATGTACCGTATGGTTTTATCGGATTTGAAAACCTGAATATTGCACAGCTGCCTTCTGCGCTATATCAAAATTATTTTACAGCGTTTCTTGGCTTTCCGCCTGCTGAATTCTACTCAAGCGATTATTTCCCGCTGATACCGTGGATATTCTTGTACATTACAGGTTATTTCATATATCATATTTTTAAAAAATACAATCTTTTACACCTGCTTTCTACATTTAGTATAAAACCGCTTGAATGGCTCGGTCGTCATTCTCTTATTATTTACATGCTTCATCAACCGTTGATCTATGGTGTATTATGGATTATTTTCAGCATATACACAGCCTAAATTTACAAAAACACCTGAAATGCCACTGAGAAACAAAACTATATATCTGTTATTGAAAAGCATTTAGTAAAAAACGCCATAAACTTGGCGTAAAAAATCATTTTATTTTGTACTGTTTTATGATAAAATAAATATGTTGAAATGTGCTTTTTATTTGATAATATAAAAAAGCAAGCTTTGGATGAAAGTTATATAAAAACAAAAGTGAAGTGGAGGAATTAAAAATGAAAAAAATATTTTCAATTATTACTTCGGCAACGCTTGGATTTTCTGTTTTTACAGGAGCAGTACCTACCCAAACCATGACAGCAGAGGCGGCATCTGTTTCCTATCCGGTTCAGGAATTCAGGCTTGGCATGGCTGATACCGACAACAACGTTACTTCCGACGGCAGTTCTCTTACCCCATCCGTTGAAATGGGAACAGCTAACGAAAAATGGTCACTGAATTATGTGAGCAGCGGTGTTTATGAGATCGTAAGTTCTGCTGACGGAAAAATTCTTACAGCAAATGGAGCTGGTGTTTCTCTTGCAGCAGATTCAAACGGAGATAATCAGCGCTGGAAAATAGAAGGTGTTGAAAAGGATTTTGACGGATACTATCTGTATTACAAAATCACAAGTAATGCTGATCCATCAAAGGCTCTCACCTATACTGATGGCGCTGGCTTTAGCTTATCAAGCTATTCAGGCGGTGAATATCAGAAGTACAAGCTTAATCTTGACGGACTTGAAGGATATGCAGCAAACTGTATGACTCCTTCCGGTGAAAAAGCAGGTACAATAGGCGGTCTTCTCGGTGAGGTTGTTTACGTTTCTACTGCTGATGATTTAGAAAAGCAGCTCAATTCTACAGGTGCTCAAACTATTGTTGTTACAGCTGATATTGATATGCAGAAGAAAAGCCACACAAGAGTAAGAGACAATAAAACTATCGTTGGCTGCTATGGCAATCATACTATCTATGATTCGCAATTTCGTACTAATAATGAATACGGCAAGGAAGGCGATAATCCATCTGACAATATTATTTTCAGAAATCTTAAAATGGTAGCCAAAAACGTTCCAAACCGCATTTTAATAAACATCTGGTCATCAAGACAGATCTGGATAGATCATATTTACTTTGAATCACAGCTTTCATATGACAGAAAAGGCAATGGTCAGGATGAAGTTGGTAAATTTATCTGGATAAACACTCCTTATGAGTCATATATGGACGCTAAAGATAGACTGCGTTCACCTGACTATATAACCATTTCTTACTGTCATTTAAAGAATCGTTACTGGACAGTTGCATACGGTACTCAAAATGATGAGATCACTCGTGACAGAACAACTCTTCTCTACAACTGGTGGGATGAAAATGTACGTCGCTGTCCGCAACTTGGAAATGGTTCTGCTCACATTTACAACAACTACTACTCTGCATATGGTACTGATTCCAACGGTTCTGGAACAACCGGAATAATCGGAGGTGACGGTTCTGAAATGCTTTCTCAGAACAACCGCTTCCAAGGTTATTCTGTAATGCAGGCTCTTACAATGGGTGGAGATACAAATAAAAATCCTGCAAGAGACGATAATTCATATCTTTCCGAAAGCAAAAACGGAACACCATCTGCCATCAATTTTCAATCCAAAAACACTTCAAAATGGTATCCTGAAAGCAGCAATTACGGATACTTCCTCCTTGATGCGTACAACACTAAAGGTACTGATACTAAAGATTTTTGTACAAAATATGCAGGAGATCAGATGTCCGCTTCCAATATGAAATATATTACTAATAGTGAATTTTCATCATGGATATCAAAAAAATATGCTGATCCTTTTTTAAGACATGTTGATTTTAGTTCAGCAGTTGCTGCAAGCTTTAACAATGGTTCTACATACAGAATCAAAAATGTAAATTCCGGTCTTTATATGCAGGTAGACGGCGCTAAGGCTGAAAATGGTACTAATGTACATCAGTGGGGCACAGCTGATGGAGTTATTCATGATATATGGAAACTCATAGATGCAGGTGAAGGCTACTATTATCTTATTTCTGCTATAGGTGACGGCGGAACATATGCTCTTGATGTTGCAGGCAAAAAGGCAACTAACGGTACAAACATTGATATTTATCAATTCAACAACGGAGATAATCAAAAGTTTATGATCACCAAAAATGCTGATGGTTCATATAAACTTCGCACTAAGATCTCAGGAAATAAGTCTGCCATTGAAATAAAAGATGCCGGAATAGGTTCAGGTGATAACGTTCAGCAGTGGGAAATCAATGGTGCTAATTGTCAAGACTGGATCTTTGAAGAAATTGCCAATCCGGGCTGTAAAATGAATACAAGCGTTCTCTATGAATTTGAAAACGTAAACAGCAAAATGGTTATGGATATTGAAGCCGGCAAAATGGAGAATGATTCCAATGTTCAGCAATGGGCAACAGGACATTTCAAGAGCCAGCAGTGGACATTACAGGCTTTTTCAGGCGGTGGAAACTACTACTATATCCGCTCATATTCAAATCCTAAATATGTATTGAAAGCATCAAGCGATTCAAATGGCGGTAATATCAGTATTGCTGAATATTCTACAAAAGACAGCGCTATGCTATTTAAATTTTCAAAAAATCCTGACGGCTCATATCACATTATGACTAGAGCCTCAAGGGATAATTGCCTTGTAGAAATTGCAAATGCAAGCGTTGCAAACGGTGCTAACGTTCAGCAGTGGCAGCCAACAAATAATGACTGTCAGAAATGGTTTGCTGCGACATTTACAACAACTGCTGCTACAACTACTACCACTACAACCACAACAACTACTACAACTACAACCACAACTACTACAGCTACTACTGATAATACACCTTCTTATATTATAGGTGATGTAAATGCAGATAAGCAATTTTCTATGCTTGATATTATAATGATGCAAAAATTCCTGATTGGCAGCGGCAATTTAAACGACGTTTCCGCAGGCGATATGAACAAGGATGGAAGAATAAATATATTCGATCTTTGTATTATGAAGAGTGAGTTTGCTAAGTCAGCTATTAACGCATAAAAATTTAAAGCTCTCAGATCGTGTAATAAAACACTTTCTGAGAGCTTTTTTAACAATATAACTATTACATTAACTGTTCGAGCAGTTTAAAAATCTTATCTTTTTTTGCAAGTCCGTCAGAAAAAGCTGTAGCACCGCCTGCTGCCGTTCCCAGTTTAAGCGCATACTCATAATCATTCTTTTCACAACCGGCAATAAAGCCCGCTACCATTGAATCCCCTGCGCCTACAGAATTTTTTACCTCGCCCTTACAAACGCCGCACATATAGATCTCATCATTTTCATCAATAAGCACAGCGCCGTCGCCTGCCATAGAAACAAGTACATTTACAGCACCCATTTCTCTAAGTTTTGCAGCATACTTAATAACATCATCTATAGTTTCAAGCTTTACTCCAAACATTTCTCCAAGTTCAAAACTATTCGGCTTAATAAGAAACGGCTTGTATTTCAGTACATTTAAAAGTAAGTCTTTAGTGGCATCAACAACTATTCTTACTTTTTTACCATTCATATAATCAAATATTTTCTCATAAATATCAGATGGCAGTGATGACGGAATACTCCCAGCAAGAACTATAGTGTCACCGTCTTGAATTTTACTAAGCTTGTCAAATAACTCATTAATTTTCTCCTGCGGTATCTCCGGACCTTGACCATTAAGTTCCGTTTCTTTTGAAGATTTGATTTTTACATTTATACGTGAAAAACCATTTTTCAGATGTATAAAATCAGTATCAATACCACTTTGAGCAATACCCTTTTCAATCGCTTCACCTGTAAATCCTGCTACAAAACCTAATGCCTTTGATTTTATTCCAAGCTCTGCCAGTACCAATGAAACATTGATGCCCTTTCCGCCAAAATATATCTCCTCATGTTTTGAGCGATTTACTAAGCCTATCTCCACTCCATCTGCATGGACTATATAATCAATTGCCGGATTGAATGTTATAGTATATACCATTTAAAGTCCCCCATTGTCACACTTTTAAATTCATAAAAAGTCAGAAGTTCTAACATTTATATTATTTATTATTCGATTATACAACACGGATATTATACCATATAATGCTGCCAACGTCAAATATATAATATATTTTTCAAACTAAAACGGTCAACCGAACTCTACGATTGACCGTTTATCATTATATTCAATTAGTATGGTAAATCAGAATTTTTTTTAGAATCAATTATAGAAAAAATACATCTGCCATATTCTCTAATCCATATTCTAAAAGCAAATGTCTTATGCCGTTTACAACATCATCACGACTAAAATCATTGGTTTCCAAATAATCATCATCTTTTTGATTAAGATATGAGTAGAAAACGATTCCAACTAAAAGATTATCCATTGTTCTATTTTCTATCAGCTCAGAAAGCTCATATTCTGCTTCATGAATATTTCCACTGTCTATTTTTCTTAACAAATCATCTGTTGCTGCTCTTGTTTCCATATCTTTTATTAAAAATGAAGATGGCGACTCAGCATCAATGTTGAATAATATTCTAGCTAACGCCTTTGACAATTGTTGTATCTGACGCATAACATAATCTTGCTCAAACATTATAGCCCTCCTTTCTGCAAAAGATATTTGCAGAAAGGATTTAATTATTCATTCGTACCTTGTAACCTACAATCGTACTTTTTTCCTTATCTAATTCCTGATGATTTTCATAAAAGTAGAATAAATTACAAAAAGGAGCGTATAGAATCCATCCCTCTATTTGAACGACTATTAAACGCACACATAGAATAACAGGCAAAAGCAACCACTTTAATAATGTACTTTTTATAAATATAGTATTCATAAACTTCATCCTACTAAATTTTGATTTATAAGCTTAATTTCAACATTTACTTTGAGATCTCAATCTTAACTTCACCGTTTTCATTGATTTTCAATCTCAGCGTCTTAATATACTTATTATAGAAATTCTCGATTTCCTTATCAGATGCTTCAATCCTTGCTTCCGCAAAAATGTGCTTCGCAAGATCCTTTGCATTGAGATACAACAAATCAGGTAAGTATTTTTCAAGAGTAGAAATAAGTACAGCTTTTTTCAAATCTTCAATATTACCGGTGCAGAAATCATCAATTGAACAGTAATAAATACCACGCTCTTTAAGTGCGTTTTTGATAGCCTGACCGCACTTTGAATACTCATACATAACAAGAAAATTGGCATTTTGCAATGATGAAATCAAGCCCCAATAATCAGAGTCACTGGAAACAATAATAAATGAAGATATTCCATTTTCATAGAAGTCCTTGCAAACTCCTGCGGTCATCTTTATATCTACCAAAGATTTTTGGTCAGTTACTCTCGGAGTTTCAATATGTTCTACAGGAATATTCGTAAACTTATAAAGCCAATCCCAACCACTATTCGTATGGTAATCATCATAAAGAACAATTTTGTCAATCTTGGCGAGTTCATCCTGATTAAGATTTTTCAATACTCCATACAACTTATAAACATTTGAATTTTCGCAGTCTACAGCAATTGCTGTTTTATAACTGCTATTGATAAAATCATAGATATTATTTTTAGTTTCCTCATGTGCATCCTTGAACTTACTTGTATCAGTAAATTCATCATTGTGCATACGATAAATTGTATTTAAAAATTTTCCATCTGAATAAATAATACTTCCACAGTCTGTAGGAGTCCAATGAATATACATCTGAAATGGGTAATATTCCAGATTTGACATATATTTATTAAATTCACCTATTAAAACGCCTTTTTTATTATATCCTGGAATTATAAATAAATCTTTAATATATTCCCAATTTACCCAGTCCGGAAATAGTTTTGCACACTTATCAATATTTTCATGAATCATTCTGGTAAAATCAAGGGCGTACTTTTCTGAGCGGTAATTGACCTTTACAATCTCAAATCCCCATTTTTCCAGCTGTTTAATATTATCCGCATCATACCAACTAAGTCTGTTGATGTTCTTGAGATTATATCTCATTTCTTCATCTGTTTTCTTAAATTTCTGCATAAGAACTGTTCTCAACTTACACAGATAACGTATGGCTGTAGCGTCTTTATCTTGATAAAGTGATTCAAGCAAATCATGGCATTCAGTATCAAAACACTCATTAACTATATGCCTTCTCACTCCGATCAAGTATGCTATCGTAGCACAAATGTCTTTAGTATCAACTCTCATTACTATCCTACTTTCTTTAAAATATATTTTATTTTAAGTTTGATATATGTTACATTATAACATATAAATACTATTTTTTCAATAGATTGAAACATTTTTTATATTATTTAGAATAATATTATAATTTAGACATCATTTTTCAATTTTAATCATTGATTTGTTAAGTAATACAACCAATATCATTTAAATAATTATAATACAACATCTTTTCAAATTATATTAAATAATGCTTTAATGCTTAATTTTTAGTTACTTGATAGAAGAAATAGCAAAAATAAAATCGGACTTTTTTAAAGTCCGATTTTACGTTATTTTGGTGCCGCTGACCGGACTTGAACCGGTACGGTGTTGCCACCGAGGGATTTTAAGTTTTTAAATCGGTGAAGCGTTTTAATTTCTTTTGTGATCTTTTGTTCCCTTTTGTGCCCGATTTTTCGAGCTTTTTGAGTATCAAAAATTGAAAAACACCGAATTACAGCAGCTTTCAAGAATCATAAAAAACCATGTTTTTTGGTAGACTTTCGGTAGATTTGTGGTAGACAAAAGCCGATAACTTGACTTGGTAGACCTACGGTAGACACACGAAATAAATTTAGTTCCCTGCGAAAAATGCCGATTTTTGTAGAAGAAATTGGCACAAAGGATAGGAAATGTCTCGTGTATTTGCCACACAAGAAAATGATAATCTATTGTTACAGATAAAGCGGATTTGTGCTTTTGACCTCTAAAATCAAATCAAAAAATCAATCATTTGGCGGACGATGTTCCATATAATTGGAGCGTTGTCCGCTATTTTTATGCCTGAAAACCGAATACAGAGATAACGCTCCTCAGCAATGGGGGGCATTTTTTATTGTCAAAACTTATGAATCCCAGAATCACCATAAATATCAGGCTTGATAATCATAGCTACGCATTATTTTGCTGATGTATCACTTTATTACATTATATCATGTCTGCTGTTTTAATTAAGCAAAATGAAAAATAGGAGGTTTTTTATGTCTGAACGCCAGATCATCACGATCAGCGATGATAAGCTGTCCTGCGAAGCAACAGCTATACTGCTGAGAATGCTCAATTTTCCCGATACGGACTATCATACCGCAGAGGAGCTTTGTCCTTTCTTTGAAAATGATTCTCTGAAAACTATCAGGAACGCTCTGAACGAACTTTACAATGCAGGCTACCTCCGACGCAGCGGTAAGACCTATATGGTCAATAAGGTCAGGATCACACAAATGAAGCTCGCTTGAGCTGAAAACAGGAGGAAAATGGATATGTCTGCTAAAAAAATAAAAAAGGTCAAAACAACGCCATCATCGGTGTGCCGTGTCAATAAAAATGCAAACTATACAGTAATGAGCAACTATCATCTGCGGTCAACTAACCTCAGTCTGAAAGCAATCGGGCTTCTGAGTAAGGTTCTTTCTTTGCCGGAGAATTGGGATTACTCTATCTCAGGTCTGACAGCTATCTGCAAAGAGAAAGAAACAGCGATCAAGGCAGCATTGGACGAACTGAAGCATTGGGGTTACCTCACTGTGACTAAGCTGATGCCGAATGAAACGAAGAGCGGTCGTATAGAGTATGTCTATGACTTCTATGAGTATTCAGAAAAGGATTCGCCTGATGCAGACCGGGACGATGATGATACATACGATGAGGACGAAGAAACATCCACTGCCGAAGTAAGCTCCATAAAAAAAGCTCCGCAAGGAGCAGAAAAACAAGGCATAGAAAATCTACCTCTTGAAATTCTACCCGTAGAAATTCAAGAGGTAGAAAATCAGGGACAAATAAATACTAAGAAGATAATAAAGAAAAATCAAATACTGAGTGATCAAGTATCTATCAATCAGTCCCACTCCGTCAGCGGAAAAGCTGTTGAAAATGATGAAAAACAGACAGACGGACGGATTGACGGATATATCTGCGAAAAAGAGATTTATACCGAAGTAGTGAAAAACAACATCGACTTTTCCTACTTTGCAGAATGGCTCGGTGATGAGGAAGAAGCTGAGGAGATCGTTCAGATGATCGTTCGGCGGATATGTTCCCGAAAGAAAACGGAGCGTATCTGCGGACAGGACTTCCCCAGGGAAGTTGTCAAGTCCGCTATGCTAAAAGTTGATATAAACGTTCTTGAAAATGCTATTGAGCAGATGAAGCGTACAGACAATGTGCGGAACTATGAGAGTTATCTTATCAGCACTCTGTTCAACGAAGCCAACGGCAAGCGTTTCAAGGAAAATGCTGAGGGTCGATGGGCTGAGTATGCTGTCAAGAGAGATTTTGGCGGTTATGATGACTGAACGTTCCTGAGAGGAGGTGGTGGCTATGGGAGCGGAGAAGAAACCGGACGTAGCTGCTTGAAAGACGGCAAATGAGCTTTTTTGAAAGGAAGGTGAAGATCATGGCTAAGTCTATTCTGACACCGGAGGGCGATCTCGTCAACTACGATAACCTGATTGCGGTCAGCGTCGAAGTGCGTCCTGTCGGTGTCGATGAGGAGCATTCGGAAGATGAATACTGTATCGTTGGCACAGATGTGACCAACAAGGAAAATCTGCTGTATCACTCGCCCGACTATGACAAGGTGATGAGTGTCCAGCGTGACATTACCCGTTGGCTCCAGAGTGAAGCGTTTTCCACTTTTGAGATGCCGACCGCAGACGAAGGCGGTGATGCGTAATGCCGTCCGACTATGAGAACGGTGCGAAGAAAACCATTGACATTTCGATCAAGGCGGAGAAAATGACCGCTGATGTGCTGAAATCGGCATTGCAGGAGTTTATGTCGGGCAAGGCAGAGAAAAAAGGGCGAATGACCTATAAGCAGTTGCAGGCTAAGTCGCCGTCAAAGCTCGACAGCATTGAGGTTTCAGACCGAAATATCGGGGATTTCCTGAAAACCGCACGAAAATACGATGTGGATTTTGCTCTGAAAAGAGATAAAAGCACCTCGCCGCCTACCTATCATGTTTTCTTTTCCGCTGCTAAGACAGAGGATTTCAAGAGGGCATTTTCGGAGTATGTCGGCAAGGACCAGTGCAAGACACCGAAGCGTGGTGAGTTCACCCGTGAGAAGATGCAGCAGCAGGCTCAGAAACTCAGGAGCAAACCTCGAAAACAGAAACAGAGAGAAAAAACAAGGGAGAACAGACGATGATCTACGGCTATTTCATGCCTGTGCCCGTTCCACGGGCAAGGGACGATGATGATTTTACGGCGGTTTTTGATGCCGATACCAACAGAAAGGAAAGGTCTGCGAATTGCAGATCGACACGAGAAAACTCAAAAAGCTGATCATCAAGGCTATCCCCTATGTAGCTTTCTCTTATGTGGGTAACCTGATTGGCTTTGCGTACCGAACCGCTGAGGGCGACGGCTTTCAGGAAAAGCTCCTGCCCTTCATTAGCAATCTCGGTGTGGCATTTGCAAGAATCATTCCCAGTTTACACCCGTTTGATATTCTTTTCGGCTTGGTTCTTGCGGGTGTAATGAGGCTCGTCCTCTATGTCAAGTCGAAAAACAGGAAGAAATTTCGCCAGGGTGAGGAGTACGGCTCTGCCGTATGGGGCGGTGAAAAGGATATTGAGCCGTATATGGACTTATCCTGCCCCGAAAACAATGTAATTCTCACAAAGACGGAATCTCTCACAATGGGCAAGCCCTCTGCACCGAAGTTTGCGAGAAATAAAAATATCCTCGTTATCGGTGGCTCAGGCTCAGGTAAGACACGATTTTTCGTAAAGCCGAACCTGATGCAGATGCACAGCAGCTACGTTGTTACCGATCCGAAAGGCACGGTGCTTGTGGAGTGCGGAAAGATGCTTGAACGGGGCCGCCCGAAACGTGTGAACGGAAAAATCGTGTATCAGAAAACACATGATGGCAAGTACAAAAAGGACGATAAGGGAAAATATATCCCTGTTTATGAGCCGTACAAGATCAAGGTATTCAATACCATTGATTTTGCGAAGTCGATGCACTACAATCCGTTTGCATATATCAGCAGGAAGAACCGTGAGAAGGACATTCTGAAATTCGTGGAAGTGCTTATCAAAAACACTTCTTCCTCTCAGCAGCCGTCCGGCGATGATTTTTGGGTGAAAGCGGAGAAACTGCTCTATACTGCGTATATTTCCCTTATCTTTGCTATGTACCCCGAAGACGAATGGAACTTTGAAACGTTGATCGACATGATCAACAATTCGGAGTGCCGTGAGGACGATGAGGAGTTCAAAAACAGCATTGACCTTGAATTTGAGATCGTGGAGTGCTGGCTAAACCATACAAACCACGATGATCCTGATGTAATGGCTGATTACGGTGATGTTTTTGAAGCTGAACCCGATGCCGAACAACGACGCTTGGGTGCATTTGCACTCAAACAATACAAGGCATATAAGCTCGCTGCTGGAAAAACGGCTAAGTCTATTTTAATTAGCTGTTCGACACGACTTGCGCCTTTTGCAATAGATGAGGTTTTGGAGATCACCTCCTACGATGAGCTGCACCTTGACAAGCTCGGTGACGAGCTGAGTGCACTTTTTATAATCATCTCCGATACTGATGCCACTTTTAACTTCCTTGTGGCTATCATGTATTCCCAGCTATTCAACCTTTTGTGTACCAAAGCGGACAATTCAAAGGGCGGAAAGCTGACCTATCATGTACGCTGTTTGTTAGATGAGTTTGCGAATATTGGCGAAATTCCGCAGTTTGAGAAGCTCATTGCGACGATCCGAAGCCGTGAAATCAGTGCGTCGATCATCTTGCAAGCTAAGAGCCAGCTAAAGGCTATTTATAAAGATAATGCAGATACGATTGAGGGCAACTGTGATACGATGCTGTTTTTGGGCGGTAAGGAGAAGTCCACGCTGAAAGAAATATCCGAAAGTCTCGGTAAGGAAACTATCGACAGTTTCAATACCTCTACCAACCGTGGACAATCGGAAAGCTACGGAATGAACTATCAGAAGCTCGGAAAAGAGCTGAAATCTCAGGATGAACTGGCGGTCATGGACGGCGGTAAATGTATCTTGCAGGTGCGAGGAGTGCGTCCGTTCTTCTCGGACAAGTTTGATATTACCCGTCATAAGCAATACCATATGCTGTTAGATGATAATCCTGCGCAGGAGTTCAACATCGAAAACTATGTGAGTGACCGAAGAGAGATGCATTTGAAACTGCGCAGAGAAGAAAGTTTTATGGGATATGGTGTTGATATGACCAACGCCGGACAGGAAGTTACAACGGCATCAGCAACAGAAACAGATACCGCTGATACTGCAATATCTGAGGAAACCGAAGAAAAAGAGATATATGTCGGCTTTTAACTCAGACAGTGAAGAAACCGAATAAAAAGAGAATCGGTTGAAGCTGCGGACAATTTTTACTTTATTTTTTGAGGGAGACTTTTTACCTATGAACGAACTGAATATTTCTGCGGTCGATGCAACCGCAATGGAGACAGCAGCCACTACCTCTGCACCGAAGCACAAGTGGCTCTCTAAGCTCACCCGTGGTGCAAAGAAGGCAACCATGTTCTGCACAATCGCAGGCGTTATGGCATCTGCCTGTGCAACTCAGGCATTCGCAGCAGGCACGGGTGCTGTTGATACTTCTTCTTTCATTTCTACTGCGTGTACCGTTCTCAAGAGCGTTATCTGCCTGATCGGTGCAGGCGTTGGTGTATGGGGCGTTGTAAACCTTCTTGAAGGTTACGGTAATGATAACCCCGGTGCTAAATCCCAGGGCATGAAGCAGCTCATGTCAGGTCTTGGTCTGATTCTCCTTGCAATCGTCCTTGTTCCTGTTCTTGAAACAATGATGACGGGCGCAATTTAAGTGACGTTCTGACCTGAATATAAGCAGATTAGCTACATAGCGGTGGGTTTTGCATTGCAATAATGGGTTTTGGGTAAGCAATCTGCACTCTCAGATATGAAAGGGAGTGAAAATATAAATGGCAATAAATATCGGATATTTAACTGCCAATAAAACAAGTGCAGGAGATGAAGTGTACACTCCATTCTATGCGGTAGAGCCGTTAATGGAATTTCTGCCGAAAGACAAGAAAATATGGTGCCCGTTCGATGAAGAATGGAGTGCGTTTTATCAGTATCTTACCGAACAGGGGTTTTATGTGGAACGAAGCAGCTTGAAAGATGACAAGGATTTTTTTCACTTTGAGCCTGACGAATGGGATATTCTCGTAAGCAATCCCCCATTTTCTAAGAAGAATGAAGTCCTGAAACGAGCTTTTGCTTTTCAGAAGCCTTTTGCTCTGCTCTTGCCCGTGAACAGTATTCAGGGTAAGGCACGATACAAGATATTCAACAATGAGATTCAGATGCTTTGCTTTGATAGTCGGGTTGACTATCACACACAGCAGAATATGCTCTTTACAACAAAGGGCAATCATTTCGGATCTGCGTATTTTTGCAGAAACCTTCTCCCCACAAAACTGGAATTACGTCAGCTTGTGAAATATGACAGACCATTGATGAATTCCTCGGAGAGGGGTGATGAATAAATGGGAGTAATCAGCGATGCGATTGATGCTTTGGAGGATTGGTGCTGTGACTTATTCAAGGACGGCATAAAATCTCAGTTTGACGGAATTTCCGATCTTCTGACTGATACATTTGCTCAGACAACAGGTTCGGGAGCAAAGGGAAACCTTGTATCAAACTTTCTAACAAAGCACCCTGCTCAGTTTACGGGTACTGCCGGAAGTGCGCCGACAGGCTACGGAATTTGGGCAACTATCGAAACGCTCTGTAACAATGTTGTAGTCCCTATTGGAGGTTTCATTCTTACAGTCATCCTCTTGAATGAGCTTTGTCAAATGGTCATTCGGGGAAACAATTTCAAGGACTTCGACGATTCGATCTTTATAAAATGGATCATCAAAGCCTTATGCGGTGTAATACTTGTAGCCAACACATATTACATCGCTTCCGCACTATTTTCGTTTGGCACAAATGTATGCTCTAACGGACTTGCCACGCTGTTCGGCAGCGGTGACTATCTATCTAAAAGTCTTGCGATAAAGAAATCAGCTCTCAATAGCTTAGGCTTGGGAGAACTGATGACGGTGTGGTTCATATCCCTTATTGTTCATCTGGGAGTGATGATACTTATTGTTGCAATCGTAATTACACTTGCAAGCCGTATCATCGAGGTGTTTATGTATCTCAGCATTGCACCTATTCCTATGGCAACAATGATGGACAGCGGAGAATGGGCGAGCATCGGTAAAAACTGGATAAAGCAACTTTTAGCTCTTTCTTTCCAGGGTTTCTTTATCGTAGTCGCACTCGGTATCTTCAAAACGCTGTTTAGCAATATGATCGCTACGCTCAATTCAAGCAAGGACGGTGTGATAATGCAAATGGCAATGCTAATGGGATACACGGCAGCACTTATCTTTACCATTCTGCGTACAGGAGCTATCAGCAAAAGTGTGTTTAACGCACATTGACCTTGAACAAGATTGGAGGATTTATGGCACATTATGTACAAATCCCTAAAGACCTGAACGACATCAAAGAGAAGTTCATTATGGGATTTACCAAAAGACAGGTAATATGCTTTGGTATCGGTCTTGTTCTCGGAGCGCCTGTTTTCTTTCTGACGAAAACAGCTATAGGAATGTCCGGGGCGATATTCGCTATGGGTGCAGTCGCTGCTCCTGCGATACTCTGTGGACTTTATAAGAAAAATGGTGTTTTCTTGGAAAAACAGGCAAAATATATGCGTGAATACTTTACAAGACCTCGAAAGCGGTATTACCGCACAACAAACATATTTGAGTGCTTTGAAAGGCATATCGAATACACAAGAATCAAGAAAAAGCTGAGAGATGCCGAAAGAAAAGGCTGATACGGCTTACTATATAGTACACTTTCGGTGTCTCCGCTTTTGAATACAAACGGAGGTTACCAATGGGCTTTAGAAAGAGAAATGCCAATAAAAGTGATAACCGCAGCAAAGCAAAGGTTGTCATGGGCAAGCCAGCCTCTCAGCTTACAAAAGAGGACAAAAAAATACTTTCCGCACGAATAGCGGAAATCAAGAGTGCTAATGGCGGTAAGACTACGGTGCAGAACACGATTCCATATATGTGTATGTATAAGGACGGTGTTTGCCAGGTATCGGAGAACTTCTTCTCTATGACGGTACAGTTTTATGATGCCAATTACTCTATTTCGGAGTTTGAGGAACAGAACAATATTTTCAGTAAATACTGTGATGTTATCAATCTCTTTGACAATACGATCAAATTCCAGCTTACCTTTGAAAATCAAAACAGATCAAAGGAAAAGCTCGTAAAAACGGTGCAGATACCCGAACAGGACGATGATTTCAATGCGATCCGCAAGGAGTACAGCGAAATGCTGACCGATAAGCTGATGAAAGGCTCTAACGGTCAGTCGGCAAGAAAGTTCCTGACATTCGGTATCGAGTCCACATCATACAAGGCAGCAAGGGCAAAGCTGATGAGCATAAAGAATGATATTATCAAAGGATTTAAGGCTTTTGGTGTTGAAGCTGAATTACTTGACGGCAAGCAAAGGCTCGAAGCCCTGTACTATGCTCTCAATCCCTACAGAAACTCCCCCTTCATTTTCAATTGGGACTCTATGCTTAAAGCTGGAATGGACACGAAGGACTTTATCAGTCCTCCATCACTAAAATTCAACAAGGCAGATTTTGAGATCGGCAATGCCTACGGTGCTGTATGGGGTATGAATATCCTTGCCGGAGAGCTGTCGGACGAGATATTAAAGGACTTCCTTGAAATGCAGAACCTTTTCTGCGTGAATATTCATGTTGATCCGCTGGACCAGATAGATGCCCTGAAATTCGTCAAAAAGAAGCTCACCAATGTGGAGCAGATGAAAATCGACGAACAGAAAAAGGCTTCGCAATCGGGTTATGATCCCGATATTCTTCCTCCTGCGATCAAGATGTATATCGAGGACATTGAAAAGCTCCTCGCTGATCTGAACAGCAAGAATGAGCGTCTTTTTCATATCAGTATTTCACTGAGAGCTTATGCAAAAAGTAAAAAGGAGCTGAAACTTCTTTCTGAAATGCTGAAGCGTGTCTGCCAGAAGAATAACTGCACGATGTTTCCCTATGATTATCGACAGGAACAGACACTCGTTTCCACACTTCCGCTGTGCTATAACGAGATTCCTGTCCGCCGTGAGATGCACACAAGCGGTATCGCTATCTTCGTGCCGTTTACCACTAAAGAGCTGTTTCAGGACGGACAGGCTACCTATTACGGAATCAATACGCTGTCGGGAAATATGATCCGTGCCAACAGGTCAAGGCTCAAAAATCCGAATGGACTTATCCTCGGTACGCCGGGTGCAGGCAAGAGTTTCAGCGTAAAGCGTGAAATACTCGACTGCTTTCTTACAACAGTTGATGACATAATCATCTGCGACCCCGAAGGAGAGTATTTTCCGCTTGTTTCGGCTCTGCACGGACAGCTTATCAGAATTGCAAGCAATTCCGAACAGCATATCAACCCTATGGACATTACCATTGACGATTATCTGTTCAGCAATCCTATGGAAGTGATCGCAAATAAGTCCGACTTCCTGATTTCGCTTTGTGAGATCATTGTCGGAGGTCGCTACGGTCTTTCCGCTGAGGAACGCTCTGTTATCGACAAATGTGTTCAGAGCATCTACAAGCATTTTATCGAAAATGAGCCGACGCCTGAAAAGATGCCGCTTCTCTCCGATTTGCAGCAGGAGCTTAATAATGAAGGCGAAGTCGCTCTGCGTGTAGCAAATTCTCTTGAAATGTTCGTAAACGGCAGCCAGAATCTCTTTAATCACTGCACCAACATTGATATGAGTAATCGTATCATCTGCTTTGATATTAAGGAGCTTGGCAATCAGCTAAAAAAAGTAGGTATGCTGATCGTTCAGGATACGGTATGGAACAGAGTATCAGCTAACCGTGAAAAGAAAAAAATCACTCGCTACTACATTGATGAGTTCCACCTCCTTCTGAAAGAGGAACAGACAGCGAAGTACAGCGCAGAAATATGGAAGCGTTTCCGTAAGTGGGGCGGTGTGCCGACAGGCATCACGCAAAATGTCAAGGACTTGCTTTCTTCTCAGGAGGTTGAGAACATCTTTGATAACTCGGATTTTGTATATATGCTGAACCAGGCAGCCGGAGACAGAGACATTCTCGCTGAAAAGCTCCATATTTCAAAGGAGCAGATGAAGTTTGTAACAAACAGCGGTCCGGGCGAGGGACTTATCCGCTATGATAAAGTGCTTTTGCCGTTTACAGACCATTTTCCGATGGATACAGAGATGTATAAACTTATGACCACGAAACCTACTGAGGGTGCGTAAACTGCGCAGATTGGAGGATTTATGAGCTTACAGAGAGAAGAGAATAACCTCCGTAGAGCGCAGGCTCGTTTCGACAAAGTCAGCAGACGGTCGAAGCAGTTTCAGATAGACTTCCGCCGTGAAGCAAACAGCAGAGGTCGCTTTCATACCCGTGCATATATCGTCCGTGGTGAGAAAACGCATCACGGCGGTCGGGGTATCGTCCATAAGTTTGCAAATGCAAAATACCGCATACAGGGCGATAAACCGTCAGTCACACGGACGATCAAATCATGGCAGCCAAAGACATTCAAGGGAAAGCTGTTCAAGGCAAACGTCCGTGCTGTGAATTTCGCAGTACATGATGTTGCTCAGACGGCGGTCGATACCGGTCTCGCAGCGGAAACTGGCGGTATCAAAACCGCCGACACCGCCCAGCGTGAAGTCCGCAACAAGCTCAAACAGAAATACACCCGTGAAGCGGTGGACGATTATCATCGTGGCGTATTTCTTGTGGGTCGCACGGCGGTCGATGCTGTCAAGGGTACGCACAATCACCTGAAAACAAAGAAGCAGTATAAGCTCGAAAAAGCGAAGTTACAGCTAAAGAAAGCTGATAACAAGCTCTATAAGGCGAAAACTCAGAAGCCGAAAATGGCTGCGACAAAAGCCGATTTGAAGAAAGCAAAGGCGGAGTATAAAGCCCGAATTGTAAAAGATAAGGGCAATACGCTCCGCAAGGCGATGAACAAGCGCCGATTGCAGGCATATAAGCAGACAAAGCGTGAGCTGAATTTTGAGCGTAAACAGCTAAAAACAGAACAGCAGTTCCGTGTTAAGGAACTGCGTAATCAGAAAAAAATCACCAGAAACTCCCGTCCCGGCTTGCTTGCATTAAAGCCTGCCTCATATTCGGTAAAGCGAATGAAGGCTTCTGCGTGGCAGAAAGCTGTCAATGAAGATCAGGATAACGATATGCTTCACGCCATTGACTCTGCAAAACGCAGAATAGCTGAACCTGTCAAAGATAAGATAAGTAAGCCTCAGTGGTTACAGCGAGAAGAAAAAAAGCGTGATCGCCTGTCCGATGAAAAGTCGAAATCCAATAAAAAACTCAATCGGCAGGAAAACAAGCTGAATGAAAATCACGATAAATACAAGCAGAGAAAGAAGCGTAAACCCAAAAATAAGAAAACTAAAAAAACGGTGGCTGAGAGATTCAAGTCGGCTTTCAAATTCGTGAAAAATGTCTATGAAAAGGAAGTCAAAAAGTTCTTTGCAGCAATAGCTGTTCCGATACTTATTATCTTTCTTGTGTTTGCTTTTATCATCATGATTTTCAGCTCCATAGTTTCAGGCGGTGGTTTTACTCTCGGCACTTATGCGGCGCAGGACTATGACCTTTCCGAAGCTGAAAAGTATTACACGGAGCTTGTTTATAACTTCAATCAGAAAATACTTAAAGTCAGCGATACTTCTGATTGGAAAAAAGGTCTGACTGCTTTTGGTGCTAATAAAAAAGACCTTAAAGATAAACCCGACAACTGGTACTGGGGCAAATCTTCGATCTACGATTGGAAACCGCAATATGATTTCGATTGCTACAAACTGTGGGCTTTTCTGAGTGCGTATTACTATGATTTTGATGCCGATGATAACGGCGATATTAAGTATTGGAAATTCAAAAGCGATACAGAGGATTTGCTTGAGTACATTTTCAATGCGGAGTATGAGTTCGTATATTGGTATGACAATAAATCCCGTTGGGAGGAGCTTGACACCTATGTATATTTCGGCGGTGGAAGCAGTACCGACGGCAGTTACTATTATTGCGAGCAATCAGCAAGTAAAAGCAACGGAGCTTGGACTTACAAATTCAAGCCGACTTCTTATACCTCAGAGCTTGGTCAGTATCTTGACGGTGACGGCTATTGTTATATGAACAGCAATTATCGTGTACTGAACCCAAACGAAGATTATGCTCTCACGGGCTATTATGTTCTTGATAACCGCTATTATGCAGACAGCGCACATACAAAGCCACCGTTCTATTGGATAGATGATAACGGCAAATTTTTCTTCCAAAATCATGACGGAGATAATCAGTACCGTTCGTTCTACGGTTGGGAGAACGATGATGCTTGGTTCATGATTACAGAATCCGATGCGAGATCGTGGACAGGCGACAGCAATTGTTCAGCTCTGTATGGTTATGTGCAGAAACAGTATTGGAAAACGGAGTGCAATCTCTACTACAACGTCAAGCAGAAAAAGACTTTTGATGAGGTCATAGAGGACAAGCTAAAATCAATGTCCCACAAGACAGAACGCTGGCAGTATTACAATCTGCTTGTCGGCAACGAGGACGGAAATACACTCTATGGCAATCATCAGACCTTGCATAATCTTCTGCCCGAGCCGTCTATCCGTGACTATTCCCTCAAAAGAGAGTTCGGATATGAAATGACAGGCTGGAATGAAGAAAGTGACGGTCTGTACCAGGGTATCAAGGTGTATGCTGACAGCGGTACAAAGCTCAAAATGCCTTTCAGCGGTAAGATAACCGATGTTGATACCGATGACAACAAAATCACTATCCGCAAGGACGATGTACAGTATTGGTATGACGGCACGGGCGGTACTAAGCGTGATACGGAAGTCACCATTGCAAATGCGGTGCTTATAAATGACTACGAGGAGGGCGACAGTATCAAGGAAGGCAAGGAATTTGCCAAAACAACAGCCGGAAATGTTAATTTCCATATTTATATAGACACCGACGGCTACGGCTGGGACTATATTGATCCTCGGCTCGTGCTGTATTAACGGAGGTACATAATGGCTTTATATGATGCAAAAATAGAGAAATTCAGCAAAAAGGCAGAGCAGCTTGAAAGAAATATCAAGCGGGATACAGAGGAACGCAGACGGCTTCTCTCCGAAATCACAAGGCTGCGTTACCTCTCACTCTGCGAAAAGCTGAATTGTGATGGAGAGGAATTAGAAACCGTGCTTGCCAGAGAACATGAGCAGATTCAGAATATGAAGGCTCGTGGTCTGACCGATGATGAGATAGACGATCTCGGCAAAGGCGGCAAATATGAAGAACAAATGAGATTTTACTCTGAGGAGGACGATGATGAAAACAAGAATGATTAGTGCTGTGATGGCTGCTTTCATGCTTGCAGCAGCAAGTGTTGGCGGTATTACCGCTTCTGCCGAAGAAGGAACAGCAGAGACTACGGAAACAACCGCTTCTGAGCCTGCGGACGAAAGCTCCGATGATATGGAAAAGTTCCGTGAGGTCATGAGTGAGCTTGCCGAGGCAGAGACAAACGATGTTGCCCCCGACTATGACGGTGATCCCTACTATGATACAGACGGCAACGCTACTCTTATCAAGTCAGAACAAATCATTTACAACACAGAGGAAATGCAGTTCATCGCTGTGACCACAAAGGACGGTCACGTTTTCTATGTGCTTATAAATTACACGGCAGGCAATGGCGAGGACAACGTGTATTTCCTGAACAAAGTTGACGATTATGACCTGTATGCTCTGCTTTACGCAGGAGATGAGGACGATGATGAAAAGGACAAGATCACTCCCGAACAGGCAGCTCAGGAAGCGGAAAAGGCTAACGGCAGAGTGCAGTCCGGCGACAGTAACGATGTTGACTATGCCGAAGATACCGCAGAGGACGGCGAGGAATCATCTGAGTCAGCAGCTCAGGCAAAGTCTGTTCCTATGAACAAGAATAGTATGATTCTTGTTTTCGGTGTGGTTGCTCTGATCGGTGTCGGTGTCGCAGGCTTCTTCCTGATGAAGAAAAAGAAAGGCGGCAATAAGACAGCGGTTCAGTTTGAGCCTGAGTATGACGATGATACAGAGATCACCGAAGAATCTGAGGACGATATGAGGTTCTACGATAATCAGGACGATGAAGAATAAGAAAGAGAGGGCAAAAGAATGGAAAAGATGAAGAAGATCTGTTTATGTGCGGCAGCGGTGGCAGGGACCGCCGGAATTGCAGGCATTTCTGCTAAGGCAGTTGAGGGCGTGAGAAAGAAGTGGTTTCTCCGTGGCTTTGAAGCAGGACAGTTCATCGGCAATCTGACCGCTGCGGAGAACTTCGCTCAGGAAAAGACCGTAATCCAGCAGAAGTATGACAAGCTCTGCGAGGAGTTTGAGGAGCTTCAGGAGAACTACAACGATCTTTTGAGGACTACTACGAAGAATAATCAACTTTGAACCCAGTGGATTCAAAGTTCCCGACAACAAAACAAACAACATAAGACAATGAGAAAAGAGAGAGAATTTGTCTAATGAAGGTACTCAGCTTATTTGACGGTATCTCCTGCGGTATGCTGGCTCTGCAAAGGGCTGGCATTCCCGTGGAATGCTATGATGCGTTTGAGATCGACAAGTATGCCGTCACGGTCTCAAAGCGTAATTTCCCCGTAATCGTTCATCACGGGAATGTATATGACGGTGATTTCACGCAGTTCAAAGGATATGACCTTTTGCTCGGCGGTTCGCCCTGCACCTATTGGTCTATCGCCAAAAAGGACAGAGAGGTAGACTGCAACGGTGAGGGATTCAGGCTCTTTAAGGAGTATGTGAGAGCCTTAGAGGAATCGGGCTGTAAGTATTTCCTCTACGAAAACAACTATTCCGTACATCAGAACATCAAGGACGAGATCACAAGGGTTCTCGGTGTAGAACCTATCATGATAAACTCTGCACTTGTATCGGCACAAAATAGAAAGCGCTGTTACTGGACGAATATACCTTTTACTTCTTTCCCGGAAGATAAGGGCATTTTACTGAAAGATGTACTTGAAAGCGGTGTTGCGTGGCAGGACAAGTCCTACTGTATGACCGCTTCTTATGACGGTGCTGTGCTGTATAACACCCTTGAACGTAAGCAGCGGACTATGGTCGCAGAACCTATACCGAACAATACATATCAGGGTACGGACAAGTCCCGTACCGTCATGGCAGGCTATCATAAGTACGGTGAAGCAACGATCATCAAAAATTCAGGCTTCAACGGCAGTACTACTTCGGTTGCTATGCCTATGGGAGCCGCCCAGCGTGGACGATATGTTGACGGCGAAAAGACAGAACAGCATATCGAAGTGCGTGAGGACGGCAAGTCCAACTGCCTGACCACTGTTCAGAAAGATTCGCTTGTATGCTCTCCCGTTCGTATCGGACAGTATGGCAAGGGCGGACAGGGACAACGTATTTACTCCGTTGTCGGCAAGTCTGTTACGCTCTCAGCCAATGGCGGCGGTCAGGGTGCAAAAACAGGTCTGTATAAGATTGATCTCCCTGACGGTGACTACGTTATCCGCAAGCTCACCCCCATTGAAGCGGAGCGTTTGCAGACTCTTCCCGACAACTATACCGCAGGCATTTCCAATACCCAGCGGTACAAGTGTATTGGCAACGGGTGGACGGTCGATGTGATCACACACATCTTGGGAGGGCTTCACGATGCTTGATGAAGCCCTGACCAAGTGCGCCGATAACAATAACTACACCATTTACACAAGTATGTGCAAGGCACAACGCATACTGATGCGGTCTTATTATCCTGTGTGCAGTATAAGCGGCGGTTCTGACAGCGATATTGTCCTTGACCTGATTCATAAGGTCGATGAGGACGGCAAGGTCAAGTATTTCTGGATAGATACGGGGCTTGAATACTCCGCTACAAAGGAGCATTTAGACTATCTTGAACAGAAATACGGCATTACCATTGAGCGTGTCAAACCCGATAAGCCTATCCCTACCTGTGTGAAGCAGTATGGTGTTCCTTTTCTGTCGAAATATGTTTCCGAACAGATGATGCGTTTGCAGGCTCACGGATTTCAGTGGGAGGACGAACCGCTTGAAGTGCTGTTGCAAAGATACCCTCGGTGTAAGACGGCTCTGCAATGGTGGTGCGGAGAGCGATACTCTGACGAGGACGGTGTTCAGAAAATCAGCAGATTTTCAATTTACCGCAACCGTTTCCTAAAAGAGTTTATCATGCAGAATCCGCCGGATTTCCCCATATCCAACAAGTGCTGTGAATATGCGAAAAAGAAGCCTGCAAAGCGTATCGTCAAGGAACATGATGCAGACTTGGATATAACAGGTATCCGACAGGCTGAGGGCGGTATCCGTTCGGCAGCTTTCAAGACTTGTTTTTCTGAGTGCAAGTCTAAGGGGTGCAACACCTTCCGTCCGGTATTTTGGTACACGGACGGCGATAAAAAAGACTATGAGCAGATGTTCGATGTTCAGCACTCCCGATGCTATACGGAATACGGGTTACGGCGAACCGGCTGTGTAGGCTGTCCATTCAGCAAACATATCAATGAGGAGCTTGCAATCATCGAGGAACATGAGCCGAATCTTTACAAGGCAGCGGTAAATATCTTTGGCAAGTCCTATGAATATACAGCAAAATACCGTGCTTTCGTAAAAGAAATGAAGGCAAAGGAAAAGGAGCAAAAGAAGCGTGATAGACTACTTGGCATTAGCGGAATATCTGCCTGTGATACTGGCAGTAACGGCGGTACTGGCTCTGTTGATCGGTGTGCCGTATCTGCTGACACAAACGCTCCTGAAATGCGAGAAGGAGCGTGATGACGATGTTTGATCCTGACATACAGAGGAAAGCTCTAAGCCTGATTATGGGCTTTATTATTGAGTTTTCAGGAACACCAGCAGAACCAGAAGTGCAGGAGCTTTCGGTCAATGACCTGAATGTATCGACTATTTCTGTTTCCTGTCTGAAAGTATCATGGGATTCTGAGCCTGACCGTGACTATTCTGTGAGCTGCACGGCTCACGATGATAACTATGCTTTCAGCGATAATATGTACTTTGAGTTCAAAGGCAATGACCTCTGCTACATAACAGGTCTGCGTGAGAATACTGAGTACACGGTGACGGTCGAACCTATACTTTCTAAGGAAGAAAAAGACGGATATTCCGTAAAATCTTCATCTGCTGACGGCAAGACCGAAACGGTTGAGGTCATATATGATTTTCCGTATGAGGACGGCTGGACAAACTGCTTTGCAGGCGAAAGAGCTTCGGGACTGACGGCTATGCCCAGCTCAGGAGCGATATACGGCTCTAAGGTCGATACCATAACAGGTACCGGAATACGCCGTGATGAGTACGGCGATTTCTGCTGTGCTATGGGCGTATGGTACGGATACTGCGGAGATCGTTTCCTGATTGAGCTTGAAAACGGTACGCAGTTTACTACAAAGATATGCGACAGCAAGGGTTATGCCGATGATGGTGAGGGTAAATATCACAACTTCGGCGGCAGCGGAAAGTGTATCGTTGAGTTTATCTATGACGATTATAACTTACCGTCCTGCGTGGCATTCTCAGGCTCTTGGGGCTATTACAACTGGAACGGTCTTGACCTCGGAGCGAATATCAAATCAATCAAGAAAATCAACTACGGTGAACCCGTAGAATACTGAAAAATGTGGAGGTTTCTATTATGAACGTAAAGAAGATCATCAAGGGAATTGTCGGACTCGGTGCTATGGCAGGTGTTGCCTACGCTGCATATAAACTCGGTGAAAGCAAAGGCAAGATCAACGAGCGTTTCCGTGAGAAGTACGGCGATGACGGGGACGATATTGAGCTTGACGATGATGAGGACGAGTTCAGGTTCTATGATAATATGATCGAGCCTGACGATGAGTGCCTTGCGCCTAAGAAGGATAATAAGCCTTCTTTCTCTGTAAGCATACATAACTTTGCTCCGCTTGATTCCGTTAAGGTTGACGGCATTTCGGAGAAAGATATGGATATACTTATCTATCATATCTCGCATGACAAATATACCTCGAACAAGCAGATTCGTGAGTGGCTTGAGGTAGACAAGGATACCGCAGCAAAGGTTATCTCTGCTCTCAGAAAGGCAGGATATATCGGTGAGGAGTATTCCAACTATATAATTCCGGTCAACATCACAACTGAGGTGTATTTTCGACTCAGGTCGTACAACAATTCTAAAAAGTAAAAGCACACTCCCACATATCAGGAAATGTGCTTTGATAATCAGATGCTTTTCTCCTATTTTTTCTCCTACAAAAAAGGTTTCTCCTATTATGATATGAAATGTAGGAGAAAGGTGTTTGCTGTCTGTTTCCCGAACTTGTAAATTTATTGATTTTGGGAAACAGAACGTGTTATGTGTTTGTGAGCCAGTCCGAAAAGTCGATGATCTTTATGCCTTCATACTGATAGGCATCGTGGCGTGTCCTTGCGATCAGCATCTTGGGATAAGCATCCTTAATGGACAGCAGCGGTGATACCTCACGCTGAAAAGTTTTTTCATCGGTGATACTATCCGAAACCTGAATATACAGCTTCTCATCACGCTTGATCGCTACAAAGTCAACCTCTTTCTTGTAAAGGACACCGACATAAACCTCATAGCCACGGCGAAGCAGTTCAATAGCTACAATATTTTCAAGCACTCTGCCGTAGTCCATATTCTTCGTTCCGAGCTTTGCATAGCGGAAGGAATGATCGCTGAGGTAGTATTTCTCATTTGTCGAGAGATATTTCTTTCCCTTGATGTCATATCGGCGTACTTTATAAAATGCAAAGGCATTGCAGAGATACTGCATATATGAGCTGACAGTCTTATGGTTGATCTTGTCCTTATGGCTGTTAAAAGTATCAGCAATGGATCTGGCAGATGTGAGGTTCGAGATATTATCCATGAGAAAGTCAGCAAGTCTGTCCATAAGAATCGTATTGCGAATTTTATACTTTTTGCGAATATCCCTGATGATCAGAGTATTAAAGACTTCTGCAATATAGTCATATTTCGCTTGGGCGTCCTTATACACATAAGAGCCAGCCATACCGCCTTCGCAGACATATTTATCAAAGGCAGTGTAGAGGTCAGTATATGCAAAGTATTTTACATATTCAGCAAAGGAAAACGGATAGACCTTGATCTCGAAAGTTCTTCCTGTGAACAGTGTTGCAAGATCGGAGCTTAACAGAAACGCATTAGAGCCTGTGATATAAATATCGAATTTTTCTGATGCGTGTAAGCCATTTATTGCCTTTTCAAAATTATTGCACATCTGTATTTCATCTATCAGAACGAAATTATCAGCGCCTTCCTTGTAGGCTGCGTTGATATAGTCATACAACGGTCTATATTCTGTCAGATCATCAAAATCGGGCAAATTGAAGTTGATGTGTATGATATTGGCAGTCTCGATGTTAGCACTCACATGGCTTTTGAATGCTTCCAGCAGTTTGGACTTACCGCTTCGGCGGACACCTGTTATGACCTTTATATCAGGAGTACCGATCACATTTATCACTTTTTCGAGATAGTCTTTTCGTTCAATCAGTTTCATAAGAACTCACGCTCCTTTAACCTTATTATACCATGAAGCAAAAATGCTTGCTTGCAAGGGCATTTTTGCGAAGCCGTCAATAAGCACAGCGGACGAAAGTCCGCAAAGGGGCGCAAGCCCCTCGCCTTGCGTCAGCAAGGTGTATGTGTTTATTATACCACATCTATTTCCCGAAATCAAGTGATTTTCGATTTTGGGAAATAAAAATGAAAGGAAGTCGATATATGGCAATTCTAATCGTGGGCGAAAAGCCCAGTGTAAGCCGTGCAATCAGTTCCGTAGTAGGTGCGGACGCTACAAAGAAAGGTTACACCGAAGGCAACGGATATATTGTATCGTGGTGTGTCGGTCATTTGGTAGGCTTGAAGTTTCCGAATGACTACGGCAACGGCTGGAATCAGAAATGGAGCTTTTCTCAGCTTCCTATGATTCCCGACAACTGGCTGTTTCAGATTACGGACAGCACAAAGGCTCAGTACAATCTTCTGAAAAACCTTATGAATAAGGACGAGGTAACAGAGATCATCTGTGCGACCGATGCGGACAGAGAGGGAGAATGTATCTTCCGCTATGTGTATAACATGGCTCGGTGCCGCAAGCCTGTGAAGCGTTTATGGGTTTCTTCTCTTGAGGAATCCGCTATCCGCAAGGCACTTTCTAATATGAAGCCTATGTCCGCATACGATAACCTGTTCAATGCAGGCTATGCCCGTGCAAGAGCAGACTGGCTTGTGGGTATGAACGGCTCTCGGCTGTTTTCCGTTCGATATGGCGGTAAGCTCAATATCGGCAGAGTGCAGACACCTACTCTTGCAATGATCGTTCAGCGTGATGCGGAGGTAAACGGCTTTGTAAAGCAGAAGTATTTTACAGCTGACCTCAACTGCGGTGCTTTTACGTTATCATCTGCAAGGATTGATGATGAGAAGTCTGCCGATGCGCTTGTATCTGCCTGTGACGGCAGTACGGTCACTATCAGCTCTGTCAAGCGTGAGGTCAAGACCGATAAAGCACCAAAGCTCTACGATCTGACAACCTTACAGCGTGAAGCAAACAAGGCTTTTGGCTACACGGCGCAGCAGACACTTGACTATACTCAGTCACTTTATGAGGGTAAGCTCGTCACTTATCCCCGCACCGACAGCCAGTATCTCAGCGATGATATGGCTCAGACAGCTCTTGAAGTGACGAAGCTCTGTGACAGCTATTTCGGGTTTGGTATTGCCCATACGCCTGACATACAGAAGGTTATCAATAACAGCAAAGTATCAGGGCATCATGCAATTATCCCCACAAGCGGTATCGCCACGGCTGATCTTTCTTCTCTGCCGACAGGTGAAAAGAATATCCTTACCCTGATCGCCACTAAGCTGATCTGTGCAACGGCTCCGGCTCATAAGTACGATGCTGTCAAGTTGACGGGTATCTGCAACGGCACGGAGTTTACGGCAACAGGCAGAACCGTCCTTGATATGGGGTGGAAACGCTTTATCAGGCAGACCGACAAGGAAAAGCCCGATGAAAAAGCTCTTCCTGCGGTATCTGAGGGACAGACTTTCACGGTAGCAGCAAGCAATGGCGAACATTTCACAAGTCCTCCGAAGCCCTACACGGAAGATACGCTGTTATCTGCTATGGAACGTGCAGGCAACGAGGACTATGACGATGATACGGAGAAAAAGGGACTCGGTACTCCTGCGACACGGGCCGCAACCATTGAATCACTTGTGAAAAACGGCTATGTGGAGCGTGACGGCAAACAACTCAGGGCGACGGATAAGGGCAAAGAGCTTGTGACAGTTGTTCCCGATGAGGTCAAGTCCGCAAAGCTGACCGCTGAATGGGAATCGAAGTTACAGCAGATTGAACACGGTGAGCTGCCCGAAACTGTGTTCATGTCCGGTATTCAGCATTTTATCACTGATATGTGCAGAAAATACGGCTCTGTCGATAAGTCCGTTTCTCTTTCGGACGGTGGCAATGAGCCTGTTGGCAAATGCCCGAAGTGCGGTGCTGATGTTGTCAAGGGTAAGTTTGGCTGGTATTGCAAGGGTAAGTGCGGTATGAATATCGCAAAGGTGTACGGCGTGGAGCTATCCGATACCCAGGTCAAGGGACTGTTTGACGGCAAGTCCACAAGCTACACATCTAAGGGCAAAAAGACTATTGTCCGCCCTGAGATCGTGGAGAATCCGTACAACGGGAAGATGTACTATCAGTGGAAAACGGAGAGGGGTAATAAGAATGGATAACAACCAGCTTGCGGAAGCTGCAAAGATCCTCGGTGTCTCCGAGGACAGCATTTCCGCTATGGACGATGAGATCAAAAAGAGTATGACAGCGGTCTTTGAGACTATCTCTGTCAGGAACGATGAGGACAAGAAGGCAGTCTTTGAAGCACTCGACAATCTGTGGCAGAAAGGCTCGGTATATATCGGACTTGATGAGGTTGCAAAATCAACTGGCATTTTGCTTGTGACACTCCGCAGCCTTGATTACGATACTCAGCAGGCTATCGTTTATGAGTTCATGATGGATAGCTCGCATACAGAGCGTTTTTATGACCTTGTGAACAAGGCACTTGCAGTTTCAGAGCTTGGCAATGTTGCAAAGCTGATCGGTGTTCCTGTGCGTGAGCTGAGGTCGCTCCCTCGCCGTATTCAGGAAAATATCTGCGGTGCGTACACAATGGAGTACGATGTCGACAGCACAAACATTGACCTGATCGACCACATCAGGGAGATGATCACACCGTGACAGAGTTTCTATATATCGCAGGCATAGATATTGCTTCTATTGCCAACAAAGAGTTTATCCGCATTGATACGGATAAGGCGCAGGAGATATGCGTAGCACTCGACAAAAGCGGTATTCCTTTTTCAGCCCGATACGGTGAAAACGAAATGGTGCTGACCTATGACGGCAGTTACAAGGAACAGGTCGAGGAGATCATCGCAAAGGCGCAGTCCGGCGATTATGGAGCCTTGCTACGTGAACTGCAAGTCTGCGGAGAGCCTGACGGTTATTATCGTCTCTTAGGAGAAGTTGCAGAGCTATTGAACACAACAATCGGAGCATTGAAAAACCGTCCCGATGAGGTTCGGCTTGCACTCTGCAAGACCTATGTGGATTTTTGGCTCTGCGATACTCCCACGCTTCAGCGTGAGCTTGACCGTGTGATCTCCGTGAACGGCAGAACGATCTCGGATATTCAGGAACATGAGAAAATCAAGGAAAAAGCGAAAGCTCCTTCTGTCCCTGAACAGAGTGCAGCGGATACAGTTCCGACTTTGAATGAGCTATTTGACGATTATTTTCGCCGTAACAGTCATTCGCATTTTTCAAGAGAAAGACATCAACACTTGGCTGAGATCGCCCGTCGCAGACAGCAGAGCGAACAGGAGCGTATCATTCAGAACGAAGAAAGAGAAAGGAAGTTCAGACCATGAAGAAGATTATCATCTTCATCAAGCGCAGAAAGTGAGGTAGCCTATGCCCGTACAGGATAATGACGATAAGAGAACCGCCGACCAGCCTGCGGTCGATGCGGAAGAACTGAGGAGAAAGCAGGCTCAGTCTCTGGACCAGCAGCAGGACGAGAACAGCGTTCAGAATCCGGGAAAACTTCTTCCTCTACTTAACGCAAAGGCGGAACATCATCAGAGCCGTATCGACTCTCTTGATGAAAAAATCGCCAATCAAACTGATAAGATCGACCGCAACAAGGCAAATATTGAAGCCCTCAGTGCAAAGGCTGATAAGCTTGAAGATACCAACCGTATGCTGAAAGCTACTATCGGCAATCTGCCGGGTATCGGTGCTGTTATCGCCAATAACGAGAAGCGTATTCAGGCTATCCGTGAGGAGAAGATTCCTGAGCGACAGCAGAAGATCGACCAAGCGTGGAAGAAGATCGACAAATTTACCGCAAAGCGTGACCGTATAGAACACAAGCTCAATCGTGTGATTGCTCTGAATGACACGATCAAGAGCTTTTCTATCGGCTTTAATAAGGAACGCCGTGAAGCCTTTGCCGATGCTTTGACACGGCTGAACGGTGCGACTGTTGATTGCCTGAGCGATAAGAAAGCAACACTTGAAGCGAAAAAGCAGAGAATCCTTGATACCTATAATGATCCTGCAACAAGTGTTGTTGACAAGTATAATCTCTCCGAACAGCTCAAAGATGTGAATGAGCGTATTTCAGAACTTGATGATAAGATCATGAAGCTCGCCCGTCCTGAAACGCACTATGAGGAGCAGACCAACGATCAGCTTGATGCTTCTATGAAGCTGACCGGAGATAAGCTCGGTGAAATGGTTCAGAAAGGCACTATGGATATGCCGACACTTGCTGAGACTGCTGTTCAGGCGGCGCAGGAGGTCGAAACTCTTGACCGTTCTAAGGTCGCTGAACTTGCAGATCAGTTCAATATTCAGCCCCTTGTCAATGTGGAGATGCAGCTTGAAGATGATTACAACATGATCGACGGTATCATCAACAACGGCTCTAAAGCGGACATAGACAAGGCAAAGGCAGAGCTTTCTGAGGGTATTAAGTCTATGGAGAGCCTTGCAGAAAACCCCTTTGTTCCGCCGGAAATGAGGGATAACGCTGTTGAGGAGCTTGCAAAAATGAAAAGTCAGCTTGAGCTTCTCAATATGCACGAAGAAGTCGAGGTAGATAGCTGGCTGTCGGATATGCTTGATAAGGGTGATGCCGTTTTTACAGATGACGGCGGTTTCAAGGTGAACCCTGATTATTACAAGGAATTGCCCCGAAATGACCGTCATGTGGAGACCATGACAGAGGTTCAGGCGGCAGAGGTCATGTCGGCTCTAATGTCGGCAGGAGTAAAGTTCTCCGCTGCTACTAAGTGCGAGGATAAGGTCGGCATTACCGTTTCCAAGCAGGACGTTCCTGTGCTGAATGATGTGATGTATGCTTCTATCAGAAAGATCGCACATACCGAAGCTGCAAAGGAGAACGCCGGTAAGGGTGAGAAAGGCAGGTATGAGACTGTCAATCCCGAATACTATGCTTCTCTTTCCAAAGAGCAGAGACACACCCGTGTTGAGCCGATTGATACCGCAAGGAAAATTGCAGGAGAACTGCAAAAACAGAATACCCCTTATTCTGCGGTAGTACGCAAGAATGATACGGTAGCAATTACCGTTTCTAAGGAAAACGCTCAGGCATATAAGCAGATCGAGAGTGATGTCAAGGGTGAAAGAGCCGTTGAGCTTGTAAATTCTGAGCTTTTCAAGGCACTCCCGAAACAGGAGCGTTTCACTCGTCGTATGGACGAGGGGCAGGCTCGTAAGAAGTCGGCAGAGCTGACAGCTAAGGGCGTGGAGCATTCCGCTGTGTTCGGAGGTGAGAAATCTGCGGTCACGGTCGCAAAGAAGGATTCCCAAAGAGCTTTCTTTTCCCGTGGCAAAATGCATAGAGATGCCCAGCGTATCAGCGGTCGAGGTCAGCAGAACCCTCAGCAGAGACAGCAGACACCCAAAAAGAGAAATAATCAGGGGTTGGAATAACAGATGAGAATTACTGATGAACAGAAAGAAAGGGCGAACCTCGTCAATCTTCCTCAGTTTCTCATGTCTCACGGCTTTGACCTGAAAAAGGTCGGCAAAGAGTATGTGTGGAAGGAACATGACAGCCTGCATATCAAGGACAACGGTCCGGGCGAACGTGGTCAATGGTTCAGGTTCAGCGAAAACAAGGGCGGCGATAATATCGGCTTACTCCGTGAATATATGGATATGTCCTTTATTGATGCTGTTGAAGCCCTCACGGGTGAGCATATTGACCGCACCTATACTCCGTCCCACACATACGAACCCAAACCTGTTCAGCAAACGGCAAGGGAGCTTTCCCTTGCCGAAGCTGATAATTGCAGGCGTGTGTTTGCGTATCTGTGCAAGACCAGAGGACTTGACTATGATATGCTTTCCGCACTTGTAAAGAAAGGCGTTATTTCTCAGGAAGAAAAGACAGGCAATGTGCTTTTCAAATATTTCGATACAGACGGAAAAGTTATCGGTGCTGAAAAGGTCGGCACTTCCACGGAGCATAAATTCAAAGGCATTGCAACAGGCTCGGTTGGCGGTCACGGCTTTGAGGTAGTACGCGGCACCGGAGAAAAGGCTTTTTTCTTTGAGTCGGCAATAGATATGCTTTCATATCTGCAAATGCACAGCAAAGAGCTTGATAATTGCAGGCTTGTTTCCATGATGGGCGTGAAGCCAAGTATCGTCCTTGATACGATGCTCCGTCATAATATCGCTGCTGAGAACGTATTTTTATGCTCCGATAACGATACGGCAGGCAATGAATTTGCCCAGCGTTTGCAGGAGCAGTATCCCGATATGAAGCGTATCATCACTCCAGATACATATAAAGACTGGAATGATATGCTCAGGGGTATTCCAAAAGTTGTAGAACAAGAGACTGAAAAGAAGGAGGTTGACAGCATGGCTGACCTTATTACATACGGCAACCAAATGTGGCACAAGGCAACAGATAACAGAGATAAGAGCCTTGTGACGATTCAGGCTTCGGATTTTGCAAGATTGCAGGAACAGCTTGATAATTCGGGCATTAACTACTATGCCTATGCCCGTGATAATTCCGTCATTATGGCGATCAATGATAAAGATGTGGAGTGGTTCAGGCAGATTGCAGGCACTCCCGATCTTGTACCGAACAAATCAAACAGACCATATTCTCCGCCCGAAAAAAACATCTTCGGTTCAACAGAGTATCGCTATATTCCGCAGAAAGAGTATCTTTCGGCTGACCGTGATTTAGTCCTGAAAATGGCTGAGATCATGTCAAAGCGCAGTATGCAGTTTTCGGGCAGAGTCTATCCGTCCGGCAAGGGTACGCTGACGGTATCTCACGCTGACCTCTTTGCTGTCCGCAACATCAGGGACGAAGTTGTGAATATGCGTAATCAGTTTGCAAGTACCGATAAGGCGCAGGAAGTCGGCAACCGTGACTATCGTGCGAACCGTGATACCCATTATTATATGAGCAAGCTCACACCCGAACAGTTCGGAAAGGTCAAGCCTTTCCTCGAAACAAGTGTGAGCTATCATGCTGTTGTCCGTGACGGCAAGGTCGCTTTTGCGGTGGATAAAGAGAACGCTCCTGCATTTCACAGGGCTTTGGAAAACGCTGTCCGTGAGGTAGATATGCTCAGGAGTATGGCTGACCTCGGTTTGCCTATGGAGCAGAATGTGGCACTCTCTCCCGTGGTTCATCGCCTTGCGGTGGAAGATGTAAAGCTCGATCTTGCTGACTTTTTCGATAATCGTTATGATGATGCACAGTTCGGTGAAATGCTCTCTCTTGTTAATGCGTATCTGTCACAAGCTCTTTCGGAGCGTTACGGCGAACACTCCAAGCTCCATGATATGCTTGAAGCAAAGTCGAGTTTTGACCGCAGTATTGAGCTTTCTGACTTCTTTTCTCAGCACGATTTCTCCGATGGACAAAGGGCGGCTATTACCGCTATGTTTGTCGGTGATGTGACGAGAGGTCAGATCGACAGCATTGACGAGACTTTCACGGCTGAGGATATTCAGGCGTATGACGAGATTCTGCATAACGCTTTGCAGGAATCCGATGTAGCTGACTTTCTGACTGCCCATAAGCAGGCAGTTATTGACCGTGAGAATGCAAGCAGAGTTCCGACTGAGGAAGAAGTGCTGTTCCCGAAGGCTGACCTTGCGAAATTCCTTGCGGAGCGCACTCTTTCTTCTGATGAGTGGGAGGATATGGCGTATCCGCTGTTTGACAGCGGTTATCTTGATAAGCATAAGCCCAGCGACAAGGCTGCTTTCGGCTATCATCTTTCTGAGCCTGCGCTTTATGACCTCGCCCAGCGTTATCATGACGGAGAGGATATTCGCCGTGAGCTTGCTCTCGGACTTTTAGAGGGCAGTGGGGCCGCAGATATTGAGTTTATCTTTGAACAGGGTGAGATCTCAGACCGTACCTATTATTATGCTGAAAACCTCCGCCACTCCCTGCATACGGAGAGGACTGAGGACGGTTTCAAGTGCAGTTTCGGCGGTATGGAACGTTTTGTTTCCTTTGAGGAAATCGGACAGGCTTTCATTGACCGTATCCATGAGGAATTTGACGATCTCGCTTTCTGGTGGGTTCGTGACGATTTGCAGGAGGCTGTTCCTGACATTTCCGATGAAAGGATCAGTGATCTTCTCACTGCATTTGACGGTGCTGCTATGGCTGATTGGGAAAAGGGAGATAACCGTTCGAAGCTCAACCGTATCAAAAAGGCTCTCTATGATATTCTCGGTGATGAAGTGCAGACCGAAAACGCTTTTGCTATCATCGCAAAGAAAAAGTATAATGTTACTTTTGAGCCTGAAAGAAAGCCCGACAGCCTTGAATTTCAATTCGGCTATTCTAAGGACGGCAATGACCGCTGGTTTACCGAAAGCGGTCTGCTGAGTGACTTTGCGGAAGAACACGGCGAGATCAGCTTTGCGCTTGCAAATGCTCTTATGGAGTATCTTGACGATAAACAGCATAAGGAGCGTATGATCCCCGACCTTAATGCAGGCTACTACAAGAAAACAAACTTTGAGATCAGGGCTGTTGTGGACGGACAGGAGTTCAATTTCTCCAATAGGTTTGATATCGGTGACGGCAAGGGTTCGGGCGGTGGAAGTCTCATTGACCATATCCGCACTATCTGTGAAAATGCCGTAGCTTCGACGAATTATCCCTACAATACACCCGAAAGCAAGGAAACTCCCCGAAATATGCTGAATGTCCTTGTTCCTTATCTGGAATTCCATTCTGCGCTTACCGCTGAGGAACAGAAGATACTTGACGATTTCAAAGAGAAAAATCCTATCCGCACCATTGATGATGTGGAAAAGGCACAGGGTAAGTTTCAGATCTATCAGCTTCCCAGCGGTGACGAATATCACGGTGTCCGCTTTGAGAGTATGGACAGGCTGAAAGCTGACGGCGTACAGCTCAACAAGGACGATTATGCGCTTGTCTATGAGGGAGAAGTCGGAGAGTTCAGGGGCAATGCTACGCTTGAAGCCCTCTATACGCAGTTCAATATTGATCACCCCGAAGATTTCCGTGGTCATTCGCTTTCTGTAAGCGATGTGATCGTCATTTCCGTCGACGGCAAGGATACAGCGTATTTCTGTGACAGCTTCGGCTTTACCGAAATGCCTGAGTTCTTCCGTGAAAAGGAGCTTGTGCAGGAGAAGCCCGAAACTGCAAAGGTGTCCGATCTTGCTGTCGGTGATATTATAATGTATGACGGCGCTCGTCGTGAGGTCGAGAAGATCAGCGACAAGAGCATTTCCCTGAAAGACCTTGATGCACCCAATTACGGCGGTATTCTGCTCGGCACTTCCGATGTGCTTGCCTATGACGGCTGGCAGCAGGATATGGAGGAAAAGGGCTTTGAAATTCTGTCTAAGGCTGAAAAACCTGCGGTCGAAGCTCCTGAAAAGGCAGAGCCGGAGGACAAAGGTTCGGTATCACTCTGCAAGGTCGGTGACTTTTACGAGATGTACGGCAAAAATGCAGAGATCGGTGCAGAAGTCCTCGGACTGCGTATGCTGTCAAAGAACGGTTCTCCTATGGTTGGTTTTCCCGATCATGTTAAGGACGAATACTCTGCGAAGCTCCGTGAAGCAGGATATACCGTCCTGATTGAACAGGCATTTGAGCTGAACCCTCCGAAGCGTGAGGCTGAGAAGCTCCAGACATTACAGCAGGTCGTTGACAAGTTCTTCGGCACTGACTGCGAGTCTGCGGAAACTGAGGGCGGCACATGGAAACTGGCTATCGCTGACGGTGATAAGGTCGGTGAACTGTTTTACGGCGGCGAACCTGTCTGCGGTATCTATAACCGTGGCGATAAAATGGAGATCGAGCCGTACCGTGAGCTGTCCACATTCCTGAAGCTCCTGCAAACTGCAATGCTTGAGCATAATCCCGATAAGCCTGTGGAGATCATGGATTTTCAGCGTACCTTTGAAACTCCGCTTGACAAGGCAAAGTCGCTTATCAACGACTTCTGTGAAGCGGAATACCGTCAGGGTGCTGATTTTGATGATCTGCACAATGTCGGTCTTGCGTTTACCACGCTGACCGATGATGAGCTGCCGATTCAGGTAACGGCTGACCTTGTGGACTTCAAAATCACCTATGAATTTGACGGCGAGGTTTATAATACGGAGCAGTATGATAATATCGAGGATATGATCGAGAACGGTCTGACGGGGCTTGATTTCTCTGACCTTGTTTCCGTTCCCGATGATGTTATCGACAGGCATAAAAGCAAGGACGAACAGACGGTAGAGCTTATGAGCGATGCTTCTGAGGTTCAGGATATTTCTTCTGTGGAAGATGTGCCTGCGGTCACGCTGAAATATAAGGGTGATGCTGAAAGCCTTGACGAGATCAAAGACAAGGCACTTTCCCTCGGTGCTACGGTTATTATCGACAATGCCGATGGTGTTATCTCTATCGACACCTATGAAAACCACAATGCAGAGCTTGACGGTCTTGCTTATGAGCTGGGCGTTATGGCGGTCGATGATGCTCCTGCGGTGGAGACTCCAACTGCGGAGACTGAGGCCATTGACCGTCCTCTCTTTACGGACGCAGCGGTCATTGACGAAATTCAGCGTAATGAAAATGCTGATGTTCCGTTTTGGGAAATGCCCGAAGCACAGGGTGAACAGCTCTCTCTTTTCGGTGATCCCGAACCGCTGACCACTTCTAAGCCTGCGCCCGAAAAGCCGAAGTCTGAATTTGCCAAAGGTCCGGTGGTTGACGGTGTTCAGGTCTATGAAGCACTTGCCGCCGAGATTGACCGTGGTACTGGCTTTGTTCACGGAAAACTCCGTGTGCAGGACTTTTACGAGGAAAAGCACTCGACTATCCAGCAGTTAGCCGATTTTCTGAAAAAGGAATACGGCACGGGCGGTCACAGCGGTGAGGGCAAGATCTCACTCGTTGACTATAATTCTCAGGGTATTACTTTCAGCTTTGAGAATGGTGAGAAGTTCCGTCATTCGTGGTACAATGTCGCGACAATGACCGAATCACGGCTCAGGGACGATACATACCTCTCGGCTGAACAGAAAGCAGAGAGGGCGGCTCTCAAAGCAGAGCAGACCACTAAGGTGCAGCCTCCCCATACAGTCACGGTCGGTGACCGATTTCGTCACAAGATTACTGGAGAGATTTCTGAGGTTGTTTCGCTGACGGGTGCGTTACCGTTCTATACGGACGATTGCGCAGTTCAGCGTGACAGCGGCGGCTTTGCTATCACAGAGAATATCTCCTACGATAAGCTCCTGAACAGCGGAATGTATGAATATATCGGCAAGGCAGAACCTGAAAAGGAGCAGTCTGCGCCTATGAAGCCTGAGCCTGTTGCTGAGGTTACACCCGAAACAGAAAAGCCAGGTATTCCCGCTGTAAAGAACCTTTCACAGCTCAAAAAGGCTATCAAGCCGGGAATGATGTTTGAGATTACCGATCATCTCCGTCCTGAGTGTATCGGAGAACGCAGAATCGTCACGGGTGTAAGCACCGTTGATTTTACTTCCAGAAAACTCGATGAAAACGGCGAACCTATGGGCAAAGACCTGCATATGGAGTTTGATCGTGCGAAGAACTGGACTTTTGACGGAGGTGAGCTGACATCTCAGCTCGACAACGGCGATATGCTGATGAGCTTTCATTTCATTGACAGCTTGGAGCGTACCAAAGATCCGGAGCGTGAGACTATTACAGCAGAGGTTGTCAATGCTGATGAACCTGTTGCAGAAGAAAGCACCACTCCTGCACCGACTCCCGATAAGGGCGATAACTTCACGATCACCGATGATAACCTCGGTGACGGTGGTGCTAAGACTAAGTTCAGAGCCAATATCGAAGCTGTCAAGACGCTGAAAATTCTTGAAGCGGAAAAGCGTCCTGCAACGGCTGAGGAAAAGGAAACCTTGTCGAAATATGTCGGCTGGGGTGCGTTGGCTAAGGCTTTTGATAAGAATGACGAGAAGTGGGCCGCAGAGTATAAGGAACTTTCTGAATTGCTGACTCCGCAGGAATACGCTCAGGCACGTTCAACGGTAAATGATGCGTTTTATACAAGCCCGACTGTTATAGACGGAATCTACGAAGCTCTCACCAATTTCGGCTTTGAGGGCGGTAACGTATTAGAGCCTGCAATGGGTATCGGAAACTTTTTCGGACGTATGCCCGAAGAAATGCAGGCACATTCTCAGCTCTACGGTGTGGAGATCGACAGCTTATCGGGTAGAATCGCTCAGGCACTCTATCCCGATGCTGATATTGCAATTCAGGGCTTTGAAAAGAACCGTTTTCAGAACGGCAGCTTTGATGTAGCTGTCGGTAATGTTCCGTTCGGTGAGCTTGGTTTCCGTGATACTGTCCATGATACTACCAAACTTCATGACTATTTCTTTGCAGAAGCTCTCTCAAAGCTCAAAGACGGCGGTATCATGGCATTCGTAACCTCGGCAGGCACACTTGACAAGCGTGACGAGACTACAAGGCAGATGTTGGCTGACAAAGCTGACTTCATCGGTGCAATCAGACTTCCGGGCGGTAAGAATGGTGCTTTTAAGGATAATGCAGGCACGGAAGTCACTACGGATATTATCTTCCTGAAAAAGCATGAAGGCAAGTCACTTACTGAAATGTCCAATATTCCAGATTGGGTACACATCGGTGAAACGGCTGACGGTCTGCCAATCAACAAATATTTTGAACAGCACCCCGATATGGTGCTTGGTACGGTTGTCGAGGGCAACAAGCTCTACGGCTCAGGCACTATGGTTGTTGCTGAGGACGGCTTTGATCTGAAATCGGCACTTCATGAAGCTGTCGGCAAACTCTCGGCTGAGATCAGTCATGAGCGTGGCAGAGATGTTTACGCTAAGACCGCTGACGGAGTTCAGGTGCAGATTCCGTCTAATCTGCGTAATTACAGCTTTTTTATGTCTGACGATCAGGTCTTCTTCAAGAAAAATAACGCTGCCTGCGAGTTCCGTTTCGATAAGGGAACTGCACAACACAAGCGTTTCAAGGCGTTTATTGAGCTTCGTGACCTCACCCGTGAGCTGATCGAAGCAATGGAGCTTAACAAGCCTGACAGCGTTATCAAGGATTTGCAGACAAAACTTAATGTGGCGTATGATGATTTCTACAAGAAGTACGGTATTATTCATTCTCAGACGAATAAGCGATATTTCAGCGAAGATGTGTCATATAATCTTGTGGCAGGGCTTGAAAAGAGCTATGATAAGACAAAACTCCTTGCAAAGTCCGATATTTTCACAAAGCGTACTATCGTACCTCCGAAAGCGGTCGATCATGTAGACACGGCACTTGAAGCACTCACTCTCTCCGTTGCGGAGAAGGCAAAGATTGACTTTGAGTACATGAGTGGGCTGACAGGTATGACGGAGGACGAACTGAAGCGTGACCTGACAGGGGCAATTTTCAAGATACCCCATACGGAGAACGGTTATCAGACGGCTTCGGAGTACCTTTCGGGCGATATTCGCAAGAAACTCCGTGAAGCTGAAGAAATCGCCGAGTACGATCCTGATTTCAATATCAACGTATCGGCACTTAAACAGGCTATGCCTGAACCGCTGAAAGCCGGAGATATTGATATTAAGCTCGGTGCAGCTTGGCTTGATCCGAAGTATTACGAACAGTTCATGTATGAGCTGTTGCAGACTCCTGCATATCAGCGGAGTGACAGTCCTGCGGCTCGGTGGAACAAGTCAGCTATTGTCGGCGTGGAATACTCAGTACACGCTAACTCTTTCCATGTAAGCAACAAATCTTCCGACAGGTCGGTGCTTGCGACTCAAAAGTACGGCACACACACGATGAACGCTTATGACATCTTTGAGCATTTGCTGAATCTGCAAGAGCCGAAGGTCTACAAGACGATCGAAGTGCCGGATGGCTTGGGCGATACTAAGGAAAAGCGTGTGGTGGATATTGATGCTACCCGTGTGGTACAGCGCAAGGCTGACGATATTCGCAAGGCTTTCAAGGCGTGGATCTTCAAAGATTCTGTCCGCCGTGAAGCTATTGTGGAGCGTTACAACGAACTTTTCAACTCCATTCGTCCCCGTGAGTTTGACGGCTCGGCTCTTTCTTTCCCGATGATGACGGCTGACATTCATCTGCACGATCATCAGAAAAATGCGATCGCTCACGCTATGTTCGGCGGTAATACGCTGTTTGCTCACTGCGTTGGTGCCGGAAAAACCTTTGAAATGATCGCTACTGCAATGGAAAGCAAGCGTTTAGGGCTTTGCACTAAGAGCCTGTTTGCTGTCCCGAATCATCTGACGGAGCAAATCGGTGACGATTTTCAGAAGCTCTATCCGGGTGCAAACATTCTTGTTGCAACAAAGAAGGACTTTCAGAAAGCGAACCGACAGCAGTTATTTGCTAAGATAGCTACCGGAAACTACGATGCAGTTATTATCGGTCATTCTCAGCTCGGTAAAATCCCTGTTTCTAAGGAAAGACAGGTCATGACGATCCAGAGCCAGATCGATGATATTCTCCGTGGTATCGAGGAGCTTAAAAAGAGCGAAGGCTCTAAGTTTCAGATCAAGGCTATGGAGCGTACCCGTAAAAGTCTGCAAAAACAGCTTGATAAGCTCGAAAAGGCAAATCAGGACGATACGCTGACCTTTGAACAGCTGGGAATCGACCGTCTGTTCATTGACGAAGCCCACGAGTTCAAAAATCTGTTCGTCGCCACAAAATTGCAGAATGTAGCCGGAATTTCCAATTCGGCTTCACAGAAAGCACTCGATCTTTTCCTCAAATGCAGATACCTCGATGAAAAGACTGGCGGCAAGGGCGTTATTTTTGCAACTGGCACACCTCTGAGCAATTCTATCACAGAGCTGCACACCATGATGCGTTACTTGGAGTATGACTTCCTGCGTGACCACGGCTTACAGCACTTCGACAACTGGGTTGCGGTCTTTGGCGACCAGAAAACCGATTGGGAGCTAAAGCCTGCGGGCAATGGCTTCAAGGAGCGCACCCGTATCGCCAACTATACAGGTCTACCCGAATTGATGAGTATGTTCAAACAGGTTGCTGATATTCGTACCGCTGATACGCTGAAACTTGATGTGCCTGACTGTGAATATCAGGTGGTTCAAGTCGAAGCCACTTCGTTCCAGCAGGAGCTTGTTCAGGAGCTTGCCGACAGAGCTGATGCTATCAATGCAGGCAATGTTGATCCCACGATTGACAATATGCTCAAGATAACGTCGGATGGAAGAAAGCTTGGTCTTGATCCTCGTCTGATTGATCCGTCATTTGAAGATAACCCCGATACGAAGCTCAACCGCTGTGTAGAGAATGTTGCCCGTATCCACGTTGAAACGGCTGAGGACAGGCTCACGCAGATCATCTTCTGTGATTTGGGCGTTCCGCACAAGGCAACAGGAGAATCAGAGGTCGAGGGCGAAGATGCCGACGATGCTAAAGATAAGAAATCTATTGCTGAGGTTGAATCATTGGAGGAAGAATGCGATTTTTGTGTTTATGACGATATTCGTGACAAGCTGATCGCAAGGGGTATCCCTGCGGAGGAAATTGCATACATTCACGATGCGAAAACTGAACAGCAGAAATCCGATCTTTTTGATAAAGTCCGTAATGGTGAGATTCGTGTTCTGCTCGGTTCTACGGCAAAAATGGGTACTGGCACAAACGTCCAGAAACGGCTTATTGCCGTCCATGACCTCGATATTCCGTGGCGACCAGCAGATCTGGAGCAGCGCGCCGGAAGAATTATCAGACAGGGTAACGAGAACAAGACTGTTCAGATTTTCCGCTATGTCACTAAGGGTACGTTCGATGCGTACAGCTATCAGACTTTGGAGAATAAGCAGAAGTTTATCTCTCAGATCATGACGAGCAAAACTCCGGCAAGAAAATGTGAAGATGTGGACCAGCAAGCTCTTACATACTCTGAGATCAAGGCACTCTGTACGGGTGACGAGCGCATCAAGGAAAAGCTGATGCTTGAAAATGAAGTGAAGGAACTGAGGGTACTCGCTGCGGAACACCGCAACACGGTGTTTGAAATGGAGGACAAGATCGCTCGTTTCCCTGAACAGGAACAGAAACTTACGGCTATTCTTGCTGATCTCCATACAGACCGTGAAACACTCCGCAAGCTCCCGATTGATCCTGAGCGAAAACTGCCCGTATTCAAGATCACCATTGGTGAGACAGAATACACTGACAGAAAAGAAGCAGCTAAGGCTTTGGAAGATGCGGTGCTGGCTATCAAGTATGCGGATACTCCCGTAAAGGTCGGCTCGTTCCAGGGCTTTGACCTTAGCGTGACGGTAAACAGTAACATGATGGGCGGCGGAATGTCGGCTTGTCTGCAAGGTGCCGCTTCACATACCACGAAGCTGATTGAGAGTTTTGCCCATAACCTGAACCGTCTTGAAGCTGCCCTCTACAACATCGACGGCAGAATTGAGAGAACGCAGGATAACCTTGCAAAGCTCAGGCTCGATCACGCAGAAGCACAGAAGATAGTAGCAGAGCCTTTCCCTCAGCAGGAGGAGCTTGATGCTAAGGAGCAAAGGCTTAAAGTCGTGACTGATGAGCTGAATCAGGCAGCGATCGAAGCAAAGAAGAATGCCCCAAAGCGTGAAAAGACTTGCTACTTTGAGAGGGCGAAGATGAAGCGTGATGCCGCAAGGCTCGCCAAGAAGCCGAGAACGCCGAAGGACCAGACAAAGGGCAGGAGCAAGAAGCAAGGAATTGAATAAGCAACTATGAGATTATTCTAAGTAAGTATGCATCCCAATAAGTGAAAAATGATATAATTCACATTATTGGGATGCAATTTCTATCTTGACAGAAAGAAAAAAAAGATGTATAATATATAGAATGGGGGTTGTTTACCCTTTTGATACTTTCAAGTTATAATCCACACAAGTTGGTTTGTGTAAAATATTACTTAAATACAATGCGAGGAAAGGAATTATCATGGCAAATAAAGAGAAAATGGTCCCTCCTACATTAGAAATGATTCAGGGCAATCCGTACAATTATACTTTTGATGAAGTAGCCAAATGTATGGGAGAAGAACGAGCTAAGTCTTTATTCAAAACCTTGTATAAAAGTGGCGTAAGTCCTAAAAATCAAACTATGACTATAAAAGACATATATGTAGGGGGAGATACTACAAAGTATGCTTTTGAATTACAAGATGGCTACTGCATTGAAACAGTATGCATTAAAAGAAGGACTGGCAATACGGTATGCGTTAGCACTATGGTCGGTTGTCCGGTGGGGTGTATTTTCTGTGCATCAGGAAAAAATGGATTTATTCGCAATCTTTCACCAGCTGAAATAGTTCAGCAAATCGTTCTTTTGAAAGAACGTGTCAACAGAATCGTTTTTATGGGGATGGGAGAACCTCTCTTTAATTATGATAATCTGATTAAAAGTATTCATATACTTCGTGATCGCAATGGACTTAATTTTCCTACAGATGGCATAAATGTATCGACTGTTGGACCAGTTGAACAGTTGAAGCGACTGAGAGAGGAGCATTTAAAGATTCAGTTTACACTCTCTCTTCACGCAACGGATCAAGCAACTAGAAACATGATTATGCCGCACATGAAATCCAATAGCATTCATAGTGTTGTCGAAGCTGCGCTTTCCTATTCTGAACGACATAACAGAAAGATTACCATTGCATATCTGCTCGCTCCTGGAATTAATGATAGGGCTTCAGACGTAAGACAACTTGGTAAATGGTTTAGAGGAAAAAATGTACTGATTAATCTTTTACAATATAATGAAACTGCCTGTAAGAGAATCAAACGTCCTAACAAGCAACAATTGGTTGCATTTAAGATTAGACTAGAGGAGGCTGGCTTGGAAGTAAAACTTCGGGAATCAAGAGGTAATAGAATAAAAGCTGCCTGTGGTCAATTAGTAAGTGATTATAATAAAGGGAACGACGCCCCTACGTCTGATTCACCTGAAAAGATGTCGCCTGTGATACACAAGCTTTCTGACAATAAAGCTGATACAACAAGAGGGATAAGAAAAGAAAAACGTCACCCTTTTGCAAAACATAAAGCCAAAAGGAAACGTAAGAAAAACTAATGATGAATTATCCCTCTAACCATTGTTGACTATTCTTTTAATGGTTATCGTTTGCGCTCACCATAATACTATGACGCACGGACGCACCTATGTATGCGCCCGTGCTAACCATAACATGAAAGGTGGGTGTACTGTCTTTCCTTTGCACGGCAGTAGGTGTGTCTCTACAATGACAATATAATGCAATTATTTTTGTGTATAAAAGGAATAACCATATTATTTTATGTGGAGGGATAATATGAGGCTGGCAGATATGCATATTCATACTACTTTTTCGCCCGACGGAAAGTCATCAATGGAAGAGCAGTGTATAAAAGCCATAGAGATTGGGATTCCAATTATTTGTTTTACGGATCATGTAGATTTCAATTCTTCTGAAATAAATGTGGGAAGAATAATTAATAAAGCTTCTACAAATTTTGATGTGTCAGAATATTTCTATGAAGTGAATAGGCTAAGACGTATTTATAACTCCATTCAGATTTTGATTGGGATTGAATTCTCCGAGCCACATCTATTCCCTACTGAATTCGAGGATTACAGTTCTATGCCTTTTGATTATATTCTAGGAAGCATTCATCATTGCTATGGCTCTGTTTTTCCAGGTGCAAAAAACATAGAGGAATCAAAAGCGATTGATGAATACTATAATCTTATGTTAAAATCAATTCAGACCTGCGAGTTCCAGGCGATGGCACATATAGATTTTCCCAGACGTTATTTTGATAATTGGAACGTCAGTGATACTATCATGGATGAAATATTAAATGCTATGATTAAAAAAGACATTATTCTTGAAGTTAATACGTCTTCCATCATGAATGCTTCTGATGATGTAGTATAATAAAACTTGACACAATCCCGCCACCAAAATATAATAGAAG